>JBKQTJ010000361.1:0-13087 GCA_052143255.1 Streptosporangiaceae bacterium | reverse complement strand
GCTCGGCCGGTGACGTGCCGCCGGACCCGGCCAGCTCGCGCACCAGCACGTACTGCGCGTGGTTGGTGTCCTGGTACTCATCAACCAGGACGTGGCGGAACCTCTCCTGGTACTCCGCAGCCATGTCCGGGAACGCCTGCAGCAGGTTCACGGTCACCATGATCAGGTCGTCGAAGTCCATCGCGCCGGCCGCGACGAGCCGGCGCTGGTACTCGGCGTAGGCCTCGCCAAGAGCCTTCTCCCGGTAACCGCTGGCCCGGGCAAGCACCGTCTCGTAGTCGATCAGCTCGTTCTTCAGGTTGGACACCTGGTTAGCCATCGCCTTGGGCGGATGGAATTTCGCATCCAGTTCCAGCTCCCGGCAGACCATGGCCATCAGCCGCTGCGAATCAGCCTGGTCGTAGATGGAGAAACTGGAGGGATAGCCGAATCTGCGTGCTTCCCGGCGCAGGATCCGCACGCAGGCGGAGTGGAAGGTCATCAGCCACATCGACCGTGCCCGCGCCCCGGTCAGCGATGCTGCGCGGCCAGCCATCTCCCCGGCCGCCTTATTGGTGAAGGTGATGGCCAGGATCTGGCCGGGCTGGACCTCCCGCTCGGCCAGCAGGTAGGCGATCCGGTGCGTCAGCACCCGCGTCTTGCCCGAGCCCGCCCCGGCCACGATCAGCAGCGGGCTGCCCTCGTGCATGACGGCGGCGCGCTGCTGCGGGTTCAGCCCGTCCAGCAGGGAATCGACAACCAAGGCGGTCACATGCCTAGCGTAGGCGGTCCCGCCGACAGCCGCGCGGATCGCGCGGCTGCCAGTTGGTCACCGGGTCCTCAGTGCCGCCAGCGCCCGGCGACCAGCTCAGCTGGCACGATTTCTACCGGGAACGGGGTCGTCGCGACGAAGCGCTGCTCACCTGCTGCGCGGCCGACCTCGGCATACCCACCGTCGGCTAGGCGGTAGGCGGTCAGTGACGGACGAGCCGGGTCCGGGACGACGATCCAGTAGGCCGGAATGCCGTACTCTGCGTAGACGGTCCTCTTCCGATTGCGATCGTAATGCGCTGTGCTCGGCGATGCGATCTCGACTACCAGCTCCGGCGGCCGGGTGACGTTCTTGTCGGCGACGGCTATGGAACGCGAGCGGACCACAACGAGGTCCGGGATCCGGTACTGAATCTCACTCATCACCACGCCGGGGCCAGGCAGCAACTCGAACTCGGGCGGACAGGCAGTCTCGAGCATGAACTCGAGACGGAGCAGCACGCGCTGATGGATCGGCATCGGGGCGGGGGACACGACGAGGACCCCGTCATCCAGCTCGTAACGGCAGCCGTCGTCCGGCGTGAGATCCAGATCCGCCACCGTCAGCGGCCGATCGGCTGGCAGCACGAAGCGCGGAACTGTCATGACACCCATGTTCTCTCCTTACCTTCGTGACCGCCACCTTGCCCGCAGGCACCGACATTCCTGGCAAGCCTGCGGACAGCCGAAAGCCCGCGCCAGGACGTCCTCGCGCGGGCTATCGGGAGCTGGGTCAGATTACTCGTCCGGTACCAGCGTCGGCGTGGACCGAGTCAAAGTCTGCTTGCGGAAGAACGCCGGGCTGGCAATCCGGTTGTAAACGAAGAAGATCAGTCCGACGAGGGCCGCCCCGGCCGCGATCACGAACGCGCCGCCAATCTGCCAGTGAATGCCCGGCACGGTCCACATCGTGTAGTCATTCGCGGTGTTGACGTCATAGTCAAGCCACACGCTCCAGCCACCCAGGAACCAGAGAATAAGCGCCCCGGTTAGCGGCACGATGCCCTGCATAAGCAGATTCCGGAGGCTGCTAGTCAGGTTCCGCCGGTAATACCAGACGCAGGCAAATCCGGTCAGTCCGTAGTAGAACGCGATGTACAGGCCGATCGCAATGACCGCGTCACCGATCACACCGAGCGGGTTTGTGGCGTTGTTGACCGCCGCGTAAAACGCGATCGAGATCAGGCCCATTACCACGGTGGACACGGTCGGGGTCAGGAACCGCCGGTGGATCTTGGCGAACGACTTGGGGATCGCCCGGTAAGCGGCCATGGACAGGGTGGTACGTGCCGTCGGCAGGATCGTTGTCTGGGTCGATGCCGCAGCCGACGACAGCACCATCACCAGCAGCAGGCGATAGAGGACATTGCCGAAGGTGCCGCTGCCGAAGACGGCGTGACCCTGGATAGACAGCACGTCGCCGGCATTGTTGATGTTGCCAAGGCCGTTGCCCTTCGTGCCGATCCCGGCGAAGGACTGCATCGAGAAGATCACCAGCGCGTAGGTGACCAGCAGGATGAAGGTAGACAAGATCGCCGCTCGGCCCGGTATGCGGTTGCTGTCCTTGGTCTCCTCGTTGACCGAGACCGCCGTGTCCCAGCCCCAGTAAATGAAGACCATGAGGATGACGCCGCTGACGAACGCGCTGAAGCTTGGCACATCGAACGGATTTAGCCAGGACATATGCGGCGTAAGATGCCCGACTGGGGCGCTCCCGTTGCCGACCTTGACCAGCGCGGTCACGGACAGAGCCACTAGCATGATCAGCTCGACGGACAGCAGCACCTTCTGGAAGTTCGCCGACACCTCGATGCCGACGTAACAGATGCCGGTCATGAGGACGATCCAGATGATGCCACCGAGCAGCACCCAGTTACTAGCCGGGTTGTGCCCGATGCCGTTTGCGCCGAACAAGAGGAATACGTACTGGCTCGCTACCTGCGCCAGGCTCGCCATGACCAGGATGTCGGCGGCCACGATCGCCCAGCCGCCCGCCCATCCGGTCTTGGGCCCGAACGCCCTGGTCGCCCAGGTGAACGTGGTTCCGCAGTCAGGATCAGCCTTGTTCATCTCGCTGTAGCCGATCGAGGTGAGCAGCATCGGGATGAAGGCCAGGATGGCGATGATGGGCGACCGGAGACCGACCGCCAGCACCACGAATACCAGCGTCGCCGCGATGCTATAGGCCGGCGCCACCGAGGCGGTGGCGATCACGGTGCTCGAAATTAGCCCAAGCGCCCCAGATTTGAGCCCCTTGTTCAGCGGCTGTTCCGACTGCTGGGCAGTCTGGCTTCCGGCTGCCATGGCGTCTCCCCTCCTGGCCCGGCACAAATCGGCCGGGAAAGCCTCGTAATCGCGACGCTACAGTGCGAGCCCCGGACCAGGAGCAAGTGGACCTCGCTTGGTGCCGGGCCTGCGGCAATGTCAACGGTTTCTAGCATGTATTGACAGATATCGCAACGATTTCGGTTGTAACGTCTGTGAATCACAACCGGTCCCGTCAGGGTCCGGAACGACCCGAGATTATGATCGCAGCATGCGCATACTTCTAGTCGGGGCTGGCGGCGTGGGCACTGCACTCGCTCGGATTGCCGCCCGTCGTCCGTTCGCCGAACTAGTCATCGCCGACTATGACCTGGCCAGGGCGCAGCGCGCGGCGGCAGCGAAGGACTCTTCTACCGCGGTTCAGCTGGATGCCAGGGACGAAGCGGCAACCGCCGGGCTGCTGGCCGAGCACCGCTGCGGCGCACTGATGAACGCGACCGACCCGCGCTTCGTGATGCCCCTGTTCCGAGCGGCCCTGGACGCCGGAGTGCACTACCTGGACATGGCCATGTCGCTGTCGCATCCCGACCCGGCGGAGCCCTACGCCATGACCGGTGTCAAGCTGGGCGACGACCAGTTCGCGATGGCTGACCAGTGGGAACAGGCAGGCAAGCTTGCATTGGCAGGAATCGGCGTCGAGCCTGGACTGTCGGACGTGTTCGCGCGGTATGCAGCCGACAAGCTGTTCAGCGAAATCGACCAGCTCGGCGTCCGCGACGGCGCCAACCTCACCGTCGCCGGGTACGACTTCGCCCCGACGTTCTCGATCTGGACCACGATCGAGGAATGCCTTAACCCGCCGGTGATCTGGGAGTCCGGCCGCGGCTGGTTCACTACCCCCCCGTTCAGCGAGCCCGAGACTTTCCATTTCCCGGCCGGAATCGGACCGGTCGAGTGCGTGAACGTCGAGCACGAGGAAGTGCTGCTGATGCCCCGCTGGATCGACGCTCAGCGGGTCACCTTCAAGTACGGGCTAGGCGAGGAGTTCATCGGCGTGCTGAGGACCCTGCACAAGCTCGGCCTGGACCGAACCGACCCGGTCAGCGTCGGCGGCGCCAGTGTGTCGCCACGCGACATGGTGGCTGCCTGCCTGCCCGACCCGGCCACGCTGGGCGACAGGATGTCCGGCCTGACCTGTGCGGGCACCTGGGTCACCGGCACGGGCAAGGACGGCAGCCCGCGCGAGGTCTACCTTTATCACGTGGTCGACAACGCCTGGTCGATGGCCGAGTACGGATCTCAGGCTGTCGTCTGGCAGACCGCTGTCAACCCAGTGGTCGCGCTGGAGCTGATGGACGCCGGCGCCTGGACCGGCACTGGCGTGCTCGGCCCGGAGGCTCTCCCGCCGCAGCCGTTCCTTGACCTGCTGACCGAGTACGGCTCACCGTGGGCGTGCGAGGAGCGCCAGCCGACCTCCTGAGCGTCCCTTACATCACAACTCATGCATTAACCGGAACGCCATTAACCGGAAACGGAGTATCCCGTGGTCAATGATCTGCAGAACTTCATCGGTGGCCAGTGGACCGACATGTCCTACGACAAGCGCGCCGAGCTGATCGACCCGAGCACGGGCGAAGTCTTCGCCACTGCCCCCATCTCGGGCGAGGCCGAAGTGCACGCGGCCTTCGCGTCCGCAGCCGATGCCTTCCCTGGCTGGCGGGACGCTACGCCGGCCGAACGCAGCCTCGGGCTGCTGCGGATCGCCGACGCACTAGAGGCACGGGCGGACGAGTTCGTGAAGGCCGAGTCGCAGAACACCGGCAAGCCGATCGGGCTGACCGCCTCGGAGGAGATACCGCCGATGGTGGACCAGATCAGGTTCTTCGCCGGCGCGGCCAGGATGCTCGAGGGCCGCTCGGCCGGCGAGTACATGTCCGGCTTCACCTCGTTTATCAGGCGTGAGCCGATCGGCGTCTGCGCCGCGGTCACGCCGTGGAACTACCCGATGATGATGGCAGTCTGGAAGTGGGCGCCCGCGCTCGCGGCCGGCAACACCATGGTCCTGAAGCCGTCCGACACCACGCCGGTCACCACGTTGCTGCTGGCAGAGCTGATTAGCGAATTCGTGCCGCCGGGCGTCCTGAACGTGATCTGCGGCGACCGGGAGACCGGCCGTGCGGTCGTATCGCACAAGCGGCCGCAGATGGTGTCGATCACCGGGTCGGTCCGGGCCGGCATCGAGGTCGCGCAGGCGGCGGCGGCAGACCTGAAGCGGGTCCACCTCGAACTCGGCGGCAAGGCCCCGGTCATCGTCTTCGACGACGCCGACCCGGCCAAGGCAGCCGAGGCTATCGCGATCGCTGGCTACTTCAACGCGGGCCAGGACTGCACGGCCGCCACCAGGGTGCTGGCCGGCCCGGACATTCACGACGACTTCGTAGCCGCGCTCGCCGAGCAGGCCGCGGCACAGGTGACGGCGGGCCCGGACAACGAGGACGCGACCTACGGACCGCTGAACAACGCCACTCAGCTTGAGCGCGTCTCGGGGTTCATCTCCCGGCTGCCCGACCACGCCCGGATCGTGGCTGGCGGCAGGCAGACCGGCGACCGCGGCTACTTCTTCGAGGCCAGCATCGTGGACGGCTTGCTGCAGGACGACGAGATCATTCAGAACGAGGTCTTCGGCCCGGTCATCACTGTGCAGAAGTTCACCGACGAAGACGAGGCGCTGCGCTGGGCTAACGGCACCGAGTACGGGCTGGCCTCGTCGGTCTGGACGAGCAACCACGGCCGGGCCATGCGGATGGCCCGCGCGCTGGACTTTGGCTGCGTCTGGATCAACACCCACATCCCGCTCGTCGCGGAGATGCCGCACGGCGGCTTCAAGCACTCCGGCTACGGCAAGGACCTGTCCATGTACGGGTTCGACGACTACACCCGGGTCAAGCACGTGATGTCCTCACTCGATTGAACGATTCGATCCGATCACCGCCGAAAAACAGCTCGGCCGGTCGACCCAGCCGATTATGGGCGCGTGAATATCTGGTGCGTTCCGATACGGCGCCAAACTATGTGCACTTCCCCAGGCCGCACCGCAGCGCCAAAGTGAAAGGTGGCGCGGCCGTCAGGTGCCCACGTCAGCTCCCAGACGTCGTCACGACCTTGCATCTTCTTGACATGCAGGCCCTTGCGGAATCCGGCACCTGCGGCCAGGTCGGCGACGAACTCTGCGACGGCGTTCCGGAACGCCTTCTGCTGGCGCGAAGACAGGGCCTGCCAATCCCGCTCGAACAGTGCCTGCCACTCGAACGTCGGCATCCTCAAGGCCCAGACGTCTTCGAGTCGAGGAACTCGAGGAACTCCTCACCACTCTGGAAGACTGTGCCGTGCTCGCCACGAGCCATTGCCTCATCGGCTTCCTGCTCCCCTGCCTGCCATTCCGGTGTCCAGAACCAGGCCTGGTCATCGGGAATCAGGGAGGTAGGTGTTAGCACGATGCGGTCATCTTCGACGGTGACGATCAGCTGATCGCCTTCGGCCAGATCAAGCCTGTCCCGGACGTCCTGCGGAAGGGTAATCGTCCCGCGCGCCCGAAGCGTCGAGGTGGCGATGTGCGGCCTACGCCGAGAGTGTAGTGCCATGCAGAAAATCATACCATACAGATTTTCTTTACGGCGAAGGCCACTTCGCCGCATCGGATTCCCTGCTGGGGCGGGGATTCCTGGCTAGCTCCGGGCGCGGCGGCGGCGCCGCATGCGCAGCACGATCACAAGCACGGCGAGCACGCCGCCTGCGGCGGGTAGGACGCGCTTGAGCACCGGCACGCCGGCCACGCCGAGCAGGTCGATGGCTTCGGTGTCCTGTGGCTGCCAGGCTGGCTGCTCGCCTTCGTCCGGCTGGATCTGGTCCGGCCTCGCATGCGCTGGACGCAGCGGCGTGACGGGCGCGACGGCGGGTTCCTCCTTGGCCTTGGCCGACGGCGAACGCTGGCCGTTGGCCCCGGACCGCGATGGTTCGGACGCGGCAGCGTCCGTCTGGCCAGTGTCTGGTTTTGCGGCGTGCTTGCCAACAGGGCCTGCCGTCCCGGCCTTAGCGGCGGCTGACTCGGCCAGCGCCATACCGCGATCGGCGAGCTTGCTGCGGATGTCGGCAACCGATGCGGGACCAATGTTGTCAATCGCCAGCAACTGCTGCTCGGTTCGGCGGGTCAGGTCACCGAGGGTCTGGATGCCGTCGTGACGCAGGCTGCTCCAAGCCCTCGAGCCCAGATTGAGCACGTCGATCGGCAGCGCCTCATCCACGGCACTGGCCTCCACGGAGACCTCGTTCCCCTCTCCATCGGCATGGTCGGCGGCCGGCTGCGCGGCTGCGGAGTCTGCCTCCAGCATGGCCTCTAGATTCGCCGCGAATATGCCGATGAGCTTGCCGCCGACCTCAGCGAGCACGCCGCGGCCGAACTGGGCCGGCTTACCGGTCACGTTGAGCGTCGTGTGCACGATGACGTGCGTCTTCTCGCCGGCTCCTTCGAGCATCGACCGGACCCGGGCCGACGCGGTGCCCGCGCCGCGGGTTTCCTTGCCCGAGGCCTCGAGGGTGATGACGTGTGCCGCCGGGTCGCGCTCGGTGAACCGCGCGGTGCCCTTGTACACCATGTTGATCGGCCCGACCTTGACCTTGATCGAGCCACGGATCTCATCGCCGTCGACGGACTCGAGGGTGGCGCCCGGCATGCAGGGCGCCACCCGCTCGACATCGAGCAGCACATCCCACGCCCGATCTTCGGGAACCGGAACAGTGAATGAGTGCTCGAGTTCCATAAGTCAGACTCCTGCCGCTGCCTCCAGTGCCCGCCCGGTCAGCACCCGCGCGAGGTGGCGCCGGTAGTCCGGCGCCCCGTGCAGGTCCGCAGGCGGACTGGTTCCCTCGTCCGCGACGGCGGCGGCTGCCCGCAGCGCTTGCGCGCTGGCCTGCGCCCCGGCGGCCGCTGCCTCGACGGCGGCCGCCCGGACCGGCACCGAACCCATGTTGGTCAGTCCGACCCTGGCTTCGGCCACCTGGCCGTTGGAGCGCCGTACCAGCGCAGCGACGCCGACGATTGCCCACGCCTGCGCGGTCCGGTGGAACTTCTCATAACGATATCCCCAGTCACCGTCGAGCTTGGGCACCCGGATGCCCGTGAGGATCTCGCCGGGCGCTAGCGCCGTCGTCAGGTAGTCGACGAAGAAGTCGCTGGCCGCGATCTCCCGGTCACCGCCCGGCCCGCGCGCGACCATCGTCGCATCCATCGCCAGCACCACCGCGGGCAGGTCTCCGGCCGGGTCGCCGTGCGCCAGCGCTCCGCCGATAGTGCCGCGGTGCCGTACCGCCGGGTCAGCGATCAGCGCGGCTGACTGCGCTAGCAGCCCGTCGTACTCGGCGATCAGCGGATCGTGCACGAGCTGGTAGAGCGTCGTCCGGGCACCTATCAGCAGCTGGTCACCGGCATCGGTCACGCCGCGCAGCTCATCGAGGGCTCCCACATCGACCAGCAGGTCCGGGTAGGCCAGCCGCAGCCGCAGCAGCGGCAGCAGGCTCTGCCCGCCGGCGATGACCTTCGCGTCCTCGCCGCCATCGGCGAGCGCCCGCACGGCGTCGTCCAGCGACGACGGCCGGACATACTCAAAGCTGGCCGGGATCATGCCGCGCCCCCATTCGTGGTCGCAGAGTTGCTGCTCGCACCGCCGTTTGCTGCACCGCCGGTAGCCGTCTGGATCGCCCGCCACACTCGTTCGGGAGTACACGGCATGGTGACGTCCCGGATGCCGAATGGCCGCAGGGCGTCAACGATGGCGTTCACTACAGCTGGCGTCGACGCGATCGTGCCGGCCTCGCCCACGCCTTTCACGCCCAGCCGGTTGCTGGCCGGGCTCTCCGTCCGTTCGGTCTGGAACGACGGCAGGTCGGCCGCCGACGGTACGAGGTAATCGGCCAGCGTCGTGGTGAGCAGGTTGCCCGCGTCGTCGTACACGCCCTCCTCGTACAACGCCTGCGCGATGCCCTGGGCAATGCCGCCGTGCACCTGGCCCTCGACGATCATCGGGTTGACAACCACGCCGACGTCATCGACGGCAACATAGGAGCGGATCTTGACGAACCCGGTCTCGGTGTCGACCTCGACCGCGCACAAGTGCGTGCCGTGCGGAAAGGAGAAGTTGTCCGGGTCGTAGGTCGCGTCGGAATCCAGCGACGGTTCGACGCCATCTGGCAGCGCGTGCGCCGCGAACGTGGCCAGCGAGATCTCCTGGATCGTCTTGCTCGCGTCCGGGTCACCCCGGACGGAGAACCGCCCGGCCGAGAACTCCAGGTCGTCGGCTGAGGCCTCCAGCATTGCTGCGGCGATGATCTTCGCCTTGGCGACCACCTTGTCGCAGGCTCCGACCAGGGCCAGGCCGCCGACCGCCAGCGACCGCGAGCCGTAGGTGTCCATGCCCTTCGGCGAGATCTGGGTATCGCCATGCAGTACCCGGATGTCCTCGAACGGGACGCCCAGCTGGTCGGCCACGATCTGGCTCCACGCCGTCTCGTGCCCCTGGCCATGCGCGCTCGAACCGGTGACCACCTCCACTTTGCCGGTGGGCAGCATCCGGATCGAGGCGTGCTCCCAACCGCCCGCGCCGTAGGAGAGGGAGCCGAGCACCCGCGACGGCGCCAGCCCGCACATCTCGGTGAAGGTGGAGATGCCGATGCCCAGCCGCACCGGGTCGGCGCGCTCGTTGCGTTCCTTCTGCTCCTCGCGCAGCGCGTCATAGCCGAAGAGGTCCTTCGCCTTCGCGGTGGCTGCCTCGTAGTTGCCTGAATCGTAGGTCAGGCCGCAGATCGTGGTGTAGGGGAACTCCTCGTGCTTGATCCAGTTCCGTTCCCGCAGCTCCATCGGCTCGATGCCGAGCTCGTTCGCCAGCTCGTCAATGATCCGCTCGATCGCGAATGTGGCCTCCGGGCGGCCGGCGCCCCGGTAGGCGTCAGTCGGCATCTTGGTGGTGAAGATACCGGTGCACTTGAACGAGTACGCGTCCATCTTGTAGATGGCCGGGAACATAAACGCGCCGAGCAGCGGCACACCGGGCGTGACCAGCATCAGGTAGGCACCCATGTCGGCCAGTAGGTCGACGGAGAGGCCGCGAATCCGGCCGTCATCATCGGCAGCTATCTTGATCTGCTGCCACTGGTCCCGGCCGTGGTGCACGGTCAGGTTGCCTTCGCTACGGGACTCGGTCCACTTGACTGGCCTGCCGAGCCTGCGGCCGACCAGGACCGCTAGCACCTCTTCGGCGGTGACCTGGAGCTTGGACCCGAACCCGCCGCCGACGTCGGGCGCGACGACCCGGACGTTCTGCTCGGGGATGCCGAAGAACGCCGACAGCGCAAAGCGGAGCACGTGCGGGATCTGGGTGGACGACCAGAGCGTCACCTCATCGCTGATCCAGGAGGCGACCACCGAACGCGGTTCCATCGCGCACGGGATGAGGCGCTGCTGCCGGTAGTTGCGCTCGAGCACCACCGGAGCGTCGCTGAACGCAGCATCGACGTCACCGTTGGCGAAAACCCATTCGTAGCTCTTGTTCCCGGCCTCGTGCACCTTGGGCGAGTCCTCGTCCAGCGCCGTGCGGATGTCCAGCACCGGCGGCAGCGGCTCGTAGTCCACGTCGATGGCGGCGAGCGCGTCGGCCGCCGCGTACCTGTCCCTGGCGACCACGACGGCTACTGCCTCGCCCACGTATCGGACCTCGTCCACGGCCATCGGCGGGTGGGGCGGGATCACGATGTCGGGCGTGACCGGCCAGGCACACGGCAGGCTGCCCTGCTCGGCGCCGAAATCGGCACCGGAGAATGCGGCGATCACGCCAGGCTGGCCCAGCGCGCCGCTGACGTCCACCCGGGTGATCTTCGCGTGCGCGAACGGGCTGCGCAGGAACGCCATGTGCAGCATGCCCGGCAGCCTGATGTTGTCGGTCCAGTTGGTCTGACCCGTGATCAGCTTCGCGTCTTCCTTGCGCAGCCTGGCCCGGCCAATCTCGGCGGCCGGGGCTTGCGTGGTAGCAGTCATGGCGCAACTCCGGCCTCGGCGGCGCGCTTGACGGCGCGGACGATGTTCTCGTATCCGGTGCAGCGGCAGAGGTTGCCCTCGAGGCCGTCCCGGATCTCCTCGTCAGTCGGATGCGGGTTATCGCGCAGCAGGTCAGTGGCCGCCATGATCATGCCCGGGGTGCAGTAGCCGCACTGCAGCGCGTGCTCGGTGTGGAAGGCCCGCTGCACGGGTGTCAGCTCACCGTTGGCGAGGCCTTCGATGGTGGTCACGTCCGACCCGTCTGCCTGCACGGCCAGCACCGCGCAGCTCTTGACAGAAACGCCGTCCATCAGCACGGTGCAGGCACCGCAGTTGGAGGTGTCGCAGCCGATCGGCGTGCCGGTCTTACCGACGACTTCTCTGAGGTAATGGACGAGCAGCAAGCGAGGTTCGACCTGGTCGACATAACTGACGCCGTCAACTGTGACGGTGATTTGCGTCATGCGCTGACACCTCCGGGGACATGGCAGATACGCCTGAAGCAAACCTAGGGCGGCAAGCTCATGCGCACCAGTCCCTGCTGTCGCAACCCTCGGCGAGACGCGTCCCCAGTACCCCCGCAAACCGGGTAATTGCCAGCCCGGGCCGGATGTCAGCCGAAGCGGCCGTGCACGTAGTCCGCTGTGCGCGGGTCGACCGGGCTATCGAAGAGCCGCTCGGTAGGCCCGGACTCAACGATGTACCCTGGTGTGCCCTCACTAGCAAGGAAAAAGGCGCAATTATCTGACACGCGCTGGGCTTGCTGCATGTTATGGGTCACGATCACGATCGTGACCTGACCCTCCAGCTCGCGTATGGTCTCCTCGATCCGCCGGGTGGAGGTCGGATCGAGAGCCGAGCACGGCTCGTCCATCAGCAGCACGTCCGGCGAGATCGCCAGCGACCTGGCGATGCACAGGCGCTGCTGCTGCCCTCCCGACAGCGCGCCGCCCGGCGACTTCAGCCGCCGGTGCACCTCGTTCCACAGGCCTGCCCGCCGCAAGCTGTACTCGACCAGGTCGGCCGTCTCCGGCACCTTCATACCGCTGAGCTTGAGGCCGCTCGCCACGTTGTCGTAGATCGACATGGCGGGGAACGGGTTCGGCTTCTGGAAGACCATCCCGATCCGCCTGCGGATCTCGGCGGGGCGGACTGCCGGGTCGTAGATGTCCTGGCCGGCCAGCATGACCCGGCCGCCTAGCTGCGCACCCTTGATCATCTCGTGCATCCGGTTGAGTATCCGCAGGAAGGTCGACTTGCCGCAGCCCGACGGTCCGATGAGGGCAGTCACCCGGCCTGCCTCCATGTGCAGCGATACCCGCTCGAGCACCTTGTGGCCACTGAACCAGGCCGACACGTTGGTGGCCTCAAGTCCGTGCAAGGGCGCGGACCGGGCCGGCGGCAGCAGCGCAGTGTCGGAGTAGGCCGGCTCGGCGTAGCCTGCGCCGTCCCTGGCCTGCGGAACGCCCACGCGCGGCCCGAAGAGGCCGGAGGCGAACACACCGGACGGATGACCGTCGGGCTGGCGGTCGCCCGGCTGGTCGGCGGCTGGGTCAGTCATTGCGGGCTCTCCGCTCGGTCTGTCTATTGCAGTCATGGCTGTAGCGGTCGTGGCTAATAGAGGTTGGGGAGCAAGGCGGCGAGGTTCTCGTAGAAGGCCCACAAAATCGCCAGCACGGCGGGGGTGATCACCAGGTACACCGGCCACGGCGACCACGTGGCAGCGGCGGCAGCGCCGCCAGCTGCGGTGAGCGCTAGCGCGAACGCCCAGATCATGGTGAGCACCAGCGCCCCTGAGTCGCCGGCCATTGCCTTCTCAGACGGTCCGATGACGGGCAGCAGCACATAACCGTTGTGCGCCGTCGTGACCAGGTCGGCATCTACTTCCAGGTAGTAGGCCGGCACGTCCGGCGAGCTCGAGGTCAGCAGCACCAGGCGGTTCAGTGTCGG
>JBKQTJ010000360.1:0-14482 GCA_052143255.1 Streptosporangiaceae bacterium | reverse complement strand
CCGTCAAATGGTTCAACGCGGACAAGGGCTACGGCTTCATCGCGGTCGACGGTGGTAGGGACGTTTTCGTCCACTTCTCAGCTATCCAGGCGGATGGCTACCGCAGCCTTGAAGAAGGCCAGCGGGTGGAGTTCGAGATCACGCAGAGTGACCGCGGGCCGCAGGCTGAGGCCGTGCGGACCGTATAGTTCCTCTGTATTGAGACTGCCGGGAGAACCCGGTACCCCTTCCCCGCGGGGTGCCGGGTTCTTCGTGTCTGTGACTGTAACGCAGTGAATCATGACACTCGGTTCTAACTAGGAACACCTTGGTCGTGACCTGACACTGTGCCTCTGAACTGCAGGAAGACGGCACGAAGGACCCCTTAGCTTGCACTCTCAGTGCCAGAGTGCTAAACATGTCGTTGGCACTCTCGGGGTGAGAGTGACAACGCAGTGACGTGATCGGGGCGACGAGGCCGGTCCGGCGGCAGGCAGGGACTGACCGCCTGGCAGGCCGTCCGTCGCGGGCGTCGGCCCGATCGGCACGCAGGCACAAAGTTCCGGGAGGAATCGAAGCCTATGGCAGCGAAGATGATCGCGTTCAGCGAGGACGCCCGGCGCGGCCTCGAGCGCGGCATGAACCAGCTCGCCGACGCCGTGAAGGTAACCCTCGGCCCCAAGGGCCGCAACGTGGTGCTCGAGAAGAAGTGGGGAGCCCCCACGATCACCAACGATGGTGTGTCCATCGCCAAGGAGATCGAGCTTGAGGACCCGTGGGAGAAGATCGGCGCCGAGCTTGTCAAGGAAGTAGCCAAGAAGACCGATGACGTTGCCGGAGACGGCACAACGACGGCGACCGTGCTCGCGCAAGCGCTGGTCCGTGAGGGCCTGCGCAACGTGGCTGCGGGTGCCAACCCGATGTCGCTCAAGCGCGGCATCGAGGCAGCCGTTGAGCGCGTGAGCGAGGAGCTCTCCAAGCTGGCCAAGGACGTGGAGACCAAGGAGCAGATCGCTTCGACCGCCTCCATCTCCGCAGGCGACACCGCGATCGGCGAGATGATCGCCGAGGCGATGGACAAGGTCGGCAAGGAAGGCGTCATCACCGTCGAGGAAAGCAACACCTTCGGCCTCGAGCTTGAGCTCACCGAGGGCATGCGGTTCGACAAGGGTTACATCTCGCACTATTTCGTGACTGACCCTGAGCGCATGGAGGCCGTCCTCGAGGACCCCTACATCCTCATCGTCAACTCGAAGGTATCGGCGAACAAGGACCTGCTGCCGCTGCTCGACAAGGTCGTGCAGTCGGGCAAGCCGCTCGTCATCATTGCCGAGGACGTCGAGGGCGAAGCCCTGGCGACCCTGGTCGTGAACAAGATCCGCGGCCTGTTCAAGTCCGTTGCGGTTAAGGCACCCGGTTTCGGGGACCGCCGCAAGGCCATGCTCGGCGACATCGCGATCCTGGCCGGCGGTCAGGTCATCAGCGAGGAAGTCGGCCTCAAGCTGGAGAACGCCGACCTGGACCTGCTCGGGCGGGCCCGCAAGGTCGTCGTGACCAAGGATGAGACGACTATCGTCGATGGTGCCGGCGACGCCGAGCAGATCTCCGGCCGGGTGAACCAGATCCGGGCCGAGATCGAGAACACCGACTCCGACTATGACCGCGAGAAGCTGCAGGAGCGGCTTGCCAAGCTGGCCGGCGGCGTTGCCGTCATCAAGGCCGGCGCGGCGACCGAGGTCGAGCTCAAGGAGCGCAAGCACCGCATTGAGGACGCGGTGCGCAACGCCAAGGCTGCTGTCGAGGAGGGCATCGTCGCTGGCGGCGGTGTCGCCCTGCTGCAGGCGGGCAAGAACGCGTTCGACAAGCTCGAGCTCCTGGGCGACGAGGCAACTGGCGCGCAGATCGTGCGCCGGGCGCTAGAGGAGCCACTGAAGCAGATCGCGTTTAACGCTGGCCTTGAGGGCGGCGTGGTGGTCGAGAAGGTGCGAGGACTGAAGGAAGGTCACGGCCTGAATGCTGCCGACGGTGAGTACGTCGACATGTTCAAGGCAGGCATCATTGACCCGGCGAAGGTGACGCGCTCTGCGCTGCAGAACGCTGCTTCAATCGCCGGGCTCTTCCTGACGACCGAGGCAGTGATCGCGGAGAAGCCGGAGAAGGAGAAGGCTCCGGCCGGTCCGGGCGGCGGTGACATGGACTTCTGATCCGGTCAGGCCCGCGTTGCGGGTTATGGCGGATCTGGAGTCTGCGCGTAGCGGGAGGCGGTACCACGGCTAGGCCGGGTACCGCCTCCTTGCGTGTGTGCGCGCCGACTGGCGGGTTCGCCCGGCCTGCCGCCGGGCAGAGCGCAGCCGACCTGCGCGCCGGCTCCACATTGTCCGGCCGAAGAGGGATTATCAGCACATGAGCTCGCCTGGTGAACCGCTCATCCGGGATTACATAAGGCGGCTGTCACTCGCTGCGCTGGGTCGGCTGAGTCGCGACGACAGGCGCGCCTTGATGCACAGGACCCGCGCGCACGTCGAGCGCAACACTGGCATGTCCGGTCCTGCGACCGCCCGGGAAGTGGCGGCGGTGCTGTCCAGGCTCGGGGATCCGACCCTCGTGGTAGCCAAGGAAGTGGAGCGGCTCGCGGAGATACGCGGCGACGCCAGCGCGACCCCCGCGCCGCGGCCCGGCCTGCGGGCCGGGGCACCACGGCGGCAACCCGGTCGGCTCAGCGCGAGCTGGCACCGGCCGGCCCGGCCGGGAAACCCTGCCGACCGCGGCGATACCGCTGGTGCGTCAGCCGGGAACCTCACACCGCAGGGCGCGGGACCGGATGCACACGACGCGGACACGGCCATCCCGGTCTCCGGCCTCGAGGCGCTCGGCCTGGTGGGCCGACGCCAAGACGATGCTGGCGGCCCTGGCACTCTGGACATCAGCGGGTCCGGCAGCAACGGCCCGGCGGATGCCGACGCGCTGGCTGGGCTGATAGCGCCGCGGGAATCAGCGGCCGCCAGCCACAGCGGCTTAGCGCCCGAAGTAGCCGGGCCAGGCCAGCTGGCGCGGCCCGACACGTCGGCCGGCCCGGCCGCGATGGCCGGCCATCAACGACCGACCTGGCCGCACGCCCCGGCCATACGGCGCAAGGCGACACCGCAACAGGCCCAGCAGGACGCGAAGGATCTTGCAGAAAGTGCGCCGGCCGAGACCGAACGGGAAGCGCCGGGCGCAGCGGCGCCCAGCGAGCTCCTCGCGGCTCAGCCATCGCCGGAGACTGGTCTGCCTGCCATTGCGAGCGATACCCGCCAGGGCGAGGACGCGGCTGGCGACCTGATCGGCGATGCGGGCAGGGACGAGGAAAGCGGCGCCAGCGTGGTCAGCGCCGCGGCTGTGCCGACTGCAGCCGGGGATGCGGGCAGGGATGAGGAAAATCGCGCCAGCGTGGTCAGCGCCGCCGCTGTGCCGACTGCAGTCGGCGACACCGTCGGAGAGTTGGGCGTGGACCAGACGGCGGCGAAGGTCGGCGAGGTTCGCGATGGACCTGCTGCCGGCGTTGAGTTTGCCGGTACCGGGGTGGTAGGCGACGGCGGCAGTGGGTTTGCCGGTGCCGGGGTGGTGGACGACGGCCGCAGTGGGTTTGCCGGTGCCGGGGTGGTGGACGCGCCCGACGCTGGTGGCGGCGCTGCCGCTGGCGGAGTGCAGGACGCGCGGGACGCCGACGGCGAGGTTCCTGCCGATGCGGTTGCAGCTGGCGAGACTGGTGAGCCGACCGCTGTTGACCTGCAGGTGGTTGACGAGACCGCCGCCGATGTCCGGGCCACGCGGCTGGCCGGCCTCCGGCGGATCTGGGCGGCGGTAGTCGGGTGGTTCAGGGACAAGACGCTGGAGTCGGTAGCGACGATCTTGCTCGGCGTGGGCGGTGTGATCTTCCCGCCGATCTGGCTCCTCGGTGCCATGGTCGCCCTCGCGTCAAGGGTATGGGACGGCCGCGACAAGTTGCTGGGCCTGGCGGTACCGGTCCTACTGACCATAGTCGGCACCGCCGCCGGGGTGATCCTGGCCGGCAGCCAGTCGTCGCTCGGCCATGATGTGCACGTCGGCTGGGTATCCGCCAACATTGCTAGCCGGGCCGCAGCCGCGCTCGGCGCAACGTACCTGGCCTGGCGTTCGGTGCGTGGCCGACGGCCGGCTGCAGCGCCGCCTTGGAACAAGCCGTACCGGGTCGGCTGAGGTCGGAGCGACCAACGCCGGGCGGCGTAGCTCTGAACGGACCCGTTACCGGGCTCTTGATGTTGATCTTCCGGACTGAGCCCGCCGGCAGCGCGGGAGACAGCAGGGTAACGATAGCCTTACTGGCGCACGGCGTTCAGCGTGCTATTACATCGTTCCTCTCGGGTAAGGTCTCGCTCGTGCCTACTGGCAAGGTCAAGTGGTATGACGTCGATAAGGGCTTCGGCTTCCTGACTCGCGACGACGGAGGCGAAGTCTTCGTGCACTCGACGGCTGTCGAGCCGGCCGGCACGGCGCTTCGGCCTGGCCAGCGAGTGGAGTTCGGCGTGGCCGAGGGTCGCCGGGGCACGCAGGCGCTCCAGGTCAAGGTGCTCGAACCGCCGCCCACCGTCGCCAAAGTCGCTCACAAAAGCCCCGACGAAATGGTCCTGCTCATCGAAGACCTGATCAAGCTGCTCGACGGTGTGTCTAATACCTATCGCCGCAACAAGCACCCCGACAGCCGCGATGCTAAGAAGATCGCCGCTGTACTGCGTGCCGTCGCTGCGGACCTCGAGATCTGAGTCCTGCTGTGGTTGGCGGGGACTATTGCCCCGCAGCCTCGCTGTTCCTTGAACAGGTGCGGCAGGCGAGGCCGTGCCAGTCCTAGCGCCTTACCGGCCCGCCGGCTAGCTGACTGGCCTGGCCGCAGGGTGCGATCGCAGGATCCGGCGCCGTCTGGCCAGCAGCAGCGAGCACAGCGCTACGGCCAGGCCGATCGCAGCTACCGTCAGGCCGGCGAAGCCGCTTCCCGTCAGAGACAGCAGCAAGCCGATCAGGCCGCCGCCGACTAGGGCGAGCTGATGCACAGTCTCGGAGAAGGCGAACGTCGACGACCGGGTTTCCTCGGGTATCTCGCGCTGCAGGATCGAGTCGAGCGCGACCTTGACCAGGGTCTGGCTGATCGCGGCCGCGAGTGCGACCGCGAGCACGGACCACAGGCTGAACAGGACTGCGCAGGTGGTCGCGGCTATGGTCGCGAGCGCCAATACCACGAACATCATGATTTGCGGTGATCGCGCCCGAAGGGCAGATCCGATGCCGGTGCCGATCATGCCGCCGGCTGCAATCACCGCAGCCAGCCCGACGAGGGCGACCTTGTCAGAGGTATGGCCGAAGCGCTCACTGCGCAGGATAAATGCGAGGAAGAAAATCATGAATCCGTAAAACATCCGGATCGCGGCGTTAGCGCGCATTGCCTCGCCGACCACCGGGCCGAGTGCCGGAATCGTGAATCGGCGGTGCCGACGTCCGCTGGCGTCCGGTAGCGGCACGGTCGCAGGGTAAGAGCGCCGGTCCGAGCCGTTGCGGGTCGACCCGTTCAGCTCGGCGGCGTCCGGATGAGCGGAGCCGGACGCAGCGCCAAGATAGGGCACAGCACCCGGCTGCGGCCCCTGGCCAGGCTGGGCGGCGGAGCTAGGTGCGCTGTGCGCGTCCTCGGTTACGTCGACGCGGTCCGGCAGGCGCATGGCCATAGCCGTGGCGGCCAGGTAGACGACAGTGCCGGCCCGCAGGACCCAGGCGGCGCCGCCGCCGTGGCCGCCCGTCGCAGTGTCGAGCCCGAGGGCCACAAGCGCGCCCGCGGATGTGGCGATGAGCGAAGCGAGGTTGGACCTGGCGTTCGCCGTTACCAGGGTGATCTCAGACGGCAGCAACCGTGGGGTCACGGCGGCCCTGGTCACGCCGTAGGCCTTCTGCAGCACGAGCACGCCGAAGGCGGCCGGCAGTAGCGTAACGGCGTCCTTGTGCTCCACGGCGCTGGCCATGCCCCAGCAGAGCAGCCCGCGCGCCAGCAGCGTTCCCATCAGGATGTACCGGTTGCCTTGCCGGACCCGGTCAAGAAGCGGTCCGATCACCGGCGCAAGGATGGCATAGGGAGCAATTGTGACTAGCAGCGCGATTGCCACGCGGCTGCGCGCCTGATCCACTGAAACGCTGAAGAACAGGCTCCCGGCGAGGGCTACGGCCACGAAGGCGTCTCCGACGCTGCCGGCGGCGGTGAGCTCGATCAGGTTGGACAGGCCCGTTCGGCCGGCGCCAGAAGCCCTGGTCATCCGGTGCACGGCCCTGCTGGCCCCGGAGGCCGCGGCGGCTCCCGCCCGGGCAGCGGTCTGCGAGGCGGTGTAAACCGACCGACCCGCGCGCCTGGCCCGTTCCCCCGTGCCAGTGTCTCCCATGGCTCAAGTATTCTGCCTCGGCGAGCGTGTACAACAACCGCGCCGAGCCGATTACGCACAGATAACGGGCTTGACGGCGCGTGCACACCACCGGATGAGGAACAATTACCTAACGTGAGCCCAACTCGTGTACGCACAGTCGTCGTAGATGAACTCTGCGCTCAAGCGATCGACCAGGCACGTGCCGCTGCCGAAGAACTGGCCGGCCCGGGCATTGTCGGCGCGCATGAGGGCGTCTTCGCTGATGACGAGCGCGTCGTTACCCATCTGTTCGGATGCATGGACCCGGCCTACCGCGGCTGGCGCTGGGCCGTCAGCGTCAGCCGGGCATCGCGGTCCAGGGTCGTGACCATCAGCGAGATCGTGCTGCTGCCAGGGCCGGATTCGCTGCTAGCGCCGGACTGGGTGCCATGGAGCGAGCGGGTGCGCCCCGGCGATTTGGGCGTCGGGGACCTGATGCCCGCGGCCACCGATGACGAGCGGCTCGTCCCGGTCACCATGCTGGAAGGCGACGACGGGGTCCTGGACTGGGACGACAGCGCAACCTGGGAAGAAGGTAGCGACCTGGCCTCGTCGCTGGGGCTAGCCACCGGCGAGGAGGAATCCGCCGCGGTCGCGGCGGGCAGGTCCAGGGTGCTGTCCGCCATCGGCCGCGACCTCACTGCTGTGCGGTGGTATTCCAGCGAGCACGGGCCAGGTACGCCGCTGGCGCGTGCCGCCCCGGGCCCGTGTGTGACCTGTGGCTTCCTGACGCCTCTCGCCGGTCCGCTGGGGCGAATATTCGGGGTCTGCGCCAACGAGTACGCACCCGACGACGGCCGGGTCGTATCGCTGGACCACGGGTGCGGGGCGCACTCCGAGGCTGTTAGCGCGCGCGGCGGCTTCGGCGTCGTGTCGCCGGTGATCGACGAGGTCGGCTACGACCTGGTCGACATGCCGGGCGTGGCGCTGGCCGACACGGTCTTCGAGCAACTCGACCACGGCGAGCAGTAGGCCGCTGCCGAGCGACGTCACTTCGCGCTGATTTGCGCGCCGACCGCGGGCTCGTCGACGGCGCTGACGGCCAAGGCAAGCGCACGCTGGCTGGCCGGGCCGGTTCTGCGGGCGCTGTTCTGCTGGCTGGCCGCGTCGGTTCTGCGGGCGCTGTTCGGCTGGCTGGCCGCGTCGGTTCTACGGGCGCCGTTCGGCTGGCTGGCCGGGCTCCTGCTGGCCCCGTGCCAGCCCCCCGCGAGCCGGATCGTCCGTCGGCCGCTCAGCCGCAGGGCGCTCCAATTCGGCTGCGCTTCTGCGCTCCGCCGCGCGTGCGCGCGAGCGCTTGAGATAGGGAACGTAGACTAGGCCGAATACGCCGAGCAATGTCCCGGAAGCGGCCACCCAGGTCCACCACCGGTCGGCGGGCGGGAGCTGGTCCCGCACGGCCAGCAGGACGATAAGGGCAATAGCCCACCCGGCAGTAATGATGGCCGTTATCAGCCGGTCATTGCCTTCCAGCGGCGGCGGGACCGGACGTTCAGGGCGGCTCACCGGCCCAGGCTAGCCGATGTCACGTCAGGTACCCAGGCCGTGTCAACCCGCCGTTCGGGCGTGCCTGGACTGCGCCAGGCGGCCAGTCATGCGACGATGCTGCCGGGACCGTGCGCGTACAGCGGCGGACATGGCCGGAGCGGCAGACCGCCAGTGACCCACGCGGTCCCTGTTCTCTCCGCGCGCTAACTGCCTTGGCGGAATGATCCACCATCGTATATAGTTAGCGAGAGTAATGACTCAGGTTAACGAAGATGACGACGCCACAGCAGACCAGGTCCGATGCAGGCCTGGCCACCGCGCTCAGGATCTCGGTGAGCAGGCTCGCGCGCAGGCTCCGGGCGGAGCGGCTAGCCAAGGGCTTGGAGCCGGGTTTGTCGGACACCCAGCTCGCCGCCCTCGCGGCACTCGAGCGGCATACGGCCATGTCTCCGGGCGAGCTAGCCGACCACGAAAAAGTGCAGCCGCCCTCAATGACCAGGGTTATCACGGCCCTGGAGGAACGCGGCCTGGTGACAAGGGAAGCTCACGCCACGGACCGGCGGCAGGTAGTACTGACCGTGACCGACCACGGCAGGGCGGTGGTGCAGCAATCCAGGCGCTTGCGCGAAGCATGGCTAGCTCAGCGGCTGCGCGAGCTCACTCCGCAGGAGCGGCAGACGCTTCGCCAGGCCGCCCCGATTCTGGAGAAGCTCAGCCAGTCCTGAGCGGCCCAGTTCCGGTCGGCAGGGCAAGGCCGGGAAGCAAGACGTTCGGGTCGCTGCAGACCAGGAATTACCGTCTGTTCGCAGCCGGCCAGGTCGTGTCTAACACCGGCAGCTGGATGCAGCGGGTGGCACAGGACTGGCTGGTTCTCCAGCTCACTCACGACAGTGGCACGGCGCTCGGCATCACCACCGGCTTGCAGTTCCTGCCGTTGCTTGCCTTCAGCCTGTGGGGCGGCGTGATCGCCGATCGCTACTCCAAGCGCCGGATCCTCATGGTGACCCAGAGCGTGATGGGCGTGCTGGCGCTGATCCTGGGCGTCTTGGC
Organism: Streptosporangiaceae bacterium; assembly: GCA_052143255.1. GTDB lineage: Bacteria > Actinomycetota > Actinomycetes > Streptosporangiales > Streptosporangiaceae > JAJYUU01. The sequence continues at coordinate 5,513 of JBKQTJ010000360.1, read as the reverse complement.
GCTGACCGGGTCTGTCCGGATCTGGCACGTCTACCTGCTAGCCTTCGTGCTCGGGCTGGCGACCGTCGTGGACAATCCGACGCGTCAGGCCTTCGCGGTCGAGATGGTGGGCCGGGATGGCATGGCCAACGCGATCGCGCTCAATAGCGCTGTCTTCAATCTCGCCAGGATCGTCGGCCCTGCCGTGGCCGGCTTGGTGATCGCCGCGGTTGGCACGCCGACGGCTTTCCTTCTGAACGCTGCCTCGTACGGCGCGGTGCTGTTGGGCCTCGGGCTCATGCGGTCCGATGAATTGCATCCGGCTCAGCGAGTGCAACGCGCCCGCGGTCAGCTCCGCGAAGGGATCAGGTACGTCCGGTCCAGGCCCGACCTGAGCATTCCGCTGGTCCTGATCTTCTTCGTCGCCACCTTCGGGATGAACTTCCAGGTCACGACGGCGCTGATGTCGCGAACCGTGTACCACACCGGGGCCGGTGCTTTCGGAGTGGCGTCCGCGGTATTCGCGCTGGGGGCTCTTGGCGGCGCCCTGCTTGCGGCTCGGCGCGGCCGTCCGACGTTGCGCCTCCTGCTCGCGACCGCCATGGCCTTCAGCCTGCTGGAGATACTGACCGGCATGATGCCGGGCTACTTGTCTTTCCTCGTTGCGCTGGTGCCGACCGGCTTGGCGCTGCTTACCTTCACCACCGCGGCGAACTCGCGCACTCAGCTCAACACCGCTCCCGAGATGCGCGGCCGGGTGATGGGCTTGTACATGCTGGTATTCCTGGGTGGAACGCCGCTTGGTTCCCCGCTGGCCGGCTGGGTGGCTGAGACTTACGGCGCGCGGATGAGTGTCATCGCGGGCGGGGTCATCTCGGCGGCCGCGACGATGGCGCTTGGCTTCATGCTCGCCCGCCGGCGCGGCGTGCAGGTCCGCTCCTACCTCCGGCCCGCGGAGCTGGCCCGCATCGTGACCTGATCTTGCTGCAGCCGCGGGACGCATCCGGGCAGCAGCCAGGCGGGCAACCGCCCGCGCCGCGGCCAACCCGCCTGCCCGCCTGCCCGCCCGCAATCCAGGCTCACCTGCTACGAATAACGGCGTGAGGCTCTTCGTCGCCATCGTGCCGCCGCCGTCCGCGCTGGCCGAGCTGTCGGCCGCCGTCCAGAAGCTGCGCGCCCAGGGTGATGACCCGGGCCGCGGTGCAGCCCCGGCGCCCGTCCTGGCTGATCGGCCACCTGCCGATGATGACCGGCTTGCGGCTGGCACCGGCCAGCGGCTTCGCTGGACGTCCACCGAGCAATGGCATCTGACCCTGGCCTTTCTGGGTGAGGTGGACGATGCCGTCCTGGCGAAGCTGCTCCCTCGCCTCGAACGGGCCGTGCCCCGGCATCCGGTTCAGCGGCTGGCGATCGCCGGAGCGGGCGCCTTCCCGTCCCCGCGCAAGGCGCGCGTACTGTGGGCGGGTTTGCGCGCTGACAACCGCGCGCTAGGTGCGCTTGCGACCTCGGTCGCGGCCGCAGCGCGGCGCGCGGGCGCAGCCGCAGCCGATGAGGACCGGCGCTTCAAGGCGCACCTGACGCTGGCCCGGTGCCGCGATCCGGCCGACCTTTCAAGCTTCACCACGGCACTGGCGGACTTTGCGGGTCAGGAGTGGGCCGCGTCTTCTGTGCGCCTGATACACAGCTACCTATTGGCCGGCCCGCCGCAGTACGAAACTGTCGGCGAGTGGGCGCTCCGGCCCGAGTCCGCGGCGCGCTGAGTCTGCGGCGCGCTGGGTCGCCGGCGTCGGGCCTGGCTCGCCGTGCTTGTGCCTGAACCGGCCGCCTCTTGGCTACAAGCGTTCCAGAACGTAGTCGATGCAGGCGGTCAGCGCTTCGACGTCGGACGGCTCGATCGCAGGGAACGTGCCGATGCGCAGCTGGTTGCGGTTGAGCTTGGCGTAGGCCCCGGTGTCGACGATGCCGTTGGCGCGCAGCGCGCCTGACAGCTTCTTGGCGTCCACCGTGTCAGCGAAGTCGATCGTCGGCGCGACCTGGGAGCGCTGCGCCGGGTCGGCCACGAACGGGGTTGCCACCGATGACTTCTCGGCCCAGTTGTACAGGATGCCGGACGACGTCGCAGTCCGCTCCGTCGCCCATGCCATGCCGCCCCGTGCCAGTAGCCAGTCGACCTGCTCCGCCATCATGATCAGCGTCGCTATCGCGGGGGTGTTGTAGGTCTGCTGCAGCTTGGCGTTGTCGATGGCCGTCTGCAGCGATAGGAACGCCGGGATGTACCGCCCGCTCGCGTTGATCCGGGCCGTCCGGTCCAGCGCGGCCGGTGACAGCAGCGCGAGCCAGAGACCGCCGTCAGAGCCGAAGCACTTCTGCGGCGCGAAGTAGTAGGCGTCGAACTCGTTCGGGTCAACCGCGACACCGCCTGCCGCGCTGGTCGCGTCGACCAGGACCAGCGCCCCCGGGTCTGTCGCCGGAACCCGGTGGATAGGCATGGCGACGCCGGTCGAGGTCTCGTTGTGCGTCAGCGCGTACGCGTCAACCCCGGCCTCCGCCCGCGGCAGCGGGTGCGTGCCCGGTTCAGACGTGATGACGCTCGGCTCGGCGAGCCACGGCGCGGCCTGCGTGACCTTGGCGAACTTCGACGAGAACTCGCCGAAGCTCAGGTGCTGCGCCTTGGCCGAGATCAAGCCGAACGCGGCCGCGTCCCAGAACGCCGTTGTGCCGCCGTTGCCCATCACGACCAGGTAGTCCGCAGGCAGGCCGAACAACGTCGCAAGGCCCTCGCGGACCCGTTGTACCAGGTTGCGGACGGGTGCCTGCCGGTGGGAGGTGCCGAGCAGGGTGTGCCCCCCCGCCGCGACGGCCTCGATCTGCGCATCACGCACCTTGGTAGGTCCGCTGCCGAATCTGCCGTCCGCGGGCCGCAGGCCTGCCGGAATGACGATTTGCTCCGGGGCCGCGGCGCCCGCCCGATCAGACATTCTGATCAAACACCTCGTCGGCGCCGGGCACCTCCAGGACCGACCTGGCCCTAGGCCCGACATATCTGGCACTCGGCCGGACCAGCCGCCCGGTCCGCTTCTGCTCCAGGATGTGCGCTGCCCAGCCCGCCGTCCGGGCGCAGGTGAACATCGAGGTGAACATGTGTGCCGGAACTTCCGCGAAGTCGAGCATGATCGCCGCCCAGAACTCCACGTTGGTGGCGAGTACCCGGTCTGGCCGGCGGGCGTGCAACTCGTCCAGTGCGGCCTGCTCCAGTGCCGCAGCCACCTCGTAACGCGGCGCGCCAAGCTCCTTAGCGGTGCGCCGAAGCACCCTGGCACGGGGGTCCTCGGCCCGGTAGACGCGGTGCCCGAAGCCCATCAGCCGGTCGCCGCTGTCCAGCGCCTTCTTGACGTACGTGGTGGCGTCGCCGGTCTCCTCGACTTCCTCGATCATGTGCAGCACCCGGGCGGGCGCGCCGCCGTGCAACGGGCCGGACATGGCGCCGACAGCGCCCGACAGCGCGGCGGCGACGTCCGCGCCCGTCGATGCGATGACACGGGCAGTGAAGGTGGATGCGTTCATGCCGTGCTCGGCGGCGGAGGTCCAGTACGCGTCGATGGCTTTGACGTGCTTGGGGTCAGGCTCGCCGCGCCAGCGGATCATGAAGCGCTCGGTGATGGTCTCGGCCTGGTCGACCTGCCTCTGCGGCACCATCGGCTGGCCGAGCCCGCGCGCGGCCTGGGCGACGAACGACAGCGCCATGACCGAGGCGCGGGCGAGGTCGTCGCGGGCCTGCTCGTCGCTGATGTCCAGTAGCTGCTGCATGCCCCAGGCCGGAGCCAGCATGGCCAGGGCGCTCTGCACGTCTACCCGGATGTCGCCGGAATGCACCGGGATCGGGTACGGCTCGGCGGGCGGCAAGCCGGGCGCGAACTTGTTGTCGACCAGAAGGCCCCATACATGCCCATAGGAGACATGGCCCACAAGTTCCTCTATGTCAACGCCCCGGTAGCGGAGTGAGCCGCCCTCCTTGTCGGGCTCGGCAATCTCAGTCTCGAATGCGACGACGCCCTCTAGCCCAGGCACAAAGTCGGACATTCGCGCTTCCTCCGTCTTCTAGTTGGCGGCGGGCCGGCGGGCTGGCCAGGGGGGATCAGGCCGCTTCATTGTCGGGCGGCGGGGGCCAGCGGGCCTCAGTGGCCTGCGACCCTATTCAACCGCGCGATGGCTACGGGCCGGTAACCCGGTCTGCCGGTTATCGGCTGGCTGTCCGGAGCGCCCGAAGGCCGGCCAGCTAACCCGGCGCGTGACTGTCGCGGTGGCAATGCGAGAGGATCTGTACCCGTGGAGCCTATAGCGCACGCCCGCACCGACGACGGCACTGACAGCGGGCCGGGAGCGGCCCTCGCCACGACTCTGGACGAGTCCATGCTGCCCGCTGACCCTTTGGACCTGTTCGACGCGTGGATGGCCGACGTGGTCAGTGCGGGCCTGCCCGAGCCGACGGCGATGGTGCTCGCGACCGTGTCGGCTGACCAGCGGCCGCGGGCCAGGATGGTGCTGCTCAAGTCCACCGGACCGGACGGATTCACTTTCTACACAAACCGAACATCTCGGAAGGCGAGCGACCTGGCCGAGGTACCGCGCGCGTGCCTGCTGTTTCCCTGGCACGCCCTGCAGCGGCAGGTGATCATCGAGGGTGACGTGGAACCGATGACCACCGATGAGAGCGAGCCCTACTTTCATAGCCGCCCTCGCGGCTCTCAGCTGGGCGCGTGGGCGAGCCGTCAGTCGTCCGTGCTGCCCTCGCGCGCGGTGCTGGAGGACCGGTACGCGGAGCTGGAGCGGCGCTGGCCTGACGGCACTGAGGTGGCGATGCCGGATTTCTGGGGCGGCTACCGGCTGATGCCCGGGCAGATGGAGTTCTGGCAGGGCAGGCTCAGCAGGCTGCATGACCGGTTCCGATACACCAGGCGCGGCCCGTCCTGGAACGTCAGCCGGCTGGCTCCGTGACGTCAGGCCCAGCTGGTGCTGCCGCTGGCCGGTGCACCAGGGCCCGGAGCGGCATAGCATCAATGCCGGAGGTAGTTCCTGGTGACAGCGCACGGGCTAATCGATACGACGGAGATGTACCTTCGCACGGTCTTCGAGCTTGAAGAGGAAGGTATCGTCCCGCTGCGCGCCCGGATTGCCGAACGGCTGTCGCAAAGCGGACCCACCGTGAGCCAGACGGTGGCCCGGATGGAACGTGACGGGCTGCTTCGGGTGGAAGGCGACCGGCAGCTGGCCCTGACCTCGACGGGCCGAATGCTGGCGATGCGGGTGATGCGGAAGCACAGGCTGGCGGAGTGCCTTCTGGTTAGCGTTATCGGGCTGCCATGGGAAGAGGTTCACATTGAGGCGTGCCGCTGGGAGCACGTCATTTCCGACAATGTTGAACGCCGCCTGGTGGAGTTGCTCGGCTATCCGGTTCGCTGCCCGCCGGGAAACGTCATTCCCGCCCTAGCGGAGCTAGGCGTGCCCAATGATGCTGCCAGGCGCGCGGATGCGGC
>JBKQTJ010000359.1:0-16653 GCA_052143255.1 Streptosporangiaceae bacterium | reverse complement strand
GCCACCAGCTAACGAGTCTGCCGGACAGCGGACCCGTTAACTCTCATTAGTCAGCGCGAACTATCGCCCACCTCCCTGGCAGCGGGCTATCGGGCGGCCGGCTCTGGGACGGCCGGCTCTCGGGCGGCGCGATGAACCGCGTCGATGATCTTCTGGTAACCGGTGCACCGGCACAGGTTGCCGGCCAGCGCCTCGCGGATCTCCTCGTCGTCTGGTTCGGGGATCCTGCCGAGCAGGTCATGGGCGGCCAGCACCAGGCCTGGCGTGCAGAACCCGCACTGGATGGCACCGGACTGGACGAACGCCCGCTGCACCCGGTCAAGCTCTGGTCCCTCCGCCAGGCCCTCGATCGTGGTGACTGTGGCGCCAGATACCTGGCCCGCCAGCACCAGGCAGGCGCATACCAGGCTGCCGTCCAGGTAGACAGAGCACGATCCGCACTCCCCCTGCTCGCAGGAGTTCTTGGAACCGGTAAGGGCCAGGCGGTCGCGCAGCATGTCAAGCAGGCTCTCGGAGAGCCCGACGTCGGCAACGACGTCCCGGCCGTTGACAGTGCAGGACACCTTCACGCCATCCTCCGGTACTCGTTCCAGGCCCAGCGCAGCGCCCGGCCGGCCAGTACTTCCACGGCATGCCGCCGGTACGCCGCGCTACCCCGCACGTCATCGATCGGCCGGGCCGCTGCCGCCACCCGGTTGGCAAAACCCGCGATTAGCTCCTCCGGCAGCCCGGCCGGGCGGTCCCAGAGCCCGCCATCCGCGAGCGAGTCGGCCAGGAAGCGCTCGGCGTCCGGTGCACGCAGCGGCACTGGGCCTGCGGCGCCGATTCCGGTACCCACCCGCCGTGCCTGCGCGTCGAGCGCGAGCGCAACCGAGCATGCAGCTATGACCATGGCGTTGCGTGTGCCTACCTTCGCGAAGATCTGCGGGCCGCTCGCCGGGCGGACCAGCACGGCGGAGATCAGCTCGTCCGGCCGGAGTGCGCTGCGCTTGGGCGATAGGAAGAATTCCGCCGCCGGTATCTGTCGCACGCCATGTACCGAGGCAGTCTCGATCACTGCCGCCGACGCCAGCAGCGGCGGATGGCAGTCACCGGCAGGAGACGCAGTGCCGAGATTGCCGCCGATCGTCCCCCGGTTACGGATCTGCGGAGATCCGACAGTCCGGGCGGCGGCGGCCAGCCCTGGCACATCGGCAGCGATATCGGCGAGCAGCCGACTGTAGGTGACGCCGGCACCTATGCGCAGCCACCCGTCCGGCTTGCTGAGTTCCTTGAGCTCTGGCAGTTTGCTGATGTCCAGCACGGATTCCGGCCGCAGGCGGCCGAAGTTGATGTCGACGCAGATGTCGGTCCCCCCGGCCACCACCACGGCATCGGGGTGCGCTGCCCGCAGCTGCAGAGCCTCGTGCCATGTCGCCGGCCGCAGGAATCCCGCCATCGGTTCCTCCCGGCTCACATCAGCTTCTGCTGGCCGGACGCCATGCCGCTGTAGTACGGCACGGGCCACTGGCCAGGTACCTGCGGCGGCGGCGGCGGACCCGCGCTCGTCGCCGGGCCGCGCAGGCCGACCAGCTCGTCAGGGGTCACTGGGGCCCTGTTCAGCTCCCGGCCGGTGGCGTCCCGCAGTGCGGCGACGATGGCTGCCGTCGAGACGATGGTCGGCGCCTCGCCGATGCCCTTGAGGCCGTAGGGAGTGTCCGGCTCGGCTTGCTCGATAACGGCGGAGACAACAGGCGGGACGTCAAGGATGGTCGGGATCAGGTAGTCAGTGAAGGACGGATTCTGGATCACGCCATTGGCCAGCTTGACCTCTTCCATCAGCGCAAGCCCGAGGCCCTGCGCCGTCCCGCCTTCAATTTGTCCATGCAGCCCCGCCGGGTTGACCACCCGGCCCGCGTCCAGCGTCGCCGCGATCTGGACCACCCTGGCCAGGCCGAGTTCCTCATCAACCTCGACCACGGCCCGCTCGGCTGCGAAGGCATAGCACACATGCACGTCGCCCTGGCCATCCTTGTCCAAGCCCTCGGTGACTCTATGGTGGTAAATGGCGGTTGTCGCGAGCGGCTCGTCGAGCAGGTCGGCTAGCTGGGCGACGGAGACGCCGCCGACGGTAACCCGCCCAGCGTGAATCCCGATCTCCTGGTCAGCCTGGGCAGGTCCGGGCGGCCCGGGGCTTCCTGGCTGCGGGGCGGCTCCTCCTGGCCCGGCAAGCCGGGCAGCTAGCGCCGAGCGCAGCTGGTGGCAGGCCAGCTGCACGGCGCCGCCTGCCATCATCGACTGCCGGGAAGCTGAAGTGGATCCTGCGTTGCCCACCAGCGTGTCTGCGGCATGCATGCGGACGTCGCCGACGCCAAGCTCAGTCCTGACCACCTGGGTAAGCAGCGTGTAGAGCCCCTGGCCCATCTCCACCGCAGCGGTGTAGATCTCCGCGACCGGGCCGTCCGGTCCCATGTGCAGGGTCAGCCGGGCGGTGGCAGAATCGTCAAACCCCTCGCTAAAGCCGACGTTCTTGTAGCCGACCGCGTACCCGACCCCGCGACGCAGTCGTTCGCCGCGAGTGACGCCGCCAGATCCCCCGGGGTAGCGCAGCGCCGGCCGGCCTGTGGCCGGCTCGGCCTCGGGCAGCGGGATCGCGGCCAGTGTGTCGATCAGCTCACGGACCGGGGCGCTGCCGCGCAGCGGCCGGCCCGTGGGCAGCATCGACCCTGGCTGCAGCGCGTTCCGGCGCCTGATCTCAAGCGGATCGAGGCCGAGCCGGCTGGCCAGCTTGTCCATCTGGGCCTCGTAGGCGAAGCAAACTTGTGGCGCGCCAAAACCGCGCATGGCCCCGCATGGCGGGTTGTTCGTGTAGACGACAGTGCCCTCGACCCGCACGTTAGGAACTTGGTATGGGCCCGACGCGAATGTCACCGCATTGCCGACCACAGCCGGGGAGGACGAGGTGTACGCGCCGCCGTCAAACATCAGCCGGGCGTCGACGGCGACTAGGCGGCCGTCGGCGGCAGCCCCGTGCCGGATCCAGATGCGCGACGGATGCCGACGCACGTGGCCATGGAATGACTCCTCCCGGCCATAGCACATCTTGACCGGCCGGCCCGTGCGCAGCGCCAGCATGGCGGCATGCACCTGGACGTGAATGTCCTCGCGGGCGCCGAAGGCGCCGCCCACTCCGGCCAGGTGGACCCGCACCTTCTCCTCCGGCAGGCCCAGGCATGGCGCGATCTGCTCGCGGTCGACATGCAGCCACTGCGTTGCGACGTAGAGATCCACGCCGCCGTCCTCGGCCGGCACGGCGAGGCCCGCCTCCGGCCCGAGCGGCGCCGGGTCCTGCATCGCCGTCTCGTAATAGCCATCGATCCAGACCGCTGCGGCGGCGTTGTCCGGGTCGCCACGCAACAAGTGCACGTGCCGCAGCACGTTGCCGAACTCATGCAGCCTCGGCGCCTGCGGCTGCAGTGCCCGCTCCATGTCAAGGAGCGGTGCCAGCGGCTCAAGATCGGCCCTGATCAGCCGCGCGGCCGCAAGCGCAAGCTCACGGCTGTCCGCGGCCACAACTGCGATCGGCTCGCCGGCGAAGCGTACAACAGTGTCGGCCAGCACCGGCTGGTCGTCGAAGTTCAGCCCGAACCGGTTCTTGCCAGGCACGTCGCCCGCAACCAGCACGGCGCGCACCCCGGGGCTTTCCAGCGCGGCACGCACATCGATCCCCAGAATCCGGCCAAACGGCAGCGCAGAGCGGGCTGTGGCGCCCCACAGCATGCCATCGCGGCTCAGGTCGCTGGCATAGGCAAACTGACCGGTGACCTTGGGAACGGCGTCGATCCTGGTTACGTCGTCTCCGACGCCTCCCGGTGCCCGGACCTGCTCTGCTATTTCGGTAAGCGCGGTCATCGTGCTCCCCGGCGGGTATGCGCGGCGAATCCGAAGGTTACCCCGCGGCCGCGCATGATCGCGACACTTACACCGGTGCCGCGGCCGCGGCAGGGCCGAAAGTCCCGTCGCGACACGCTGCGAGCATGTCAGCGCAACACTCGGCCGAAGGTCACGATGGGGCTGGCCGAAGTACGCTGACCTGCTGCTCAACTACCCGCGGAACGCCCCCGGCGGGCGGGCTCAGAACTGTGGCAACTTACGGCGCAGGAACTGGCCTGCCCCCGGCCTGCCATGAAATCCGCGCTCATCGACGAGCACCTCGCCGCGCTGCATGACGATATCTGGCCGACCGCGGACAGCCATACCCTCGTAGACCGAGTAGTCGGCGGCCGAGTGATGCGTCGACGCGGACAGCGTGCGCTCTGCTGCCGGATCGAAAACCACGATGTCGGCGTCCGCACCCGGCACGATCGCCCCCTTACGGGGGAACAGCCCGAAGAGCGTGGCCGGGGCGGTGGCGGAGAGCTCAACCCAGCGAGCCAGCGAGATCAGGCCGCGATGCACGCCCTGGTAGAGCAGGGTCAGGCGTTCCTCCACGCCGTGCAGGCCATTCGGGATCCGGGTGAAGTCGTCCTGGCCGCTGTCCTTCTGGGCGGTCGTGAACGGGCAGTGGTCGGTTGCCACCACGTCGAGGTCACCGCGGCGAAGCCCCAGCCACAGTGCCTGCTGCGCCTCGGCAGTCCGCAGCGGCGGTGAGCACACGTACCTGGCGCCCGCGGGTCCCGATAGCAGCGTGTCATCCAGGAACAGGTACTGCGGGCAGGTCTCCGCATAAACGGGTCGGCCCCGGTCTCGCGCGGCGTGCACTGCCGCCAGTGCCTGCTTCGCCGACAGGTGGGCTAGGTAAACCGGCGCATCGGCCAGCTCAGCCAGCTCGATCGCCCGGCTGGTCGCCTCGCCCTCAAGCAAGGCCGGCCTGGTCGCCGCGTGGTAGCGCGGCTGCGTCCGGCCGGTCGCCACGTACTCGGAGCGCAGCACCTCTATGGGCCCGCCGTTCTCGGCGTGCACGGCTGTCAGGATGCCGAGCCGGCCGGCCTTTCGCAGCGCGAGAAAGACGGCCGCGTCGTCGATCATGTATACGCCCGGGTAGGCCATGAAGATCTTGACCGACGTCACTCCGGCCGCAACCAGGTCTGCCATCTCTGCCAGCACCCGGTCGTTGACCTCGGCGATCATCATGTGGAAGGCGTAATCGACCTGCGCCCGCCCGCCCGCCATGGCCTGCCAGCGGGTCAGTCCGGCCAGCAGTGACTCCCCGTGCTCGTGACCCGCATAGTCCACGATTGTCGTTGTGCCGCCCCAGGCCGCAGCCCTGGTCCCGGTGATGAAGTCGTCGCAGGCCACGCCGTTGGGCGTGGCGAGTTCCATGTGTGTATGCGCGTCCACGCCGCCGGGCAGCACATAACGGCCGGCCGCGTCGATCGTCCTGTCCGCCGCGGCTCCGAGCGATATGCCGACCTCGGCAATGCGCTCGCCTACGACCAGGACGTCGGCCCGGGCCGCACCTGCCGCGCTCAGCAAGGTCCCACCGGAAATCAGGGTCCGCATCGGTGATCCTCCGGCCGCGTCGTACGCGTCTATCCGGCGCTGGTGCCTGGCGCAGGATGGAAGTCCCGGCCAGTATGAGACCTAAGGCCCTAGCCAGCAGCAGGTCGCGGAAGCGATCTTAGCTCTCGATCGCGCAAGGGAGTACCGGATGAGGTTCACCCTGAACGGCAGCCCGGTGTCCATCGAGGTCAGCGGGGATGAGCACCTGCTTGAGGTGCTCCGCGAGCAGTGCGGCGTGACATCGGTCAAAGACGGGTGCGCGCCTGAAGGCTCTTGCGGGGCGTGCACCGTGCTTGTCGACGGCAAAGCAGTCGTCTCTTGTGCACAGGCCGCAAAACGGTTCGAAGGCCGCGAGATCATTACCCAGGAGGGCCTCACCGAAGCTTCGCGCACCCAATGGTCCGAATGCTTCGTCCTGGCCGGCGCCTCCCAATGCGGCTTCTGTTCTCCCGGCATCGTCATGAAAGCCGAGTCACTGCTGAGCAAGACGCCTGACCCGTCCCGTGACCGGATCGCAGCCGCCCTGGCCGGAAACCTGTGCCGGTGCACCGGCTACACCAAGATCATCGACGCCATCGGCTATGCTGCCCGGTCCAGGCGCGGCGAGCCGCTGCCGCCGATCGACTGCTCTGGCCGGGTCGGCTCGCCGACAGCCCGCTATGAGGGTCGCGAGCTGGCTCTCGGTGACAAGGCCTACATCGACGACCTTGTCATGCCGGGGATGCTGTCCGGGGCGATCAGGTTCTCCGACCATCCCCGCGCCAGGATCCTGCGCGTCGACACCGAGCGGGCGAAGGCCCACCCTGGCGTCGTCTGTGTGCTGACCGCCGCCGATGTGCCGGGGGAACGCGTCCAGGGCGAGCTGATCCAGGACTGGCCGCAGATCTACGCTGCTGGGGAAATCACCAGGTATGTGGGCGATGTCCTCGCCATGGTCGCGGCCGAGACGACGGCGGCCGCGCGCGAGGCGGCGGCAATGGTGGACGTCGACTACGAGGTCCTGGACCCGGTAACCGATCCGTTCGCCGCGCTCAAGCCGGATGCGCCGCAACTGCACCCGCACGCGCCAGGCAACGTGCTGTCGGTGTCGGAGGTCAAGCGCGGCGACGTCGACGTGGCGCTGGCCGCGTCTGCTCACGTCGTAACCGACACCTTCAAGACTCAGTTTATCGAGCATGCGTTCCTGGAGCCGGAATCATCGCTGGCTTATCCGACTGAGCCGGGAGTGCACTTTTACAGTCAGGGCCAGGGCATCTGGAGCGACCGGAGGCAGGTAGCGGGCCTGCTCGGCCTGCCCAAGGAAAGCGTGCGCGCCACCCTGGTTAGCTGCGGCGGCGCCTTCGGGGCCAAGGAAGACCTGGGCGTGCAGGGCCACGCGGCACTGCTCGCCCGGCACACCGGCCGACCAGTCAAGCTCACCCTGACCAGGGCGGAAAGCCTGCGCTTTCATGTCAAGCGACACCCCCTCACCATGACGTACACGGTTGGCTGCGACGCCGATGGCCGCCTTACCGCGATACGGGCCCGGATAGTTGGCGATACCGGCGCGTACGCGAGTGTCGGCGGGAAGGTGCTGGAACGCGCAGCTGGCCACTCTTGCGGTGGCTACAAGGTCGGTGCCGTGGACGTCGAGGCGCGCGCGGTCTACACGAACAACCCGCCGTGCGGGGCAATGCGCGGTTTCGGCGCGAACCAGGTTAACTTCGCGGTCGAGAGCCTGCTCGACAAACTTGCCGGGCAAGTCGGCCTCGATGGCTGGGACATGCGGTGGCTGAACGCCGTCGGCGTAGGCGACATATTCGGCACTGGGCAGCGGCTGGGTCCCGGCGTCGGCCTGAAGAAGACGCTGCTAGCAGTCAAGGACGACTACAAGAAAGCTCGATATGCAGGGATCGCCTGCGCGGTGAAGAACACCGGCATCGGCAACGGCCTGGTCGAGTACGGCAAGGTGGTCATGCGTCCCGAGCCGGACGGCTCGGTGACCGTTTACCAGCCCTGGACCGAGATGGGACAGGGAGTGTTTACCGTGCTCTCCCAGATCACTTGCGAGCAGCTCGGCCTGACCCCGGACCGGGTCACCATCACGGTTGACACTGAGCGCGAGCTCGAGTGCGGTCAGACCACCGCATCTCGCGGCACGGTGCTCGGCGGGCGCGGGGTGATTGCCGCCGCGGCGAAGCTCACCGCGCGACTCCGGGAGGTGTACGACGATGGGCCCGCCGCCGCCCATCCCAGCCGTGACGAGCTGGCCCGGCTGGCTGGCGAGGAGTTCTACGGCGAGGTCGCGATCGACTGGACCACCAAGCCCGGCGCACAGGTGCCCGAGCCGGTCACGCATTTCGCCTATGGCTGGGCCACCCAGGTCGTGCTGCTCGACGAGGACGGGCGGATCGAGAAGGTCGTGGCTGCGCATGACGTCGGCAAGGTAATCAATCCGACACTGCTTGAGGGCCAGATCGAAGGCGCGGTGCACATGGGCCTCGGCCACGCGCTCTCGGAGGAATACGTCGTCCAGGACGGCAGGCCAGTGACCACGACGCTGAAATCGCTGAACATCATCCCGCCGGCTGGCATGCCGCCGGTCGAGTGCCGGTTCGTCGAGGAATACCAGCCCGAAGGCCCGTTCGGGGCCAAGGGTGTCGGCGAGATCGGCCTGGTGGCGACTGCCTCGGCGGTGGCCGGTGCGCTCCGCCGCTTTGACGGGGTCTGGCGTACCCGGCTGCCGATGAGCGACTCAGCCGCGGCCAAGGCAGCCATTCCCCGGCTGGCCAGAGTCCGGCAATGACGACCAGCGAAGAGGTACTCGCCCTCTGCGGAGGCTCGGTCGTCACGTCGCTCGATCCGCCCGAAGTCATCGACGCTGATCTCATGCTCGCCGGAGACCGCGTGCTCTCGGTGGGTACAGCTCCGGATGGCGTGGCTCGCAGCGACTGCACCGGCGCCGTCCTGGTCCCGGGCCTTGTCTGCGCGCACCACCACATGTACTCGGCCTTGGCCAGGGGGATGCCGTTCCGGCTCGAGCCGCCAACCGACTTCACCCAGATCTTGCAGCGCGTGTGGTGGCGGCTGGACCGGGCGCTCGATGAAGCCGCAGTCCGGGCATCCGCGCTCGCCGCCGGGCTGGAGGCGCTGCTCGCCGGGACCACCACGGTAGTGGACCACCACTGCTCACCGAATGCGATCGATGGCTCGCTTGACATCATCGCCGACGCGCTCGGACTGCTCGGCCTGCGTTCGGTGCTCTGCTACGAAGTGACCGACCGGGACGGCCCGCAGCGCGCCAGGGCCGGCCTGGCCGAGAACCAGCGGTTCCTGGCGAGCAGCAGGCCGCTGGCCCGCGGCATGATGGGCGCGCATGCCTCGTTCACGCTGTCAGATGAGACCCTCGCGGCCTGCGTTGATGGCGCCAGGCAGGCCGGCGTCGGCATCCACGTCCACGTCGCCGAGGATGCGGCCGACAACCGCGATGCCGAGTCGCGCTGCGGTCTTACCGCGGCAAAACGGCTTCATCGGGCCGGCGTCTTCACCGACCAGTCCTTGCTCGCGCACTGCGTGCACGTCACCGAACCGGAGATCGAGCTCGTTGCGGCGGCCGGCGCGACCGTTGCCTGTAACCCGCGCAGCAACATGAACAACTCCGTCGGTCATTCCCCGTTCAGCCTGCGCACCGGCCGTGTCGCCCTCGGCACCGACGGAATCGGCGGCAACATGATCACCGAATCGCAAGTCGGCTTCTTTCGGGCCAAAGAGGCCTCGCTGCAGACGCCGCCGGACTGGCCGTTGGCGCGACTCGCGGCGAGTGCCGCGCTCGCGGGCGGGGCGTTTGGCGAGCCGCTGCTCGGGACGCTCCGGCCAGGTGCCCCGGCAGATGTCGTGGTGCTCGAATATCCCGCGCCGACGCCGCTCGCGGCCGCCAGCCTCGCCGGGCACTGGGTATTCGGGCTGGATGCCCGCTGCGTCAGGGATGTCTACGTAGCCGGGCAACTCGTGGTTGAACACGGCCGGTCCACCCGACTCGACGGCATCGAACTGGCGGCCAAGAACTCTGCTGAGGCAGCGCGGCTCTGGGCGAGGGTCGAGGACATCGCCCCGCATGACTACGCGCCACGCGAATGGAGGAGTCAATGAGGGTCGCGCTCTACCTGCAGGATAAGCACACGATCCGGGAGGGCATGGAATATGCCCGGTACGCGGAGGCGGCCGGTTTCGAGGCGGTATGGCAGGCCGAGAGCCGCCTTGCCCGCGAGGCCACCGTGCCGATGGCGGCCTACGCCGCCGTAACCAGCCGGATCAAGATCGCCTCTGGGGTGGCCTCGATCTGGACCCGAAACGTCGGACTGCTTGCCGCGACGTTCTCGACGCTGTATGAGCTGGCGCCTGGCCGGGTGATCCTCGGCCTGGGTGCCTGGTGGGAGCCGCTGGCGGCCAAGGTCGGGGTGGACCGCCGCAAGCCGCTGCGTGCCATGCGCGAGGTGGTCGAGGCAACTCGCGAGTTGCTCAGCATGAAGCAGGTCAGCTACCACGGCGAGTTCGTCCACCTGGACGAGGTAGCGCTCGATATCGTGCATGGTGATACCTCAGCCAGGAAGGTCCCCATCTACATCGGGGCGACCGGCATGCAGATGATGGAGCTGGCCGGCCAGATAGGCGACGGCGTCGTGCTCAACTACATGGTCAGCCCCGATTACACGACGCGGGCCATGCAGGCGCTGGCAGTCGGCGCGGAGCGGGCTGGCCGGACCATTGACGACGTTGACCGGCCGCAGCTCGTCGTCTGCTCGATGGATCAGGACCGAGAGCTTGCCCTGGACCGCGCCCGCGAGCTGCTCACCCAGTACCTCGGCCAGCAGCCGCACATCATGAAGGCAAGCGGCGTAGATCCGGCGCTGATCGAGGCCATCGGCAAGGTGATCACCTGGCCAGCGACCGCCGACGATATCCGCAAGGCGATGAAGCTCGTGCCCGACGATGCCGTGCAGGCGATCTCGGCATCGGGCACTCCTGCCGAATGCCGGGCCAAGGTCGAGGAGTACATGGCGAGCGGCGCGACGTGCCCGATCCTGTACCCGCTAGGCGACGATGTCCGGCTCATGATCGACACCTTCGCAACGGTCTGACAGAGATTATCTAGGCAAAGGAACAGATCAAAATGAGGAGCTTCACCGGCCGCGACATCCTCTCGCTTAAGGACATGGAGCGCGAGGAATACTTCCAGATCTTCCGGGTCGCCGACGAGCTGGCACCGTATGCGGAAAAGCGGCAGAACGGCGACCTGCTCGCAGGGAAGACCCTGCTGACCGCCTTTTACCAGCCAAGTACCCGGACGCGGTTGTCCACCGAGGCCGCGATGCACAGGCTGGGCGGGCACGTGCTCGGTTTCTCCGACTCCAAGATGACCAGGGCCGGGGACTTCTACCAGGAGACCATGAAGGACACCGTGCACATGCTTGAGTACTACGGCGACGTGATCGCGATGCGGCACTTCCAGCAGGGTGCGCCGCATGAGGCGGCCCGATGGGCCTCCGTGCCAGTCCTCAACTGCGGTGACGGCTGGGGTGAGCACCCGACACAGGTGCTCGGCGACCTATACACGATCTGGAAGAACCGCGGCACCCTGGACGGGCTGAAGATGCTACTCGTCGGAGATATGCGGATGCGCACCATGCACTCGATCCTGTACGCGATGTCACAATTCGATATGGAGGCCCTCGTCGTTTCACCGCCGGAGATGATGCTGCGCGACGAGTTCAAGGCCGAGCTAGACGAGCGAAACGTCAGCTACCGGGAGGTGGAGAGCGTTGAGAAGTGCATAGCCGATGCCGACATCATCTATGTCGAGCCGGTCGTCCAGGCTGACTACACCCAGTCCAGGGTGGAAGCTACTGCTGAGCACGGAATGACCCCTGAGGCCTACAAGGTGACGCGCCAGTTGCTGCGGGATAGGGCCAAGCCGAGTTCCATTGTGCTGCACTCACTGCCGCGGATGGACGAACTGCCGCCCGACGTGGACAACACCAAGCACGCGCAGTACTGGTTCGAGGCGTACTGCGGAATGGTGGTCCGGATGGCGCTGCTGGCGCTCGTCCTCGGTGCGGCGGAGTAGGAGCGGTCATGCAAACGCACCTACGCGGCAGGGATGTCATCGACCTGTCCGAGTGGACCAAGGACGAGATTGACACCCTCCTCGACGTGGCCATCACGCTCAAACGGGACCGCGCACTCGGCCGGGCGCAACCTTACCTGCGGGACAAGACGCTCGCGATGCTGTTCTTCTATGCCAGCACCCGCACCAGAGCCTCATTCGAGGCGGGCATGACTCAGCTCGGCGGACATGCCATGTTCCTGGAGAGCCGGACCTCGCAGATCGCGCACGGCGACACGGCGAAGGAGATCGGCGACATCCTCGGCCGGTACAACGACGGCATCGCGATCCGGCATGTCGACTGGGGCGTCGGCAATGCCTATATGCGCGAGGTGGCCGAGGCGAGCCGGGTGCCTGTGCTCAACATGCAGTGCGACATCTACCATCCGCACCAGGCTCTGGCCGACCTGATGACGATCATCGAGCGCTTTGGCGACCCGCGGGGCCGCACTGCCACGATCAGCTGGGCCTATGCGACCAGCTACCAGAAGCCGATCAGCGCGCCGCAGAGCCTGGCTCTGCTGCTCCCGCGGTTCGGCATGAACGTGCGCCTGGTACATCCGCCGGAGTTCACCCTGATGCCGGAAATCGTGGGGCAAGCTGAGGAATTCGCCAGGCGGGCCCGTGCCTCGTTCGAGATCTCGCACGACTTCGACAAGGGCTTCGCGCACACCGACGTGGTATATGCCAAGAGCTGGGGTGCGGTGAACACGACGACCGACGAGGACGAGGGCAAGCGGCTGATCGACAGTTACTCATCCTGGATCACTGACGCCCGGCGTATGAGCACGGCGAACGATGATGCCATCTTCATGCATCCGCTGCCCGCAGACCGCGGCGTCGAGGTCGCGGATGAGGTAATTGACGGTCCGCAGTCCGCAGTGTTCGACGAGGCGGAGAACCGGCTACACAGCCAGAAGGCTGTGATGGCCCTCACCATGAACTGAGTGGATGGTTGCCCGTGGCCGGCAAGACGGCTGTTATCGCCATCGGCGGAAACTCGCTGATCAAGAACCCATTGCACCAGACTGTGCGGGACCAGTACCTGGCTGCGCACGAGACCACCGTGCACGTTGCGTCCATGATCGAGCAGGGCTGGAACGTCGTCGTGGGGCACGGGAACGGGCCGCAGGTCGGGTTCGTGCTGCGCCGGTCTGAGCTAGCCGCGGGGGAGCTGCACGAGGTTCCCCTTGACGTCTGCGGGGCCGATACGCAGGGAGCGATCGGTTATGCCCTGGCGCAGAACCTCCGTAACGAGCTTGATCGCCGGGGACTGTCCCGCCCGGTGGCCGCGGTCGTGACGCAGTGCGAGGTAGCCGGCGATGACCAGGCGTTCTCCAACCCCAGCAAGCCCATCGGCTCGTTCATGGACGAGGCAGCGGCGGCACGCCGCCGGCAGCAGGACGGTTGGGCGGTTGCGGAGGACGCCAGCCGCGGCTGGCGGCGAGTCGTGGCATCCCCGCGCCCGGAACGCATCGTGGAGATGGACGCCATCAAGACGCTGGTGGACGCGGGGGTCGTGGTCATCGCCGTCGGCGGCGGCGGTATTCCAGTGGTACGGAACGATGCCGGAGACCTGGAAGGCGTCGCGGCGGTAATCGACAAGGACCTCGCCTGCTCGCTACTTGCCCGCAACCTTGGCGCCGATCTGTTCCTCATCGCCACAGCCGTCGAAAAAGTCGCGCTCAGTTTCGGAACCGATGAGCAGAGATGGGTAGACAAGCTCACCCTGGCCGAAGCGCAACACTACCTAGCCGACGGCGGCCATTTCGCTAAGGGCAGCATGGCCCCAAAGATCCAGTCCATCATCGAGTTCCTCGAGCATAGTGCGGGCCAAGCGCTCATCACAGATCCAGAGCACATAGAGCCAGCGTTGCTGGGACGGACCGGCACGTGGATTACCGTCAGCTAAGCGTCCGGCGGCGGAGGCCGGGCTCGCCGCGGGACGAGCGAGGCGTGTTTGCGAGATGGTCCTGCCCGGTATTTTGCGGGCCGGCCCGTTGAGTTCCGCGAGCGGGGACGTCGTGCGGTCTGTGGTTCAGGTTCCAGAGCATCCGACGGTGACGGCGGTGCCGTCGCTGGAGCGGCAGCAGGTCCTGGCCGAGCTCAGGAGCTCGGCTCGGGGCCTTTCAGCGGATGAGGCAGCGGCGCGGCGGGCGGAGGTCGGCGCCAACCGGCTCCCGGCGGCGCGCCGCCGGCCGGTCCTTGCCGAGTTCGGGTCGCAGTTCGCGAACATGTTCGCTGTCGTGGTGAGGGTGAACAGCGGGAAGACCGGGGCGGCTGCCACGCCGACGATCATCATGCCGATGATGGCCAGGAAGCCGGGGCCCGGCACCACCATCCCTGTGGCGCCCAGGGTCACGCCGACAACAGCGGCGCTAAGGGCGCGGGCCGGGCTGACATGTTCGGCAACCGGGCCGAGGACCGCACGCCCAGCGAACATCGTCGCCCCGTACGCCGACACGGCCGCGCCCGCGGCCGGGTGAGACAGGCCACCCCGGCGGTCAGGAACACATAACCCCAGATGCCCGCGCCGGACTCGATGCCGGTCTCGACCGCGGCGAAGGTCAAGGCGCTGAGCATCATAGCTACTGGCGGCTTCCGGGGCGCTGCGTCCGATGCGGGCTTGGGTGAGAGGCCGTCCTGGTGGGTGAGGGATGCGGCCGCAGCGCAGGGTCAAGTCTCCCGGCCGACGCGCTCGAAATTTTCAGCTCGCCCAAGCCGCGCCTGCCCTGGCTTGGATGCCGGAGCCCCGGCGGCAGGTCCCGGGCCGACGCTGGCCTCTTATCGAGTTATCGAGGCGATAAACTCCCGCACGTCATGCCAGCACACGCGGACGGCGATCACCGGCCGCCGCGGTGGTCCGATGAGGCTGCTCTTCCGGGACAAATGTGTACCTTATTTTGCATCTTTCAAAACACTTGCGCGATATAAGTGCTTTGGTCTTTTTATGACATTCCGCGAAGGTAGAGTTGTGACTAGCGGGGTACGTGCATACATCCGGACCCCTCGACCGAGGAGCACCCGATGACCAGCACTGCAACCCGCGCCGCCAACCAGACCGCGAGGGCCGCAGCCGCTCACCCCTCTGCCTCGCCCGCGCACAACACAGTCGCGGCGTCGGGCGGAGCACCCACCACCAGCCGCGAGCCTTCCGGCCCGTGGGCCGTCGGCACTGCCGCCGAGCACGCAGCCAGGAACGGCAATCCGGCAGCCAAGTTCGCCGCGGTGAGCATGGCAACCCGGATACCGAAGCTGGCCAGGTGGATCGCCGCTCGCCCGAGCTTCACCTTCGCGGACGCCGCAGCAGCGAGCGCTCCGTCACCGTGCAGCCCGACCGTGATGGCCTACACGCTCCCGGACGCCAGGCTCGCCTCAGCGCTGGCTGAGCTGGTCTACCTGATGACCGCCGGCGGCAAGAACGGCTACACCGTTACCGCGATCAAGGCCACCGCCAAGCCGAAGGCAACCAGCGCTGCCAAGACCCCCGCGAGCTCCTGAAGGCTCCGACATCAGCCAGCGCGCATTCCATGGCCAGCCGGTCACCAGTGCCCCGGATCGACGTGAGCAGCCCTGACCCGTTGCCGTACCGCAAGCTCTGGTACCTCGCCGCCGCCGTTCTCCAGCTCGGCTCGCTTGACCCGTCTGCCCGGCTGCTGGTAGCCAACCTGGTGCTTGGCAGCACGAGGCTCAACCGGATCGCCGGGCACCTTGCCTCGTGGACGGGCCGCCCGCTGACGGACCGGCGCTATGTGCGGAAGATGGAGTACTGATGGATGTCATCGCGATCGGTGACAACATGAGCGACTGTTACCTGACGATCGGCCAGGTGTTCCCCGGCGGGAACGCGGTGAACGTCGCGGTCGCGGTGGCGCGGTCCGGGGGGAGCAGCGCGTACGTCGGGGTGGTCGGCGATGACGCCCGCGGTCGGCTGCTGATCGATTCGCTGGCCGTGGAGCGGGTGGACACCAGGGGTGTCAGCGTCGCGCCGGGGCCCACCGCGTGCTGCCAGGTCATGCATGCCGACGGGGAGCGGCTGTTCCGACCGGGGCGGCGCGGCGTGGCGCTGTTCCGGCCGACCGAGGACGACCTCGCTTTCGCGGCAACGGCGAGCATCATTCACTCCACGTACCGCAGCGGCCTGGAGGAGGTGCTGCCGGAGCTGGCCGGTCGCGGCAGGGTGTCGTTCGACTTCAGCGATCACCTACACGACGGATACGCCGATGACCTGCTGCCGTTTGTTCACGTCGCGGAGTTCTCTGCGGCCGCGCTCGACGACGGGGACTGCGCGGAGCTGGCGCGCTGGGCAGTTGCCCGCGGGCCTGCCTATGTCCTGGTGACCAGGGGCAGCAAGGGCGCGACGCTCTTCGATGGCGCGGTCAGCGTCAGCGTCAGCGCTGCGCCTGCCACGGTGATCGACTCGCTCGGTGCGGGCGACTCGTTCATCGGCCGGGCCCTGCACGGCCTGACCCGCGGCGAGCCGGCTAAGGCGCTACTCGAGGCAAGCGCGCGTGCCGCGGCCCGGACCTGCTCGACCTGGGGGGCCTACGGGCACGGGGTGCACGCGTCCACCTGCTGCGGCGGCCACAGCGAGGCCGCAGCCGTCGCACCTTTCCCTAATCCCGGTTCCACGCAGCACTGAAGTATGAAGGTGAAAGAGCATGCCAGGTACGACTGTCCGCAGATCTGCCTCGGCGCGCAAGGCTTGGCACGGCACGCCGCGAAGTCGCGCCCGCCCACCTGGTCGAGGCGGCCATCGACGCCTCGATCGGGACGGCCGGCGGCGACTGCGATACGGCGCTCATTGAATCAGCGATCGTCCTGTACAACACCGAGCTGATCAAGAGAAAGCCGTCGCCGACGCCGAGGTGGCCGCCGCCGACCTACTGGTTCAACGCCAGACGGCTGCACGGCTCCATCGGGCACATCTCGCCCGCCGAGCACGAAGCCAACGACGATCAAGCCAAACCCAGGCTCCTGACCGTAGCCGCGAACTGAAGCCTCCACGAAACCTCGCGGGATTCAGCCAG
>JBKQTJ010000358.1:0-25328 GCA_052143255.1 Streptosporangiaceae bacterium | reverse complement strand
GGATATTAGGGTCGATGCCCTCGTTGAGCCGTAAGCGTGAACCTCCGGCGCAGTGACTCCAGGTAAGCTCTGACCTGCTGATTTGAGAGATCGCCATCAGCCGCATCCAACCACCGACGGCTGACGGACGAAAATCTACTAGATACTTTAGGCGTGCCAATGCTGGATTGCTGATGGCGTTCAGGTCGCGTGGAGATGAGTCAGCGGGCAGGCACTGACTGACGAAGATCAGCTGGACTGGCTTGAATATGCAGCTTAATGGCCTGTGAGCTGCGACGATACCGATGCGTGGGTTAGCTTTATCTCTTGCCAGTGGGGCTGGGCATGACTCGGCTGACCGCCAACCGCTGGTCGGACTGGCCCTCGTAGCATCGGCAGTCGCCGCTAGATCTCATAGAACCCGTGCGGCAGCCGTAAGGGTGAACCTCCGGCACAGTGACTTCCAAGCAGCTCTGACCTGCTGATTTGAGAGATCGCCATCAGCCGCATCCAACCGCAAACGGCTGAGGAATGACCTTTCTACCGTTGCGGCGGCGATCGAATGGGAGGGGGGTGCGGTTTTTCCCTCCACCTCACCACCCCCCTCAACCCCGACGGCACTACCACCGCGGTCAGCCCGGACGGCACCAAGACCCTGCACAGCCAGCCGCCGCCAGTGATGGCCGCCTAGCTGGGGTGCTGGCTGGCACGGTCCTGAGCCGATGAGCTGAAGCGGCGCGCTGGTGGGCGGAGCAGGCCGATGAATGCCGTCACCGATGCGATTCCGATGACAAGGTCTGGTAGTCCGTAGCCACCCAGTGCACCTGAGGGCCACATGCCAAGGAGTCCGGTGAGTACGGTGAAGATGATCCACAGACCCTCGAGCACGATGGCTGCGGCTGCTATGCCGCGTCGGCCGCGTCGCAGGTACATGGCGATCAGGAGGCATCCGCAGGCGGGAACCCCCGCGATGAAGGCACCGACTACATTGATTTCCTTGATTCCGCTGGGGCCTACTTCAGCCAAGGCCAAAGGTGGTCCCGATCGCGAGAATCGTGCCCTGGACTAGCAGGAGTAGCCGCGTGAACCAGATCGCTGGCGGCGCTGCTGCCGATCCTCTGCCGCCGGCCCTGCTGTCGAGCGAACTGTCTCCGGGGGCGACGCCTGCCACGATGCCAATATAGCTCCGGAGCTCCCTGGAATCGCCGGACGAGGAGCCACCTAAATGACCCTCAGTTGGCACCACCACCGCCACGAGCCCCGACGGCCACCGCACCTTCCACAGCCACGCGCCAGCTTCTGCGGCGTAGCGGCGCGCGCCGGGTAAGTCGGCGCGGTCTTGACCTCAAGGCCGCCCAGCGCCCTGCGCTACGTGAGGCCCTGCGCAGCTGTGACGCCTTAGCGCGGCCGGGGCCGACCGCGCGTCAGCCGAGCTACCAGTCTCCGCAGCGGTCCACCGGGCTGGCGATCGCCAGGCTCGCCCAGGTCGCGCACGCGATCACGTTGCTGCTGGCGGTCCTCGATGAGCTGCTCGATGACGTCGGGACGGTGCCCGGCATCGGCCACCTCTGGATCACGTTCATATGGCTGCGGGACCTGGCCGCCGCCGTCAGACAAGTACCGAGGGTAGGTCATAGGCTCACCGTACCTCTCTGGGGGCATGACGCGGGGCAGCGAAATAGTCCGCATTAGTCCCAGCATTAAAGCGTGACAGCTGTAAACGCTGCGGACGTGAATTGCCCGGCGCAGCCGCGCGGCGCGCGGTATTGCCGTCGAACGGAAACCGGAGGCAATGCCCGGCTGGGCCCACGGCGAGGCGGCTCCGACTGCGCCATACTGGGCTGAGCAGGCGTTCCGCTGGGAGGGCCGATGGACGACCTGAACGACCCGAGAATCTCGGCATACCGCCCGCAGCGGCGCTGGCTCATACCAGCGCCGCCGGGGCCACGGCCGATGCGGCGCAAGGCCCAGCGCGAACAGGAAGCCCGCGCAGAAGCGCGCGCAGCCCGGCTGCACTTGGTCGGCCTGACCGATGCCGGGATGATCGTCATGGGCCTGGTCCTCGTTGCGGTCGTCGTCATGTTGGTGCTGGTACTGATCAGCCACCATTAGTCAATTGCGCTCTTCCGGGTTACCGGGGCAGTTTGCATGCCTTGCCAATCGGGTCTATCGCCGCATCGCCCGGTAGCTGAAGGTCTGGCCGTCGGTGCCCACCTCGCGTCGGGCCGCCAGGTATACGCGCTCATGCCAGCGCCTGATGGCCTCAGCATGTTCTGCTGATACCGTCGGACGGTAACTGTCAGAGATCGACGGTCCCAAAGACGCAGGTGACGACTCCGCCGCCCACCCAGACCGTGCCATCGGCGTCGCGACTGATGTGCACCTCGCCGTTGCGGCCGAGGGCAGTGCCCTGGCGCGCCAGGTAGGGCGCCTTGGCACGACCTGTCGCCAGCAGCCACTGCGCGAGGGATGCATTGAAACTGCCGGTAACCGGATCTTCGACGGTGGCGCCGTCCTTGGGGAAGAACGCGCGCACCTCGAACGCGGCATCCGCGCCCGGCGGGTGCGGCCCAGCGATGCCAAGGTCCATGTCGGTGATGCCAGGCTTCACCGCGAGCACCGCCTCCGCGGAGGCCAGCAGGATGGCGACCCAGCCCGGCCCATTGTCGGCCCACTGCAGGTCGACGATCTCATCCCGGCCAATGCCGAGGATTGCGGCGATGTGCTCGGCTAGCGGCTCGTCGACGGGACCGGTCCGCACCAGCGGCGGGGCCGCGAATCGCAAATCATCCTCATCGTGCCGGATGCTGACCAGGCCCGCTCCGCATTGCTGGATGACCTGGCCGGGCTCACGCGGATTGCCGCCTGCTTCGAGCCAGGCGTGGCAGGTGCCGAGGGTCGGATGCCCGGCGAACGGCAGTTCGCCCGTTGGCATGAAGATCCTTACTCGGTAATCGGCCTGGTCGTCATCGGGCTCAATTACGAAGGTCGTCTCGGAAAGGTTCGTCCAGTGCGCGAACTGCTGCATCTGCTCGCTGGTAAGCCCGTCGGCGCCGAGCACGACCGCGAGCGGGTTGCCGAGGTACGGCCTGGTGGTGAAGACATCAACCTGACGAAACTGGCGCGGCATGAGGCGATTCTGTCATTGGCGCCAGCGTGGCCGTCGGCAGCGCCATGATGGCCGGGTTCGCATCCACGAGCAGCACTTGGCGACCAGGCAGCCCACAGAGCACCGCCGCACTTTGCGGCAGGTGCTGAAGCTCCTGCTGCTCCACCAGGAACTCTCGCGACCGCTGCGCCGTCTTGGCGACCGAGTCGCTCGCGCCGACAGCGCGCGATGTGCTGACACCCCAGGAGGTGCTGCTGCTGATCCCTTCGGTGACTGAAACGGTCGTTGCCGCAGACGCGTCCCGGCTGGCCGGTCCGAAGGGCGCTCCTCGCCTGCTACGACTGCGCCCCGCCGTCAGCGAATCCGAGGCGGTCTGCGAGTCCGACCCGCTGCTGGTGTACGAGTCACCAGTTGTGTCATTGATCGACGTGCCTATCGTGTCGGTCAGCTGGCTGACCACAAGACGGTGCTCGGTGCCGATCTGCTCGGCCGCGAACCTAGCCTCCTCGGCGTTGCCGAGCCGCATGAATGCGACTGCCGAGTCGCCCCGGCCGAGCCGTTCCCGCGCGTGCGCTGGGAGCGACCGGTAGCCGAGCACGAGCCCTGCACCGGCCTGCTCGGCTGCGTCACAAAGCCGGTCGAGCACGTCGCCTGGCAATCGGTCAGCACCGAGCAAGACGATTGTCTGCTGCCACGGAACGCTGACTGGCGACCGGCGAAGCTCGGCAGTGATTCCTACCGTCAGGTAGGCCGCGAGGGTCGCGTTGCCCGACGCTGCCGCACGCCGGTCTAGCCAGGCAACGTTCAGCTGGCGGCGCGGCGCCGGCGGTGCGGTTCCCAGCGGACCGAGGATGCGCAATCTGGCTTCGAGTGCCCACGCGCGGTCGACGACGAGGCGCTCGGCGCCGCGCCCCGCCAGCGTGCTCAGCCTGGTGAGCTCCATCGGTGCGAGCACAGCACCCAGATGCTGGTCCGGAGCACCAATCTGCGCAAGCACGCGGAGAGCGGCGAGGATCTTCGGCACCGTCGCGCGTGCAGCAAGGGCCGCCAGCACATCCTCGAGCAAGGCAGCGTCCGTGGCCGCGTCTGCCGAGCCGGTTGCGGCGTGCACCGACTGCGCGAGCACCTCGGCCAGCACCTGAGGACCAGCGCCGAGTCGCAGCCCGGGCAGGTCGCCGGGAAGCACCCAGACCGCCGAGCCGAGTCCAAGCCGTCCGGCCACTGCGAGCAGGTCTGCCGCCACGCCGCCTTCGGTCAGGTCGAGAACCGTGACCTCGCCGCCAGCCAGCAGGCGGGGAACGGCGATCGTGGTCAGGATGGCAGACCACCCCGCAAGCGTGCCGCCAGCCACGTCGACTCGATGCACACTGGCCGGCACACCGACCGGGTACCACTGCGGCTGCCGCCACCTGGCCGCGGTCCGGCGCTGCCAGTCACGGTGCTCCCGTGCGTACTGCTGCTGTCGGGCGCCAAGCTCACGGCGCTGGACCTCGCGAAACCGGGCTATCCGCAGCTCCTCGGCGCGGAGCCGGGCTGCGAGTGCTCGCTGGCCACGCCACAGCCGCCAGCTTGAATCAGCCGCTGCCCCGGTAATCATCAGCCCGCCTACAACGGCAAGCCGCGGACTGAACGGCCAGCAGGCCGCATCGCCAGCAGCAAGCGCGAGGCATGCGAGTGCGGTAAGCCTGGCCGGCCGGGAGAGCCTGGAGTGCTCGCGGCGCTGCGCCGTAAGCCAGTCCGGATTCACCTCGTCCAGGTCCACGGGGCTAGGCGGCGAAATTGGCGCCGGGCCGGGATCATGCCGGGCGGGCTCCCAGCCCAGGTAGATCAGGTCAGCGCGGATCCGGCCGCGCGGTAGGGCTGGCATGGTTGGCTGCGATGCCGTCGTCATGCCTGCGCCCTCACAAGCAGACAGTTCGGCATCACGACCGTCCTGGCCACCCCGACCACGGTGAACTCTCCCGGACGCTGCGCGGCCAGATTCGCCGTGTGGTGGCCCGCCTGACTGGCCAGTTGCGCCGCCAGATTGCCGTTGACCGGGCCTTCGACTGTCACTATCCGCACCAGGGCCGCAATGCTGGCCAACCAAGCTTCGCTCACGCTGCTGAGCAGCAGCGCCGTCCCGGTGGCGGGCCCGAGCTCAAGCAGCCTGCTCAGGAGGGCCGGCTCCAGGCCCTCACAGCCGGTGATCCACGCCAGGCAGTCAGCCCGCAGCTCGCGCTCCCGCAAGTTCGCCAGCACACCGGCTAACTCCGCCGTTCCCCGGTCGGCGACCACGACGGTCCGGTGGCGGATAGCGTGGCCAAGCTCTGCCGAGGACGGCTCGCAGCTAACCGGGATCCCTAATGACCTCGCCAGGCCCACTGCGGCGCCGCCAGCACCGGCTAAGTCCATGATGACCACGGTCTTGCGGAGCTGCATCGCGGCCCTGACAGCCGACATGCCTAGCTCGGCCAGCCGAGTTCCGGCCAGCAGCACGCCACGTTCGGCGTCGGACCAGGTCACCGTCGCCAGCACGCCGGTTCCGGTAACCAGGCCCAGAGCGAAGCCGTCCGGCGTGACGCTATGCCCGCGCGCCAGCGCACGCGCATTAACCCGACGACGCAGCGCCGCGACCAAGCCCGGGCGCCACGCTGACCAGTAACGCCACCAGCCCAGCCACAGCACCAGCGCTGCCTCGGCTGGCCCGAGCAGCAGCCCGAGCGGAATCTGAGCAGACAGGTCCGGCCAGTGAGCGACCGCCACCCGAGCGGGGTCGCCGATGGCCAGCAGCCAGCCGGCCAGCACGGGCAGCAGCAACCACTGCGGCCGCCAGCGCGATGTACGGCCAATTACGATGAGCGCCACTGCAATGACGAGCGTGAGCTGCGCGAGCAGCAACTGGATGACAACCGCAGCGGTGGCCAGGCCGGCTGCTAACTCCCTAGCGTCACGAGGCAGCCGGGTCGGCCCGGCGACGGCTGGAGTCCGCATAGCGGATCAAGGTTCCCAGCCCTCCACTGCATGTGTCCAGGAACCTGACAAATTGCCGGCCTCGCCATCTGGCAGCGGCGGATCAGGCGACTGAACCACGACCCTGAACATGTCCGGGCGCAACACAGCGATGGTCAGCGCCACCGGGCAGCTGGCTCGCTGGTCGTCGAATCGCACGGTGACGATCATGGCCGGCTGCCCGGCAGTCAGTCGCAGGCTGCGGGCAACCGATGGCGGCGGCGCCTGCAGCTCGATGTGCAGCGCCGCGGGCGAGCCGGCCAGTTGCTCGCCGTCGTCGGTGCCCATCCCGGTCAGCCGGAGCAGGCCAAGCCCGGCCGGCAGGCCAGGTCCCGCGTCCGGTGGACCCGCAAGGTCGCCGGGAACGTACGTCGTGCACAGGGCGGCCGGCTCGCCTCCGGCTGTCCACAGGAACCTGACCACGCAGACCTGCTGGCCTGATGCGATCTTCAGCGCCCAGCTGATGTCCTCGGGCGGCAGTCGCCAGGCGACCTGACGGCTACGGCAGGAGAACTCCCCGCCCATCGCATCGACCTGCGACACCAGGCCAGGCACGCCCTCGAGTCCGATGATGTACTCGGCTGGGCTCGCACGGTAGAGCTGACCGTCGGCGAGCCGGCGCACCAGGTGCCGACCGACCAGTTCTTCTACGGCGGCGTCGATCTCGGCAGCGCTGACGTTGTAACGGCGCGCGAGCGCGGAGTGACGCGGCAGCCGCCAGCCTGGCTCGTGATGTACAAGGGCGGCGGCCAGCCGGTCTGCCAGCACGCTCACCGCGGGACCCGCCGCGCCGGAGCCCGGCCGACCGCGCAGCGGCCGGGGATCTGTTTTAGCGCCAACCTTCTGTGCGCCGACAGTGACGGGGGCGGAGGAACGAACTTCGTCAGGTTCCGGCCAGCTCACGTGCGAGGGTTCCATCGCCCGTCACACTGCGTTCCGGCGCACGGCTACCCGGCCGGCCAGGATCAGCAGCACCACGGCGCCAACGATTCCGTGCCCGACTCACGGCAACGACTGCGCTGCCCAGCAGGGCCGCCAGCCGCATCAGCCAGAGTTGACATCCGTAACCCCTGAGATCGATAGTTACCAGCCGACCGGGCCCGGGCCGACAAACTCCTTTCTAGGGCGCTCAGGTGAATAAACGTTGAACTAGGGCGCACCAATCAGGCGACGGGAAGGTGGCAAGACGCAAAACTAGGCGAGGCAGCGCAACCGGATACCGGCCGCGCTGCCCCGCTGTGGACAGACCGCTAAACCGTGACCTCGAGTTCCCTGATCTCGCCGATCGCGGCGCTTACCCCCCGGTCGGTGCTGATCCCGCCCGGTGCCAGCACGCGCAGCGTCCAGTCACCTGGGGCGGCGAAGAAGCGGAACCCGCCGTCCTCGCCGAGCGGGACTTCCGCGACGAAGTCGCCGCCGGAGTTCAGCAGCCTGGCGTACCCCACCGCGACGGGCGAGCCGTCCCGGGTCACCTTTCCCTGGACGACCGCTTGGTTGCCGGCGCTGGTCAGAGGAGCGCCGCCGGCCGGCGCGCCGCACCCATCCCCGCTCATTCGCCAACCTCGATCGGGACGCCGACCAGCGAACCGTACTCGGTCCACGACCCGTCGTAATTCTTCACCTGCGGCTGGTCGAGCAGTTCGTGCATCACGAACCAGGTGTGTGCCGAGCGCTCGCCGATCCGGCAGTAGGCGATGGTGTCGGTGCCGAAATCGACGCCGGCCTCACCGTAGAGAGTGCGCAGCGCATCGTCGGACTTGAAAGTGCCGTCGTCCTCGGCCGCCTTAGACCACGGCACGTTCCTGGCCGTGGGCACGTGACCGCCGCGCTGTGCCTGCTCCTGTGGCAGGTGGGCGGGCGCGAGCAGACGGCCGGCGAACTCGTCCGGGGACCGGACATCGATCAGGTTCTTGTTGCCGATCGCGCCGATAACCTCATCCCGGAACGCCCGGATCGACGTGTCCTGCTCCTGCGCCTTGTAGCCGGTGGCGGCGCGCTGCGGCACCTCGGAGACCAGCTCGCGGGAGTCCAGCTCCCACTTCTTCCGGCCGCCGTCCAGCAACTTGACGTCCTGATGGCCGTAGAGCTTGAAGTACCAGTAGGCGTAGGCCGCGAACCAGTTGTTGTTGCCGCCGTAGAGCACGACAGTGTCGTCGTTGGAAATGCCGCGCTCGGAGAGCAGGGCCTCGAACCCGGCCCGGTCCACGAAGTCGCGGCGCACCGGGTCCTGGAGATCCTTCTTCCAGTCGAGTTTCACGGCGCCCCGGATGTGGCTATTGTCGTAAGCGGTGGTGTCCTCGTCGACTTCGACGAGGACCACGCCGGGGTCAGCCCGGTGGGCCTCGACCCAGTCCGCGTCTACGAGCACGTCAGAACGGCTCATGCGTAACTCCTCCTCTGTAGCAGGTTGTCTTAAGTCAGTTAGCTACCGGCCTGGGCAGGCCAGGTCCGCCGGATGATCAGGTACAGCTCGCAGCCAAGGCACAGCCCGAACACCCCGTTCAGCACGGCCGCGATCAGTCCGAGGGAGGCAGCGGCGATGCCAAGTGGCGTGGGACCCACGGCGTAGCCGATGATGCCCACGATGCCGATCACCAATCCGATCGCCTGGGCAAACCGCGGCGGAGCTTCGGCTTCGAGCTCAGTCGGCGGGCCGAGCCGTGGACGGACCAGCCCGCGGTATATCAGCCCGTACGGGGAATAGCGCAGGCCGAGCAGCGCCCCGCAGGCAAACACCACCGTCTGCACTGCCAGCACCCAGAGATTCCCCGTGATCAGGACGACGGCAAACATCACCATCGTGATCAGCGCACCGAAGCGGGGCCCTCTCGGATCAATCTCCATCTGGCCGGCTCCCTTCCGGGCGATCAAGGTAACGGGATAGCTCATGGGATCGCGGCCGAATGTCGGCCGCCGCCCTGCATTGGCCAAGCGCCTGCCATGTGGGCACTCATGACGGCAGTGCCCGGCTCCGCAGCGCGGGCCGTTGAGTCAGCCCAGACAGATGGCCGTCGACACCCGGCAGAAATCGACCGCACGCCGCTTGGTCAGCGCAACTGGGGCAGGCACGAAGCCGATGCTATGCGTGCTGGCTGCTGATGTCACTATCCTGTTTCCCGATCTTATATGTAGGGATAGCTTCTTGTACAGCCAAGCCAAGAGCGGCGATCGCGTCCGGCTTGCGCGGCTGCCCGCTGCCTCGGCTCACGATCCGGCCATCGGCGGCGAGCACCAGGACAGTAGGCGTGCGCAGCACGTTCAGCTCGCGAACCAGGTCAAGGTGCGATTCGGCGTCAATCTCGACATACGTCACACCCTCGGTCATCGCCGCCACGTCGGTCAAGATCCGGCGAGTCGCTCGGCAGGGCGCGCAGAACGCCGAGGAGAACTGCACCAAAGTGGCCCGTTCGCCCAGCGGATGGCCGAGTTGCTCGGCGCTGAGCCTGGAGTCGGCGCCCGGATCATCCCCTTCATACGGTTCATCCGGCATGCCCTTGAACCGGCCATTCGACTTCCGCCAGATGGCGCCGCCGACCAGGGCCAGTGCCAGTGCCGCCACCAACGCAGCCAGTCCAGGTGTCACGCGAGTTATCAGCACGCCAGGCGCTGGCATCATTCCCGGTTAGCTCGCGTGAATCGTGACCAGTACCTTGCTGCCCGCGCTGATCTGGAAGCTGCCGACGGAATGCGGCGGAACCAGCGATGCGGCCGGGTACCACGGGTCGCTGCCATATCCAGGCTGAACAGTCCACGATCCCGCCTCGGTCTTGCCGTTCTTGCCGATGACCCAGAACCGGCACGTCGTACCTGGCTTGATCCCGGACACCTGCACTCGCATCGCCGTACCGAACGCGGTAGGCATGTAATCAACGACCGCTGCTACGTGCGTACTGGCGCTGGCGCCTCGTGCCACTTCCCAGCCGGCGGCCGGGTGCGCGGCGGCGGGCCGGGCCAGCTCGGTTGCCACCGCTGCTCCGCCGGCCGCGATGACGACGGCAGCAGCAACGGCGAGGGCACCACGCCACATCCGCGTCCTGCGCGTCGCAGACACCCTCCTGAGCAGGGAATTCAGCAGCTCGGCTGGCGGCTCTGTCATCTCTGGCAGCCCGGTCGGCGCCAGGCTCAGGCGCTCCACGTCCGCAGCCGGAACCCGGCTCAGCATGGCCGGCAGGCCGGCCAGGCCCGCCAGCTCGTCCCGGCAGGAAGGGCACTGCCCGAGATGCTCATCCACGACTGCCCGCTCGGCTGGATCGATGGCTCCCACGACGTAGACGCCAAGGAGCTGCCGCATCTCCCGGCACGCGTTGCCGCTGCTCATCGTCATGGCGCCAGCCCCCGTTCTTCCAGCGCGAGCCTGAGCGCGCGGAGGGCGTAGAAGGTCCGGGACTTAACCGTCCCGGCCGGAACGCCGAGAGTCGCCGCAGCTTCTGCGACCGACTTCCCGCGATAGTACGTCTCCAGCAGGACTTTCCGGTGCTCCGGACGCAACGCGCTGAGCGCGTCTGCGACGGCCCACGATTCCAGCGCCCGCTCCGCCTCGTCCGGCGCCGGCAGGACTTCGAGGGCGGCCTCACCCACCTCGTGCGGGCGGGCCCGGCGGGCCCGGTAGGAGTCGATGGCGAGGTTGCGGGCTACCGCGAAAAGCCACGGACGGGCCGGCCGGTCAGCGATGGCTTCGGGGTGCTGCCATGCCCGCAGCAGCGTCTCTTGCACGATGTCCTCCGCGCGCTGCCGATCGCCGCTCATCAGGTGCACGGCGTACCTGAGCAGCGGGGCTGCATGCTCGGCGTACAGAGCGCGGATAAGCTCCTCGTCCGATGCGGTCCGGCGGGCACCACTGGCGCCCTCGAGGCCTGGCATGCCCGGTACAACGGACGGGACGGCCCGGCGGTTCAGCTCATCCGCCAGCAAACGGGGGCAGCACCTCGATGACGTTGCCTTCCGCGAGTTGCACCGAGTCCGCAGCGCGCTGCCCGACCGGGGCGCCGTCTATCAGGAACGAGGACCGCGCGAGCACCGCCTCCAGCCGACCAGGCACCCGGGCGCCGGGCAGTGCCGCAGGGGCGAACGTGAGCGCCGCGGCCAGTGTGTCGGCCGTCACGATCTGCTCGGCGACCCCGGCCGCTTCCTTGGCCGCGGCCCAGTAGCGCAAGGTAACTGTGACCATGTCAGCTATCCTCGCTCATAGCGGCACCGGACAATGACGACCCTGGCGCTCGCCCGTATCGGGTCCTAGTTCCGGCGGATTGACTCCGCAGGCCGGAGGTGGCGGCGGTTGAGCAACGTCCTGCTGCTCACGAATGCGCGCGAATCGCCGGCAGATGTCTTGCCCTCGCTGAGCCTGCTTCCGCACGCTGTCCGAGTCGTCCCGGCTGCCGCGGAGCAAGCGGGAGGCGCCGGTCCGGGGCCGGACGCGATTCTCGTGGACGCCCGCCGTGACCTGGTGCAAGCCAGGCGGGTGCTGCAGGCGATGCGCGCCGCTGGCACCGCAGCGCCGGTCATCGCCGTGGTCACTGACGGAGGCTGGGCCGCGGCATCGGCGGACTGGGGCGCTGATGACCTTGTGCTGCACACGGCCGGCCCGGGCGAGGTAGAGGCGCGGCTGCGGGTCGCCATCGGTCGCAAGACGCAGTCAGCACCGCAGTTGCCCGACGAGATCCGCTCAAGCGGCCTGGTGGTAAACGAAGCGACCTACTCGGCAAGGATGAACGGCCGTGCCCTCGACCTGACTTTCAAGGAATTCGAGCTGCTGAAGTTCCTGGCACAACATCCGGGGCGGGTCTTCACCAGGGCGCAATTGCTGCAGGAAGTCTGGGGCTACGACTACTTCGGCGGTACCAGGACGGTCGACGTGCACGTGCGCCGGTTGCGCGCCAAGCTCGGCGCGGAGAACGAAGCGCTGATCGGCACGGTTCGTAACGTTGGCTACCGGTTCGTACCGGTCAAGGGCAGCGGGTCCGACGCCGGACCGTCCGTGCTCGACGAGCGGCCCGATGGCGACGGAGCCGGTGGCCGTGCCGACTTCCACGGCGTCGGGCCCATGGCAGGCATCACGCGGGCCAGCGCAGCGCATGCCGACAGATAGTCAGCCGACCGGCCAAGTCAGCGTGAGCGGCCCGCTGCCGCCCGCCGATGCGACTGCTGTGCTGGACCTGGTTCAGCGCGCCGCCGATGAAGACGGCGTCAGCCCACTGTCCGAGCACGTAATGCTCCATCTGCGGTACGGCGGAGACCCGCGGGCGCGCAATCTCCTGCTCTGGCAGGACGGCGAACTCGCCGGATACGGGCACCTCGACCCGACCGACCCGGTCGAAGGCCCGGCCGGGGAAATGGTCATCGATCCGGCCCGCCGGCGCCAGGGTCTCGGGGTCATCCTGGGCCGGGCGATGGTCACGGCGGCCGGAGACGCCGGATTGCGGCTCTGGGCGCACGGCGAGCTACCCGCCGCGGCGCGCCTAGCAGCGGCGGCCGGACTGCAGCGCACCCGGGCACTCTGGCAGATGCGCCGCTCCTTGCAGACCCGGATCGGCCGGCCGCAGCTAGCTGACGGGACCAGCATCCGGACCTTCCGGGTCGGCGCGGACGAGGACGCCTGGGTCGCCCTCAATCACCGGGCGTTCGAACGGCATCCCGAGCAGGGTGCCTGGACCAGGGCTGACCTGGACATGCGCGAGCATGAGCCGTGGTTCGACCCCGATGGCTTCTTCCTGGCCGAACGAGACGGGCAACTCGTGGGATTCCACTGGACGAAGATTCACGGCGGCGGTGGCCAGGGTGGCCATGGCCACGAGGCGATCGGCGAGGTCTATGTCGTCGGCGTCGATCCGGCCGAACGCGGCACCGGTCTTGGTCGCGCACTGACGCTGGTTGGGCTCCGTTACCTGCGCGGTCGTGGCCTGTCGCAGGTGATGCTGTACGTCGACGAGACGAACTCAGCCGCAATCGGACTGTACGAATCGCTCGGATTCACCCACTGGGATACAGACGTGATGTTTAGCGCGCCAGCTGCAGGCGTTAACGAGCCTCTGCAGTAGCGGTCCGGCAAACGCCGAGGACCGCGTCGATCTCGGCGATGGTGAGCGGGCCATCGGCAGCGGCGACAGCGCTCAGCAACTCGGCGTACAGCTCGATCTCCTCCAGCGCGACCCGGTCGTGAAAGCGGAGGTCAGCGTCGTCGTGCAACGCACCCACCCCACTTCCGGACTGAACCCGCGGACTTGCGATCGCTTCCCGCGCCCTAACTTCAGGTTAGTGGCGGGACCGACCCTGCGCATGACCTATCAGGGTCATTTCCGCGACCAGCCACTTGGAGCGCGGCTAGTCCGCAGCTAGCACCAGACCGCGTCCTGATGCCTGCCGGCGCGCGCCACATAATGCGCGGCCGTGTCCGCGAACGACTGCCGGTCGGCTTCGGTGAGCTCGCGGACGATCCGGCATGGTACGCCGGCTGCCAGGACCCCGGCGGGCAGTACGGCGTTCGGTAGCACCACCGCGCCGGCCGCCACGAGCGTCCCGGCACCCACCTTGGCGCCGCCGAGCACGATGGCTCCGATTCCGATAAGTGCGCCCTCGCCTATGTGGGCGCCGTGGACCATGGCCCGGTGGCCGAGGCTGACCCGGTCGTCAAGCACAGCGGGCTGGCCCGGGTCTACATGCAGGCAACACAGATCCTGAATATTGCACTCGGCGCCGACGCTGATCTCCGCGTCGTCGGCGCGCAGCACTGACCCATACCAGACCGAGGACGCTCGGCCCAGCGTGACCTTACCAACGAGCACTGCGCCTGGCGCGACCCACGCCTGCGGGTGAATGACCGGAGCGTCGCCGCCAAGCGTCCCGATCAGCGCTCGTGACTGCATTCCGCACCACTCCGTCTTGTCCGTCGCCGTGGCTGACCAGAGTAGCGTCCGTCTTGTCCGTCGCTGTGGCTGACCGGAGCGGCGTCCGTCGTCTTGAGTTGAGTACAGAAATCAGGACAAAACATTGTTTCGGTTGCATGCTCGGGAGGTTAGGGACAGAGTCGTGCGCGACATCCCACACTCGTCGGCTGCCGTTCAGTTCCCGCAGCTCCCCGGCGGGCGATGGAACGGGCCGACCACAGGACCGACTTGATTGGTGAGACATGAGCGAGCAAGGCCACTTGTCGGCTGACTTGGGACACGACGACCAGTTCGAGCGGGAGATGCGCGGCTACAACCGCCGTGAGGTCGACGAGGCCATTGCCGCTCTGCGGATTACCGTTCGGAGTCTAGAGGATGGCAAGCGCGACCTTCAGGACCGCTTGTCACAGGCTCTCGACGACGTCGAGCGACTCAAGCTCGAGCTGTCCACCGCGCGCTCGGCTGGCAAGCCTCCGCACGAGGAAGTCAGCGAGCGCGTCGGCCAGATCCTCAAGCTGGCCGCGGATGAGGCGACCTCGATGCGCAGCCAGGCCGAAGGAGAGATCGCCAAGCTTCGTTCCGACGCGCAGGCCGAGACCGGCAAGCTCCGGACGGACGCGAAAGCCGAGACCGACCGCAGCCGGGCCGAGGCGCATGAGCAGGCCGAGCGCATGCTGAGCGCGGCCCAGGAGCAGGCCGATAACACGGTAGCGACGGCAAAGGCTGAGGCCGATACGACCCGCAAGAGCGCGGCTACGGACGCGCAGCGGGTGCTTGGCGACGCGACCAAGCAGGCCGAGTCCGCCGTTGCAACCGCAAAGGCGCAAGCCAAGCAGCAACTCGACGAGGCGACCGCACGGGCGACCGCTATCCACGACGGCGCCGAGCGGCGGCTGAACCTGCTGATGTCGCGCCACACCGAGGCCATTCGCAGACTGACCGAGATCCGTGACGTGGTGACCACGCTGGTCGCGGGTGAGACTGACCGTGGCTCGCTCGAGGACGAGGTGGCACGAGCCGTGGCGGGCGCCATGAGCGGCGCGAACGCGGCCGCGGCCGCTGCCGGGACTGGCGATGGCCAGCCGAATGGGCGCGGCACGGCGGCGCAACCCGGGCGGCCGAACTCGGAGGGACGCCATGCGAGCGGGCCCGGCCAGGCCGGAGCGGCGCACGGGAACGGCGCGCCCCAGGCTGGCGGCCAGCACGGCGACGCCCGGCACGCCCCGGTGGCCGGCGCCAGGGCCGCCGCCGCCGATGACACGGCCGACGGCATAGCGGTCGTCGCGGAGTAACGGCGCGACTCGCCGCCCTCAACTAGCTGCCCCGCACCGCCGAGCCTGCCCCGCACCGCCGAGCCTGCCCCGCACCGTCAGCGGCACGCACCGTCAGCGGCACGCACCGCTAGCCCGCGCCATTAGCTGCCCGGGCCGTTAGCTGCCGCACCGCACAGCCGCTCGCGCTGCTGGCGGCCGGGATCGGCGCTGCATGGGCGCCAGCACTCGGGCGAGCCGCCACGGGCCCTGCCGATTTAACTTCGCCGAAACTCTTGACGCGGAAACTTCGCAGTCCTACCTTCAGTGAAATGCTGTTCCATAATGTCGAACAGCATTCAGACATCTCGCTGAGGGAGGTGAGAAGCCCGCCGCCTGCCGCTTCAGCGAAGGGTGCAGCCGTCGGGCGAACGCATGGCCGCACTACCAACGACCCCGCAGAAACTCCTTGCGGAACTAGTGGGAACCGCATGCCTGGTCTACGTCGGCGCCGGATCTGCCGCTGCCACCGGCGTCATCGCCGCAAGCAGCAAGGCTCCGTTCTCACTCGCTGACCTGGGAATGATCTCGTTCGCATTCATGCTCGTCATCGTCGGCGTGGTGTACGCGATCGGGCACATCTCCGGCGGCCACATCAACCCCGCCGTCACCCTTTCGCTGGCTGTATCCGGCAAGTTCCCCTGGCGACAAGTCCCCGGCTACATGCTGGCGCAACTCGTGGGGGCCATCGGCGGAGCAGCCGCGATCTTCTTGACCCTGGGCCGGATAGCCACCGTCACCGCAGGCGGCGGCGTTACCGCCTATAACACTGCCTCCATGGGGTTCGGCCGAGCCCTGCTGATCGAGGCGATTGGCACCGCAATTCTGGTGTTCGTCATCTTCGGCGTCATCGACCACCGGGCCGTCCCGGGATGGGCGCCGATGGCCATCGGCGCTATCGTCTTCGCGATCATCATCATCATCGGCCCGGCTACCGGTGCCGCTATCAACCCAGCCCGCTACCTCGGTGCAGTGTTTATGCAGGGGGCGTTCGGCGGGCACGTCACCTGGTCGGAGGTTCCGGCCTACCTGATCGGCGAGCTGGGCGGCGGTGTCATTGGCGGCCTTGCCTACGTCGGGATGTCCAAAGTGCGCCGCGACGCCGCGCTCACCAGCCTCTCGCCAGACCCCGACATCGCATCCGAGCCAGTCCGGGAGAAGACAGCATGAAGAAGCTCATCAACTCGCCCGACAGCGTCGTAACCGATGCGCTGGCCGGAGTCGCCGCCGCGCATCCGGCCCTCGCGGTCGATGTCGAGAACAAGGTGATCACCAGGGCCGGCGGACCAACGGCGGGCAAGGTCGGCCTCGTGTCAGGCGGCGGATCTGGTCACGAACCGCTGCACGGCGGCTTCGTCGGCTACGGCATGCTGGATGCGGCGTGCCCCGGTGAGGTGTTCACCTCTCCGGTCCCCGACCAGATGCTGGCGGCCACTCGGGCCGTCAACGGCGGCGCCGGCGTCCTGCACATCGTCAAGAACTACACAGGTGATGTGCTCAATTTCCAGATGGCCGCGGAACTCGCTGACGATGACGGGATCGAGGTCGTTCCGGTAATCGTCAACGATGACGTCGCCGTGCAGGACTCGCTGTACACCGCAGGTCGTCGTGGTGTCGGCGCGACGGTATTCGTGGAAAAGATCGCCGGCGCGCTCGCCGAGCGCGGCGCCGCCCTCAGCGAGGTGGCAGCGGTTGCCGCCGAGGTCAACGAGCGGAGCAGGTCGTTCGGCGTGGCGCTCACCTCCTGCACCGTCCCGGCCGCCGGCAAGCCGACATTCGAGCTCGGTGAGGGCGAGATCGAGCTCGGCATCGGCATCCACGGCGAGCCGGGCCGGCATCGCGGCCCGCTCGTGCCCGCGAGCGAGATCACGGCGGTGGCGCTCGACGCCATCCACGCTGACCTTCCGCTCACCGGCGACGTGCTGGTCATGGTCAACGGCATGGGCGGCACGCCGCTGATCGAGCTGTATGTCGTCTACAACGAGGTGCACAAGTACATCACTGGCAAGGGCGCCAGGATTGCCAGGAACCTGGTGGGCAACTACATCACCAGTCTGGAGATGCAGGGATTCTCCGTGACGGTGTGCCAGCTGACCGATGCGCTCGCTGAGCTGTGGGATTCGCCGGTAGACACGCCTGCCCTGCGGTGGGGACGGTAGGAATGACTGGCCGGCGGCGCGGCACGCGCGCCGCCGGCTGCTACCGCGAGGAGCTGTTATGGACGCCGCTTTCATCCGCGCCTGGCTGGCCGAGGCGGGCACCACCATCGAGGCCCAGCGCGACCACCTGACCCAGCTGGACGCGGCCATCGGCGATGCAGACCATGGCATCAACCTGGCCCGCGGATTCAGTGCAATCTCGGCCGCGCTCGAGCAGGCGGCCACGCCAACGCCCGGATCGGTGCTCATCCTGGCTGGCTCAACCCTGATCTCTAAGGTGGGCGGCGCGTCCGGACCGCTCTACGGAATGGCACTGCGGCAAGCCGGCAAGTCGCTGGGCGACGCGGCCGATGCCAGCTTGGCGCAACTCGCCGCCAGCCTCGAGGCCGCGCTGGCCGGCGTGCAGAAGCTCGGCGCGGCCCGCGAGGGTGAGAAGACGATGGTGGACGCGCTAGCTCCGGCCGTCGCCGCATTGCAGAAGGCGATCTCCGAGGGCAACGGCGCGGCTGACGCCCTGGCCGCGGCTGCCGCAGCGGCCGCAGCAGGCGCCCAGGCCACGATTGCCATGCAAGCACTCAAGGGCAGGGCGAGCTATCTCGGCCCGCGCAGCGTCGGCCACGAGGATCCGGGCGCGGCCTCCACCGCCATCATCATCGGCGCCCTGCGGGACGTCGCGCGACGGCAGGCGTCGTGACCCGGATCGGCGGCACTCCGGTCTCGGATGGCATAGCCGCCGGGCGGCTCTACCTGGCCGACATCAGGCTGGCCACGGAGGCGACAGCGAGCCAGGTGCGGGCGGCATTCGAGGCGGTGGCGGCCGATCGCGGGGAGCTAGCGCAGGCGCTGCACGCGGCGGGCCGGACCGACGAGGCCGACATCGTCGGCGTGGCTGCCCTGATGGCCGCCGACCCCCTGCTGGTAGACCCCGCCGTGGCGGCAGTGGCCGAAGGGGTGGACGCCGCCACGGCGGTCACCAATGCGGCCGAGGCTCAGGCCAGCATCCTGGCCGGCCTGGGCAACGCGGATCTGGCCGCCAGGGCAGGTGACGTGCGCCAGGTGGCGCAGGCCGTGCTCGAGCAGCTGTCAGGCGGCAGGCCGCCTCCGCCTGCCGGGGAGTTCATCCTGGTCAGGCGTGAGGTAGCCGCTGCAGACCTGATCGAGCTGGCCGAGCACGGCCTCGCCGGCGCCGTGTCGGTGGCCGGCGGCGCAAGCTCGCACGCCGCGATTATCGCGCGCGGCCTAGGCCTGCCTATGCTGGCTGGCGCCGATGAGGCGGTGCTCGGCCTGGCACCTGAACGGCTGGCAGTGCTGGATGCCGTCAGCGGCCAGCTCATCCTCGATCCGTCGGCTTACCAGCTCGCGGTCGTGCGCGCCAACACGCGGCTGACCATTGCCGGCCACGGGCCAGCCGGTACGGCCGACGGCCAGCCGGTCACCGTGCTGTGCAACGTGGCGTCCGCAGCCGAGGTCCGGCTCGGCATTGCGGCGGGCGCGGCCGGGGTCGGGCTGCTGCGCACCGAGATCCCCTTCACTGGCGCGACCGACTGGCCCAGTCGGCAGCAGCACGACGAGCAGCTTGCGCCGATTCTCGGCCTGCTGACGAACCGGCCCGCGACGGTCCGGCTGCTCGACTTCTCCGGCGACAAGATCCCGCCGTTCCTCCGCGGCCGGGCGGGCCTGGCTGAGCTGCTCGGTCACCCGCGAGCCTTGGCCGCGCAGCTGACGGCCGCGCTTGTGGCCGGCCGTGACAGCGAGCTAGCCATCCTGATCCCGATGGTGGCCTCGATGACCGAGGTGGCCACGGTGCGCAGCCAGCTCGTTATGGCCGCGGCCGAGCTGGGCGCGCCCCAGCCAAGGCTGGGCATCATGGTCGAGCTCGCTGCCACCGCGGCTGGTGCCCAGGCATTCGCGCCCGGGGTGGATTTCTTCTCCATCGGCACGAACGATCTGACCGGGCAGGTGCTGGACCTGAGCCGACTGGATCCGGCGGCCGGTCCGGCGCTGGCGGCCGACCCCCGAGTACTCGCGCTCATCGCCAACGTGATCGACGCGGCCGTCGGCGCGGGCATTCCGGTCTCGGTGTGCGGGGACTCGGCCGCGAGCCCGCTGGTCCTGCCGCTGCTCATCGGCCTCGGCATCCGGGTCATCAGCGTGCCGGCCGCGGCCGTGGGCCGGGTGCGGGGCGAGCTGAGCCGGCTTGATACCGGCACGTGCGCGGCGCTGGCGGCGAAGGCCGTGGCCGGCTCATCCGCGCGGGATTCCTGGGAGCTGGTGCAACGTGCCGGCCTCGGTTAGGCGCCCTCAGCTAGCCGGGGCCGAGCCGTCAGCTAAGCGCGGTCAGCGCGGTGCCACCGCGACCGGCCCCCAGGTCACGGGAGACGCCGCGGGCGGACTCGGTGACCGCCCTGGCCAGTTCATCCCGGGCCGACACGGCCAGCAGCCGCTCCACCGGACCGACCACGCCAATCGCGCCCGCCACCGAGCCTTCTCTGTTGACGATCGGCGCCGCGATGCCGGCGTCACCGACGGTGGCCTCCTGATCCTCGACGGCGTAGCCCAGCCTGCG
Source organism: Streptosporangiaceae bacterium (assembly GCA_052143255.1). GTDB lineage: Bacteria > Actinomycetota > Actinomycetes > Streptosporangiales > Streptosporangiaceae > JAJYUU01. The sequence continues at coordinate 5,334 of JBKQTJ010000358.1, read as the reverse complement.
TACCTGCGCCATCGCCCGGCCCAGGGCCGCGCGGGTTGTCTTGGTCTTGCCGGTCAGCGGTGCCAGCTCACCTGCGACCAGGCGCGCGTAGCTCGCCGCCGGCAGGTTCGCGGCGATGGCGTGACCGAGCGCGCAGGCGTGCCACGGAATGGCCGCGCCGACCTCCAGGATCTGCACGGTATTGTCCGGGCGGAACACGTGGTGCAACACGATTGCGCGCGAGCCGGACAAGGTGGCCACCCAGACCGCCTCACTTGCCCGCTGTGCCAGCGCCTCGGCCCACAGCAGGGACCGGGCCCGCAGCTCCGATCCGTCCAGGAACGCGTTGCCAAGCTGCAGGACGCCCGGGCCGAGGCTGTACTTGCCGGTGTCTGGGTCCTGCGCCACGAGGTCGTGCTTCTCCAGCGTCCGCAACAGGCCGTAGACCGTCGGCTTGGCCAGCCCAACCCGGTCAGCGATCTCGGTCACGCCCAGCCGGGGGGTACCCGAGCCGAGTGCGGTCAGGATCGCCGCCGCACGTTCCACCGACTGAATCATGGAGGCCTTTCGGTAATGTCGAACAGTATTCAGGATAGGCCATGAGCGAGGACGCGCGGGTGGGGATCGTGCTGGTGTCGCACAGCGCCGCGCTTGCCGCGGGCACGGCTGAGCTGGCTAGCCAGGTTAGCGGCGGAACCGTGGCGATAGTGCCTGCCGGGGGCACCGACGACGGACGGCTCGGCACCAGCATTGACAAGGTGCGTGATGCTCTCGCCGCGGCTGATTCGGGCGCAGGCGTGGTCATCCTCCCTGACCTCGGCAGCTCCGTGCTGACGGTCAGGGCCTTGCTCGCGGACGGCGACGACTTGCCTGATCCGCTCGCAGTCGCCGACGCGCCATTCGTGGAGGGTGCGGTAGCGGCCACTATCGCCGCGGCCGTCGGCGGCGACCTCAAGGCGGTAGCCAGTGCGGCGGAGGAGGCGCGCAATGCCAGGAAGCTCTGAGGCGCCAGGAAGCTCAGCCGCAGGAATGTCTGAGGCGACCGTGACCCTTGCCGGGGACCTGCACGCCAGGCCTGCCGGCTCGCTTGCCATCGCGGCCGCGAAGTTCGAATCGTCGATCGAGCTGTCGTCGGCCGGCAGTTCCGCCGACGCTAAGAGCGTGCTCAGCGTGATGGGGATAGGCGCGACAAGTGGCCAGCTGGTAACGGTGCGCGCGACCGGCCCGGATGCGGACCAGGCTGTCGCAGCCATCATCGGGATCCTGGCCGAGGCGACTAGCGTTGGCGCCTAGTTAGCCGGGCAGGGTGTCCAGCTGGCGGAGGATAACGCCTTCACGCAGCGCCCACGGGCAGAGCTCAAGCACGGGCAGGCTCAGCAGATCCATCGCCGCATCGGCGACGACCGCCCCGGCGGCGAGCTGGTGAGCCCTGCCCTCCGACACGCCCGGCATCGCGATCCGCTCGGCCACGGTCGTTTGGGTAAGCCGCTCGGCGCTGGCCGTTACGTCGGCGTGCTTCAGGACCCGACGCACATAGGGGCCTTCGCTGGACGGCGCGGCCCCGGCGATCCTGGCCAGCTGCCTGAATGTCTTGGATGTCGCAACCGCGTGGTTGGGTGACCCGTCCCTGAGCACAGTGCCGACGGCGGTGGCAATCTCGGCGCGCACGTGCTTGCGCAACTTCCTGACGTCCTCGGCGGACGGCGGGTCGCCGGGCAGCCAGTCACGAGTCAGCCTGCCCGCGCCGAGCGGAAGGGAGATGGCAGTGTCGGGATCCTCGTCCAGCCCGGCGGCAATCTCGAGCGAACCGCCGCCGATGTCCAGCAGCAGCAGTCGGCCTGACGACCAGCCGAACCATCGGCGCGCAGCGAGGAAGGTAAGCCTGGCCTCGTCTGCGCCGGGCAGAACCTTAATCGCGACGCCAGTCTCGGCCTCGATCCTGGCGAGCAGCTCGTCGCCATTGGCGGCGTCACGCACGGCCGAGGTCGCGAAGCCGAGCATCTGATGAACGCCCTTGTCCTCGGCGATCTGCAGGGAATCATCTACGAAGTCGCGCAGCCGCTGGGCAACCTCGTCATTCAGCCGGTTCTCACCGTCGAGGTTCTCCCCCAGTCGCAGCTCGGCCTTGTGCGAGAACGCCGGGATCGGCCGCCCGCCCTGGTGAGCGTCGACAACTAGCAGGTGGACCGTGTTCGATCCCACGTCGAGCACGCCAAGTCGCATACCCAGACGCTACCCGGCGCCCGGGAACATCAGGCAGCCCGCCGACGCTGTCCCTTCCAGACCCAGCGTGGAAGGCAGATCATGACGACAGAGATACGAGTCGAGCACGGCCGCAAACGAGTGCGGATCCTGCTGGCCGGCGAGCTTGTCGCCGACACCATTGCTCCCCTGCTGGTTTGGGAGGTGCCGTTTTACCCCACGTATTACATTCCGGCTGGCGACGTGAAAGCGGAGCTGATCCCGGCGGGCGCGGACACGCACCCGAGGCTCGGGGAGGCCGAGGTGATGTCGGTCAAGGTGGCCGGCGGGACCACCGCAGAGCGCGCCGCCAGACGGTATCGGTCAAGCCCGGCTCGGCCGCTCGACGACGCGGTGCGGTTCGACTGGAATGCCATGAGTGAGTGGCTCGAGGAGGACGAGCCGGTCTATACCCATGCGCGCGACCCGCACACGCGAGTAGACATCCTCGCCAGTTCCCGCCACGTCCGGATCGAGATCGACGGCGTGACGGTCGCGGACTCCCGTAGCCCGCGCATCCTGTTCGAAACCGGCCTACCGCCGCGCTATTACCTGCCGCTCACCGATGTCAGGACCGAGCTGCTGCAGCCGTCAGCCACCCAAACGCACTGCCCGTACAAGGGCAAGGCCGGCTACTGGTCCGTAGATACCGGCGCTGACCTGCACGAAGACCTCGTCTGGATATACCGGGCACCGCTCCCGGAGAGCCAGAAGATCGCGGGTCTGGTCTGCTTCTACGACGAGAAGGTGGATGTCTTCATCGACGGCGTGCAGCAGCGCCGCCCCCAGACTCATTTCAGCTGACGCGAACCGGCCGCGATCAGCGGTCCAGATCCTCGATCCGCGCCACGGATGGCGGCCTGCTGGCAAGCCTGGCGGCCGCCTCTGCGGCGCGCATGACGCGCAGCAGGTTGCCACCGGTCAGTTTGCCGCACTCGGTCTCTGACCAGCCGCGATCCAGCAGCGCCTCGATGAGCGCCGGATAACAGGACACGTCCTCAAGCCCGTCAGGGAGCACGTCGACGCCGTCGTAGTCACCGCCGAGGCCAATGTGATCGGCGCCTGCCACATCGCGGACGTGCTCGGCATGGGCCACCACGTCCGCGAGCGTCGCGCGCGGCCTCGGATGGCGCTCCTGCCACTCGCCCTTGATCTTCTTGCGGGCGGACAGATCGCGATAGTCCAGGCCCTGGCGCTCCATCTCGGCCGCCAACTCACGTTCCCAGTCGCGGCAGCGCTGGGATACGAACGCCGGCACGAATGTGATCATGCAGAGGCCGTCGTTGCCGGCCAGCCGGGCCAGGATGCTGTCCGGCACGTTGCGCGGGTGATCGCAGACCGCGAACGCCGAGGAGTGCGAGAAGATGACGGGCGCCTCGGCGATGTCGAATGCGTCGCGCATGGTCGTCGCCGCGACGTGGGACAGGTCAACGAGCATGCCAAGCCGTTGCATCTCCCTGACCACCTCTCGGCCGAACGCCGTCAGCCCGCCGGCGGCGGGCTCGTCGGTGGCCGAGTCGGCCCAGGGCAGATTCAGGTTGTGGGTGAGCGTCAGGTAGCGGACGCCTAGCTGATGCAGGGCCCGGAGGGTGCCCATCGAGCAGGCGATGGAATGGCCGCCCTCGGCGCCGAGCAAGGAGGCCACCTTGCCAGCATCCATGATCCGCTGCACGTCGTCAGCGGTGAAGGCAAGCTCGAGGGCCTCGGGGTAGCGGGCAGCCAGCCGGCGTACTAGGTCGATCTGCTCCAGCGTCGTTGCGACCGCTGCCTCGCCCTGCAACTCGGCCGGGACGAACACCGACCAGAACTGCGCGCCTACACCGCCCTTGGCCAGGCGCGGGAGGTCAGTGTGAGTGAAGTCCACTGGAGCAGAGATGTCGGTCTTTGCCGGGTCGAGTGAACCAGCCGCTCGCAGTGCCCAGGCCAGGTCATTGTGGCCGTCGATCACGGGATAGTCGTCGAGCAGCGCGCGCGCCCGGCTCGCTCCGGTTGTGCTCACGTTCCCCAGCGTAGGCAGGTCGCGGCAGCAGGCAAAGGGCCCGGATGCCAGGATGTGAGGGTGGAACAGCACCGGCTAGCCGCGTGGATAATCGTCACCATCGTGGTCTGTGCCGCGCTCGGCGCCTGGGCCGGCCACCAGATCGGCGACGGTGGGGCTGGCAATATCGTCCTGGTCAGTGCGACCTGCGCGGTCCTCGGCTCGTTCCTTCCCGGCGCCATCCGGTGGCTTCGCCGGCAACTGCGCGACCGCAGCCGCACTCCGGCCGCCTGACAATGGCGGATCTGCCGGGCCGCATACCGCACCCCTATCTGCGCGGTGACCTGGTGGTTGTCATCGATTGCAGCAACACCAGCCGGGCGGCGAGCTTCTGGACCGCGGTGCTCGGCTACGTGGCCGCCGGTCCAGCCGTCGGGCCGTACCAGTCGCTGGTCCCTGCCGACGGCGATGGGATTGAAGTCCTGCTGCCGCAGGTCGGCGATGCCAAGCAGGGCAAGAATCGCGTCCATCTCGACTTGCGTGTCCCGGTGCTGGAGGCCGAAGTCGAGCGCGTGACAGATCTCGGCGCCACCTTGCTGACGAGCGAGCCGATCTGCGAGGACGGATGGCGCTGGCACGTCCTAGCTGACCCGGACGGGAACGAGTTCTGCGTGTTGCAACTGCCGGACTAGCGCGCTGGCCGGCCTGGCGGGCACACTCTGCAGGTTTCAGTCACTTTCGCGCCCGATTAATCCGCTTTGCGGCACCGAAAGTTACATGGTCGGGTCCTCTACCGACACCATGAGCCGCAGTTTGACACTCTTCCACTTGCCCGCCTAGAACGTGTCTCCCTATATGCCTATATGCGGGTCCAGGTGATGCCGGGGACAGGACGACGGCGGCGGGCCACAGGGCCACGGGGCGAGGGGCGGCCGGACAGCCCTGCCCGCGCGTGGCGCTGAGCCTCGGGCCCGGCACGCGAGGCTGGCAGACTGTCACGCGCAGCAACCGCGACACCCCGGGGTCGAGATCGGAGCGAATGTTGAAGGCAGTCCGTTTCAGCCAGTTCGGGGGCCCGGAGGTCCTCGAGATCGTGGATCTCCCCGATCCGCATCCGGGTCCCGGCCAGGTCCGGA
>JBKQTJ010000357.1:0-9860 GCA_052143255.1 Streptosporangiaceae bacterium | reverse complement strand
GGCGCGGTCGCCCCGGGGCGTAGGCGGGCCGAGATCGACATCAAGGCCGGAGGCATGCCGTTCATGCTGGCGCCAGAGCTGCCGCCGCCTGTCCCGACGGATCGATGTTGTCGTTCAGACGGAAGATGTTGCCCGGGTCGTATCGGCGCTTGATCTGAACGAGACGCGCATAGTTGGTCCCCCAAATGTGCCGTACCTTTCGGCCGTCTTCTGCGGAGAGGTTATTCACGTAGCTCCGGGCGGCCAAAGCCACCGCCCTGATGTGGCGGCGAAGAGCCGATGGAGACTGCATGGAGATGGCGGGCGGCCTCGTCGCGCTTGGGCGCCGGGCAGACCAGGGGCACGAGCACCCCGCAGCGTGCGGTCATAATGCAGGGATCATGGAAGCACCGACGCGCATCAGCATTAGCCGGCCAGCGGCCGACGCGCGGACAGGCGGGTGAGCGATCATGGCGGCGACGGTGCTGCTCGTGGAGGATGAGCGAAAGCTGCGTGAACTGGTCCGGTCCTACCTGGAGCGGGCCGGGTTCACCGTACTGTCCACGGGCTCAGGCGCGGAGGCGATCTCCCTGGCGACCGCGGCATCACCAGACCTGGTGGTCCTTGATCTCGGCTTGCCGGACGTATCGGGCGAGGGCGTCGCCCGCGAGCTGCGCGCCGCCGGGAGAGTCCCGATCCTCATGCTGACGGCCAGGGCCGGGGAGGACGACCGGATAGCCGGGCTGGAGCTTGGCGCTGATGACTATGTGACAAAGCCGTTCAGCCCGCGGGAGCTGGTGCTTCGTGTCCAGGCGATCCTGCGGCGTGGCGGACCCGCGATGGGGCCGGGCGCCGACAGTTACGGCGACGGAGCCCTGGTCATCGACGAACCGCGGCGGCAGGTGACGGTCCGGGGCACGCAGGTTGACCTCACCCCTACTGAATGGGGCATCCTGGCGGCCCTGGCTACCGTTCCAGGCCGGGTCTACTCGAGGTCCGAGCTGATCAACCGGGTCCGAGGATATGAGTTCGAGGGCTACGAACGCACCATCGACTCGCACGTGAAGAACTTGCGCCGCAAGATCGAGGAGGACGCGGCCAATCCGAGGATCGTGCATACCGTGCTGGGAGCCGGGTACCGGCTCGGCCTAGTCCGCGATGACTGAGGGCACCAGCTCGCCGCAGGGTCGCTCTGGCCGCGGCGCCGCGCTCGGTCTGCGGCTGGCACTGGCATTCCTCGCGGTCGCGCTGGCAGCCGTCGCACTCCTGGCCGGGCTGACTGCGGCGCTTGCGGCCGCCGACGTATCCGCCCTGGCCAGCCGCCAGCGTACCGAGCTGACCGGCGCGATCGCGGTCACGGCCGCCGCGGCGTGGGAGAGGTCCGGCAGTTGGACGACGGCGGACCTGTCGTCGGTCTTGGACCTGGCGGCACGGACCGGCGCGGACGCTCAGATCCGCAGTCAGGCTGGCCGGGTCGTCGCGTCGTCGCCGGGCTTCGCCAGTCAGCCGGCAGTGGCCATGTACAACGCAGCAATAACGGCGCGCGGCCGACGGGTTGGCGAGGCCGTCGTCCGGTTCACCGGAGCCGGGATCGCCAGCGCCGACGACGCCCTGCGTTCGGATCTGTTGCGGGCGATCGCTGGCGCGGCCGGGCTGGCAGCGCTGCTGGCGTTCCTGGCCGGCCTTGTCGTCGCCCGCCGCATCACCCGGCCAGTCGAGCAGATCATCGACGTGACCCGGGCCATGGGCGGTGGCCAGCGGACCGCCCGGGTCGGCAAGGTCGCCGCGCCGGCCGCCCTGGCCGAACTCGGCATCGCCTTCGACCAGATGGCCGACGCGCTGGACGAGCAGGAGCAACTCCGCCGTGATCTGGTCGCCGACGTTTCGCACGAGCTGCGCACTCCGGTCGCGATCTTGCAGGCGGGACACGAGGCCCTGCTTGACGGGGTTGCCGAGCCTACCCCCGAGCAGCTGGCCTCATTGCGTGACGAGGTGCTGCGGCTGGCGCGGATGGTCAACGACCTGCAGACGCTGGCTGCGGCCGATGCGGCCACGCTGCGCCTGTCGCTCAGCCGCTGTGACCTGGCCGCCATCGGCGCGACGGCAGCTGACAGCCTGGCCGGTCGCTTCGAGGCGGCCGGGATCGCGGTCGACACCCAGCTCGCTACGGCCGAGGTACTGGGCGACCCGCGCTGGCTGCATCAGGTGATCACCAATCTGCTTACCAACGCGATCAAGTTCACTCCCGCTGGCGGCCGCGTGACCATTTCGGCCGGGCCGTCCGGCGCAGACGCGGACCTGACGGTCACCGATACCGGCAGCGGGATACCGGCCGACGAACTGCCGCGGATCTTCGACCGATTCTGGCGCGGGCAGCACGCCTCACAAACCTCTGGCAGCGGCATCGGCCTCGCGGTCGCCGCTGAGCTGGCCCGTGCGCACGGAGGCCGGCTGACCGCTAGCAGCCAGCCTGGGCGCGGAACGCGGATGACGCTGACGCTGCCCCTCGCCTGACAATCGGCCGAAGCGGCCGCCGTTGCAGTTCGTCGCACCGCCCCGCGCTTGCCAGGCTTCACCTGGGCTTCACAGACCGAACACGCGAGTTCCTCGGCGTCCGGTTAGAAAGGGCAGGGCTGAAACAGCCGGACCGCAGAGAAGGGGACAGATGGCGATGTCGTTGCAAGAGATCGGCCGATGAGCGGTCTGCACGTGACGATGTGGGCATGGGCAGCCATTGGCACGGGGCTGTCGCCGACAGTTATCGGGGGCGTGCTCGTCACGGTGACCATCACCAGCCTGCTAGCCGGCCTGAGGGCCTCGCCTGGCCGCGGCCCGGCCGCGCAAGCGTCGCCTAGCCGTGACCACCTAGCCAGGTTCGCCAGTCCGCGACCGCGCCGGCAAGCGCGCGGTGAGCAGAGTCAGGCTGAGGCAGAACTCCAGAATGAGGCATCGCTTGTGACGGTCCCGTTCCCCAGAAGTCCCTCGCCGTGATCGGGCTGTCGCTGCTCACCGTTTCCGCGCCGCTGTCCTACCTGGCCGCGTTCTGGGTTCCGGCGCTGGACGCAGTCCTGCCGATCCTGCCGAGCGAGACTGCGGTCATCGCCCTGGGCGTGGCGACTTCCGGCAGCACTGATCCGCGGATAGCTGTCCTGGTCTTGCTGGCTGCCCTCGGCGCCTTCGCGGGCGACAACCTTGCCTATCTGATCGGGCGGCGCTTCGGCCCCGCGGCCGAGCGGCGGTTTTTCGCCGGCGCGGCGGGCGTGCGCAGGCGGGCTTGGGCGCAGCGGACGCTCGACCGGTTCGGCGCCCGCCTGATCATCACCTGCCGGTTCATTCCCGGCGGTCGCACGGCGGTAACCGTGATGTGCGGCATCGTGGGGTACCGCCGCCGCAGCTTCGTCGCCGCCACCGCATGGGCGGCCGTCATCTGGGCGAGCTATGCCTTCTTTCTCGGCCGGCTCGGCGGCAAGGCTTTCGAGGACCGGCCGTGGGCAGGATTCCTCCTCGCGCTGGGCGCCGCGCTCGTGATCAGCGTCATCGTCGAGGTGAGTCGCCGGATCAGCTTGAAGCGGCGCCGCCGGCGCGGTACGGACCGCTCAACCGAGGCTCCCGGCCAACCGGCGCGTCAGCTGCTGCGCGCCAGGGACAGTTTAGGTCTCGGCTGAGCGGGCGACGCTGCTCAAGCGAGGCCGTCGGCGAGCACGGCCGCTACCGCGGCTGGCGGGATCAGCGCCTGGCCGGGTTGGCCTAGCAGCGGGGCCATTCCCGCCGCGATGGTGAGCAGCCGGGCCGCCGCGTCATGGCTGGGCAGCGGCTCGCCCGGATGCCCGCTGGCCTCGGCGAGATAGCGGCTGACGCTCTGGGTGATCTTTTCGTGTAGCTCTAGCGCACGCTGGCGGACTTCCGGATGGGCGGTGAGTTCCTGGATCACGATCCGGCGGACAGGGGACGGCCTGCCGAGCACCGCCGACATTCGGAGCCAAAGCTCGGCTATGGCCTGCTCGAGACTCGTGCCCGCAGTAAGGCTCGGGAGCAGGTCGTCGAGCGCTGTGACGGCGTCGTCCCGGATCACAGCGAGCAGCAGGTCCATCTTCGTCCTGAAGTGATAGAAGATGAGCCCGTGCGGCACTGCCGCCGCGGTGGCGATCCGCGCCGTCGACGTGCGGTCGAAGCCCTGTTCGGCGAACAGGGCTTGCGCAGCAGCGAGTATGCGCTCGCGGGCCGGCTGCTCGGCGGCCATCAGAATTCAGTGACGCCAGCGTCTGGTGCGATCTCGTGGGCAGTGATGAACTTCGACTCGTCTGACGCCAGGAAGAGCACCGTGTCCGCGACGTCTTCGGGCTCGGTGATGTCGACGGGCATCATGTTAATGAACATCGGCGCGAGCCGGTCATACCCGGCGATGGCCGCACCCAGCTCCGCGGCCATGGTGCCGGATCCCATTGGCGTGTTCACGCCGGTAGGGTGCACGCTGTTGACCCGGATGCTGTACTTGCCAAGCTCGGCCGCGAAGGCCTTGGCCATGCCACGCACGGCGAACTTGCTCGTCGTGTACGGAACCATGAACGGCTGCACCTTCAGGCCGGCGGCCGAGCTGATCAGGATGATCGACCCGCCCCCGGCGCTCACCAGGTGAGGCGCCCCGGCCATCACCGTGTTCCAGGTGCCGGTGACGTTCGTGCTGATGGTGTCGCCGAATATCGTCGGGGTGACTTGATCCCAGGCCTTGGGCACGCAGATGCCCGCATTGGCCACCACCACGTCTAGGCGGCCGAGCTGCTGGACAGCGTCGTCGACGACGGCACGCAGCTCGGTCAGGTCGCGTATGTCGACAATCCCGGAGACAACCCGCCGCCCCGTCTTCTCTATCTGCCGGACTGTCTCGGCGAGGTCCTCAGGCTTCGCCGAATCGTAGGCGACGCTGGGCAATGGCGCGCACACGTCAATGACGATCACATCGGCGCCTTCTTCAGCTAGGCGCCGCGCGTCGGCCCGGCCCTGCCCGCGCGCAGCCCCGGTTACCAGCGCGACCTTACCCGCGACCCGATCACCCATGGTTGTCACCGCTTCCCGCCCGCCCGTCCGAGACGGGCCAGCTTCTAGACTGAGTAGTCAGTCAGTTTAGCGTGTGGGGGGTCCTGCCAAGCCCTGGAACGGCAGGCTCTCCCTCACCGGCGCAGTCCCGAGTTTTATAGGTGCTGCCAGGGCTGCGTAGGCCGGCCGTACCTGCGAACGGCCACCCGGCCCGGCTGGTGCGGGAGCGCTCGGCGTGCTTTCCCGCGGTGTTGCACGGGGCTACCGCCGGTTAAGGAGGAGCAAATGGAGTATCGGCGGCTGGGACGCACTGGCGTCACGGTCAGCAAGCTGTGCCTCGGGGCCATGATGTTCGGCGACTGGGGTACCAAGGATCACGATGAGAGCATCCGGATCATCCACCGTGCGCTGGACGCCGGGATCAATTTCGTCGATACGGCTGACGTCTATTCGCAAGGCGAATCCGAGGTCATCGTTGGCAAGGCGCTGGCAGGCGGCCGGCGGGACGACATCGTGCTCGCGACCAAGGTGCACATGCCGATGGGCGCCGATCCCAACCATGGCGGGAACTCGCGCCGCTGGATCATCCGCGAGGCCGAGAACTCGCTGCGGCGGCTTGCGACTGACTGGATCGATCTGTATCAGATCCACCGCTACGACCCGGAAACGGATATCGACGAGACGCTCGGCGCGCTGACTGACCTGGTGCGGGCCGGCAAGGTCCGCTACATCGGCCACTCGACATTCCCGGTGTCGGCGATCGTGGAGGCACAGTGGACGGCGCAGCAGCGTGGCCGCGAGCGGTTCGCGTGCGAGCAGCCGCCATATTCGATGCTCACCCGCGGGATCGAAGCCGACGTGCTGCCCACGTGCGCGCGGTACGGGATGGGCGTCATCCCCTACAGCCCGCTGGCCGGCGGCTGGCTGTCGGGCCGCTACCGCAAGGACTCCGAGGTGCAGGGGCCGATGTCTCCGGCGCGGCAGCGGCTGGCCAACCGCTTTGACACGACGATGGCGGAGAACCAGCGCAAGCTGGAGGCCGCCGAGCAGCTAGCCGAACTGGCTGACAAGGCGGGCCTGACGCTGATCCAGGTGGCGATCGCGTTCGTGGTCCGTCACCCGGCGGTCACCGCGGCGATCATCGGCCCGCGGACGATGGCGCACCTGGAGTCCCAGCTGGCCGCTGCCGATGTGGAGCTTCCCGACGACGTGCTGGATCGCGTCGACGAGATCGTGCCGCCCGGGGTCACCATCAACCCCGCGGACGGCGGCTGGGTCAGCCCGGCCCTGCAGGCGGCAGCACGACGGCGGTAGGCCGGCCCGGCGCGCCCTGGGGCGCTGGCACCCGCTTACTGAAGGCCGGCCATTTCAGCTGCCTTGGCCACCGCAATCCTCGGCAGTCCGCACGACCGGGGTCGCGCTGAGCTGGGCCTGAGGTTCGGGCAGGCAGCGACGGGGGATGAGGCAGCCATGCCGATGACAAAATACTCCGAGCTTCCTAACAAGCTGGTCACCGGCGCGAGCGGGGTCGACTATGCCTACCGCGACGCTGGCGAGGGCACCGTGCCGCTGGTACTGCTGCAGCACTTCCGCGGGAACCTCGATAACTGGGATCCGGCTCTCATCGACGCGCTCGCGTCGAAGCGGCGCGTCGTTACCTTCGACAATGCTGGGGTAGGCGGTTCGACGGGCCGCACCCCGGCCACGATCGAGCAGATGGCGCGCGATGCCATCGCGTTCCTGGCGGCGATGGATTTCGATCGGGTCGATATCCTCGGGTTCTCCATCGGCAGCTTCGTGGCTCAGGAGATCGCGCTGATCAGGCCCGCCGTGCTGGGCAGGATGATCCTGGCGTCGTCAGCGCCAAAGGGCGGGGCCGGAATGCACGGATGGGCCGCGGACGTCATCAGCGCGGTCGGCAGCCCGCAACCCAGCCCCGATGGTTATCTCTCCGTATTTTTCGCTGACTCCGCAGCCAGCCGGCAAGCGGGCAAGGAAGTGCTGCAACGGATGCACGCCAGGACGCAGGACCGAGACACCGCGACGACCTGGGACACACGCCAGGCCCAGTACGACGCCGTCTGCGCCTGGGGCATCCCGAACCATGCGCTGCTGCAGCGGCTCAGCGCCATAGAGACGCCGGTCTTCGTCGCCAACGGCGACAGCGATCCGATGATCCTGCCGCATTACTCCTACCTGCTCGCCGGCCTGATCCCGCAGGCTCGGGTGAAGATCTACCCCGACTCCGCCCACGGGTTCCTGTTCCAGCATCACGGCGAATTCGCCGCTGACGTCGAGGCATTTCTCGCCAAGGCCAGCTAGATAGCCCGCCGCCACACAGCCCGGCATGATACGCAGTGATCACTCGGCCATGCCGATCTGTCGTCAGCAGCGAAGGAGCAGCCAGCCATGACAACCGACCTCGTTACCTCGGACGGACGGGCGCGCGTCCTCGCCGACGGTCATCAGATGCCGATGCTGGGCCTGGGCGTCTGGCAGGTGCCGGACGGGCCGGAGTGCGTGAATGCCGTGCGCTGGGCGCTGGAGCTGGGATACCGCCACATCGACACGGCACAGGCCTACGGCAACGAAGAGAGCGTGGGAAAGGCGCTCCGGGACAGCGGGGTGCCGCGGGACGAGGTGTTTCTCACCACCAAGTTCTTTCCGAATCGCAAGGATCCGGTGGCCGAAGCAGAGCAGAGCCTCCGGCGGCTCGGCGTGGACCACGTCGATCTCTACCTGATCCACTGGCCCCGGCGTGGTCCGACCTGGGCGTGGCCGGGCATGGAGCGCGCGCGGGAACTCGGGTTCGCGCGGTCGATCGGCGTGTCGAACTTCAGCGTGAGCGAGCTAGACAAGGTGATGGCCGCTGGGACGAGCGGGCCCGTGGTTAACCAGGTGCAATTCAGCGCCATTGAGTACCGCCGCAGACTACTCGACGCCTGCCAGCAGCGGAGCGTTGCGCTCGAGGCCTATAGCCCGCTCGGCACCGGCCAGCACCTGTCAAATGAGACGGTGAGCCGGGTGGCCAGGCGTCTCGGGCGGACGCCAGCCCAGGTGCTGTTGCGCTGGTGCTTGCAGCATGATGTTCCGGTCATCCCTAAGTCCACCCACCGCGATCGAATCGCGGAAAACGCGAAGGTCTTCGACTTCGCGTTGTCGGGCCAGGACATGACCGAGCTGGATGCCCTCGACCAGACCAAGGGCACCGATCGCGCCCGTGAAAGGAAGTGGTGGTGAGAGGCCATCTGATGGCTAGTCTGCGGGTCCGCCAAATCCCGGTCAGCCATTGAACAGGCGACCGCTTACTCCCGCCGGCTTGCATTTTGACCACTGGCCTCAGGACGTCCGACCTGTCACACTCATGGCTCAAGTGGTGATGCGCCCCCGTCGCTGCTGTTACCCCGATGCCAGTCGGCCGGCTGTCCCGGTTACCGGGAGAGGCCAGTCCGCCGGCCTTTCAGGGAGGGAGGTGGCAGCCCGGTGCGCACGATCCGGTTCGCCGCGCGTTCAGTCAGGCTCCTCGCCGCCACCGTGCTGCTGGCGTCGGTGGCCGTCTGGATCGCGCCTACGACGCCGGGCGCAGCGGCCCTGGCTAGGCCCCAGGGCCCGGCGGTCTCGGTGCCCGTCCCCGGCCAGTTCAACGGCATCACCGCGACCTCCGCCAGCAGCGCGTGGGCTGTCGGCTACACCCCCGGCGTCACCCTGATCCAGCGCTGGAACGGCAAGGCCTGGAAACAGGTGCGGACCGTGACGCTGGGACCACCAGCCAGCGACTTCTACGGCGTGGCGGCCATCTCCGCCAGCAATGCCTGGGCCGTCGGCTACTCCCCCGGGGGGTCGACCGCGGTTACCCTGATCGCGCACTGGAACGGCAAGACCTGGAAGCAGGTGCGCAGCCCTAACCATGGATCGAGCGTCCTTCAGGGCGTGGCGGCCATCTCCGCCAGCAACGCCTGGGCCGTAGGCAGCGGCTACGGCCATACCGGGCCAACGACCCTGATCGTGCACTGGAACGGCAAGGCGTGGAAGCAGGTACCCAGCCCGAGCCCCGGTCCGCAAGGCAGCGAACTCTACAGCGTGACTGCCACTTCCGCCGATAATGCGTGGGCCGTAGGCAACGCCGACAACGAGGGAACTTTCACGACCCTGATCCTGCACTGGAACGGCAAGGCGTGGAAGCAGGTACCCAGCCCGAGTCCTGCGGTAGCCCCCGACCTCTACGGCGTGACCGCCACCTCTGCCACCAACGCCTGGGCGGTCGGCTACACCGCGGTGTACTCGGAGGGCTTCAAGACCCTGATCCTGCACTGGAACGGCAAGGCGTGGAAGCAGGTACCCAGCCCGAATCCCGTGACCGTCACCAGCAGCAAGCTCACTTGGAACGTCCTGCAAAGCGTGACCGCCACCTCCGCGGGCAATGCCTGGGCGGTCGGTTACAGCGAGGAGGCCCTTAAAGGCTCCAAGACGATGATCCTGCGCTGGAACGGCAAGGCCTGGAAGCAGGTGCCGAGCCCGAATCCCTTCTGCGCAACCTGTGACAGCCTCTACGGCGTGACCGCTACCTCCGCCCGTAGTGCCTGGGCGGTCGGCACCGTCAACGTCGGCGGCGAGGTGGTGATTCTGCGCTGGAACGGCAAGGCGTGGAAGAACTTCCCGTCAGCCTCCGTACTGGGGTGAGCGCGGCAACGCCTCGCGCGGCCAGCCCGATCGGGAAGGTTGCGAAAAGCCCGCCGCTCAAACCATCCCGCCCCGCAAGCTCAGCGTCCAGCGATGTTATCCAGCGCACACAGCGCCGACCGAAGGTCAGCGTGCCTGGACCTTGGGATGGTCGCGCCAGGCTGGCA
>JBKQTJ010000356.1:0-12492 GCA_052143255.1 Streptosporangiaceae bacterium | reverse complement strand
TGCCGCTGGCCCGGCTGGACATCGAGCTGAGCCTGGCCGAAGGGAAGCCGGCCGACGCGCTGGCCGCCGCCGCGGACGCCGTCGGCCGGCTCGATCCGGCGGGCGATCCCCGGTACGGGTGGCCGCTGCTCGCCGCTGGTGCCCGCGCGGTTACTGCGGCCACGCGGGCTGCCGGCGGCAAAGACAGCATGCTGGCCGCGCGGGCAGCGGACCTCCTGGCCCGGCTTCGCGCCCTGGCGGCACAGATGCCTGCGCTGGGCCCCGTTCAGCTGGCGAACCGCCTGACGTTCTCCGCCGAGGCGCTCCGCGCGGCGGGAGAAAGCGGCGCAGCGGCAGGCCAGGCAGCCTTGGCCGCTTTTGACGACGCCGCCGCGGCTTGGGAACGCATCGGCCAGCCCTACCCGCTGGCCGTCGCGCTGCTGAGGGCCACGGAGGCGGCGCTGGCCGCCGGCGACCGCCGCCCCGCGGCAGCGCGGCTCCGGCGCGCGGCGGAACTCGCGGACCGGCTCGGCGCAGGCCTGCTGCTGGAGGAGATCGGAATCATCGCCCGCAGCGCAAGGATCCTGCTGGCCGGCGACCCCGCAGGCCAGAATGCGGCCCCGGCGACGCCGCTGGGCCTGACGGCCAGGGAGTTCGAAGTGCTGCGGCTAGTCGCCGACGGCCGGTCGAACCCGGAAATCGCTGCCGGGCTGTTCATCTCGGCCAAGACCGCGAGTGTCCATGTGTCGAACATCCTGGCCAAGATGGGCGTCGCCGGCCGCGGCGAAGCGGCAGCCGCGGCGCACCGGCTGCACCTGTTCGACGCCGTCCCGCTGCCCTAGATGGAGTATCGCGGCTTTCTTGATCATCGTTGTATGTTCGCTGGTCAGTCGCTGTTAGTGCTAGGCAAGCGCCTAAGACCTAAGAGCAGGCAGCGCAGGCGGCCAGACCGAAGGTCTCGATCCGCGCCGGATGGGCACGCCTGGCCAGGGCCTACCCAGGCTTTCAGCGTGCCAGATATGGCAGATCTGTGCTGACCGCGGCGATAGGACCGGTCCGCTAAGAACTGTAAAATAATCGGCGTTATACGCGAAGCCCTGGCTGCCGCCCCCGCTAGTCGTGCTCAATTTCTGTACCGGCCAATGCCCCCCGGCTAGAGGCCCGCCGTTGGGAGAGGCCTGGGACCCGGCGTTCACGAAGTTGTCGCCACCAGCCAGAGGATTACGGTCCTGGCCGGGCTCACGATGAGCGGCCCCGAGCGCGCATGGCGGGTGACGCGTAACAGGTGCACCCCCGGCAGCTCAGAGTTTCCTCCACGGCTCCGCCGGCAGCGCTGTCATCTGGGGTTCCCCGTATCTGAGTGACAACATCACTCGGACTAGCTACATGACCTGCGCATATCAAAACGCCTCACAATCCAGTCGTGCACCCCGATGACGCCTCGCGGGCACGAAATGTCGGTAGTGGGTGCGAGTCTCCAGCCGTGCTCGATGCCGATCTCAACTGGCTGCTGGCGTACCAGCATCGCGTGATTTCCCGCGAACAAGCACTGAAGCTCGGCATGACCGAGCAGGTGCTGCGTCGCAAGCTGCGTGTGGGCGGGCCGTGGCAGCGCATCCTTCCCGGTGTGTACCTCGCAGTCACCGGAGCGCCCACCAGGGACCAGCTCGATGCGGCCGCATTGCTTCATGCGGGGCGCCCAGGCCTGCTCAGTGGCGCCGCTGCCCTGAGACGCTACGACGTGAAGTGCCCTGGCACCCCGTTTACGGACGTGCTGATACCGGCCGCCGGCAAGCGCCTGAGCTGCGGCCACGTCAGGATTCAGCGCACGACCCGGATGCCAACGAGTTTCTCGGTGCACGGTTGCATTCGGTTCACACTGCCACCACGCGCAGTCATAGATGCTGCCCTCCGCCTGACCAGCCTGCGCGACATCCGAGCTGTCATGGCTGGTGCCGTCCAGCAAGGAACTTGCTCGCTACGGCAACTGGAGACAGAGCTCGGAAATAGCAGATTAAGGAACTCGGCCCCGCTGCGGGTCGTGCTATCCGAGGTAGCTGACGGTGCGCGATCGTCACCTGAAGCCGACTTGATGCACCTGATCAAGAGCTCTGGCCTGCCGACACCGCTGTACAACCCGCGCCTGTACGTCGGCGCGGACTTTCTCGCGTCTCCTGACGCCTGGTGGAAGGAGCAGAGCGTTGCCGCCGAGGTCGACTCGCGCGAATGGCACCTGGGACCCCAGGGCTGGGAGGGCACGATGAGCCGCCACGACCGAATGGCGGCAGCAGGCATCCGCGTACTGCATTTCACCCCGCGAAAGATCAGGGCCGAGCCGGCAGAGGTCATCAGCCTCATCCGTTCGGCGTTGCTGACAGGCTCGCCGCTCCCCGGCATCCGGACCGTGCCAGTGGCAACGCGCTGACCAGGCGGGTTAGTGCGGACGATCCCCGGAGCCAGGGAGGGGCGCGCCTTGCTCGGGCCTCGGGGTGCCGTTGCCATGGACAGTCGTGCCGTCGCCGGGAACGCCCGCACCGTCGGCTGCGGCGACAGCGTCGGCGGCGACAGCGACAGCGTCGTTAACGGGCACGGTGACTTGGTCCTCTTGCGGCTGCCTGCCGTACCGAAGGGCAGCGGCCAGCTTGCCCTTCGTGCGCTGCGCGTATTCGTCGACATACTCCTGGCCGGATAGCTTCATCAGCTCGTACATGATCTCGTCAGTCATCGCGCGCAATACGATCCGGTCCTGCTCGAGGCCGTAGTACCGGGAGAAATCGAGCGGCTTGCCGAACCGCACACCCGGCCGGATCGTCAGCCGCGGCGCCAGTTTACCGGGGGGCTGGAACTCGAACCCGCCGACCATCGCGGTCGGGATGACCGGTGCCCGCGCCTCAAGGGCAAGCCTGGCCACGCCCGTCTTGCCCCGGTAAAGTCGGCCGTCCGGAGTACGAGTGCCCTCGGGGTAAATGCCGAGCAACTTCCCGGCCGCGAGCACCCGCAGCCCGGTACGCAGGGCCCGCTCGCTTGCCTCCCCGCCGGTTCGGTCCACCGGGATCTGGCCGACGCCGCTGAAGAACGCCTTACTCAGCAGCCCTTTCAGTCCTCGACCGGTGAAATATTCGGATTTCGCCAGGAAAACTACCTTACGCGGCAGCGGGAGCGGCGCGAAGAAATGATCGGAGAACGACAGGTGGTTGCTCGCCAGGATGGCCGGGCCCTCCCGAGGCACGTTGTCAGTGCCTTCGGCCCAGGGCCGGAAGACCAGCCGCAGGAACGGTGCCAGTATCGCCTTGACCACCCAGTAGAACACGGTCATATGTTCCCACGTCAGCCGCGAACTGGCGATGAGCAAAGGCGGCCTGGTCCGGCGCAACCCACTGTCAACATCTCATCCGGCATGCGACCATTCAGAAGGTAACGGGGTCGGCGTCACCGTTGCAGCACAACGTAGGCTTCGGGCCGAGAGGACACAGCACATGCCAGTAATGCCAGGCGCGGAGGCCTTTACCCACGATGGCGGGCCGACCGGTGTCCTGCTATGTCACGGCTTCACCGGCAGCCCGCAGTCATTGCGCCCGTGGGCCGAGTACCTGGCTCGGGCGGGCCTCAGCGTATCCCTGCCGCGCCTGCCGGGTCACGGCACTAGCTGGCAGGAACTGGCCAGGACTCGCTGGGAGGACTGGTTCGCCGAGGTTGACCGCGCGTTCGGCGAACTGCAAGCCAGGACCGACGAGATATTCGTCACGGGCCTGTCAATGGGCGGCTGTCTCGCGGTCCGGCTGGCGGAACTTCGCGGTACGGCCGTTCGCGGCCTGGTCCTGGTCAATCCTTCGATCGCCCCCGACACCAAGCTCTTCCTTCTCGCGCCAGTGCTGAAGCTTTTCGTCCCGTCGCTCAAGGCCATTGGCAGCGACATCAAGAAGGAGAACGCCAGGGAGGAGAGCTACGATCGCACCCCCGTCGCAGCCGCGGCCACGCTCCCCGGCTTGTGGCGAACTAGTCAGCAGCACCTTGTCGAGCTGACTCAGCCGGTGCTCGTGTTCAAGAGCGTGACCGACCATGTCGTCGGCCCGGCCAGCCTCAAGGTCCTGACAGCGGCCCTGCCTGCTGCCCAGATCGAGGTCCGGGAGCTTGCTGACAGCTACCACGTCGCTACGCTCGACAACGACGCTGACGCAATATTCGCCGGGAGCCTTGAGTTCGTGCGTAAGCACAGCCAGGCCCGGGAGTCAGCGAGCGGGACAGGCAGGGAATCAACGGGCGGGGATTGACGGCGGATGAGCAGTTCCGGGGACATCGGCGGCGAGGTCAGCGGCGAAGAAGCGGCCTGGCGGGATCTGGTCGCGCGCTTTGATGCACCAGCTGACGTAGAGCCTGAGCTGGCGCCGTGGCCCTCTCGAGAGGATCTGCCGGGCACTGCCGCGCCTGCCGCGCCTGCCGTGCCTGCGCCTGCCGCCGACCCGGCCGCCGGGACGGACCAGGTCGCCGGGACGGACCAGGCTGGTGACGCGGCGGCGGGCGTCTACCTGCCCGCCGACCGAACCAGGGTCATCAGGTACGTCGGGAATCCGCGCTCATACTCCCCTCCGGAGGAGGAGGACGAAGGCTACGTCCCAGTGCCGTTGCCCCCGCCGCCCAAGCTCGACGCCATCGCGAAGGCGGCCTGGGCGGGCCTGATCGGCGGACCCCTGTACCTGCTGTTGGGGACTTTCCTGCACTGGACGATCTCAGGAGTCGAGGGTTTCGCCGCCATTGCCGCCTTCGTCGGCGGCTTCGTCACGCTCGTGATCAAGCTCGGCGACCGCGAGCGCGACGACGACGACGACGGCGCGGTCGTCTAGCGCAGACTTTGTCAGGCCATCCGGGCCAGGTCCGACGCGCCGATGAGTCCTGCATCGGGCCCGAGCTGGGCCAGCCTGATGTCGGCGAACTCCCGGTAGGAACTGCCGGTCAGGCCGTGCTGGTAAGCCTCGCGCGCCGGCCGAAGCAAGAGCTCGCCTGCTTCAGACACGCCGCCCCCGATGACGAAACAACCTGGATCGAGGATCGCGGACAGGTCAGCCAAGCCGGCCCCTAGCCAGCTGCCGACTATCTCGAAGCAGCGCAGCGCTCCAGCATCGCCTTCTCGAGCCGCCTTCGTGACCGAGGGCCCGATGATGCCGTCCGCAGTGCCGCCGCCCAGCTGCAGCAGCCGGACTGCTGCCCCGGGTGACCTGCGGGCAAACTCGCGTGCCTCGGCAACAAGCGCGCTGCCACTGGCGTACTGCTCCCAGCAGCCGCGGTTGCCGCAACCGCACACCCGGCCGTCCGGCACCACCCGGTAATGGCCTGGCTCGCCTGCCATTCCCCACCGGCCGCGGTACAACCTGCCGTCCAGCACGATGCCGGCCCCGATCCCGGTACCGACCGTGATCATCACGACGTCCTGAAAGCCCTTGGCCGCACCGAGCTTGACCTCTGCCCACGCCGCAGCGTTCGCGTCGTTCTCGACCACGACGGGACGGCCGATGCGATCCTCGACCAGCTTCTCGACCGGCTCGTCGCGCCAGGCCAGGTTGGGTGCGAACAGCACAGTCGACCGGGTCTGGTCCACGAATCCGGCGGCACCGATCCCCACCGCGTCCACCTGGTGCCTGCCGAGCAGCTCGGTCACCGCGCTAGCGATCACAGCTACGGTGTCGTCAGGGCTCAAGGCCGGGGTGTAGCGCTGCACCTTTTCGACGATCTGCCCATCCTCGTCGACCACTCCGGCGGCGACTTTCGTTCCGCCGACGTCAACGCCGATCGTCAGGCCCATGGCGACCGTCTTCTGCCTGTCCGCGCGGGGCGACGTCCGCGCCCGGATCATCCGCGCTGCCGTCAGCCCGGTCCGTGACCAGGCTCCACGCGTCCGGTTGGCTGGCCGGGCTGCCCAGCAGAGCCGTCTCAGCCGACTCATTCGGCTCAGCAGTCCCGGCACCCGTACCCGCGCCGCCAGATTCTGGCCGTACCGCGCGGCGGACCGCCGCGTTGACGGTCTCGGGCGAGTCGGCGCCTGGCACCGCGATCGGCGCCGGGGTCACGGCGATCGGCGCGGCCGCCCGCTCAGCCGGGCGGCTGGCTGCTGCCGCGCCCGGGCTTGGCTGGCTGCCCGACTCCCGGTGCGGACCGGTCTGCTCCTGCCGGACACGCTCCTGCCGTTCGCGATCCCAGCGGTCACGGTCCTCCCGGTCACGGTCGCTGGTTCCGGCGGCCTTGGACAGCACCGAATCGAAGGCGTTGATGGCATCCTGGACCGCGGACGCGACAGCGTTTCCGGCGCCCGAAATGTGCCCGCCGATGCCAGGGCCCGATTCCCGCAGCTGGCGAGCGGCCCGGCAGATCGGGCACCACTGGCATTCAGGAGCCTCGCCGACCTCCAGCGGAATCTCGGTTGTCGCCACGTCCCACACGTCGGCGGACTGGGTCCGGCTGCCGCTGAAGGTCTTGCGCACCTGGCCGCCGATCTCCTTGCGCATGTTCCTGGCGCTGGAGCGGATCAGCCACCGCTGGAACTCGTTGAGGATGTTGGCGCCCGGCGCTCCCGAACCGCCGCGTCCCGAACCCGGCCGCCCCGAGTCAGCGCGGCCGGAGCCAGCCCGACCAGAGCCGACCCGGTCCGAACCATCCCTGGCGCGTGCTGGCTGGTCATTTTCCTGCTGATGCGGCCGCCCTGCCTGCTCGGTCATCGGCTCTGCTCCCCGTCATGATCAACGCGTTCATGGTCTTGCATCGACTCCGTGCGCGACTTGAGCCCCTTGAGTGCGGTCTCAATGATCGTCTTCTCCGCTCGGCG
This sequence comes from Streptosporangiaceae bacterium, assembly GCA_052143255.1. Lineage (GTDB taxonomy): Bacteria > Actinomycetota > Actinomycetes > Streptosporangiales > Streptosporangiaceae > JAJYUU01. The sequence continues at coordinate 5,699 of JBKQTJ010000356.1, read as the reverse complement.
TCTGAGCATGCCCAGCATCGGCACGCGCGTGCCGACCGTGAGCTCATAGCTCACGTTTGTACCTGCCCCGTCGTCAGCAAGTTCATAGGCGCCTGACATCTCAGTCACCATCGACCCAGGCACAGCGAGCTGCCAGCGCACGGACGCGTCCCCGTCCCAGTCATAGGCCAGCACGTAACTGTCCCTGATCACGCCAGCGTCCAAGCCGAACCGCACCCGCAGCGGCCGGCCGTCAGGCCCCGACTCAAGCACCTCCGCTGACCGGACTCCGGTAGCCCACTGCGGGTATGCGCCGAAGTCCGCGATCACTCCCATAACCGCAGCTCGGGCGGCGGCCACGATGATACTTGCGGAAGTCCTGTCCGTCATGACTCGGAGCGTACCTCCAGGATCGGCCGGTCCCGACCTGGCTGACCGCCGGCCGGGCGCACAACGGGCGTTACTAGTCCCATTGCAGTACGTAAGGCGTGCCACTCGCCCGGAAATGACCGACATTGATACATTCGGTACTCCCGATCCTTATCCTGCTTTGCAGTGGCTGGTGCACATGGCCAAACAGAACGTACCGGGGGCGCGTTTTCGCGATCGCGTCCAGCAGCGCCTCACTGCCACGTTCCATCCGTCGGGCGACCGTGTCGTAGAGCAGGTCCGGCACGGCCGGCGGGATGTGCGAGCAAAGCACGTCCACTTGACCGATGGCTTCCACCTTCGCGGCGTAGGCCTCGTCGTCTAGCTCGTTCGGGGTCCGGTAAGCAGTGCGCAGGCCGCCGCCGACGAAGCCGAACGTCCAGCCGTCCAGCTCCGCCCGCTGGCCGTCGAGCACCTGCTGTCCGGGCCGGACGTGCTGGTGCCATAGCCGCGGCAGGTCGACGTTGCCGTAGGTCAGGTAAGACGGAACGGGCATGGCCGCGAACAGCTCGGCATACTGGCGACTGACCGCGCCCTCGATGTGCTGGCGCGGATCGCCGCCCAGCTGCGCCCATAGCGCAGCCGACATCTCCCGCGCCTCGTCGAATCGGTGCGCTGAGCGCAGCTCCACCAGCCGCTGTGCCTGCTCGGCCCCGAACAGGTCCGCAAAGATGCCTTGGCTATGGTCGGCGTAGTCGATGAACAGCAGCAGGTCGCCAAGGCAGATCAGCGCGTCCGCTCCGTCCCCGGCGTGGCGCAGTGCGTCAGCGCGGCCGTGAACATCGCTCACCACGTGCACCCGCATCCACCTACAGTAGGCAAGTCCGGCGGGAAGACATAGCCTGCAGAAGGGACTGACCGGTCCGGCGGCAGCTGCGTTCGGGGGAAGCTGTAACGTCCAGAAGGGATCGGGATGGGAACGTGGTCTTTAACGGAGGCGCAGTGCTCGAATATGGGATACCCGCCCTTATCGAGATCCCGGACGACGCCGGTCTGGCTGATGTCGTGTTCAGCCGAGCGGCCGCTGACCCGGACGAAGTCATGCTTCGCAGGCGCGCCGGGGGCAGCTGGCAGGACGTGACCGCCGGGCAGTTCCGGGCCCAGGTTGCCGCGCTGGCTAAGGGCCTGATCGCAGCAGGCATGGAGCCGGGCGACAGGATCGCGCTGATGTCGGGCACCCGGTATGAGTGGACCCTCGCCGACTACGCCATCTGGACAGCGGGAGCGGTCACGGTGCCGGTCTACGAAACCTCCTCGGCCGAGCAGGTGGACTGGATTCTGCGCGACTCCGGTGCGCGCGCGGCAATCGCCGAGACCGACAAGCACGCGGAGCTCATTTCGGACGCGCGCGCGAGCTTGCCGGAGCTGGGCCAGCTATGGCGCATCGGCGAGTTGGATGAACTGGCGGCCTCCGGTGCGGAGGTGTCCGACGACCGGCTCCGGCAGGCCCGCGCCGCCCGGCGCGCCGCCGACCTGGCGACGATCATCTACACCTCCGGCACCACCGGGCGGCCCAAGGGCTGTGAGCTGTCCCACCGCAACCTGCTGAGCGCGGCGCGGAACGCGGTGCACGGTGCGCTGCCTGAAGTATTCGAGGTGCCAGGCGGCTCCACGCTGCTGTTCATGCCGCTCGCGCACGTATTCGCCCGGATCATCGAAGTGGGCTGCCTGGAGTCAGGCCCCATCCTCGGGCACTGGGAGGACATCGGCACGGTGGCGGAGGGACTGCGCGAGTACCAGCCCACCTTCCTCCTCGCCGTACCGCGGGTATTCGAGAAGGTCTACAACACCGCCCAGCAGCAGGCCTCGGCGAGCCCGGCCAAAAGCAGGATCTTTGCGGCCGCCGTCGATGCGGCCATAGCGTTCAGCCAGGCGTTGTCCGCTGGGGGCGCGGGAGCGGGCCTGCGGATCCGGCACGGGTTGTTCGACCGCCTGGTATATGGCAAGCTGCGCGCTGCCGTCGGCGGGAAGGTTAGCTACGCGGTCTCCGGTGGCGCGCCGCTCGGCGAGCGGCTCGGTCACTTCTTCCGCGGCGCGGGCATCACCGTGCTCGAGGGTTACGGGATGACTGAGACGTCGGCCGCCGCCACTGTCAACAAGCCCTCCAGGAACAAGATCGGAACGGTCGGCCAGCCACTGCCCGGCGTCAGCATCAAGATCGCTGATGACGGCGAGATCCTGCTGCGCGGGACCATCATTACCGCCGGGTACTGGCATAACGAGGCGGCTTCCGGAGAGGCGATCGACGCAGCGGGCTGGCTGCATACCGGCGACCTCGGTTCCCTCGACGACGAAGGCTTCCTGCGGGTGACGGGCCGGAAGAAGGAAATCATCGTGACCGCGGCCGGCAAGAACGTGGCGCCCGCCGTGCTCGAGGACCGGCTGCGAGCGCATCCGCTGATAAGCCAGTGCATGGTAGTCGGCGATGCCCGGCCGTTTGTCGGGTGCCTGATCACTCTCGATCCTGAGGCCCTGGAGCACTGGAAGAAGCAGCACGGCAAGCCGGCCACCGCAACTGCCGCTGAGCTTGCCGACGACCCCGACCTGATCGCCGAGATCCAGGTGGCGGTGGACGACGCCAACAAGGCCGTATCGCAGGCGGAGTCGATTCGCAAGTTCCGGCTGCTGCCAGTGGACTTCACCACCGACAACGGCTACATCACGCCGTCGCTGAAGGTGAAGCGGGCGGTCGTGGCGAAGGACTTCGCCGCTGACATCGACGCGCTCTACGCCCGCTGAATAGCTGTGGCCTGCTCGGTACCATGAGTTTCTGCCGGGCCGGACCAGTCGCGCAGGACCCGTCGCCGACGCCTGCCCTGGCTGCCCGGCCTGGCCAGCACTAGGCTGGCGCGGCAGATTAAGGGACCTGGCCCGCCAAGATCTGCTGCAGCCGGTCGGCAACGAGATCCCAGGTCCACTCGCGCTCTATCCAAGCCTGGCCCTTTTCGCCCATCGCTGCCGCGCCTGCCGGATCAGATAGCAGGTCGGTGAGGCGGTCGGTCAGGGTGGCGATGTCGCCGCCGGGGACTACGTAGCCGGTTTCGCCTTCGAGGACGGCGTCGGGGGCGCCGCCCGAGTCCCCCGCTATCACTGGCAAGCCAGTGGCGGATGCTTCGAGGTAGACGATGCCGAGACCCTCGACATCGAGCCCGGCACGCCTCGTTCGGCACGGCATCGCGAAGATGTTGCCAGCGTCGTAGTAGGCGGGCAGGTCATGCCAGGTAACCGGGCCGGTGAAGATCACCGAGTCGGCTACGCCGGCCTGGGCTGCCAGCCGGTTCAGAGTTGACCGGTACGGCCCGCCGCCGACCAGCATCAGCAGCGGCTTGACCGACGTCGCCCGAAGTACCTGCGGCCAGGCCCTGATCAGCGAGTCCTGGCCCTTGCGCGGCACCATCCTCGACACGCACACGACGACTTGCCGGTCAGGGTCGATGCCCAGGCGCTGCCGGACGCCGGTACCGCCCGCGCCAGGCCGGAACGCACCCGGGTCAACTCCCGGCGCTAGCCTGACCATCCGCCCGCCTGCAGCGGCCGACATGGCTCTGGCCATCCTGATCCGGAAGTACTCGCCGAGATAGGTGACGACGTCGGCCTCCTCAGCTATCTGGTGCAGCAACGACCTGGCTCCCGGCAGCGCCGCCCACCCGGCTTCGTGTCCGTGCGTGAGCGCGACGATCCGGTCTGCTCCGGCCCGGCGCAGCGATGGTGCCAGCAGGCCGAGCGGCGCCGCTGCGCCGAACAGCACAGTGTCGCAATGGTGCTCGGTCAGCAGCGCAACCGCGCGGCGGCGCACATCCGGCGCCGGCAGCATCAGTGCGCCGTGGTGCCGGGCTACCTCGAATTCCTGGCGGGCGTCGAACTCGCCAGCACCCTCCCAAGCGGGCGCGTACACCACTACCCGGTCGGCGGGGAGCCTGGCGGCGAGGGCGTGCACGAACGACTGGATGCCACCGCTGCGCGGCGGGAAGTCGTTGGTGACAATGAGTACCTTGGTCATACGGCTCTTCCCCGGCGACTGCTGGCCAGGCCTGGCCAGCAGCACCGAGACTCGGCGGAAGCTCAGATGTTACCCGTCGCACCGAGCCGGGCCGGGTGCTAGGGCCGGACCGCCTCGTCTAGGTTCGACAGGTACCAGCCCGACAGCGGAACCAGCTCGACGCTGGCTCCGGGCACCGGCGCATCTATGAGATCACCCTTGCCGACGTAGATACCCACGTGGGCGTTGCCGATGAAGCCCAGGATATCGCCTGGCTGCAGGTACTTAGTGGGATCACCGGGAGCCAGGTTGACCTGCGGCAGCGAAGCCTCCTGGTCGTAGCTGGTCCGCGGGATCGACACGCCAGCGTAGGCCCAGGCCGACATGGTCAGGCCAGAGCAGTCATAACCGGCGCTGCATGGCCCCGTGCCGCCCCACACGTACGGGCACCCAATCGCGCCGTAAGCGAACGCGACGGCCTTCTCCGCCTGAGTCGACGTGGGACCGGTGTACTTGATCCCGCCGGTACTGCCGCCAGCTCCGAGCCCGGTCTGCTGCGCGGGCTGCAGCTCGGCCAGCAGCTTCTGCTCCTTGCTGGCCAGGTTGTTCATGGTGGCCAGTCGTTTCTTCAGGTTATTCCGCAGGGCGAGGATGCTGACCTCGTTGCGCTTGACCAGAAGCTGAGTGGTGGTCAGCTGCCTGGCGGCCTTGAGGAACTGGTTGATCTCGGCGTTGTTGCTGTTGGACAGCTCCAGCAGGATCGCCGACTGGTTCAGGATCTGCTGCGGGTTTCCTGAGGTCAGTAGCGCGATCGAGGAGTTGATGTTGCCGGTCTCGTAGGCGGTGACGGCGATCCTGGCAATCTGCTGTCGCATCGATGCGAACTGGCTGGAGTAGCGGGCCAGCTCCTTATTAACCAGCGCCAGCCGCTGGTTGGTCGCGGCAAGCTCTTGCTTGACCTGGACATACTGCTGGTCGAGCTTCGAGATTTGCGCCTGCAGCTTGGTGAGCCTCGCCTGGACCTGGCTAATCGTCGGCATCGGCACTGCCCCTGCGCTGCCGCCGACGCCGATGATCAGCCCGGCGGCCAGGACAGCGACAGTTATAGCCCCGGCGCGTTGCCTGACGATCGTGCGAACCGACGGCAGCCTATGCACCCGCGCGACACGCTCCCTCTTCCACTGTCGGCCTGCCGGGTCAGCTGACGGGTTCGGGCTGTGGAAGTGCGCCCTACGAGCCTGTCCAGGACTGGCCCGATTCACCCCTGGCGGTCCCGCACCCGCGACACCGTCTGGTGGGTCCCCGGCTCGCC
>JBKQTJ010000355.1:0-46501 GCA_052143255.1 Streptosporangiaceae bacterium | reverse complement strand
TGTGAGGGGAACGGGGCCTGCGCAGGCCGGGCTAGCCGCGCGTCACGGTCCTGGCCAGGATGCCGAGGGTGGCGCGCAGCGCGGCTTCGGAGATCACCGGGAAGATCCCGGCGTCGCGCCAGACGGTATCGATTCCTGACCAGTCGTAGTACGACGTCACCAGGGTGCCGCTGCCGTCGCTGGCCGGCTCGAGCCGGTAGCCGTAAACGTGGCCGATCTGCGGTCGGATGCGGCCGAGTATGGTCCAGGCGATCTCGCGGTCCGGCTCGAAGGTCGAGATAGACACGGTGACGTCGTAGCGGCCCAGTTCGGGGTAGTCGTTCAGTGCCTCACGGTCCATATGCACCATGAAGCTGTCGCCCACCGCGTTCACAGGATCGCCCTCTGCCGACATCAGCATGCCGGAACTGTCGATGGCGACGTGCCCCTGCGGGTCGCGCAAGATAGCGAAGATCGCCGCAGGTTCCGCGTCAATGGTCCGCTGGACCTCGATCCGCTCGGTCGTCATGGCCTCATCCTGTCACCCAGTCTCAACGGCCGGCCATCACCGGCGGACCAATCGCGCAAGTCACCTGACGGCCGTACCGGACTACCCGGATTAAACGGCGGCAGCCTCCTGGCGGTCGAGGAAGCCGTTGACAATAGCGCCGAAGGCCGCGGGTTGCTCGGCAAAGCACAGGTGTGATGCGTCCTCGATGATCTCGAGCTGCGAGTCCGGCATGCGGCGGTGCATCTCAGCCAAATGCGCCGGCCGGCATTCGTCGTAGCGCCCGCCAACCAGCAGTGTCGGGATATCGATCTCGCCGAGCCGATCCATGATGTCCCAGTTCTTCAGGGTGCCAGTGACGGTGAACTCGCTCGGTCCGTTCATCGTGGTGTAGACGCTGTAGCCAGCCGCTGCGAACGAGCGCTCCAGGCCGGCCGGCCAGGGGTTGAGCCGGCACACGTGCTCCCGGTAGAAGCCGAGCAACGCTGCCTGGTACTCCGGGCACGCGGTGAAGCCGTCTTCCTCGTGCTGCCGGATGACCTGGAGCACGTCTTCGGGCTGGCTGGCGAGCAGCTCGTCGCACTCGGCGGCCCACCGGATCATGCTGGCAGGACTGCCGCAGAGGATCATGCTGCGCAGCTTCGGCCGGCGGTCGAGCGCGTATTGCATCGCCAGCATGCCGCCCCAGGAGCTACCGAACAGGTGCAGGTCGTCCAGCCCGAGCGCTGCCCGCACTGCGGCCAGCTCCGCGACGAATCGGTCCACCGTCCACAACGAGACGTCGTCTGGGCGGTCGGCGTTCCCGCAGCCGAGCTGGTCATAAAAGATCACCCGCCGCCGGTCGGCAAAGGCTTCCATGGCTTCCAGGTAGTAGTGCGTGAATCCGGGTCCGCCATGCAGGCATAGCAGCGGCGTGCCGCCCTCGCCGACAGAGCGATACCACACGCGGCCGCCAGGCACCGCGATGTAACCCTCGTCCTGCTTCATGGTCAGTCGCCGCCGATAACCGGGCGCGCCTCGATGCCAGACATTCCCGTAGGTTAGCGCCGCTGTAGCGGCAAGGCACTGATCCGGAGCAGACGCGCCCCAGCCGCCCGATGCCCGCGCGAGCGGCCAGCGCGCGGGCAATCGCCCGCCGGTCAGCTCGGGACCTTGTCCAGGAAGCCGAGCACCGTGCTGATGAGCCCGTCGTTACCGATGACAGCGACGCAACCTGCGGTCCGCTGAAGGCCTGCAAACTGGCTGCAAGGCTGCGCGGTCACCATCGTTACCTGACGTGAATCAGGAGGAGACGATGACAGGCTCAGCGGTAGTCGACAAGTTCCTGCAGGCAATCGAGAGCGCGGCAATCAGCAGCTGCGACGCATGGAGTGCCGAGGCGACGCTCGACGCGACGGTGCCTAACTGGCGGATGCGCGTGGCCGGCCCGGACGCGATACGGGCCGAGTACGCGCGCTGGTTCGCAGATCCCGGCCGGTTCGAGGAGCTGCGCCGCTACCCGGTTAGCGCCAACGCTGCAGAGCACAGTGCTGGCGACCACAGTGCTGGCGACCACAGTGCTGGCGAGCACGGTGCTGGCGCAGACACCGCCACCGAGGTGGTCGAATACACCCTAAGCTGGTCAGAGAACGGCGTGCCGCACGCCGCCCATCATCTGCACGTGCTCACCGTGCGAGATGATCAGATCGTGACCGACACGGTGTTCTGCGGTGGCCGGTGGCCCGCCGCCCTGCTCGCCGAGATGGAAGCTGCCCGTGACTGAGCCGCATCAGGGCGGCGCCTGTCCGCGCCACGAAGCCGTAACCAGGCTGCTCGCGAGTGCGACGCGACGCGAGGCGATAGCCGATGCGCCCGGCAAGTCCGGTGCCAGCCTCGAGCGCCTTGAGATCGACGGGCAGCCCTACGTGCTCAAGCATCTCGACCTGGCCGGCGACTGGACGATGCGGGCCTCGGGCTGCCTCCGCGGCGTCCCCCTTGAGCTGTGGGAACGAGGCATCCTCGATCGGCTGCCCGACTGTCTCAACCAGCCCATCGTCGGCGTCGTGCCCGAACGCGGCACCGGTACCGCGCCATCTGGCGGGTGCGCCGTGCTGATGCATGACGTCAGTCAGTGGCTGGTGCCAGTCGCGGACGATCCGATCTCGCTCGGTCAGCATCTGCGCTTCCTGCAGCACATGGCGGCTCTGCACGCAGCGTTCTGGGAGTGCGGGCCCGATGTGGACGTGGTGCCCGCCATGCACAGGTACCTGGAGCTTTCACCGTGGATGGCAGAAGCTGAGGAGGCCATCGGATCGGACCATCTGGTGCCGCAGCTGGTCGCCAAGGGCTGGCCGCTGCTGGCGGAAGTGGCGCCGGCCGCGGCCGCGGTCGCTGGGCCGTTGGCCCGGGATCCGGCGCCGCTGGTGCAAGCGCTGGCTAGCACACCGCAGACGTTCGTGCATAGTAACTGGAAACTGGACAATCTAGGCACCGACGATGACGGCCGGACGGTGCTGCTCGACTGGGAGCAGCCCGGCCGCGGCGCAGCGCTGAGCGACCTGGCCTGGTACCTGGCCATTAACTGCCGGCGCCTGCCGCAGTCGAAGGAGGCATCGATCGCGGCGTACCGCGCTGCGCTTGAGGGCTGCGGCATCGACACCGCACCGTGGTGGGAGCGTCAGCTCGCGCTGTGCCTGCTGGGCGCGCTGGTCCAGTTTGGCTGGGAGAAGGCGCTGGGCGGCTATGACGAGGAACTCGCGTGGTGGGAGACCAAGGCGCGCCAAGCGCAGCCGCTGCTGCCCTGACCGGGCAGGTTCGCGATGCCTACGAGGCCGCGCAGCAGGACTGGGCGGCCGGTCCGCAGCTGGTCTACGCGGCGCTGGCCAGGTCCCTCCTTGCGCAGGCGGCGCCGTGGGTAGCCGGGCAGCACGTGCTAGACGCCGGCGCCGGAACGGGCCTAGCCGGGCAGGCGGCCCTGGAACTGGGCGCACGCCGGGTGGTAGCCGCTGACCTGGCGCCCGGCCTATTGCGCCAGGCGGGGCCGCGGCTGCACCCGGTGGTTGCCAGCATGTACGCGCTGCCGTTCGGCGACCGCAGCTTCGGCCTGGTTGCCGCCGCCTTCAGCCTCAGTCACCTCAGCGACCTCGGCGATGGCCTGGCAGAGCTGAGGCGGGTTGGCCGTGCCATCGCGGTGAGCACGTTCGCGCCAGGCTGGACCCATCCGTGCAAGGCCGCCGTCGATGACGTGCTGGCCCAGTCCGGCTACCGGCCGCCGTCCTGGTACCTGGCAATGAAGAACGAGGGCGAGCCGCGGCTAGCCGACACGGGCTTGTTCCGGCAGTCCGCGCTGGCGGCCGGATTCGACCAGGTGGAGTCCAGGACGGTAACGGTGCCCACCAGCCTGTCGTCGCCCGAGCAGCTGGCGGCTTGGCGGCTCGGCCTGGCGCACGTCGCCCCCTACGTGCGGTCGCTGGACCAGCGCCGCCAGCGGGCACTGCTCCGGGCTGCCCGGCAGGCTGTGCAGGCTGTGGCGGACTGCCCGCCGCTCGTCGTGTCGATGCTGGTCTACCTGGCCAGCTAACCAGTCGGGCGGCCCGGCGGCCGTGGTCCGGTCCGCCCGGGCCGCGGGTTACCGCGGTGCCGGGCGGCGGCTCGTCTCGCCGGCGCTGGCCAACGTGCGCGCGGCCGCGCGGCGCAGGGTTTCGGCGTGCTCACCGGCCTGGCTGGCCAGCCGGGCGGCCCGGTCCTCGGCCCGCCGCAGCCAGCCGGGATTGGCGAATGCGGCGCCGAGCTCGGCGGTCCACCGCCAGGCTTCGATCGCGGCCGAGCGGTCAAGCAGGTCCAGGTCCGCGCTGACCGCCGCCGGGTCGACCGGCAACCCCAGCTCCTTGCTGGCCAGGTGCCCGGTCAGCCGGGCGACGCTGGCGTACCGCGGCACGCCAAGCGCCCCGGCCGCAGCTGCCAGCTCGGCGGCGACTGCGTGCGCCTGCTCCGCGTCACCTTGCTGCAGCGCTAGCCGCGCGGTGATGAGCTGATGCTTGAACGCCAGCCGCCAGCCGAATACCAGGTCGCCGGGGCGCAGCAGCTCGGCCGCCGCGGCGAGCAGGGCGGCCGCACCGCCGGTGTCCATAGCCTCTACGCGCAGCTCGGCCAGATCCTCGAGGGCGGCAATCGTGACCTCGGCGGTGCCGTGGTGCTGACCCACCTCGAGCGCCTCGGTGTGCTGGTCAAGCGCCTGCTCGGTGGCGCCGAGGTTGCGGAGCACCCACGCGGCGAAGTTCACGGCCCGGCCGGCGAAGCGCGGTACCTGCCGCCGGTCGACCTCGGCTGTGTACTGCGTGAACGCCTCGAGAGCAGCGGCCGGTTTGCCGGCCAGCGCTTGCGCGTGCCCGCTGAAAAGCAGCGCGTGCAAAGTGGCTGAGGTGTGCTCCACTCCGATCTGGCCGCGCGCCGCCGGCCGCAGCAGGGCAAGCGCCTCCTCGGCCCGGCTCTGATGCGATCTCAGCACGCCCAGCCAGGCTGCCGCGGTCACTCGATCCGCGCCCGCGGCCAGTGACAGCGCCTCGCCTAGCAGCAGCTCCGCCTGGGCCAGGTCGCCCTGGGCGTGCCGGGTGCGGCCGCCAACAGCCAGGCAGCGTGCTCGTGTCGCGGCGTCCGGGGCCGCGAGCGCACCATCGGCAGCGAACTGCGCTGCCTGCGCGAAGCGCCTGCCAAAATACGAGGCCCAGGCGCCTACCTCGAGCGCGTCCGCACCGGACGCCGACGCGCGCTCGACGTCCTGCAGCGCCGCGTCATAGTTGCCCCGGCGAGTGCGGACCCTGGCCCGGGCCAGCCAGCTTTCCTCGTCAGCCTGCAGACTGAGCGCGTCGTCCAGCAACTCCTCGGCTGCGCCGTGATCGAAGCGCTCCGCGGCCCGCGCGGCGGCATCGCGCAGCGCGGTCGCTGCCAGCGCGAGGTCTCCGCCCAGCCGCGCGTGCTGGGCGACGATAACCGGGTCAGCCGCTGGCCGGCCAGCCAGCACCCGGCCGACCTGCCGGTGCAGCAAGGCAGCCCGCCCTGCGGACGCGCTGGCGGCGAGTGCCTCCCGGACCAGCTCATGCCGGAATCTCAGCAGCCCGTCCTGCTCCACCAGGAACTGCTTGGCCACCGCCTGCTCGGCGTCGGTGAGCAGCTCGATCAGCGGCCGGCCAAGCACCGCGGCCAGCAAATCAAGATCGAGTTCCGGCCCGATGACCGCAGCGGTCCGCAACATGTAACCGGCCGGGCCGAGCTCGTCACACCGGGCGGATAGTGACTCGACCAGCGAGGCAGGCAGCTCGGAGCCAGCGGCCTGCTGAGCTAGCTCGGTCAGGAACAGCGGGTGACCTTTCGACCGGGCGTAAAGTGCGTCCACCCGCGCCGCGCCTACCAGCTCGGCCGCCGCGTCCCGGCCGAGAGCGTCCAGGTGGATCAGCGCGCCAGGTGGCAGCAGGTCGCCCTCGCCCGTCCGGATGGCAGCGACCACCGTCCCGGCGAGCTGCTCGCGCTGGATGAATTGCAGCAGGTCAGCCAGCGCGCGGCCGGCCAGATGCGCGTCGTCGATCAGCATGACCAGCCGCCCGCGGGCCGATACACGCCCGAGCACTCGGGCGAGCGCGCTATAGACGACGGCGGGCCCGAGCATGCTGTCCGCCAGGACCGACAGCGGGCGCGAGTCACGAACCAGGCCGAGCAGCGGCCCCAGCACCGGTGCGTCCGCGCCGAGCAGGTCGGCTGTGGCTTCCGGGCCGAGTCGTCGAAGTAGCCCGCGCAGCGCGGTGAGCAGGGCATCGAGCGGCATCGACCGATCGAGTTGGCCGCACCGCGCCATCAGCACGATGTCGCCGGCCGCTTCCCGGCGTGCGGCCCAGGCTCGAAGCAGTGTTGTCTTGCCGATTCCGGCCTCGCCCTCGATGATCACCAGCTCGATCTCGCCGGCTTCGGCACTGCCATCGCGGGCCCGCATCGCAGTCGCATCCAGGAAGGCGAGTTCCTCGTCGCGCCCGACGAGCGGGACGCGGTCACCAGCAGGCGCGGTCACGGCCGTCGGCAGCTCGCCCCGGAGAATGGCGGTGTAGATCGCCGCGGTTTCCGGCGACGGATCGGCACCCAGGTCATCGGCCAGGCGTTCCCTGGCGGTGGCGTACGCGGCCAGCGCGGTGGCGGTCTGGCCGCCCATGACATAGCCGCGCAGCAGGATTCGCAGTGCCGTTTCCTCGTACGGATCGCGTTCCAGCGCCCCGTTGGCCGCATCGCAGGCCGCGATCCAGTCGCCGGCTTCCAGCAGTGCCGCGGCGGCGGCAAGCCGGGCGCGGCCGGTCAGGCGGTCGATTCCGGCGCGCCTGAGCTGCGCCCACTCGCCGGGCGGCGGCGGGCGGCCGGCACCGCGCACCAGCGCCAGCACGATCCGCGCGGCGGCGGCGGCGCCGATCACGTTGCCGGCCTTGCGCCTGCGCTCGACTTCGTCGGTCAAGTGCGCCAACTCGGCCGCGTCGAGCCAGTCGTAGTGCAGCAGGTAGCCACCGTCGCGGTGCTCGATGCGCTCGCGGCCGAGCACCGACCGCAGCCGGCTCATCAGCACGGCGAGCTGATCCTCGGGCCTGGTCGGCGGCGAGTCGCCCCAGAGCGCGTCGAACAGCACATCGGGCGGCACCGGACGGCCTTCGGCCAGCGCCAGCAGCTCCAGGGCCAGCCGGGCCTTCCTGCTACCCAGCGCGGCGGGCTCGATGCCATCGACGCCGAACTCGCCCAGCACCCGGAGCGCGAGGGACTTCATTGGGCTATCAAACCTCGCGGCGCGTGCAGCCGCCATATACGTGCTCGCAGGTGGGCAGGGAAGGACTGCAAACAAGCTGCAACCACGGACTGTAACGCTGGCGGAAACGCCCGAGTGGGGCGCGATTAGCGGGAGGAATAAGTCATGACAGCACAAGCAGAGCAAAAGGCGTTCGCAGCACCCGATGAGGTCAGGACGTTCGAGAAGGGCCAGCTGAACCTGCTCAAGATCGGCGGTGCTGACATCGGCCAGCTGATCCTGGAGCCGGGCTGGCGCTGGTCCGACCACGTCAAGCCGCTCGCCGGTACTGAGCTTTGCGAAGCACCGCATTTCCAGTACCACGTCCAGGGCACGCTGCACATCGTCATGGCCGACGGGCGCGAGTTTGACGCGCACGCGGGCGACGTGACCGCCCTGCCGCAGGGGCACGACGCCTGGGTCGTCGGTGACGAGCCCGTCATCGTGGTGGATTGGTACGGCGCCAGTAACTACGCGCGCTGATCCTTGGCTGGAGGCAGTGCGGCCGCACGCGCGCAAGCGGGCGGCCGCACCTACGGTCCCCTCCCGCGTCGCATGTGCCGTGGGTGGCTCGCGCAGGGCGGTCAGCCCGCCGACATCTAGCGCGGCCACGCCGAGCGCCGTGACGCCGAGGGCGGTGACGCCTAGCGCGGCGACGTCTGACGCAATTCGGTCTTGAGAATTTTGCCGGACGGGCCCTTCGGCAGCGCTGCGGCGAACCTGACCTCGCGCGGGTACTTATACGCAGCCAGCCGGTCGCGGCTGTACGCGATGATCTCCTCCGCGGTGAGTTCCGCGCCGGGGTTCAGTACCACGACTGCCACGACTTCCTCACCGAGCCTGTCGTCGGGCTTGCCGATCACGGCGGCCTCGAGGATGCCGGGATGGCCGTAAAGCACTTCCTCGATCTCCCGCGGGTAGACGTTGTAGCCGCCGCGGATGACCAGGTCCTTAGTGCGGTCGACGATGAAGTAGAAGCCGTCCTCATCGCGATATCCGAGGTCACCGGTGTGCAGCCAGCCCCCGTGCAACGTCGTCTTGGTCGCTTCCGGCTGCCCGCGGTAGCCCTTCATGACGTTGTGGCCGCGGATCAGGATCTCGCCGATGTTGTCCCGGCCCGACGGCAGCGGCTGGTCGTCCTCGCCGCCGATGCGCATCTCCACGCCCCAGATCGGCTTGCCAACCGATAGCGGCCTGCGATCGCCGGGCCGGTTGAACGATGTCGTGCTGCCGGTCTCCGATAGACCATAGCCTTCGAGCACCACGATGCCGTACTTCGTCTCGAACGTGCGCATCACGTCCTCGGGCAGCGAGGCGCCGCCGGAGACCGCGACCCGCAGCGCCGCCAGGTCCCGGTCAGCCACTTCAAGCTGGGCCAGTGCGTGCAGCATCGTCGGCACGCCGGCGATCACGGTGCACTTATCCCGTTCGATGGCGTCCAGGACGGGGCCTGGGGCGAACCGGGGCACGACGCAGAGGCCGGCGCCGTACCGGACGCATACGTTGATAACCGAGGACAAACCGAAGACGTGGAAGAACGGCAGCACAGCCAGGAAGACGTCGTCTGGCTGCGCCCCGAACAGCTCGCCAGAGACCGTGCAGTTCATGTACAGCAGGAAATGAGTGAGCTCGGCGCCTTTCGGCTTCCCGGTAGTGCCGCTGGTGTAGATGAGTACGGCGGTGTCGTCGGCATCGCGCGCAATGATGTCACCGCCCGGCTCAACGAGTGGCGCGCTGCTGAGCAGCTCGGAGAACCGCGGCGAGTCGGCGGGCATGGCACGTTCGTCGCCGGTCAGGTACAACGGAATCCCCAGCGGTGCGCAGGCGCCGGCGGCGTCCGTGTGCAGCCCGGCCATGCCGATCATGAGCCCGGCGCCGGCGTCGGTCAGCTGGTAGGCGATCTCTGGTGTCTTCAGCAGCGGATTCATCGGCAGCACCAGCAGGCCCGCCTTGAGCGCCCCGAAGTACGCGGTGAGAAAGTCCGGCACGTTGGGCAGTTGAATGGCGACGACCTGGCCGGGTGCCATGCCCGCCGCGGCCAGCCCGGCCGCGAACCGGCCCGACTGCTCATCGAGCTGCTGGTAGGTCGTCGCCGCACCCGCTGCGCGGCAGACGATCGCGTCGGGCGTAGCGGCCGCGGTCTCCCGCAGGATAGTCGCCAGGTTGAAGCTCATGGCGCCTCCGAGTCCGGTCGCCCGGCGATGCCGGCGAGTATCACGTCGGATGACCGTCGGCAACAAATAGCTGCATATCGGTGAGACATACACTAGAGATGTATCGGCCGGTTGCCTAGGCTGCGTTCTGAGGCCGCCGTCGCGAGCGTTCTGCTAGCGGCGGCTAGTCAGCGCGACAGGACGGCTGCATATGCATGTGACCAGAGACCCAGGGCCCGCGGCGGGTATCGCCGCGCCGCCGGCTCGCCTGCTGCTGTCTGAGCCGGCCAGGGGCCTCGCGGAGCTGGCCAGGCTGCCGCTGTCGGCCCCGTGGCTGTCGTTCGCGCCGCGCGGCGATGGGCACGGCGTCCTGGTGCTGCCCGGGTTGCTGGCCACCGACACCAGCACCGCGCTCCTGCGCGGGTTCCTGCGCCGGCTTGGTTACGACGTGACCGGCTGGCGGCTGGGCCGCAATCGCGGGCCGACGGACGAGGTGATCGACGAGCTTCCGTCGATGCTGACCGGGCTGGTGCAGCAAACCGGCCGTCCGGTCTCGGTGATCGGCTGGAGCCTAGGCGGCATTTACGCCCGTGAGATAGCCCGCCGGCATCCGGCCGACGTGCGCAGGGTAATCACGCTCGGCAGCCCGTTCGCGCTCACTGACTCGGGGCAGAGCCATGCCGACAAGGCCTACCAGCGCCGCAGCCGCCTGCATGCCAACGGCCGGGTACCGACCCGCGAGCAAGTGTCCCGGCCGATCAGCGTGCCGTCGACCGCGGTGTACTCCCGCCGCGATGGGATCGTGGCCTGGCAGACTTGCATCGAGCCAGAAACGGCACTGCACGAGAATGTGGAGGTCCGCTGCGCGCACCTCGGTTTCGGGGTCGACCCGGCGACGCTCTGGCTGATCGCCGATCGGCTGGCGGTGCGGGCCGGCCAGTTGCGCAGCTTCCGGCCGCCACGCACGCTGCGCTCGCTCTACCCGCAGCCAGAGTGGGGTCCGCCCGCCGGGCGCGACCCGAGTATCTGAACCAACGGGGCGCCGCCTGGCCGGCTGGCAGCCCCGAACCGCAAGCACGCCGAGGAGGAGCCCCATGCAGCAGCTCACAGGCCTGGATGCCGCGTTCCTCGCGCTGGAAACGGCGAACTCAACTGGCCACGTCGGGGGTGTCTCCATCCTCGATCCCGGGGATGCGCCCGCGCCGCTCACGCTGGCGCGGCTGACCGAGGTGCTGGCCGAGCGGCTTGCGCTGGTGCCGGTGCTCCGGCGCAAGCTGCTGCCAGTCCCGCTCGGTCTGGATCAGCCGTACTGGGTCGATGATCCGAACTTCGACATCGAGTACCACATCAGGGAGATCGCGCTGCCCCGGCCGGGCTCGGACGCCCAGCTCACCGAACAGGTATCCAGGCTGCACGCCCGGCCGCTGGACCGCAGCCGCCCGCTCTGGGAGATCTACCTCATCACCGGGCTAGCGAAGCGGCGCGCCGCGGTGTACACCAAGATCCATCACTCGGCGATAGACGGCGCCTCGGGTGCCGAGTTGCTCACGGTCCTGCTCGACCTCGCGCCCGAGGGCCGGGACCCGCCGCCCGCCAAGCCGGTCCGGCCAGAACGGCCGCCCGGCCCGGCGGCGCTTGCCGCGCTCGCCGCGGCCCGGCTGGCCTGGCGCCCCGTGCAGACGGTCCGTCTCAGCAACGAGCTAGTCCGCCTGCTGCCGACGCTCGCGCCGGCGATCAGCACCCTGGTCGGCGGCATGCTGGGGCTGAATCGCGGCGATGGCGAGGTGATCGCCAATACCACCGGGCGTGCTCCGGCAACGCCGTTCAACCGGCCGATCACCGCGCACCGGCGGCTAGCGCTGCGCAGCGTCGAGCTGGACACGGTCAAGGCAGTGAAGACCGCGTTCGGTGTCTCGGTCAATGACGTGGTCATGGCGATGTGCGCTGGCGCGCTCCGACGCTGGCTCGCCGATCATGATGCGCTCCCGGACCAGCCGCTGATCGCGATGATCCCGGTGTCGGTTCGCGACCCGGCGAGCAAGGGCGCGCTCGGTAACAAGGTGTCGGCGATGCTGGCGACGCTGCCCACCAATGTCGACGATCTGGACCAGCGGGTGGAGATCGTGCACGCCGCGACCCAGCAAGCCAAGGCGCAGCAAGCCGTGATCCCGCAGGGCCTGGTCGATCAAGTCACCGACTTCGCGCCCCCGGCCCTCACCGCGCGCGCCGCGCGGGTCGTGTTCGCCACCGGCGTGTTGCACCGGCTGCCGCCGTTCAACTTGTGCATCTCCAATGTGCCCGGCCCGAACGTGCCGGTTTACCTGTGCGGCGCCAGGCTGCTGGCGCATTACCCGGTTTCGGTGATCACCGACGGCCAGGGCCTCAACATCACCCTGGTCGGTTACCTCGGCCGGCTGAACTTCGGCCTGGTTGCCTGCCGCGAGCTCGTGCCAGACATCGACAGGCTCGCCGACTACCTGGTCGAGGAGCTTGAACTGCTGCAGAAGGCCGCTGGCCAGCGCCTTGCTAGCTAGCCCGGGATTTGCGCCAGCGGACAGGCGCGCCGATACCCTGGCCATCATTCCGGAGGGAACGGGGCCGCCACGCAACCTGCCCGCCGAGATATTCCGCGCGGCCGCGGGGGCGTACCTAGCCGGCCAGCGGCTGGACATGCAATCGCTGGCACGCCGCGTGGGTGTCGGCCGGGCCACCTTGTACCGCCGGGTCGGCAACCGGGAGCAGCTCCTGGACGCGGTGATCTGGTGGCGCGCGCGGCGGCTGCTCGCCTGGCAGCTTGGCCGCAGCTGCGAGCTGGCCGGCGCCGCGCGGATCTCGGCGGTGGTCGGCGGCGTGCTGCGCTCGATCGAGCGGGACCGCCCGCTGCGCGCCTTCCTGGACTGCGACACCGACACCGCGCTGCGGATCCTGACTGGCGGGCGGGGCCAGGCGGCGCACGGACTGACCATCGCCCTGGAGCGGCTGATTGACCGGGAACGGAGCCTGGGCGCTTTCGAGCCGGACCTGGACACCGCGGCGCTCGCCTACGCGATCATGCGCATCAGCGAGGCGTTCCTGTACGCCGATGTGCTGGCCGGCCTGTCACCGGATGTCAGCCGCGCGATCACAGTGGTCGATGCGCTGCTGGCCGGCCTGGACCGAGCCGCCCGGCGCTGACAGACCGCCGCGCTGGCTGGCCAGGAACGCCGTGACGGCTACTGCTCCGCACCTGACGCAGTGCCGGGGTCGGCGAGGCCGAACTCGGCGAGGATCGCGTCGGTATGCTCGCCGAGGGCCGGGACCGGGCCCATGGCCGGCTCGCGCCCTGCTATGGTGACCGGCGGCAGCAGCGCGCGCACTGGCCCGCCCGGCGAGCCGACCTCCCGCCACCGGTCCCTCGCGGCCAGCTGCGGGTGGTCGGCGAACTCGGCCGGTGTCCGCAGCCGCGCATTCGCGATGCCAGCCCGGTCAAGCCGGCCTGCCAGCTGGTCGGCCGGGATATCCCGGAGCGCGGCCTCGATGATGGGAGTGAGCTGGTCGTCGTTGGTCACGCGGTCGGTATTGGTGGCAAACCGCGGATCGTCGATGAGATCCGGCCGCCGGAGAATCTGCCGGCAGAGCACCGCCCATTCGCGGTCGTTCTGCAAGCCGAGGAAAACCTGCCCGTCGCCGACCGCGTACGGACCGTACGGCGAGATAGACGCGTGCCTGGCGCCGGTGCGCTTAGGCGGCTGGCCCCCGTACACGCTGTAGTAGTACGGCTGGCTCATCCACTCGCCGAGTGCTTCCAGCATGGCAACCTCGAAGCTGGTACCGGTACCGGTGCGCTCCCGCTCGTACAACGCGGTCAGCACACCGCTGAACGCGTACATGCCGGCCGCGATATCGGCGACCGAGATCCCGGCCTTGGCGGGTGTCTGTGCTGTCCCGGTCACCGACAGCAGCCCGGCCTCGCACTGCACCAGCAGGTCGTAGGCCTTCTTCGCGCGGTAGGGCCCGTCCGGCCCGTAGCCGGACACCGAGCAGCAGATCAGCCGTGGGTGCCGGGCCCGGAGCGTGGCGGCGCCGAGCCCGAGCCGGTCTGCCGCGCCGGGGGCCAGATTCTGCACGAACACATCGGCGCGGGCCAGCAGTGCGGCCAGCACCTGCTGCCCGCGCTGCGACTTGATGTCCAGCTCGATGGACTCCTTGCCGCGGTTCAGCCAGACGAAGTAGCTGGCCTGGCCGCGCACTGTGCGGTCGTAGTGCCGGGCGAAGTCACCCTCGCCCTGACGCTCCACCTTGATCACGCGGGCGCCCAGGTCGGCCAGCTGGCGGGTGGCGAACGGCGCCGCCACGGCCTGCTCAAGCGCGACGACGAGGACACCATCGAGTGGCAGCATGCCTGGCATTATGACCGGGCCACGTCCTATCTGGCCGCAGGCAGGTAGCGCCGCAGCAACCCGGCCGCGTCCTGCCAGGTCCAGGCCTGCGGATCGGTGTCAAGGCCGGCCAGGCAGTCGGCGAGCTTCGCGCTGAGCTGTCCCGCGTCAGGCGGACGCGCCGGGGAGCCGGGAGGATACCGCAGCAGGGTGTAATGCACTGCCCCGTTCCCCTCATAAATCGTGGCCTGCAGCTCACCGTCCAGCAGCCAGTCGCCGCCCGGCTCGAGATCGGTGTGCACCAGGCTGGCAATGCGCCGGGCGTCGGGGCGGCGCACGGCGTCGTCGGTGAAACTGGCGAAGCCCGGGTAGCGATCGAGCAGCGCGGCGGCAGCGCCGTATTCCAGGCTGAACTTGCCCTCAAGGCCGGTGTCCGGCCGGTGGTGGATCAGCGGCACGACCGTGGCCGCCGGGGTACGCAGCTCGATCCGCCGCACGTCAGCGGCGTTGATGCCGTGGTCGGCGAGTCCGGCAATGGCGCTGATCGGCCGCTGCAGCGCATAGCAGCATGGGTAGATCTTGACGGCCAGGCCGCCGGGTACCGCCGGGCCGGACAGGTCGAGCTGCCCGGCAGCACCGCCGACCAGGCCAAGCCATGCGTCCAGTGCCGACGGATCCGCGGTAGCGCCGGCCGCGGCCAGCCGGGCCGCCCGGATCCCGGCGTCGACCGCGAAACCAACCTGCAGCGACTTGGCGTCGGTGCCGAACGCGCGCTGCACTCCGCCGGCCGCCGGCACCGCGAGGGCCATCGCGGCGGCGATCCGGTCGGGCGCCAGGCCCATGGCGATGGCCGCACTGGCCGCGCTGGCCGGGGCGCCCGCGGTGCAGGTCGCGTGCCAGCCTGCCGAGTAATGCGGCCAGCCGAGCGCGGTGCCCAGGCGTGCCATCACGCCAGCCCCGGCCAGGTACGCGCGATCTCCGCCGCCCGTCGCCAGCGCAGTCGGCACGCAGACCGCGCTGATATGCGTGGTCGACGGCATGTGCAGGTCATCGAAATCCAGGATGTGCCCGGCCACCGCCCAGCGGGCGCCCTCGGGCAGGCTCACGGCCAGCGTGCTGACCGGGTGATCGCGCGCGGCCAGGCTCACCGCCACCGTGTCGAGCAGGGCGCGGTGTGCTAGCGCGACGTCCTCGTCGGTCGGCGCCAAGTCGTGCGCCCACCGGGCCAGCGCGGTGGCGACCGAAGACATGAGGTTCCCATCTGGTCAGGAGACATGCCCACGCTAAAGCACCCGCGTGCTCGGGCGAGACCAGGCGGCCGGTCAAGTCTCGGCAGATGGCACCGCACGGCCTCGGCCGCCGCCAAGGAAGGAGTCCACGAAGTCCGCGCTGGCGGACAGCTCGGCCGGCGTGCCGGCCATCCGGAGCTCGCCAGCGCCGAGAACGTAGGTATAGTCCGAGATTGCGAGCACCGCCTTAGCCCGCTGTTCCACGATGACGACCGCGGCACCGCGCTCGGCCAACTGGCGGACATGCTCGTCCAGCAGGGACATGGCGATCGCCGGGGCCAGGTTCGCGGTCGGCTCGTCGAGCAGGAACACCGCCGGCTCGAGCATCAGCACCCGGCCCATGGCAAGCATCTTGCGCTCACCGCCGCTCAGCTTGCCGGCCGGCCGGCCGACCATCGTGCCAAGCCTGGGGAACACGTGCAGCACATGGTCAATGTGCGCGCTGATCTGCTTGCGGTGCAACAGGTAGCCGCCCATCTCGAGGTTCTCCCGGACGCTCAGCGGCGGGAAGATGTCGTCCACCTGCGGCACGTAACCGACCCCGGCCCGGGCTACCTCCTCCGGCGCCATGTTCGTGATGACCTTGTCGCCGATCAGCACCCTGCCGGACGACACCCGCACCACCCCGACCAGGCTCTTGAGCAGGGTGCTCTTGCCCGAGCCGTTCGGGCCAACCAGCGACACGACCTGGCCTGGTTCGGCCTGCAGCGAGATTCCCCGGATGACCGGGTCGCCGCCGTAGCCGGCCGTTACCGCCTCCGCCTGGATCCGCTCGCCCGGCATGCGCGCAGGGGGGCCGCTGTCCGCGCGCTGCTGGTCGCCCGCCGGTCCGCGGTCAGCCGACAAGGTATGCCTCCACAACCTCGGTCCGGTCACGCAGCTGAGCCATCGTGCCCTCCGCGAGCACCGCTCCCTCCGCCATCACGATTACCGGGTCGCAAAACTCGTCCATGATCGCCAGCTCGTGCTCGACCATCAAGATGGTCATCCCCTCCCGGCAGAGCTCAACGAGCATGTCACCGATCTTTCGCGCGAGTTCGGGGTGGACGCCGGCCATCGGCTCGTCGAGCAGCAGCACACGCGGGTCGGTCATCAGCGCGCGCATGATCTCCACCAGCCTGCGCTGGCCGCCGCTAAGCTTGCCGGCCTGCTCGTTTGCTAGCGACTCCAGGCCGAACCGGTGCAGTATCCCGGCCGCCTTGGCGATCGCCTGCTCCTCGTCACCTCGCCAGTACCGCCGTCCGGCGACCGCCCCGAAGAAGGTGTCGCCCCGGTTGCCGGGGGCCGCGGACAGCAGGTTTTCCATCACCGTTAGCTGCTTGAACTCGCTGGCCAGCTGGAACGTCCGGACCAAACCGAGCCTGGCGCGGCGGAAGGCAGGCAGCGCCGTGACGTCCTGCTGCTGGTAGATGATCCTCCCGGCCGACGGCCGGTCGGTGCCCGCCAGCAGGGCCAGCAGAGTCGACTTCCCGGCCCCGTTGGGCCCGATGAGGCCGGTGAGCGTGCCCCGGCTGACAGAAAGCGACACGCCGGAGACTGCGCGCACCCCGCCGAAGTCGCGCTCGACGCCGATCGCCTGCAGCGCGATGTCAGCGTTTGCCGCGGACGCTGGCCCTGCGTCCCCGGCCACTGCCTTGACCGCACCCGCTGGCTTGATGGCGACCGGGCGGACGTCCTGGGCTGCGAGCCCGGTCGCGGACCCGTTCCCTGGCAAAGCGGCTGCGCCGGCCGGCAGCGGGATCAGGCGGCGGCGCTCGGGCAGGATTCCCTGTGGCCGGAACCACAGGAAGAGGGCGATCAGCAGTCCGATGGCGACCCACTGCAACGAGGGCAGCAAGTTCGGTGGCAGGGTCGGGTTGGAGTCGGTAATCAGCCGGGTGACCTCTTCGAAGCCGACCGGGACCAGCAGCGCGCCGAGCACGGCGCCCAGGTGGTTGCCGCGGCCGCCGATGATCACGGCGGCGAACAGGACGATCGTCTCGGCGTAGGTCCACGCGGCCGGCGACCAGACCGTCGTGAAGGTCACCAGGACACCGCCGGACAAGCCCGCTATCGCCCCGCCAAGCACCAGCATTCCGGTCCGCAGCGACAGCAGGTTCTTGCCGAGTGAGTCGGCCACCTTGTCGTTGTCGCGCATGGCCCGCAGCGTGCGCCCGTACGGCGACTCTGTGATGTGCCGGACGAGCCAGTAGGTGCCTGCCGCGAGGATGACGATGCCGACCGCGAACTCCCACTGGTAGCTGGTCGGTGCCGTGGTCATCCCCTGCGGCTGGAATGGCGCCGGGACGAGCGCGACCCCGGCGTCGCCGTTGAACAGCGGCACGTAGTTCATCACGAGCAGATTCAGCAGCACCGCGGTGACCAGCAGCCCGATGGCGGCGAAGTCGCCGCGCAGCCGCCGGCCGACCAGGAAGGTGAACGGCAGCGCCAGCACCGCGCCCGCCACGGCGGCGCCTAGCCACGGGAACGGGAACGGCAGGTGCCAGCCGAGGATGTAGCGCTGAAAGCCGCCGTTGGCATTATCTGACGGCAGTGCAAGGACAGCGGCGACGTAGGCGCCCGCGGCCTGGAAGATGATGAAGCCGAAGTTCGTGACGCCGCCGATGCCGAACTGCTGGCTGAGGCCTAGACAGGCGATGACGTCGACCGCGCCGTAGACCAGCAGAATGATCAGGTAATACATCCGGCTCCCCTGCCTGTCGTCAGCACTGCCAGTCCTCAGGCCCGCGCGCCGAACAGGCCCGATGGTCGCACCGCGAGCATCGCGAGCAACGCCACGAAGGCGATGACGTACTTGTAATCGGGCGGGATGTAGGCGGCGCTTACCTCGGTGGAAAGGCCTATCAGCAGCGCGCCGAGCATGGCGCCGTAGGCATGACCCGGCCCGCCCAGGAAGACTGCCGCGAGGATGAGCACGACGAACAGGTCGGTGCTGGTCGGCCCGAAGCTGCCGATGTCGATCGCGAAGACCGTCCCGGCCAGGCCGCAGAGCGCACCGGTCAGCGCCCAGGTGGTGGTGATGACCCGGTTAGTCCTGATGCCGCAGTTGCGGGCCAGCGACCGGTTGGCCGCCGTGGCGCGCATCGTCTTGCCCAGCTTGCTGTAGCGCAGCAGCACGTGCACACCGGCCATCACCACCAGGCTGATCGCGATGATCACCAGCTGAACAGTGGTCAGGATCAGGCCGCCCAGCTTCCAGGTATTGCCCTGGCCCATGGTGTAGGACACGTTGATGCCGCCGACGATGGCCTGGACGCCGAACTCGATGATCAGGGCCATGCCGAGCGAGACGATGACGATCGTGATCGGCGATGACCCGCGCCGCTGGAACGGCGCGTACACGACCAGGTTGAGCACAACGGACAAGACCGCGCACGCGGCGGCCGCGACAAGGAGTGCCAGCCAGACCGAGACGCCTAGCTGGTTCACCCAGTAGGCGACGAACGCCCCAGCCGTCATGACCGCGGCGAACGCCAGGTTGAGCACGTCGGTCACGGCGAACTGCAGGGTGAACCCCACCGAGGCGATCGCCAGCACCGCAGAGGTGATGAGGCCGAAGCCGATCGAGGCGACCAGAATGCTCATCGCATAAGCACCCGTCCCGGCCGCTCCGGGCGCTTGAGCGCGATCCCGGAGCGGCCGGTTGGGACTGTTGCCGAGCAGATCACGGGCTGACCGCGCGGAGCTGGGCTGCGGAGATATTGCCCGACACCACTACGGCGCCGGTCGGGGAGTAGGTGTCGATCTGGAAAATGCCAGGCGAGTCGTGGAAGGAGTCGAAGCTGGTCGGGCCGCCCGGTCCTTCGTACCGGATCTTCTTGCCGGCGTTCAGCTCCGTGACGCCCTGGGCGAAGGAGTTGACCGTGACCGCGCCCGGCACACCGTCGCCGATCGAGATCAGGTAGGGCTGCCACTTCGCGGTGTCGGTGCTGTGGGCCGCGACCATCGCGAGCGCGGCCAGGTTCATCCCGTCGTAGAGGTGCACCGCACCCGGCGCGGTGAAATAGGTGGTGAAGTCACCGGTCTGCGCGCCGGTGACCTTGCCCTTGACGGCGAGCAGCGCCTGCGTGAAGGCCTGGTAGGCCGGCCCGCTGGTAGCGGTGACCAGGTTGTCGGCGTGGAAGCTGGCGGCGAAAGTGGACGCGCCGACCGCTTTCGCCGCTGCTGTGTAGAAGGCCGGGGAGATGGCGGCAGACGTGCCGATGATCGGAATCATCTTGCCGCCGTTCAGCTGCTTGATCTCGCTGAACAGGGTCGGGTCCGCCGATCCGAGCGCTTCGGTCATGATCGCGTCCGGGTGCGCCTGGACGATCTTCTCCGCCTCGGTCCGGAACGTGGTGGCATTGAGATCCAGGGTCTCGTTGGCCACCAGGGTCAGCCCGGCCTTCTTGATTGCCGCGATCGCCGGCTGGACGAAGGTCTGCGAGCCGATATCGTTGCCGAACGCCAGCGCGATCCGGTTGTAGTGCAGGCTCTGCGCGATCACCGTCATCGCGTAAGACTCCGCCAGGTCCGGGGGCACCAGCCGGTAGAAGTACGGGTAGTGCACGTGGTCGAACTCCGACTGCCCGGTCATGCAGAACATGACGGTGTGGTGCGCATTGATGACCGGCACGACTGCGGCGGCCTCATCTGAGGTACAGCCGATCACGAGCGCGAGGTTGTGCACCCGGCTCAGCAGGCTGCCGACCGCGGGCACGGCGTCGGCTGGGTCACCCCTGGTATCGGCCGACGTGCAGCTGACCTTGTGCCCGAGTATTCCGCCGGCCTTGTTGATGGCGGTCGTGGCGCCCGTGCACGACACCAGGTATATGGGGCCGAGCGCGGCGTCCGGGCCGCTGAACGGTGCCACGTCGGCGAAAACCAGCGAGCCGCCCGAGCCGCCGGTTGATCCGCCGGACGCCGAACTGCCGCAGGCGGAGAGCCCGGTCGCGAGCGCTAGTGCCGCGACCGCGGCCAGTATGCGGGCCGGACGGCCGCCGGCCGTCGCCTTGTTGCCCGCCGATTCCTGATGTCCTGCGGCATGCGCCGCAGGTGCGGTGGCCTTAACCATCTTGGTCGCCTCCATGGCAGCTTCCGGTCGATGAGTCCTTGCCTAAATCCGTTCTGCGATGGATTCTCTGTTGCTGGATCCACTGGGTGCCGCGGTTGATTGCCCGCGCGGCGGCGGGCTGATCAGAAGCCGACCGCGGTCGAGCCCGGCGGCTTCCATCGCCAGTCGCTGACGTCGGCATGCTCGGCGACTACGCGGTTGCGGATCGCGCCGACGCCCTCGACGTTGACCTCGATGATGTCGCCGGGCTCCAGCCAGACCGGTGGCTGCCGGGCGAAGCCGACGCCGCCTGGGGTGCCGGTCGCGATGACATCGCCGGGCCGCAATCTTGTGAACGAGGAAAAGAACTCGATCGCAGTCGGGATGTCCACGATCATCTGCGAGGTGCGAGCCGACTGCATGATGGTGCCGTTCAGCGTGGTGACGAGGGCCACATCAGAAACGTCCGCCTCGTCGGTGGTGACCACCTCTGGCCCGATCGGCATGGTGCCTTCGAAGTTCTTGCCGCCGGTCCACTGGGTGGCGGCCCGCTGCCAGTCACGGGCCGTGGCGTCGTTGAGCACGACGTAGCCGGCGATGGCGTCGAGCGCCTTGTCCGCCGGCACGTACCGGCCGCCGGCCCCGATGACCAGGCCGAGTTCGCCTTCGTAATCGAACCGGCTGGTCAGCGCGGGCTTGACCAGGTCGGCATACGGCCCGAGCGCGCTGCCCTCGCCGCGCACAAAGGCCTCCGGCCAGGTCGGTACCTCCCGGCCGCCCTCGATGGCATGCTCCCGGTAGTTCACGCCCAGGCAGAGGATTCTCCTCGGCGCGGGCACGGCGGGACCGAAGTCGGCCTCCTCGAACTCGGCGCCATCGAGGTCCGTCAGCGCGCGGGCGGCATCCATGGCCGCCGGGCCACCGGTTAGCAGGCCATGCAATGCGGCGAACGCTGACTCACCAGTGGTATCAGCCACGTCCACGTAGCCCGAACGTGCTCGGACGTGCAGTCGCAGCCCACGGGGAGTGTTGATCGTCGCAAGCCGCATCGGCGAACCTCCGGAGTTCCGTAGCCGTCAATCGCTAAATTGGTTGCACCTAAACTGATTGGTCGAGCATAGGTCGGCCAGTACGGCCGGTCAATAGGCGGATTTAACACATCGGTAACGACGCCGAGGGACATGGGCTTGACTTGATTGGTACGATTGGTTGAGTCGAAGGAAGGCATGGTCGCCGCGGCCCCGATGGGTGCGCGGCTGCCTGGTTGCTGGGAAGCGCGGGAGCAGATGCGAGCAGTGGACAGTGCGGCAGCGGCGGGCCGCAGCCAGAGCACCCATGAGGACCGTGGCCTGCGGCTAGCCGAGCGCATCCTGTCGAGCGTGGGCGAGGATGGCCCGGCTCACGACTCCCGGCTGCCGACTGAGCGGCAGCTGAGCATCGACCTGGGCGTGACACGCTCCTCGATCCGCCACGCGCTGGCCATCCTCGAGGCCCAGGGCCGGATATCACGCGAGGTCGGGCGGGGGACGTTCCTGCGAGAGCGCCCGGTCGCAGACGGCCAGCCGGGCGGATCGGCCGGTCCGCAACCCCGGCCCTTGGTCCAGGCGGTGCGCGCCGCCGGCGACTTCGCTCCTGCGGACGTGATGACGATCCGTCGCCTGCTGGAACCGCCGGCGATGCCGCTGGTGGTGGCTTGGGCTACGGCCTCAGACCTTGAGGAGATGGACCGGTGCCTGGCCGGCGGTGATCGCGCGGCTAGCTTCGAGGAGTTCGAGAGCTGGGACCTGGCACTGCACAACTGCATCATGGCGGCGAGCCATAGCCCGCTGCTCATCGCGCTGTACGGGGTGATCGAGCAGGCGCGACACGGACATGTCTGGGGAGACCTGAAGCGCCGCAGTGCCTCTGCCGAGCGGCGGGCGGATTACCAGGCCGATCACCGCGCGATCGTCGATGCGCTGCGCGCCCGCGACTCTGCCGCGGCCGTTGAGGCGATGCGACGGCACCTGGCCAGGGTGCAGGAGCACTTGAACGTCACTGACCCGGCCGCGGGCGTTAGCTGGGGTTAACGCCCGCGGTGTTACCCGGGCCTGGCCTCAACGCGCTACGCGGGGCTCGGCAGGAGCGGGGCGGGCCAGATCGCGCCTAGTCATTTCGGGCGGTTTCTAGCTAGCCCGCCGTAGCCGTCCTGACGCTGCCGGTAAGCGTACAAGCCTTATGTCACAGGACTTTGCGACCTTCGTGCGCCTTTTGGCGGATGGATAGCCTGACTGAGCTATTTAGAGCTTTTTAGGTTAATTCATTGATAGTTTCTGTGAGGCTGGCCCCGGTAGTGAATCAGGCCCGGCGAGAGGGAGACCCAACGGCTGCTGAGTAGCTGGGCGCGGAACGGCGTAAGGCAGGTAGTGAGTTCAGCTGCACACCGCAAACCGAGGAAGATCAGGAAGACGGGGCGCCACTGTGCCCCGCTGACAGCTACGAAAGCGGCGAAGAGGCTGGGAATCGCAGTACCCGCCCTGGCCCTGCCCGCAGTGGCAGTGTTTGGCGTAGTCGCCGCCGCGCAGGCGAACCCGGCACCGCTGGCGACGGCCGGTGGCAGCGGCGGCGCGGCTCACCGCGGTCACCTGGTCGGGCTGGCCGCACCGGAAGACAGGCTCACGAACTCGGCCGGTGCCAGCACGCTCAAGGGGTCGGCCCAGCTCAAGCACAGGCCCAAGCGGACGCAGTCTGCTACTCACGAGCGCACCGCCAGACATCCGGCCGCGGCCCGGTCAGCGGCTCCTTCGGCCGGTCCGGTCGCTCCGACAGCGGCGGCGTCAGCTAAGCCCACCGCCCTGACCTGCTCAGGAACCACGCAGTACCCGGCGTACCTGCCCCAGAATTATGCGACGATCGTGAGCTTCCTGACCACGCACGGGTACACCAGCATGGCGGCCGTGGGCGTCGCCGGCAACATTTACCAGGAGTCCAAGGGCAACCCGGAATCTGTCGGGACCGGCGGTGGCGGCCTCATCGGCTGGACGCCCCTGCCTGTCGGCCTTGTGACCGGCAACCCTGCCGCCGACCTGCAGACGCAGCTTGCCGCGTTGCTGACCTACAACCAGCAGTGGGCGCAGTACATACCGGCGCTGGACGCGGCGACCAACCCGACGCAGGCCGCGGATATCTACATGGACTATTTCGAGCGGCCGGGCATCCCGGCCGCCTACAACCGGGAGACAGCCGCGAACGCGGTCGCGCAGGCTTGCGGGGTCGCCTGACCATCCCCTCAAGGTCCCCAGGAGGCGGACGGCTCGCCAACCGAGCCGTCCGCCTCTTGCTGTGCGGCGACGGTTGGCGGACGTGCCGACCCGGCGCAACGGCCATGGCGAGGCGAGCAACGTTTAGCGTCGCTGCCACAATGCTGCTCGTCTCTAATCGTGAGTGCCAAAAGCCGCTAGTTCCCCGCGCGGCCGGGCCCCGGCGCATCTGGACGGCGACAGGCACGAGCGAGACGATGACCCGGTGCTGGGGCTGGGGCCCGGTCATTGCCGCGGCCGGGACCCGGTACGCTGTCAGCGCGTTCGCCTTTCCCTGCCGCCTGCCGCGCTGGCATGAAGCCCCACGCCTGCCCGGTTGGGAACGCACCCCAGCGAGCCAAGGGGCCTCGTGATCCCCGGAGGGTCCACCATCAAGCTGATCCGCGGCCTTGCTGGCGGCGTGCTGCTTGCCGCCACGCTGGCGGCATGCACGGCCGGCAGCCAGGCCAGCCCGACGGCCGGGCCGACGAATACCGGCAGCCACGGACCGGAGCGCGTCGCCGGGGGCCCGGACGGCACCTACGTGGTGCCCTCGGGCATCCACAAGATCAAGCATGTGATCATCATCATGCAAGAGAACAGGTCCTTCGATAGCTACTTCGGGACCTATCCCGGGGTCGACGGCATCCGCATGCGTGCTGGCGTGCCGACCGTGTGCATGCCGAACCCGAAGGGTCCGTGCACCCGCCCCTACCACGACAAGGCTGATATCAACGGCGGCGGCCCGCACGGCGTGCGGAATGCCATCGGGGACGTGGCCGGCGGGAAGATGAACGGCTTCATCGTGCAGCGGGACAAGGCGAAAAAGACCTGCATCACGCCTGACGATCCGGCCTGCAGCGGCAGCGGGCCGGCCGACGTGATGGGCTACCACACGGCGGCAGAGATACCGAACTACTGGACCTACGCCAAGGACTTCGCGCTCGACGACCGCATGTTCGAGGCGGTCAAATCGTGGTCGCTGCCCGATCACCTGTACATGGTCTCCGCGTGGTCGGCAAGGTGCCGGAACCGCTCGGCCAGCAGCTGCGTCAACGACATCGTCGGGCCGTACGGAGTCCGGCAGTTCGGCCAGGCAGTCCGGGACGAGCTGCGCACCGGCCAGACCTCGATCGACCTGGCCTGGACCGACATCACCTGGCTGCTCTATGCCCACCACGTCAGCTGGGCCTACTACGTGCAGCAAGGGAGCCAACCGGACTGCGCCAACGACTCGGCCATGACCTGCAAGCCCGTCGCGCAGAGTTCGCGGACGCCGGGAATCTGGAATCCGCTCCCGCTGTTCGGCGACGTGCAGCACGACCATCAGCTGAAAAACATCCAGCCGCTCGCCGCCTACCTCAACGCCGCGAAGGCAGGCACGCTGCCGGCCGTGACCTGGATCGTGCCGTCGGGTCCGGACAGCGACCACCCCCCGGCCAGCGTGCACCGGGGCCAGGCCTACGTCACCGCGCTGATCAACGCCGCCATGAAGAGCCCGGACTGGAAGTCCACGGCTATCTTCCTGGCCTGGGACGACTGGGGCGGCTTCTACGACAACCTGGTCCCGCCGCAGATCGACGAAAACGGATACGGCCTGCGGGTGCCTGCGATCACGATCTCGCCCTATGCCAAGCGGGGCTACATCGACGACCAGACGCTCAGCAGCGACGCATACCTGAAGTTCATCGAAGACGACTTTCTCGGCGGCGCGAGGCTCAACCCGAAGACCGACGGCAGGCCCGATCCCCGGCCGGACGTCCGGGAAGACGTGGCCCAACTCGGCAACGTGGTCGAGGACTTCAACTTCAACCAGCCGCCGCGCCCGCCAGTGCTGCTGCCAACCAACCCGCCGACCGATTCTCCCTCGATCCCCCGCTATTTCAAGGGCCGGCCGCCCTGCTTCGGGTGCACGACGCCGCCCCCGGCCCCCCTGCCCAAGCACCACAAGAAGGCCCGGCCCCCGGCTAAGCGGCTGCCAGGCCACACCGCCAAGGCAGCCGGGAACGGGTTACAGATGGATGGGCGGCCAGAGGTTGTGCTGGGCCGCGATGGGGTCGCCGGCCCACTCTTGCATCGCGGCCAGGTTGTCGTGCGCGGGGTGCTTGGCAGCGGCCGGCCCGTCGGCGAATCCGGTCAGCAGGTTGACGGTCACGTGCCGGGTGAACGCCGCCGTGCGGTCGTTCAGGCCGAACAGCCGGGTACCGCCCATCGAATACACCCAGCGCATGGTCCCGCTGTTGAACACCCCGGCCCCGCCGTGGTGGGTGTAGTAGGCCGAATCGGCGTAGCTGTTAACGCCGCGGCAGGTCAGCGGGGAATGCGAGAGGATCTGGATCGGCCGCTCGATGGGCGAGTCCGGGTTCACCCGGTCGTATTCGATCCCGACTAGTCCGGCGAACCTGGTGCCCTTCTGGACGCCAGTGCCCTTGAACATCCAGGCGTCGGGCGTCGCGACAACGTAGGCAGCGTCCACGGGATTCGATTCGTACAGCGTGCCGATCAGCGATGACTCCGGATCCGGGTGGGGCGGATCGCGCCAGTCGCTGGTAACCAGCGCGTTGTCCTTGCCGTACATCGGGTCCTGCATGTAGCTGGTCTTGTAGCAGATGACCAGCCGCCGTTCGCCGAGCCGCGTGCTGGCCAGCCGGGTCCGCCGGAAGCAGCAGTTCGCGCCCATGAAACCGATGTTCGTGCCGGCGTTCCTGGCCGCGGTGACGTTCGCTCGCTCGGGCGGCGACCAGTACTCGTCGTGCCCGAGCGAGAACAGCGCGCTGGCGCCGTCGAGCAGGCCGGGCTGCCCGGCGATGTCCATGCTGGTCGTGTAGGCCAGCGGCAGGCCGGTCCGCTCGGCGAGCGCGATGAACTTCCGTTCGTCCCAGAGGAACATTTGGGCCCCGCTGGCGGCGTACGGCCGGTCTAGGCTGACCGCGTACGACCGGTTGGCGTAGTCGGCGGCACCGCCGGGGCCGTGGTACAGGTCGTAGCCGCCCCAGGTGTTGTAGGCCTGCCAGGTGGCGACGCAGTTCTTGATCACCGTCTTGCCGCTGATGCTGGCCGACCGCACCGTGACCGGGACGTAGCGCTGGTCTCCGGCTTCGGAGTCCAGCCGCAACAGGTAAGAGCCCTCCGGCCAGTGGTGGGTCGCGATGATGAGCGAGGCGTCCCAGCGCGCCTCGACCGTCCGGGTGGCCTCGATGAACGTCGCCGCCCGCTGCTGGTGGCCGCGAACGGTGCCCGACTTCCATACCAGCCGGGCCAGGTCGCCGCCATACCAGCCCATCCGGAACGCGCTCACGGTGAACGAGCGCGCGGTCGTCGACGCGTAGAGCGTGATCGGCTCGCCTGGCAGCACGCTCGCCTGCCCCGCGTATCCCAGCATCGCGTCGGGCTTGCCGAGGTGCCTGATCCGCCATCGGGGATTCCCGGGCAGCGAGTTCTCGCTGACCTGCCGGTGCCGCCGCGCCGGGCGGTGCTGGGCCGCGTCAGCCGCCTTGGCGCCGGAGCCCGAGCTGGCCAGCTTGTCCGCCGCGACCGCGGCGGCCGCCGCGCCCGCAGCACCAGCGGCCAGGCCGATGAAACGCCGCCGGGACGGGCCGGAGCGCTGGCCCGGCGGGCCGGAATGGTGCGCCATGAGCCCCAGCATGCCATAGCCCAACGGCGGCTTTGGCGCGGTGCGCCAGGGCGCTGGTGATGGGCGTCCTGGCGGCTGGCGCAGGGCGGCAGCGGTCAGCCGTGGCCGGGGGTCAAGGCGGTCTGGCCAGCTCCGGGCAGCACCTGCTCGTTCGGCCGGGGGCTCGAGCGCACTCCCGCCGCGATACCGCGGGCCAGCGCGGACCGCAGTGCTCGGCGGTCGCGCGAGTTCAGATAGGTCCGGGCCCATCGTCGCAGCGTGGCGCCCCCGTACAGAACCCGTTCGGCTGGCGCGAGGGACCTGGTCCGCAGCGTCCAGATTTTGTTACGGACCTCGTAGAAGAAGCGGTCCCCTGGGTCGACGTCGGTCGATCCGAAAGTCTTTGTCTTGTGCACGACAATGCTTGCCGGGCAGAGCAGCCCGGTATTGCCGCGCAGCAGCCTGGTAGTGAACTCGAAGTCGTCGTTCCAGAGGAAATAGTCCGCCTGCGGCAGCCCCCGTCGCCGGCAGGTGGCGGCATCAACGAGGACAGAGACGAATGACGCTGACCGGATCGGAATGCACCCGCACGCGCCTGCCGCGTCCCGCTCTGCCCTGCTCGCGAAGGGCCTGGCACGCGGTGTATTCATCGGATGGTCCTGGCCATCGGTCCAGGTCACCCGGCTGGCGACGAGCGCCGGCGGCCGGCCTGGGTAGCTGCCACGTGCCGCCAGCAGCGCTTGCAGCGCGCTGGGGGCTGGCACGGTGTCGTCATCCATGGCCCAGATCAGGTCGGCTCCGGCCGCCAGGGCAATCGCCATGCCGTAGGCGAACCCGCCAGCGCCGCCGTAGTTGGCGGCCAGCTCGGCCAGCTGCACGGCCGGGAAGCGGGCCCGCACTGCCGGGGCGCTACCGTCGGTCGAGGCGTTATCGACCACGATCACCGCGTCGGGCGCGCGACTCTGCGAATGCACCGCTGCGAGCGACTCGAGCAGGAGGTCGCGCCGGTTATAGCTGACCAGCACCGCGACGACCCTGGGCTGGGCGGACGCATGGCCGCCCGGAGCCTGGGCCATGCTAGGGATTCTTCCGGGCTCGGGACCGCTCCAGGACTCGCCAGGCCAGGATGCGCAGGCGGCGTATGGAAGAGTGACGACTGCTCAGCTCGCGGACGGTGCGCTTGAGCCGGTCAGAGGAAGCGACTGTGGACTCTACCCGCTCGGCGAGGCTGCCGAGCCCGCCCTGCGGTTTCACCGCCGGCTGCGCCTTGCGGTACTGGTTCAGCACCAGCGCCGCTGCGGCCTGCACGGCAGCATCCAGCACCTGCTCGGCTGGCTGGTCCGCCGGGCCGGGCCCGTGCTGCAGGGCTGGCTGCGGGACAAGATCGTCCAGGCTGCCGATGAGGTCGTAACGAGAATCCCGCAGGCCGCTGATCAGGATGTCGGCGTGCTCCTTGGCCCAGCCGTTCCGGTCCTCGGGCAGCACCAGCCGCCCGTTCGCCGGCCGTGCGGCGAGGGTCTGGTGGGCCAGGCCCTCCTTGACGTTCCACATGTAGAACCAGTCGGGCACCTCCGGTGGCAGCTCGGCGTTCAGCCGCCGCAGGAACTCGATCTCCGGCAGCCCGAGTGAGGTGTTCGCCCTCGCCCGGCTGATGTCGACGCTGGCAGGATCGATGTCGAGCAGCGAAGCGAAGCGCCGCCAGAGCAGCCCGGCGTCCGACCCCCGCGGCGGATTGGTGATCACATGCAGCCGGTCGGGCGGCACGAAGCGAGACCAGAGGCCGAGGATGGCGAGCGTGTCATGGACTCGCCAGAACCACCATTCCCGCCGGTCAGCCGAGGGTGCCTCGCGGTCGATCACGTCCGCGAGCCAGTCCTCCCAGCCCCTGTCGTTGCGGTGCTTCACCGTCTCCTGCCACTCGGCTGGCAGCAAGGTGGCGATGTCACGCACAGTAAGGACGACATGGACCTCGGCGGGCTGCAGCGACCGCACGGCCTCCTCGGCCTGCTGCGCGTCCGCCGCCGAGAACAGCTCGTGCGAGATGACAGCCACCCGGCGCGCCTGCCTGGCCTGGCTGGCAAGGATCTCCCACTCCCCGGTCCAGGCGCCGGACGGGTCGCTGGCCAGCTTCTTGATGCCGCGCAGGTCCTGGCTGGCGCGGAAATGATCTTGAGGATGGTGGCCGGGCAGCACCACGCCCTGCGCCGCCAGTGCGTCGCGGTTGCGCCACATGACCTGCTGCAAGAACGTCGTGCCGGTCTTCGGCTCGCCGATATGCAGGATGACTTTCGGCCGCCGGGCGGCAGTCGGAGCCCCGGGCGGGCCTTCCTGGTCTGTGATGGCGTGCGCCATCCGGGCCACCTCGCGGATTCGGTCAGTGCGCGTCCCCGACGACCCTCGCCGGCCGCGCGTTCGGCGGACTCCCTGGAGGGTAACCAGAGCGCTATGGCGTGGGAGCCATCCTGGGCAAAGTTAACCAGACCGTGCAGCCTTGTCGGCGCCGTCCCGTCTGGCCGTACGTGTAGAATATCAGCTTCGATGGCGTCGGTCTGGGCTGTCAGTTCCGCTGGTAGGCGGCTCGCCGCAGGCCGTTTAGCCGAGGCCGGCAGGCATACCTTCTTGGAGGTTTTCCCCAGTTGCACGAGCCCTTCTCGCTGCTGGTCTCGGTTTATGACGGCGACAGGCCGGACTACCTCCGGCGAGCCTTGCGCAGCGCCGTCGACGATCAGACTGTGCCGCCTGACCAGGTAGTGATCGTCCGTGACGGGCCGGTTCGCGACGAGCTTGCCGGATACCTGGACCAGTTCAGGGCGAGTTGCCCGGTCCCGGTGACGTTCGTGCCGATCGAGCGCAACGGGGGTCTCGGGCCTGCGCTGGACCAGGGCCTGGCCGCCAGCTGGTTCGACGTGATCGCCCGGATGGATGCCGACGACGTGGCCATGCCGCACCGCTTCGAGGTGCAGTTGCCGCTGATCGAGGAGGCCGACATCGTCGGATCCGGGCTGCTGGAATTCGTCGCCGATACTGACGACGTGGTCGGGCAGCGCGTTCCGCCGGTAGGAGCTGCCGAGATCGCCAGGTTCGCTCGGGTACATGACCCGTTCAACCATCCGACGGTGGTGTACCGGCGCAGCGCTGTTCTCGCCGCCGGGGGCTATGGTGAGCTCCCGCTCATGGAGGACTACGCACTGTTCGCGCGGATGCTCCAGAACGGGGCCCGCGTGGTCAACGTCGCTGAGCCGCTGGTCTTCTACCGGGTCGGGGCAACTGCCTTCAAACGGCGGGGCGGCCTCGCGCTGCTGCGCTCCGAGGTGCGCCTGCAACGCGAGTTCCTCCGAACGGGATTCACCTCACCGGCCGAGTTCGGGCGCAACGTGCTTGTTCGCGGCGGCTACCGGCTGATCCCATGGTGGCTGCGGCGCGCGGTGTACCGCCCGCTGCTGACCGTGTTGAGCAAGCGGCCGGCGTCGCAGCAGGACCAGCCCGCCCGGCCTGAACCGCCAGATTGCGAGTACGCCGTGGACTGGCAGTACCCCGACAGGAGCGCGGCAGGGCTGGCCGGGCGGCCAGCACGCCCGGTGCGCAGGTGAAGCAGTGAGCACTGACCTCGTGGTGGTCGGGTCAGGCTTCTTCGGCCTGACCGTGGCGGAGCGCTGCGCGGCCGACCTGGGCCTGCGCGTGCTGGTGATCGACCGGCGCGACCACATCGGCGGCAACGCCTACTCCGAGCCGGAGCCTGAGACCGGCATAGAGGTGCATCGCTACGGCGCTCACCTGTTCCACACTTCGAACGCGCGCATCTGGGAGTACGTCAACCGCTTCACGGCGTTCACCGGCTACCAGCACCGGGTGTTCTCGGTCTATAAGGGCCGGGTCTATCCGATGCCGATCAACCTCGGCACGATCTGCGAGTACTTCGGTACGTTCATGTCACCGGACGAGGCTCGCGCGCTGATCGCCGAGCAGGCGGCGGCGGTTCCGGCGGGCACGGCAGCCAACCTGGAGCAGAAGGCCGTGTCGCTGATCGGCCGGCCGCTGTATGAGGCATTCATCCGGGGCTATACCTACAAGCAATGGCAGACCGACCCGGTTGACCTGCCGGCCGAGATCATCACTCGGCTGCCGGTCCGCTACAACTTCGACAACCGCTATTTCAATGACACCTACCAGGGCCTGCCGGTAGAGGGCTACACCGCCTGGCTGGCGCGCATGGCCGACCACCCGAACATCGAGGTGCGGCTCAGCACCGAGTTCGCCGACCTGCGGTCCGATCTGGTTGGTCAGGTGCCGCTGGTGTACACCGGTCCGATCGACGCTTACTTCGACTTCGCGGCGGGTGACCTGGGCTGGCGGACGCTCGACTTCGAGCGAGAGGTACTCCCGACCGGGGATTTCCAGGGCACGTCGGTCATGAACTATGCCGACGAGGACGTCCCGTACACCCGGATTCACGAGTTCCGGCATTTCTATCCCGAACGGGACTGGTATCCCGACGACAAAACGGTGATCATGCGCGAGTACTCGCGGTTTGCCGGCCGGGGCGACGAGCCGTACTACCCGATCAACACGGCGGAGGACCGGGCCCGGCTGCTCACCTACCGGGAACTGGCCGACGCCGAGCCAGGCGTCGTGTTCGGCGGGCGCCTCGGCACCTACCGGTACCTTGATATGCACATGGCGATAGGAGCCGCGCTCAGCATGTACGACAACCGGCTACGGCCGTTCTTCGCCGACGGGATCCCGCTGGACCGTCCAGGGACGGGCCAGTGACCGCCGAGGCAGGCAGTGAGCTGCGCATTCTGCAGCGCGTCATCTTTCCCGGCGAGGATCTCGACGTCGTCCCGCTGTACGTCGAGACGGACATGGAACGGGGCTCCGCTGAGCTGGCCGCCGAGCTGGCGAATGAGGCGCTGATCGGGGGTAAGGGCCCCAAGGTGAGCGTCCCTGTCGCCAATGCGGCGGTCGGTGAGACGCAGTCCAGCATCCGGTTCGGCAACGATGTCCCGGCCTACCTGTCCGAGGCCGTCGGGCCGCGGCGCAGCGCACTGATAACCGAGGGCCGACGGGTCTCATTCGCCACCTACTTCAACGCGTTCCCGGCCAGCTACTGGCGCCGGTGGACCACCGTCGAGTCGGTCACACTGCGCATCCGGCTGGCGGGCGAGTCGAAGATCGTCCTGTACCGGTCCACGGCCAAGGGCTTCAGCCATCCGGTCGAGACGATCAGCGTGGACGCTGATGTGCCAGAGACGATCCAGCGGACGCTTCCGCTCGCCCCGTTCATCGATGGCGGCTGGTACTGGTTCGACATCATCGCCGGGCCGCGGGGCACGACGCTGATCGAGGCGGACTGGCTCGGGCTGGCCCCGTCCGCGCCGCCGGGCATCGTCAGCCTCGGCATCACCAGCTTCAACCAGCACGATTACATGCTCGACAAGCTGCGCATTCTGGGTGACGCGACCGAGATCCACGAGCTGATCGACCGCGTCTACGTCGTCGACCAGAGCTCGGAGCCGCTGACCGATCAACCTGGCTTCGCTGACGCGGCCAAGAAGCTCGGCGACCGGCTGCAGGTCATCAGGCAGGGCAATATCGGCGGGTCCGGCGGGTTCGCGCGGGCCATGGACGAGACGGTGCGGGCCGGCCGGGCAGATTACGTGCTGCTCAGCGACGACGATGTCAAGCTCGAGCCCGAGGGCATCCTGCGGGCGGTCACCTTCGCAGATCTCGCCCGCAAGCCGACCATCGTCGGCGGCCATATGTTCAGCCTGCATGACCGGTCGCTGCTGCACGCGTATGCCGAGGGGGTCGAACCGCACAAGTGGTGGTGGGGTCCCGGGCCGAACACCAAGGCCCGGCACGACTTCGGGCGGCGGAACCTGCGGAATACGCCCTGGCTGCACCGCCGGGCCGACTCCGACTACAACGGCTGGTGGGAGTGCCTGATCCCGACGAAGGTCATCGAGGAGATCGGGCTGTCGCTGCCGGCGTTTATCAAGTGGGAAGATGCCGAGTACGGCGTGCGGGCCCGCAACCGCGGCTATCCGACCGTGTCGCTGCCGGGGGTCGGGTCCTGGCAAGTGCCCTGGGATGACAAGGATGATGCCCGGGACTGGCAGGCCTACTACCACTTGCGCAACCGGCTCGTTTCCGCGCTGCTGCACTCGCCGCAGCCTAAGGGCGGTGCGCTGGTCTCGGAGAGCCTGGAGCGGCAGCTGCAGAGCCTGCTGTCCATGCAATACTCGACCGCCGCGATCAGGCTGCTTGCGATCGGCGATGTGCTGTCTGGACCGGATCACCTGCACCGGCAGATCGGCACCAAACTGACCGAGCTGCGCCAGCTCCAGGCGGGGTTCGCAGACGCAGAGAGCGCCGCGGACCTGGAGGCGTTCCCGCCGCCGCGACGCAAGCCACCGGAAGCGGTGAAAAGCTCCACTACGCCGACCAACAAGTTCAACCTCATGACCAAGGCGGCGTCCGGCACGATACGGCAGTTCAGGCCGCCGCGAGAAGGCGCCATGAAGCGCCCGCAGATGGCGCTGGCGTACCAGGACGCATCCTGGTGGGTGCTGGCCAAGCTGGACAGCGCCGTGGTGTCTAACGCCGAGGGCACCAACGCAGCCTGGTACAAGCGGGACCCGCGGCAGTTCCGCGCGCTCGGGCGGCGCAGCGTGGTGCTGCACCGTCGGCTCCGCAAGCAGTGGGCTCGGCTGGCGGCGCAGTACCGCGCCGCCGCGCCTGACTTCAACTCGCCGGGCCGGTGGCGGGAGACCTTCGCGGCGTCTACCGGCAAGGTGCCGGACCGGCCATGAGCTCGGCGCCGGCCGAACACCGGGACGCCGCTGCCGCCCGCCCGGCCGACGGCCAGGCCCAACCGCAGGCGGCGGCACCGGGCAGCGGCTGGACGAGGGCGGCGCTCAGGTTCGCCCCGGTCATCGCCAGCGCGGTGGCAATGGCCGTCGCCGGGCTCTGGGGCCTGGGCCGAGACTCAGCCATGGGCAACGACGAGGTCGCGACTCACTGGGCGGCGCTGCTGAGCTTGCGCGAGCTAGCCCACCTGCTCCGGCACGTCGATGCCGTGCACGGCCTGTATTACCTGCTCATGCACGGCTGGGCAGCGGTCGGCAGCAGCCCCACAGCGATGCGCGTTCCCTCGGTAATCAGCATGACCGTTGCCGCGGCGCTCATCGCCTACATCGCCAGGCGGCTCACGGGGTCGGGCTGGGCTGCGCTGTTCGCAGGCCTGATCATGGCGCTGACGCCCAGCATCAGCTACTACGCCCAGACCGCCCGCTCGTACGCGCTGGTGCTCGCGTGCGTCACTGGCGCTACGCTGGCGCTGCTGCACGCGATGAGCGCGGAGGCTGACGGCCCGCCGCAGCGTACGGCCCGCCGGTGGCTGGGTTACGCGGTGCTGGTGGCGCTGGCCGGCTACCTGAACGAGATGGCGTTGCTGGTGCTGGCGGCGCACGGCTGCACCGTGCTGCTTGCCCGGTACGGGCGCCCGGCGATCCGGCACTGGGCTATCGCGGGGGCCGCTGGCGCGGCGGCCGTGCTGCCGCTGCTGGCCCTCAGCGTCGTGCAGCATTCGGCGGTGTCCTGGATCGGGCGCCCCGGCCTGGCCTCCTTGCGGACGCTGTTGCACGACTATTTTGGCGTGACCTCGGCGGTGGCCGTGCTGCTGCTGCTGTGCGCGGTGGTGGCCGTGCTGCCCGGCCGCCGGGCAGAGCCGCCCTGGTGGCGCAGCCGCGGGATTTCGCTGCCCTCGGTGGCCGCGCCGCTGCTCGTGCTCCCGGCGGGACTGCTGCTGCTCGAATCGATTGTCGCGCGGCCGCTGTACGTGGACCGTTACGTCCTGTACGGCGAGGCCGGGGCTGCTTTGCTGGCCGGCGCCGGGCTCTACCGGATCGGGTTGTTCCTGGCCAGAGCGGCCGGTTCAGCCGGACGGGGCGGACGGGCGGGCCGGGCGCTCATCTGGCTGCCTGGCGCCGTGGTGTGCGCGTTGGCCCTGGTTCTGCAACTCGGGCCGCAGCGGGTCATCCGCACACCGGACAGCCGCGCGTACGACTTCGGCGGCCCGTCGAATTACCTGGCGGCGCACGCGCAGCACGGGGACGGCGTGCTGTACTTCGGCACGTTGTTCCGCAAGGCCGAGCTTGGCTACCCGGGCGATTTCGGTGAAGTCACCGACTTCGGCGTGGCGCTGACGCCGCTGCGGGCGGGCACGTTCCGCGGCACCGACAAGCCGTTCGCGGCCACCGGCCCGCTCATGCTCCGGTACCGGCGGATCTGGGTGCTGGGCAGCCGTCCGTCGTTGCTTCTGCCAGCCGGATTGCTCAGGCAGGAGAGCCAGCTGCTAGAACAGCGCTTCTCGCTGATCACCGTCCGGCGCTTCCGCGGCATGACCGTCACGTTGTGGCTTCGCCGGTGAGCTGACGTCAAGTGACGCTAGGCAGTGTCACACGGATCTTCGACTGCGGACCGCCAAACTGCTTCCAGTCGGCCATGATGTGAGCGTCCAGGCCGTGCGAGCGGGCGAGCGCCAGCAGGGTTTCGCTCCGGTAGTAGTAGGCCCAGCCCAGCAGATGGTGCTCGGCGCCGTCGGTCCTATGGAAGGTGAAGTCGAAGATGGCGCCGGGCACCATGACCCGGCCGACATGGGCCAGGCACTCGCTGATCACCTGGATGGGGGAGTGCGAGAACACGCTGTGGGCGTGCACCACGGAGAAATATGCCGAAGGCAGGAAACCGAACGTCAGGTCGCTGACCGGGACCAGATGGGGTTGCTTGGCCTGCAGCCCGAATTCGGCCAAGGTGCGCTGACCTGCTAGCAGGATGTCAGGCGAGATGTCCAGACCGTAGTAGTTGCCTGTGTCGAGATAGTCGATGAACAGCCGGCCAGCGCGAAGATTGCCGCACCCGATCTCCAGCATCCGGTCGGATGGTTGCAGCCCGTGTGTGAGCAGGTAGTCGAACTGCAATTTGCCGTGCTTGAGCCATTCCTCGCGGTTCCTGCTCCCGACGGCGAGCTCGGGGCTGCGGGCCGCACCGTACCGCATAGCCGCGCGATAGTAGCTGAGGTGATCCGAGCCCAGGTAGCGGGCATAGCGCAATGCCCGGCGCGGATGCCGGAGCGCGTAACCCACCTCGTGGGTCAGCCCTGATCGGTCAGATCCTGCCATGCCGCCAGAGTCTGCCATGAACAACCAAATCTTGGTGACGAGAGGGGCTAATGACCAGGGCGGCTTCAGCTGGTATTTGTCGGCGGCCACGGGCTGCTACGCCGTCTTCGATGTTGCCACGTCTGGCCAGGGCCCGGCCGGCTGGGAGACTGCGCGAGGCTCGCCGAGGGCCACCGGCGCGCTGCGCGCGGGTCTGCCCGCTCTGCAACTCGGTCTGGCTGGGTGACCGCTACGACCCGGTTGACGCGAGCCGGGCGGCCGGTATGCGTAGCTGCGGGTCGCTGCCGGACTCCTGGACGCACCGGGCGAACAGCCATTGCCGCACCCGCTGGCGATCAAGGCCGAGCAGGGCCGCCATCTGGTCGGCGAACCCGGTCGGGTCGGCACCGAGCCGGTCGGGAAAGTTGAGCATGTACTGCACCGGGTCGTAGGCCGGGTCGCCGACGTACGGCTTGGGGTCGATGACCAGCCATGGCTCGCGCCGGGCGGCCAGGATGTTGTCCGGGTGCAGGTCGGTGGTCAGCAGGACGGCCTGGTCGGCGGTGCCGGGCAGGCTATGCAGCAGGCTGATGCCAGCACTGGCCAGGTCCGCCCCGATCCGCTGGGCTGGCGCGGCGGCCCGCCATGTGGCCTTGAACTGCGCTGCCCACATGTCGCACATAGCCTGCAGCGGCCGGAACGCGTGCCCGGCGGGCGGCTCGATCCACAGCCGGCGCAGCAGTCCGGCCGCGATCTCGTCCTGCTCGCGGGCCGGCACCGCGCCGCCGAGGGCGACCCCGGGTTTGCAAGCCTCCAGCAGCAGCGCGCTGGACTTGCCGAGCCGGGCTGATTCGTGCAGCTGTACCGTGCCGTGGCCGTCCCATGCCGCCAGGCCCTCGGCCTCGTGCAGTTCCTCGCCGTCCGGATGGCACCAGCAGACCTTCACCACCACCCGGCTGCCGCCTGCCGTGCGAGCTGGCGCTACCCAGGAGGTACATCCGCCGGGCTGGAAGGGCCGGCCCAGCGTCAGTGACCAGCGGCGAGCCAGGCCCGCCACGGTCTCCGGCAGCCGTTCTAGCCAGGCCCGGCGCTGCGGACCGTGGTCCCGGTCGGATGCGACCGAGGCGAGCAGTGCCGCTGGTATGTCCAGCTCGGTCACGCCGACCCCGTGCCGGGCAGCACTGCCAGTTCCAGCCGCCGCAGCCGGTCAGGATCGGCGATCACCTCGATGGCAGTGATGCGGTCGGCGCTGATGGTCAGTGCCAGCACGACCTGCAGGCGGCCGTCAGCCGCGGCCACGATGCCAACGGATCCGTTTACCAGGGCCAGCTGAGACTGCCGGGCCAGCGCGGCGGCTGACACCGCTCCCCTGGCGACGTTCGCTGCGCCCCGGAGCACGACCGGCCTGCCAGCCGGGGCTGCGGCGGCATCAGCGCTGAGCGTGACATCGGAGTCCAGCACCGCGACCAGGGCCGTAAAGTCTCCGCTCCTGGAGGCAGCGAGAAACGCTGACGCGACGTGCTGCTGCCGCGCCAGGTCAGCGGCCAGCGCCGGGCTGGGCGTCACTCGCACGCGGCGCCGTGCCCGGCTGGCCAGCTGCCTGGTCGCGTCGGCTGACCGCCCGAGCACTTCAGCTACTTCGGTGAACGGCATGGCGAACATGTCATGCAACACGAATGCAAGCCGCTCGGCCGGCGTCAGCGTGTCCAGCACGACCAGCAGAGCAAGGCCGACCGAGTCAGCCAGCACTGCCTCGGACTCTGGATCCGGAACCGCGGCACTGCTGCGCGCAGCAGCCGCCGCCGCTGCCGCTGGTTCGGCGGCCGCCGACCAGGAGTCGCCGACCGGGTCTTCGCGCCTGTACTTTCGCGATCTGAGCATGTTGAGTGACACACGCGCGACGA
The DNA here is from genome assembly GCA_052143255.1 of Streptosporangiaceae bacterium. Taxonomy (GTDB): domain Bacteria; phylum Actinomycetota; class Actinomycetes; order Streptosporangiales; family Streptosporangiaceae; genus JAJYUU01. The sequence goes on along the minus strand of JBKQTJ010000355.1, from coordinate 8,436 downwards.
CCGTCGTGAGCCAGCCGCCGAGATTCGCAACCGAACTGACGTCGGCGCTTGTCAGCCGAAGCCAGGTGTCCTGCACTGCGTCGTCGGCGTCGGCCATCGAGCCGAGCAGCCGGTGGGCGACCGCCCGCAGGTGCGGGCGGTACTCCTCAAAGGCGGCTGCCAGCCGGTCACTGTCGCCCATCGGGCCTATCTTCCCGCGCCGGGCGCCAGCCCGTCGCGCCGGGTCAGCGCCAGCCACGCCTGGCTTGCGTGCGCCGCGATGGGCCCGGCCAGGCACGTGTACGGGCCCTGGATCGGATGGACGCCCGCCAGCACGGCGGTGGCCATCCCGCTAGGCACGCTGCTGATGGTCCTTTGCAGCCCGGCGATGATGTCGGCGATCACTCGGGCCGGCCCGGTCCTGTGCGAGCCGCTCGTCATGCCGCAAATCCCCCCAGAGGTACCCACTGCGGTCCGGGCTGGGTGACCGGAGGCACCCGGGATAAACAGCCGGACGCAGCGGGCCGATTGGTCATCGTCGGCGGCGGCGCGCGCGTGACCACCCGCTGCGGGTGGCGCGTATCGGCGCCGGAGGAGCGAATCTCTGTGGTGAGGCTGATTTCTCACCAGCCTCCACCTGAACAGGAAGGTTTGATCATGACAGTACCGACCCAAGCCAGCGTCGACGATGCAACCCTGGCGGCGCTGACCGGCCTGTCCCAGGGTGACATCGATGTGCTCGGCGAAGCACTTGAGCTGCGCGAGGCGGCGCAGGAGCAAAGCGGCCTGGACCCGCGCAGCTTTGCCCTCGTGAAGCTCGCCACCCTTATCGCCATGGACGCGCCGCCCGCCTCATACCTCTGGCAGGTCAGTAACGCGCTCGGCGCGGGAGTGCAGCCGGAGGAGATTGTCGGAGTGCTGCGCGCGGTCGCCCCGCAGGTGGGCGGTCCCAAGGTAATCGCGGCCGCCCCGGAGATCATGGTGGCTCTCGGCCTGACCGTGCCTGACCAGGCGTAACGCCAGGCAAACAGCCCAGCCAGGTCAGGAAAGCCGAACGAAGCAGGGAGGATGGCATGCCACTGCGACGACGCCCGCTACTGCGGGCCGCGGCGGTAGGAGGCGGCGCCTACGTCATGGGAAAGCGGTCCGCTCAGCGCTCCGCCATGGACCAGGGTCAGGACGAGCGCATCAGCCAGCTGGAAGCCGATCAGTCAGCCCAGAGCCAGATGGCGCCGGCACAGACGTCACCGGATGCTGCGCAAGGGTCGATGCTCGACGACCTCGGCAGGCTCACCGCCATGCATGACAAGGGCGCTCTGAGTGACGAGGAGTTTGCCCAAGCGAAGGCGAAGCTGCTCAGCGGATAGCCCCGAGGTCATTGCCGTTATCCGCGACGGGCGGTGGCGGTGCCGCGGGTCCCGGCCCACGTCGCAATGAGTGCGGCAGCGGTGAGGCCCGCGATGGCCAGTGCCCGGCCGGCGCCAGGGTGCCCGAGGCCCGTTCCGGCATGCAGGCCGAGGGCGACGACCGCCACCCCCAGGGCGGTACCCAGTCCGCGCGCCATGTTCACCAGCCCGCCGGCCGAGGCAGCGCCGCGATCAGCGGCCGCCGCCATGATCTGCGCGTTATTCGCCGGAATGTAGATGCCGAGGCCTGTGCCGAGCAGGCCCAGCAGAATCCCGGTGACGATGGCCGGCGCGGGCATCGCCAGCGTGGTCACGCTTGCGCAGGCGAGCGCTCCGCCCGCCACGCACCGGGGCCGGTTCGGCCACCGGACTGGCAGCAGATGCTCGGCTGACAAGGCCGCCAGGCCAAATCCGGCGGGCAGCGCGGTCAGCAGCAGCCCTGCCTGCAACGCAGTGTCGCCGTGGGCGGCCAGGATCTGCGGGAACAGCGCAAGAGGCCAGAAAAGGATCATGTAGCTGCACAACGCACCGCCAAGCGCCGGCGCGAGCCCGGCTGCGGCAAGTGTCGACAGGTCTAGCAGCGGTGCGGCTGAGCGGCGCTCCCACCACGCGAGGCCTGCGCTGGCCGCTACCGCGAGCACCACCAGCCCCGCCGCCGCCGGGGCCTGCAGGTCCAGCCCGGCCGCAGCGGAGATCGCGACCAGGACGCTCGCGGCCGCGGTTGCCAGCAGCGCCAGCCCGGCGGGATCCGCGGCCCGCCGGCCGGATCGCGCCCGCGTGCGCGGGAGCAGGAACCAGCCCGCTATCAGCGCGAGCACGCCGACCGGGACGTTCACCAGGCAGATCCACCGCCAGCTCGGCCAGGCGATGAGCAGCCCGCCGGCAACCGGTCCCAGTGCCAGGCCCAGAGCCTGCGCAGCGGCCTGGACGCCGAGCGCTGCCCGGCGCATCCGGACCGGCACGCTGGTGGCGACCAAGGCGACGCTGTTCGCCTGCAGCATCGCAGCGCCCGCGGCCTGCAGGACGCGCAACGCGATCAGGGCGGGCAATGTGGGTGCGATACCGCAGGCGGCCGAAGCAGCTCCGAAGATGATAAATCCGTACAGGTAGACCTGTTTGCGGCCGAGCCGGTCCGACCAGCGGCCTGCCGGCACGAGCAGGGTCACCAGCGCCAGCAGGTAGGCCAGCGAAACCCACTGGACGCCGGCTAGCCCGGCGTCGAACTGGCGCTGCAGCGCGGGAAATGCCAGCGTCACGATGCTCGCGTCGAGCTGGCCCATGAATGCCCCGAAGCACACGGTCCCGACGGCGAGCCACGGCGCCAGCGGGTGATCTCGCACGGCTGCTGGCCGGCCGCGCTCGCGCAGCACCATCACCGCGAGCGGCCTGCCAGCCCCCGGCGGGCGGCTCCCGGCTGGCGCCTGGAGCGGTCGGCAAATCTACTCACGGTCATCCTAAGTACTTCTGTAGCAGAACCTATTTTAGTTCTATCACAGAAGTACTTTGAGTGACTGAGGCGCCTGTCCGGATGATCACCAGGACCCGGACTGCCGTCGGCGGGCCGTCCCGATACGTTGGTGAGGCGGCCAGTGCGTAAACGCCCGGGCATTCGCGGGCGGGAGCGGAGAACCTAGCGTGATGAGTGACCAGCAGCCGGGCGTGCGCGGACTCCGGCAGGATCTTGACGATGTGGACGCCGGGATCGTGCGCCTCATCGCGCAGCGGCACGAGATCATCGCCGCGTTGGCGCAGATCAAGGCCGCGGGCGCTGGCAGCATCCAGGATGCCGATCGTGAGCGCGAGGTACTTGACGCGGCCGCGTCGATGGCTGCTGGCCTGGGAGTGTCGGCCAGCCTGGTGCGGCGGATATTCCGTGAGCTGATCAGCGAATCGGTGGCACAGCAGGCCCGGCAGGTGAGCGGAGATTCGGCCGGGCGGCGGGTGCGGGTGGCGTTCCAGGGCGTGGCGCATTCATTCAGCGACGCGGCCACGCAGAAGTACCTGAGCGGCCGCGCGCTCGACGGCGACCTGGCGGGATACCCGACTTTTCGCGATGCGGCGGCCGCACTGCTGGACGGCCGGGCCGATCTCGCGGTGCTGCCGATCGAGAACACCACTGCGGGCAGCATCAACGAGGTTTACGCACTGCTACGCGAGCATGAGCTCTTCATCGTGGGCGAGGAGACCTGGAAGGTCGACCACTGCCTGGCCGCAATCGCGGACGTGCCGCTGTCCGCGCTGACCAGGATCCTGTCCCATCCGCAGGGCCACGAGCAATGCGCGCGGTTCCTCCAGTCGCTCCCGCATGCGGTGTCAGTGCCGTACTTCGACACGGCCGGCGCGATGCGGGCGGTAGCCGAGGAGCAAGATCCCACTGCCGCCGCGATCGGCTCGCCTGAAGCAGCGGCCGCGAGCGGGCTGGTTATCTTGCGTCGCAACATCGCCGATAGCGACGACAACTACACCCGGTTTGTCGTCCTGGCCTGCGATCCTGCGTCCGTAGATGTGCGCATTCCGTGTAAGACCAGCCTGATCCTGGTCACCCGGCACGAGGAAGGCGCCTTGCTGCGTTGCCTTGAGGTGCTGTCCGGCAGCGGCCACTCGATGACCAAACTGGAGTCCAGGCCGCGACCGGGCCGGCCATGGGAGTACATGTTCTTCCTCGACTTCGAGGGCAACTCGGCCGATCCTCGCACCGCGGCGGCCCTCGACGAGTTGCGGGCCGCTGCGTTGTACGTGAAGGTGCTGGGCAGTTATCCCGCCAAGGCCCTGCGGGAGCCTGCTCGCACCGGAGCGCTCCCGGCCCCGGAGTCGGCGGAGGCTCCGGCGGAAATGCTGGAGGCTGTCGCCGCGGTACGGCCGTCCGCAGCCCGTAAGTCGCGGCATTACAAGCTCGTGGACCGCGCCGCCCGGCAGGCAGACACCCTGATAAGAGTGGGCGACACGCTCATCGGCGGCGACGGGTTCGCGGTGATGGCGGGCCCGTGCTCGGTGGAGAGCGAGGAGCAGATCCACGCGGCCGCCAAGTTCGTTCGCGATCATGGGGCTCATGTCCTGCGCGGCGGCGTGTTCAAGCCCCGGACCTCGCCGTACTCGTTCCAGGGCCTCGGCTGGCAGGGACTCGATCTGCTCGTGGCGGCCGGCCGCCAGGTCGGCCTGCCGGTGGTTACCGAGGTCATGGCCGTCGACCAGGTGGCCCGGATGGCGATGGCGGCCGACATCCTGCAGGTCGGCGCGCGCAACATGCAGAATTTCGATCTGCTGCGGGAGATCGGCAAGGTGGACCGTCCCGTGCTGCTCAAGCGCGGGCTGTCGAGCACCATCGAGGAATGGCTGGCCGCCGCCGAGTACGTGGTCGCGCAGGGAAACCAGCAGGTCATATTGTGCGAGCGGGGCATCCGTACGTTCGAGAGCGCCACCCGCAACACTCTTGACCTGTCCGCCGTTCCAGTCATCAGGGAGCGGTCGCACCTGCCGATAATCGTGGACCCCAGCCACGGTACTGGCTCGCGGGCTTATGTCGCGCCCATGGCCTGGGCGGCACGCGCGGCGGGAGCGCACGGCATTCTCGTCGAAGTGCATCCAGAGCCCGAAAAGGCGCTGTCGGATTCGGAGCAGAGCCTCGCGCCACCGGAGTTCGCGGCGCTGATGCGCCACCTGTCGAGGGTTCCGCCGTGGCCAGCGACCTCTCCGGAGGACAGCGCATGGCAGGAACCGGGCTAGCGAGGCTCCGATCCGCGCCTACCAGCTCGAGTCTGCTCCGTGCGTTACTGCTGCTGCGCGGCTACAAGCGCTCGGTGAGCCATCGCCAGCCATGCTCTGGATCATGGGCCGGCCGTATCATGGCGGACTCCGCGGTGTCGGACAGCTCGGCGATGACCTTGACTAGCTGACGGTGGAAATCACCGGGAGTCCGGCCCTGGTCATGCCCATGGTCCTGTACCAGCGTCACGGCCGCCTGATCGCCGCCGGACAGCCGCGCGTGGATGTTGCCGTTGTAGTCGCGGCCGACCGCCGCGACGAAAACGGCGCGGACGATGTCAGAGCCGTCGTCCTTGGCGATCCAGATGTCCGGAGCAGTCATGTGCGCTGCCTTCCGATGTAGTGCCGTCCCGGCATTAGACACCATCCGGCGCGCTCGTGCCACCTCGGTCAGCCCCGGCAGCCCGGTAACCGCGTTCCGCCATGCCATCCCCGCAGGCAGCGCCCGGCCAGGCGGGGACGGTGGCGCGCTCAGCCGGCTCCGCGTCGGCCCACTTCGTTCCTGCCTGCGACTTCCTGTTCCGGCCCAAGGCCAGGAGTTCACCGGCCAGCTGCCCGGCTGCTCAGGTAGCGGTGACGAACGCGGCGATGGAATCGGCGATGCCCCGGGCGGCGGCGTGGCGCCAGTGCTCGTCGGTGACCTTGGCTGCATCCCCGGCGTTGCGCATGTTCGCGCATTCGATGAAGACCTTGGGCACTGTCGACAGGTTGAGCCCGCCCAGGTCTGCCCGTGGCTGGATGCCGCCGGATCCCAGGTAGGTGGACCGGCGCTGACCGGTGGCAGCGGCGAAGTGAGTGAGTATCTCGCCGGCCAGCTGTCGGGATGGCTCGATGATCATGCTGTTGTCGGCGACGGCGTTGTGAACCAGCACCGGTACGAGCACGGCGAAGCCGTATCCATCTGGCGGGCCGCCGTCGGCGTGAATGGAGATTGCTGCGTCAGCGTGCGCCCGGTTACCTATTCCGGCCCGCTGGTTGATGCATGGCCCGTATGTTGTGTTGCCGTTCTGGGTGAGGATCACCTTTGCGCCAGCTGCCCGCAGGATGGACCGGGCGCGCCTGGCGACGTCCAGGGTGAAATCAAACTCGGGGTATCCGGCGTCGGTTTCCGCGCCGACGGTGTCGCATGCCTTGAGGAAGCCGCCGGCATTGACCAGCGCGCTGATCTGCGCGACGTGCTGCGGGTTATGCGGGTTGTGACCGGGGTCGATCACCACTACCTTCCCCGCGAGCCGCGCCCGGACTGCTGGCGCCGCGCTGGTTACTGGGGGTGGTGTGCTCACCTGCGGCGCGGCTGCCGGACGCTGACGGGCCGGGGCGGGCGCGGCTGCGGCATTCCGGGTCAGCCGGGCGACGACCTCGGCGGTAGCCGGAATGAGCGCGCCGAGCGCAGCAGCCGAGAGCAGGAGGTTCCGCCTGCTCATCGCCACCGTGTGCCGCTCCGGGCTGCGGCTATCCGTGCCAGACAATGGCGGCTCCTCACCGGGAATGTTCCGATTGTGGCACTCCCATGAATGTTGCGCCGGGTTCGAAGTGAACTCGGCGCCGGCGTATCGCCCGGCGGCGCGCGCTACCAGACCCGATGGCGGCCGGGCGACCAGGGCCGGGACGCCACCTGAAGTTCGGATGATCAGCTACTCAACTTGCTGGAATCCGTAGTGGTACGGATGTAGCGGCTCAGCAGTGTTCCTACCGTGAGGGTGACTAGGCCGGTGGACGAACGTGCAGGAACCGGCGAAGCGCAGGGACCAAACGGAAAGGGGCATACGGGATGCCACTGATCAATGTGAAGGTTATTGAAGGCGTTTTCTCCAGCTCGCAGCGCCGGGAGATCGTGGAGAGGCTCACCGATGCGATGGTGTCGATCGAAGGCGAGAAAATGCGCGGGGTGACCTGGTGCGTGCTCGAAGAGGTGCACAGCGGTGATTGGGCGATCGGAGGGAACGCGCTGACCACTCAGGATGTTCGGGCCCTCGCCGCCGGTACCGGCGCTAAGGCCGACGCTACCGCTGGCGCGGCGGTTGGCTGAACCGGCGACCGGGAGATGGGCGGCCGCGGCCGCGATCGAACCCGCGGCCGCCGCCAGGGTGGCTTCTACGCTGCTAGACTGCGTCGGTGGGTCCCGCCACCCAGTACGCGCGCAGCGGACAGGTGCACGTCGCCTATCAGGTTCTCGGCTTGGGGCCGCCGGATCTCGTGCTGGTGCCGGGGTTCGTGTCGCACGTCGAGGCCGCCTGGGACTGGCCCTATCTGGCCCGGTTCCTTTACCGGCTCGCATCGTTCGGTCGGCTGATCTCGTTTGACAAGCGGGGCACCGGCCTGTCGGATCCGATGAAACGCCCGCCCACCTTGGCGGAGCGAGTTGACGACATCCGGGCGGTGATGGACGCGGTGGGCGTCGAGCGGGCGCACCTGCTCGGGGTGTCCGAGGGCGGCGCGCTGAGCATCGCGTTCGCCGCCCAGCACCCGCACCGGGTCGAGTCACTGGTCCTCTACGGGTCCTACCCACGCAAGGTCGCGACGGCTGACTACCGGTGGGGCGTGTCACGACAGACCGTCGCCCAGTTCCTCGAGCGGTTCGATGAGGCGTGGGCCAGCGGGGCATGGTGGGACATTGTCAACCCGGGCCTGCCCGTCGACCCGGATACCCAGCGCTGGTGGGCGCGTTACCTGCGTGCGGGAGCCAGCCCCAGCATGGCCCGCGACTTGATGTTGATGAACGCGCAGATCGACGTCCGGAATCTGTTGCCCGATATCCACTGCCCAACACTGGTGCTGCACCGTGGCGATGACCGATGGGTCGAGGTAGGCAACGGCCGCTACCTCGCGAGCCACATCGCTGGTGCGAGGCTAGTCGAACTGCCTGGCGCTGATCACCGCCCTTGGCTCGAAGACGCTGACTCCGTCCTAGATCAAGTGCAGGCCGCCGTATGCGGCCCGCTCCGCCGCCCGCGTCACCCCAACTCTTCGGTCGGGGTGCATGCGCTCAGCCAGCGCGAGCACGAGATCGTGCGGCTCGCCGTCGCTGGCCAGTCAACGCCCGACATCGCCCGGCACCTGTTCCTCAGCCAACGCACGGTCGAAACACACCTGCGCAACGCCTACACCAAACTCGATGTCAGCTCCAAGCTCGAGCTCACCAGGCGAGCAGCCCAGCTCGGCATCTGAACTGACCCAAGGGCGACCCAAGGTAACGAGGTCGCGGCAGTCTTCCTCGTTAGCCCGGCTAGTGACTACGTGACCGGTCAGGTCAACCGGGTCGGTGGGGGTTTCTCGGCGACCTGAGCGC
>JBKQTJ010000354.1:0-5677 GCA_052143255.1 Streptosporangiaceae bacterium | reverse complement strand
ACAATCGTCGTCCCCTGGTGGCACAGCACCACGCCGAACACGATCCCGGCCGAGATCACCGGAATCCGCCACCTGGATGCCGTGGCACCCGGCGGCAGCCTGGCCGCGGCACCGCTGGCGGCCTTTCCCGCCCCGGTGCCGGGCCTGCAGTCCGCGATGATCGCACCCGGCGGCGGCGAGGTCATCGCGGCGTCCGGCCGCGCCGCGCACCACACCGCGACGGCCCGGGTCGTCGAACTGTCCGCCGCGAACGGGCAGCTGATCCGGGTGCTGCGGACGCAGACAGCTCGGTTCGGTACCGACGCCGACGCCCAGGACGCGATCTTCTCGCCGTGCCAGGTGCTGTCGGTGGCCGGCGACGGTGACCACGTGCTCATCCAGGCCTTCGCGTTCGGCCGGATCGACAACGGCGTCTTCACCTCGCTGCCCGGCACCACACCTCGCGTCCTGCCAGTCTCCGCAGCGTGGTGACGACCCTCGGCGGCGAAACCGAAGAGATGACCTGAACAGCTCCCGCTGCGACCGTTCAGGGCGACTCTTCGAAGCCCAGCTAGCGGAGGTGCCGGTCGCAGAGACCAACTGAACGGGGCACTCATCGCATATGGGCGGGCTGCGTGCTCCGGGCCGCCGAGGAGCTGCTCGCCGCAACAGGGCACCGAGTCCGGCTAAGCCACCTCCGCGACCACCTCGCTGCGACGCCCTGACCTCAGCAACCAGCGCAGGTGCACGCCGCAAGGCGCTGCTGCCCTTCGCCGCCACCGGGCATCTGGGGCAGCTCTTCCTGCGCTCACCTTGGCACTCGCCCCTGACCACCCTTGGCGGGGTGACGTAGTGCGCGGGTCCGGGCCGTATCATCGGGCCCGGGCGGTTCGGGCCGGTTCCCAAGCCACCGCAACAACCGGAAAGCCCGCTCGCTTAGCGTCTCGCTCCCGAACAGCGCGGTGCCGAGCACGGTGAGGAACACCACCAGCTCGACGACCATCATCACCCCGCCGAGCAGCGGGCGCAGAACGGCGGCACCGAGCGGAGTGCCGATCGACACCACGCCGGCGCCGACCGACCGCCACGGAACGCGCCCCGACATCGCCGCCGGCGCGCTGTCCGCGGGCGTCGTGTGACCGGGGCTACCCTCGGAGGGGGCTGCGCCCTCGGGCGGGTCAGGTGCCACGGCGGGCTCCGGTGATTCTGCAGCGGCACCCGGCACGGTGGGTGTGAACGTTCTTCACGGCGTGAAGTATACTCACAGTGTGAACGAAGATCACAACAACCAGCAGGTGTCCGGTGACGACCTCGTCGGGATCGCGGAGATCGCCGCGATGGCGCGGGTCAGCTCGGCGGCAGTCGCGAACTGGCGTGCGCGCCGCCCCGGGTTCCCTCAGCCGGTGGCCGACCTGCGAGCAGGCCCGGTCTTCTCGCGGGCGGCAGTCCGGCGCTGGCTCAATCGGCAACAGAAAGGGAAGGGACGCATGAGCACCGTCTTGTCCACCATCAATCTCAAAGGCGGCGTCGGCAAGACCACCACGACGGTCGGGCTCGCGGAAATGCTCGCCGCGGAATACAGGATGCGAGTCCTCCTGATCGACCTCGACCCGCAGACCAACGCCACCGTCTCGCTCATCGACGAGCAGACCTGGAAGGAGCTCGACGAGCAGGGACTCACTGTCGCGCAGTTGTTCATCGACGCGCTCAGCGAGGACCCAGCAGCTCGCCGGTTCCGGCTCGATGACGCGATCCAGCGGGATGTCGGATCAATCCAGGGCCTCCACGGACTCGACCTCCTGCCGTCCTCGCTGCGGCTCATCGACGTCCAAGAGAAGCTCGCCGCGATGCCCCTCGGCCAGTACTACTCGATGGCCCCCTCCCAGGTCCTCCAGACGGCGATCAAGCGGCGGCTTGACGACTGGGATTACATCCTGATCGACTGCCCGCCCAACCTGGGGATCATCACCCTCAACGGCCTGCGGATATCTGACGCATACATCATCCCGACGATCCCGGACGTCCTGTCGACCTACGGGATCCCGCAGATCATCAGGCGCGTGCAATCATTCGCCAACGAGATCAACGAGGACATCCCCCCGCTGGGCATCGTCATCACGAAATACCAGGCGAACTCCACGATGCACCTCAACACCGAAGAGCGGCTGCGGGCGGAGGCCGACGAAGGCAAAGGACCCCGCGTCTTCGACACGATCATTCCGCAGGGCAACGCGATCGGCGCATCCGCCGAGTTCACCGAACGTGGCACTCTGCGCCAGAAATACGCATACCAGGGCGGCTACGAAGCATTCCGCAAGCTAGCCGCAGAAATCGTCGAGGCCGTGGAGGACATGTGAACGGTGGTGACCCTCGCCTCCAAGCGCTGGCCGTCACGTGCCAGAACCTCCTGACTGCCGCCTCGAAAGACCCGGTACTGGCGGAACGCGCGCTACGGCGGCTGAATGCAGACCCAAAGCTCGCCGGCCTCGTCGAGATGCCCCCCGGGATGAAACGCACCGGCCGCCGGACGCCAGCCAAGCTCGATCCATTCAAGGTCCTTGCTGACAACAGCGAACAAGACCTGATGGCGCGCCTTGCCGATCTCAGCCTGGAGGAACTCCGCGACATCGTCGCCCAGTTCGGGATGGACCCACGTCGACTGGTGATGAAGTGGACAGACGCCCAACGCGTCCGGCAACACATCGTAGCCACCACGGCCCAGCGGTCCCGGAAGGGAGACGCATTCCGAGCGTGACCTGTCCAGGCCCCGTCGATAGACGAGGCTGCCCCGCCCGGCCAAGCCCGGGTTCCGCGCACCCTCGGGCATCACCGTATTCTTCGGCACCATAGCCACGCTGACTCTCACAGCCATCACGGCCCCCGTCCGGGGGACTGACCGCCCGCAGGTGATCATGTCACCGGACCTCGCAGCCGATCACATCGCAAGGAAAATGACAGATCGGCGAGAAGGATCCGGCAGCAGATCGATGAGACTACCCTTCCACTGGCCAGGTCAGCGCAGTGCCTGCCGATAAAAACGATGAAAACCTGCACGTACCAAATCGTGACATAAGAGACACACATAGTGAGAGTGGCATGTTGTGCCAGCGATCTGAGTGCGACGTACTAATGGCGCTGGACGCCGATCCGCCGTGGAAACGGCCAGGTCGCAGCCGATGTGGCTGCACTGGATCAGCGAGGCCGTACAGGCCAGGTGCCATGCCCAGGGCTTCTTCGTCCGCCGCGCCGACGGCACCGACATGGTGATCGACGTCCCGGCCCGATGACCGGATCTCTGCCGCGGACAGCGTGGTGTTCGCGGCGACGGCCGCGATGGCGGGCGGCCGGCTGGGCCTATGACCGGATCGATGAGCTGCCCGCTGTCCGCGCGGCCAACCTGCGCTGCTTCGCGGGCTACCGCCACTCCCGGTACGCCCGTACTGCGGTGATAGCCGCCCTGGGAGAGGTGTTGGCCGAGCCGGGTCCGCTGCGTGCCGGGGCTGCCGAGGTAGGGGACCCGCCGACGGTGCTGCCCGTGCTGTTCGCCATGTTGCGGTGCCGTGGGCTCGCCGCCGATCTGGACAACCGGGTGCTGGATCCGGCCTCGGCGGTGTGGGCCACCGCTCGGTACGATTACCGCCGCCCGGCCGGTGAGTGGACGCAGATCGATTCCACGCCACTGGATGTGCGGGTGGTGCACGACGACGGGACCGTAGGCCGGGTGGAGTTGACCGGCCTGGTCGACCAGGCCACCCGCACCATCGCCGCGGCGTTACTCCGGTCGGCCACCAAGGCCGTCGACGCGGCACTGTTGCTGGCGCGGGCGCTGACTCCCGAGCTGATGCGCCCGGGCTGGACCCGCGCGCTGCGGCTAACCCGCTCGGTGCTGCCGCACCAGAGCCTGACCGCGATCGACGAGCGGCTGGAACATGCCGCGGCCCGGCCGCGCGCGAGCAGTGGAGGTCTTGTGCCCGGCAAGCCCGCCGCGTGGCACGGCCTGCCTAGCCCCGCAGTACGCCGAGCCGCCCGTCACGGATAATTTGGACCGATTCGGTGCATGGCGGCTCATGAGCCACGCTCGAGACGGCGCACACGGATGGTGACGACGCGCCACGCGAATAGACTGACAACTTGCTCCCGCGTTGATACCCGCTCACGATTAGGTAGGGCGACCAAATGGCTTGGCCTAAGTGGCGGCACACCCTCAACGAGGCGAAGCGCCTTGCCGTCAGGGCCGTCGATGAGTACAACTGCTCGACCGGGCACTATGGCGATTTCATCGGCACTATGGTGCGTGCGTGGCTGTACCTGCTTCAAGCCGAGTTCCAGCGTGACAAGATCGATTACCGCTATAAGAACCAGGACGGCGATCCGATCTTGATCGACGGGGAGCCGAAGCTCTGGGATGCCCTCAAGTCGGCCAAGGAGCGCTTCCCGACCGCCAACGATCCCGTCCGGATTAACTTGGAGCTGTTCATCGCGCTCCGTAATAAGGTTGAGCACCGGTACGAGCACGCGCTCAAGGCCGCGGCTGGCGGCCGTGCCCACGCGCTTGTGATCAACTTCGAGCAGGAGTTGGTGGCACAGTTCGGCGTTCAGCATTCACTCGCGGACCAACTGCGTTTCCCGCTGTTCGTGGAGTCGATCACTGGGCCGGAGCGCAAGGACACCATCAAGGCTGCGCGCGCGCTCCGAGCCGCGCAGACCGTCCTGGCCAAGTTCGATGCCGACTTGGACTCTGAGGTCCTCGATGATCAGCGTTTCGACTTCCGCGTACGGCTCGTCCCGATGCTTGGCCCCAAGTCTGAAGCGGACGCGGCGATGGAGTTCGTGAAGCTGGACGAGCTGACCGACGATGAGCGCAAGGTGATGATCGAGGCTGGCCGCTCTGGAAGGGTGGTCACGAAGGTCAAGAAGGTGCCGGTGTCGTCCGCGGGCTGCATGCTTCCCAAGCGGGTCGTCAGTGAGGTTCAGAAGCGGGTTCCGTACGACTTCAACATGGGTGTACACACCCGGTTGTGGAAGCACTTCCAGCTTCATCCGGCCAGGTGGGTGGCACCTGACGGCGGCGAGACCGTGTCCGAGTTCTGCATCCCTGACGAGCCGACCCGGCAGTATGTCTTCACCCCGGCATGGGTCGACAAGATCGTCAAGGAGATCGGCACGCCAGAGAAGTTCGAGGCGCTCTTCGGCACCCCGCCACGCATCGGCAAGGTGACGCAGATCGAGGCGGCTCCATCCAAGCAGGAGCATGTGAAGATGGCCGATAGCGAGAGGGCCGTCAGCTAGACGCCATCACGACGCGGGCTTGGTAGACCTGAACGCCTACTTAAGGGCCTTCCGTGTGCGCTAGGTGAATTCGGCCACGGTTAGCTTAGAGAGTCAGTATGGGTCAGTTCGGGCTCTACACCGCGCATCTTCTGCCCGATCGATGCGGAGTCCTGGCAAGATGAATCGCTGGGGGTCCGCCGGGCGGCGGATACGTCTTGCGGGGCATGTGGAGGAGACGGGATCGTGGCGCAACGCGTTCGGCGCTGGATCGAGGTAACCCCGTCTCAGTTCACGCACGAGGCCGAGGGGCTCAGCCTCGTCCGGTCCTTGCTGCCCGAGAGCGCGCCGTTCCGCGCCTGGTCGAACTTCGAGTTCCGGGACGGGCACGGCAAGTGGCACGAGGTCGACCTGCTGGTGCTGGGCAGGC
>JBKQTJ010000353.1:0-4565 GCA_052143255.1 Streptosporangiaceae bacterium | reverse complement strand
CTAGTGTTCTGCGCCTGAATTCTCAGTAGTAAGTTGCTATAGTTCTGCTGTGACGCGGTATGGAGTCAGCCTGGACATCGCGGATGATGACCGCCCGACGCTCGCGGCGTGGGCGCGGGAACCGGATCGGCGCGGGATGCGCGCGAGGATCGTGCTGGCCTGCGGCGAGCCGGGTGCGCTGAACGCCCGGGTGGCCGCCGACCTGGGCGTCAGCCTGCCGACGGTGGGCAAATGGCGCGGCCAGTACGCCTCGCAGGGCCTCGCGGGCCTGGTTGACGCCGAGCGCAGCGGCCGGCCCAAGGCCGGGCTGGAGCTGACATCGGCCGAGCGCGGGGAGCTGACGCGGTGGGTCAGGCGGGCCAAGACCGCGCAGGCGCTGGCGATGCGGGCGAAAGTCGTGCTCGCCTGCGCTGAGGGCAAGGACAACAACGACGTGGCCGCGCAGCTGCGGGTTGCCGAAGCGACCGTGGCGCGGTGGCGGGCCCGGTTCATCGCCAGCGGCCTGGACGGGCTGGCGGATGAGCCGCGGCCGGGCAGGCCGCCGTCGATCGTGCTGGACAAAGTGGAAGAGGTGGTGACCGCGACGCTGGAGGAGCTGCCCGGGGACGCCACGCACTGGTCGCGGGCCTCGATGGCGAAGCGGAGCGGCCTGAGCAAGTCCACGGTCGGGCGGATCTGGAAGAGCTTCGACCTCAAGCCGCACCTGACCGACGGGTTCAAGTTAAGCACCGACCCGCTGTTCATCGAGAAGGTCGTCGATGTCGTCGGCCTGTACCACGACCCGCCGGACAAGGCAGTGGTGCTGTGCGTGGATGAGAAGTCGCAGGTCCAGGCCCTGGACCGGTCCCAGCCGGTGCTGCCGATGATGCCAGGAATGCCCGAGCGGCGCACCCATGACTACGCCCGGTACGGGGTCACCAGCCTGTTCGCCGCCTTCAACATCGCCGACGGCAGCGTGATCAGCGAACTGCACCGCCGGCACCGCCACCAGGAATTCCTGAAGTTCCTGAAGAAGATCGACAAGAGCGTCCCGGAGGCGCTGGACGTGCACGTGATCTGCGATAACTACGGCACGCACAAGACCCCGGCCGTGCAGGCCTGGCTGGGCAGACATCCCCGCTTTCACATGCACTTCACCCCGACCGGGTCCTCGTGGATCAACCAGGTCCCCGTTAACCGGCCCTCGTTGCGGGGACACGCCCGGAGTGTCTGAGGTCCCGGGCCTTCGGGCTGGCGGGGAGCAGACTCGCGGCAGCTATCCGGGGGATGGGTGCCATGCTGCGTGTTGTCCTGGCCAGCGACGGTCACCGGGTCGAAGGGTGCGGCCCGGACGGTGAGCTGGTCAACCGGTTCCTGGCGCATCTGGGGTCGCGGGCGTTCTCATCGGCCACGGTGCGGGCTTATGCCTACGACTTGCTGAACTTCCTGCGGTTCCTGGCCGATCGGAATGCCCGGCTAGCCGATGTCGTAGCGACCGACTTGTTTGAGTACCTGGACTGGCAGCAGCATCCGGCGAGCACGGCTGGCCGGACGGTGGTCAGGCTCGGTACCGCCCGTGGCGCGATGCCCGCCACGATGAACCGGCGGATCGCGGCCGTGCGCGGCCTGTTCGAGTTCGCGGTGATGACAGGTGCTCGTGCGGACAACCCGGTGCCGGCTGCGCGGCGGTCGAGCGGGCTGCGGGCCGCCCGTCGTGGCCTGCTCGGGCATATCGGTCCGGGCCGTCCCCGCAGCGGGGGCCGGCTGGTGCGCCAGCCTCAGCGGCTGCCCGAGTCGCTGGAGCCTGACGACGTGACGGCGTTCCTGGCGAACCTGCGGACGTTCCGGGACCGGGCGATCACGCTGGCGATGCTGCTGGGCGGGCTGCGCGCGGCTGAGGTCAGGTCGCTGCGGCTGGCCGAGGTGGACATGGGCATGCGCCGCCTGCGGGTGACCGGCAAGGGCGGCAAGGAGCGGGTCGTCCCGGTGGATGGCGCGTTCTTCGCCGAGCTGGCCGCCTACCTGCGCAGCGAACGTCCCGCCGGATGCCGCACCCCCGAGTGCTTCGTGGTGCTGCGCGGCCCGACTGCCGGGCAGCCGCTCACTGAGGCCGGGCTGCGGCGGATCTTCCGCACCCACCGGGCGTCTTCGGGGGCGCTGCGAGTACGGCCGCACCGGCTGCGTCATACCTACGGCACCGAGCTCGCGTCCGCCGGCATTGATCTGCTGGCATTGCGGGAGCTGATGGGGCACGCCAACCCGGAGACCACGGCCGCGTATGTGCACCTGTCACCGGAGACGCTGGCGGCCGAGTACGCGCGGGCCAGGGCCGCGGCCCGGTGAGTGCCCCGGCCGCTGTCACGCTGCGCCGCCAGGGCGCGCCGGATCTGCTGGTCGCCTATGCCGCCGTGGTCGCGGGGCTGCCGGTCGGCCCCGACGCACGGCGGATCCGGCGCAATGGCGCGGCGCGCCTGCTGGCCATGCACCCGCAGCTGGCGGCCTGGATGAGCCGGCCGACGCCCGCCCGGCTGGCCGACATCAAGCGCACCGGGGCGTGGCCGTTCCTGACCTGGTGCTTCGCCGAAGGGCACCTGATGCCGGATCTCGACCTGCTGGTCGCCAAGGACCCCGGCGACCTCTATCACCAGTGGCGAGCCCGCAACCCCGGTGACGTGCAGCTGATCACCGAGGTGGCACAGCAGTTCGGCTGGAGCGCGAACTGGACCCGGGACGTATCCCGCGGCGGGCTCGCCCTGATCTGCCTGACCGCGGGCAAGACCTTGCATCAGCTCAGCGACGAGGACTTCGCCGAGTTCGCCACCGCCCTGGCGGAGGCACCCAGCGCCGGTCACCACAGCTGGGTGCACAACTCCGCCCGCGCGTTCAGCCTGCACCAGGCCTGCTATGAGCTGCGGATCTGTCAGGACCCGCCGCGGATGGCCCGGCCCGGTCAGGCGACCCTGGAGCAGCGTGTCCAGGCGATCATCCAGCCCGAGATCCGCAAGGCCGCGCTGCGCTACCTGACCACCGTCGCCGCCACGCTCCGGCTGTCGACCGTCGGCCTGCGCGCCGACAGCCTGATCGTCTTCACCGAGTACCTGGCCGCCGCCCACCCGGACGTCCGCAGCCTCACCCAGCTGACCCGCGCGCATGTCGAGGGATTCCTGGACTGGAATCACAAGCGGCCATGGCGTGGCCGGGTCGCCCGCGACCAGCCCGTCGCGCAGTCGGTCAGCAAGCGGACCGTCATCGACCTGCGCTGTTTCCTCGACGACCTGGCACTGTGGGGCTGGGCCGAGCGGCCGCCCGCCCGGCTGCTGTTCCCCACCGACATCCCCCGGCTGGACAAGCCGCTGCCCCGTGCCCTGCCACCCGACGCCGACCGGGACCTGATGGCCGCCATCGGCGCCCTGGCCGACCCGTTCGCCCGCACCGGCCTGACCCTGCTGCGCGGCACCGGCATCCGGCTCGGCGAGCTGCTCGACCTCGAGCTGGACTGCGTCTGGGACACCGGCAGCCACGGCAGCTGGCTGAAAGTACCGCTCGGCAAGCTCGGCACCGAGCGCACCGTCCCCCTCGACGAGGCCACCCTGGCCGCCCTGGACGAATGGATCGCCCGGCGCGGACCGCAGCGGGCACTGCCGCATCCGCGGCTCAGCCGGCCAGCCGACTTCCTGTTCACCGAACGCGGCCGGCGCCTGTCGGCTTACCGGCTGCGGCACGGACTCGATGACGCTGCGAGGGCTGCCGGCCTGCGCGGCCGGGACGGCCAGGCCCTGCACCCGACGCCGCACCAGCTCAGGCACACATATGCCACCAGCCTGATCAACGCGGGAATGTCGCTGCAGGCGCTGATGGCGCTCCTCGGCCATGTGTCCACCGAGATGACCCTCCGTTATGCCTCGCTGGCCTCTCCCGCCATCCGCGCTGCCTACGAGGAAGCGATGAGCAAGGCCAGGGCCAGGATGATGCTGCCGATCGCCCCGGTCGGCCAGCCCATCATCCCCGGCCGGATCGGCTGGCTGCGCGCCGAGATGCTCAAGACCCGGGTCGCGCACGGGTACTGCTCCCGTCAGCTCGCCGCCGAAGCCTGCCCCTACGCCAACATCTGCGAGCAATGCGACAACTACGTCACCGCCCCCGAGTTCATCCCGCAACTCCAGGACCAGCTCGCCGACACCACCGCGCTCCGCGACGACGCAGCCGAACGCGGCTGGCACACCGAAGTCGCCCGCCACTCACGCGTCATCGCCAGCATCCAGGGCCACCTGCAACGACTCACCCCGAACGCCGAAACTCGACACAAGCCCTGAAACCGGTCACGAGAGCCGGTTAATGGAGCGGTGGTTCGGCTTCCTCACCGACCAGATGCTCCGCCGCGGCGTGCACAAGAGCGTCCAGGCACTCGAGGCCGACATCCGCGCGTGGACCCAGAACTGGAACGACGACCCCAGGCCTTTCGCCTGGACCAAGACCGCCGAGGAAATCCTGAACTCGCTGGCCAGGTACCTGGCGAAGATCTCGCCGCGAGCCAGCGAGAAAGATAAGGAATTTCTGTCTACGATTCCTGACGCAGAACACTAGTG
>JBKQTJ010000352.1:0-3964 GCA_052143255.1 Streptosporangiaceae bacterium | reverse complement strand
GGGGCAGGCAGCGTCTCATCGAAGTCGTTGACGTCAAAGACCAGCCGCCGGTCTGGCGCCGCGAACATTCCGAAGTTCAGCAGATGCGCGTCACCGCAGGCCTGCACGCGGATATCAGTCGTGGGCGTGTGCGCGAGATCCCACGCCATCGGAGCCGCCGCGCCGCGGAAATAGGCGAAAGGCGAGGCGATCATGCGCCCGTACCGGATCGGCACCAAGTCCGACACCCTAGTCCTCGCTTGCTCCTCGAGAATCGCCACCGGGTCCGGCCTGTCAGCCGGTGCTTGCCACTGCGCATGGCCGCTGCGAGGCGTTACCCGGCGTTGCTCGTGTCCCAGGCTCCGCCACTCTTCCGGCGTGAGCAACTCATGCGGCGGGGCAAGAACGCCCGGGGACATCCTGGTCATCTGACTACCGATCTCCCGATCGTGACCGCTGGCAGATAGCCGGCTGCGGTCAGCTGGACCAGCCCAAGGCCGACAGCGCCCGCAAAGACGTGATCATGATCAGATACTACGGTCACGACACGATCACCCTCAGTTGCAGGGTGCCATCGCCGGTCGCGCTCCGCGTCGTGGCTGTCGCCTAGTCCGGCTTAGCTCCGGGTCGGCGCGGGTATCCCCAGTGTTTCTGACGGGGAGGACCGAGCTATGACGGCCAGCGCGCACGGTGGCGGCGACGAAGGTGCGGTGGAGCCTGGGTCTGGACCCGCAGCGCCGGACGCGAGCAGCGAGGCGAGGCTGCCGGTCGATCGGGCGGCACTGGGGACCGCCTTCCCGCGCACGCATCACGTGCTGTGGCTTGAGTTCGGGAACCGGCAGGATTTTGATGACCCGCGCCGGGAATGGCGGCGGCTGTTCTCGGAACTGCTGGGCACCTTCGCACTGGTCCTTGCTGCCGCCGGCGGAGGGCTCCTGCACGGCAAGGGGCAGATCAGCCTCGCGGCGGCGGTCGTCGCCCCCGGGCTCATGGTCACGGCGATCATCTTGTTCATGGGCGCGGTATCCGGTGCGCACCTGAACCCGGCAGTGTCGCTGGCATTCGCCCTGCGCGGCGACTTCCCGTGGAAGCGCGTCCCCGGCTACATCATCATCCAGCTCGCCGGGGCGACGCTCGCGTGCCTGTTCCTCCGCTGGGTGTTCGGCAACGTCGAGCACCTCGGGGCGACGCTGCCGGGCCCCGGCTACAAGAACTGGCAGGCCCTGCTGATGGAGATCGTGCTGACCGCGCTGCTGGTCAGCGTGATCCTCGGCACCGCGTCGGCTGCGCAGAACGTCGGCGCGGTCGCCGCGGTCGGCGTTGGCGGCTATGTCGCCCTGGCCGGTTTGTGGGCGGCGCCGGTCAGCGGCGCGTCGATGAACCCGGCTCGTTCCTTCGGCCCGGCGCTGGCCAGCGGCGACTGGACCAGCTACTGGGTCTATATTGCCGGCCCGCTCGCCGGCGCGCTGATCGCCGTCGGATGCGCGATGGTGCTGCGTGGCCGCGGCGGCGACGTGATCTCCCGCGCGGCTGGGTCCGGCGTGCTGGACCAGGGGGCGCTGGCCGCCAAGGCCAGGCTGTCCGAGGACATCGACCAGGGCAAGGTCATCCCCGAAGGCATCGCTGACACCGACACGAAGCCGGGCGAGCAATGACGGGCCCCCGATGCAGGCAGGCTCCGGTCACACGTATCCGTCGTCACTGTCGCCCTGGCCGTCGGCCTCCGCGGCGTCCGACACCGCTATCGCCAGGCCGAGCGCCCTGAAGATCTTCCCGCCCGCCGAGACGACCTTTGCTGTGCCCACGACGGGAGCTACCCCGATCATGACGCCCTGGAGGTCATCAGCGGTCATCCCGCTGTCGGCGGCCAGTCCTGCATTGGCGAGGTACGAGGCCGGAGGCGCGTCCACGGATATCAGCGCCGCCGTCCTGACGAGCATGAGCTCGCGCGGCGACAGGGAGTCGTGCCCGAGTGAGGCGGCAGTGAGGTCGGCGAGCGTGTCGAGTACGGGTGTTTCGGCGGTCATGGTCCCTCCCGGAAATGCCGTGCATGCGGGGATGTCGCATGCTCATCTTTCTGGAAGTCCACCACGGCGCTCGGCCGAGGACACCACCCTGCCAGGGTGAGCCGGGCGGCGGCGGCAAGATGCCTGCCGCTGAACTGAATGCTTCTCGAGCAGGCACAGGGGATCAAGGCGCCAGCCAGAGAATGCTGCCTGTAATTCGTCGCTGGAACTGTCCCAAAGCCGCCTCGTGCCCTGGCCCGGTCGCCAGGTGCTGACGACCTTTCCTACTGCCGTGACCAGGAACAGTTGGCCAATCACCATCTCGAGGACTGCGAAGCTCTGCCCTGGGTTGGCGGCCGGGACGAGGTTTCCGTAGCCGGTAGTGGTGAGCGTCGTGAAGGAGAAGAAAAGGTCTTGCGGAAATGTGCCATGGCCCTGGGAGCCAAAGAACGGCGGCAACGGCTGGGTGAGGCCCACCGAATGGTAGAGAAAGGCGAAGAACATTCCGGCCATCAGGTACGCATCTATCGCACCCACAAGCGTCTCACCATCGACGACTCGCCTCAGGATGAGGTGCCGGACGATCGACAACGGCGCGATCAGGTACAGCAGGCAGCTGACCCACGAGACGACGGTCCCGCCGTCGATCTGATCGCGAAAGAAGAGGTTAGCCACCGCGGCGAGCGCTGAAATGGCCAGGGCGCAAGAGGCGAACACGCGAGCCGACCGGCGCGCCCGCGATGCCCGCAATGCCACCCACACCGTAACGATCTGCACAGCGATGACGAGTGAGCCTGCCCACGAAGCCGAAATCGCAGCCGACAGCCCGTAAGTCACCAAGATGAGCAGCAGCACCAATCCATAGCTATCAGGAGAGACAAACGCACGCATCAGATGCCTCGCGTCCCACTCCGCGCCGGGCGCTGGCGGTTGCTCCGGGCGACCTGGCATCACACAGGTCCCGGCCAGGTGAGGCGTTGTCGGCGGCAACAGGGCGCCTGCCGTGCACACGATCGCATCCCGGCACCGCACAGTTCAGTTATTTCCGCCCATCCCGCCCTGCCGCCCGTCCCGAGGACGCGAGAAGGACCGCACTGACTGAGGCAATCCAACGCGCGTGCCCGCCCGGTTAGCATGCTCGATGCCTACCCCTGCGGACGTGGCCGACGCGCCAGTCTGGGCATTGCCAGCCTGCTGTTCTGGGAGCGTGATGAAGTCGTCGCACCGGCAGACCCCTGACCTGCGGGTCGCCGGGGATGATCGCCCAGGCGGCAGCGCCGTTCAGGCGAGGCCCGCGATTCCATCGATAATCTCCCAAACCCCCAAGACCGCCAGCACGACGACTATCAGCGTGCGCGAGTTGCGGGATAGCCAGGAGTTCAACGCTGCGAGCTTGGGCTTGGACCAGCCGGGGGCGAACACGATGACGAGCGTGGGTACCCAGATGGTGATCAGCACCATGGCGACGACGATCACAACCCATGCGATTGTCGCCGTGGTGCTGAGCTTCGTCGAGCCCACAACCTGCAGCGCGGACAGGTAGCTCGGTGACGGCAGGTACAGGATTATCCCAGCCACCAAAGCGGCGATAAGGCCGCCCTTCTGCGCGGCGCGCGTCACCTTTGATTCACCGCTTTTCTTCGGCTTCGGTGGCCGGCGAGCCAGTATGACTGCCACGGCCACGAACGCGACGCCGATGCCGAGCCTCAGCCCGTAACGCGGGGATTGCTGGCCTTGCCAGCCCCGTGCAGGGCGAACACGACCGTGAACCCGATGGCCAGCGTGCAGATCGCGGCTCCTGCCAGGAACACTGTCACCCGGCCCTTGTAGCGCTCTGCCTCGGCGAGTAGCAGCAGGACCGCCAGACCGAACGGATACAGGCTGGCGGTCAGGGCGAGCGGAATGGCCTGGACTGGCATTACCTCAGCCCGCGGTTTTGCCGGCCCGCGCCGGGGGCGCTAGATGTCGGTTGTGGTCGC
>JBKQTJ010000351.1:0-5544 GCA_052143255.1 Streptosporangiaceae bacterium | reverse complement strand
CGACCGCGGTGAACCTCACGAGGGCCGTCGGGAACTTGCCGCTGCCGCAGGCGACATCGAGGAGCGACCATCCCTGGTGGGCGCGCTCACCGAGAAGCGCCGCCCAGTCAGCAGCGAGCGCGAGTTGGCGGTAGTCCTCCGTGGCGAGCACGTAGAACTCCTCCATCTCGCGAAGGCCCGACTCGCTCCAGTGTTCGAGGCTGCGCTGCGCCGTATCACCTGAGTCCATGGTGCTCCTCGGGGGATGGGGCCTTTCGGCCAGTAGAACTTGTCCCGATGGCGTCAGGACCAATCTATGGTGATTCAGGCTGACCCACAGGGAGCAGAATGCATCTCCGCGATCGGCGTGGCCGCCGCTTGCTTCACCTTCCTGCCGACGCACTTCGCCAGCTTCAACGGCATCACCGATTCCGGCATCTTGTCTTTCAACGGCGACCCGCGCTGGATCGCGCTGGGCGCGATCTTGATCGGCATCGTGCTGGCCAGCGCAATCCAACTGCTGACCGAGTACGTCACCGAGACCAACCGGCGTCCCGGTCCGCGACATCGGGCAGAACTCGGACACCGGGGCGGCCTTCGTCATCTTGTCCGGAGTGTCGATGGGCATGGAGTCCGCCGTGTACTCGACCCTGCTGATCGCGGACGCGGTGTTCGGCGTCTATCTGCTGGTCAGCATCGACCTGCTGACCACGGGTCGGCGTGATCGTGTCAATGGGCTCGTTCGGACCGGTCACCGACAACGCGCAGGGCATCGCGGAGATGTCCAGCGACGTCGAGGGCGACGCCTTGGTAGCGCGGATCCGTCCACCCCGCATCTGGTTGATCTCGTGGAGCTCCGATGTACCTCCGACGGACCTGTCATGCACCTAGCCCGGGTCACGCCGTGGGCTGCCGTTCCATTCCCGCCAGGGACTGCAGTCTTCACCTGTGCCCTATCGGACCCTTGCCAACGCGGCCAAGGAGAAACTCAACGCTAGCTAAGACTGCCTGAGGAGTTGGATCTGGCTGCCATAGTTACCGCGAGATATGAGTACGGGCGAGGCGCTTATGAAGGTCACCGAGGACGTAAGTCATGCGACCTTGATGTCGCCTGTTTCCTGGGCCACCGTCAAAGTACGGCGGACCTCTGGATGCTGGTCGGCCCGGAGCGTGGGTAGGACGTCATCGGCAAGTTCGCCGGTGCGGCTGGCTAGGCTCGCCCGGACCTGAGGGGAGGGGTCGACTGCGAGGATTCGCTGGGCGGCCTCGTCCAGGATCGCCATGGCCGCGGCCACGTTGCGGACCTCGTCGCTGGGGTGGGTGATGAGGGCGGTGGTGAAGGGGGCGAGGCGGGGAGCGTACTTTGATGTCCACGCTAGAGCGCCTGCACCGTATCGTGATGCGTCCGGGTCCGGGCTGTGTAGTAGCTGGACTGCGTGGCTGAAAAGGCTTTGTACGGCCTGGTCAGGGAGAGTATCGATGCCGGGTTCGGCGTCGGCAGCCAGTCCCGCTGCGGTCGCGGCGGTGAGGAGCGCGAATATGGGAAGGTTTTTCGCGCCGGTATCGAGGCGTCCTCTGCTGAGCGCGTCCTGGGAGGCTATCTCGGCCTGATCGAGCTCGGTGAGCGTAGGGTTCTCGGCTATCGCCAGGAGGCGCCCGGCCAGGTCAACGTTAAGGTCGGGGGGCAGCAGCCGCAGGAGTGACAAGAGCGCGGCTACGGCCTCGGTCCGGATAAACCCAGGTGCGTGCTGGTTCTGGGCATAGATAACGAGGTGCTCGGCGACCGCTCCGGCCACGGTCGCGAGCGGTCCGGCCGCGACTATTGCCGCTTCGTCGGGTTCCCAGCCAGGGTCAATGGTAAGGGTGGGGCCGGGGCGTGCCCCTTCGCCGGCAGGGTGTATAGGATCGCGGGTTCCCGTGGTGTCGTCCACGTGGCCCGGCGGGGTTGGCGCGGTGCCGGGAGTCGGCTGGCCTATCGTCAGCGAAATCGGGAAGGGGCTTCTGCCGGTAAGGATAGGGCCGACACCCGGCCGCAGGTCCCGCGGGTTGACATCGGCGAGCGTCTCGGCTCCGGCCAGCGCGAGCAGCATGTCTACGGTGTCGGCGAACTGTGTCGTGTAGGACCAGGTAGCTGACGGCTGGTCGGCTGGCTGGCGGAGGAGGTATGCAGCTGTCCGCCTGGCTGCGACCTGGACTTCCCTGGTCGGTCGACCCCATTTGGCCAGGGTCAGCAGGGCATCGCAGCCTCCCGCCGCCGCTAGCGCGTGCACCGCTGCGGTCAGGGGATTTCGGGCTTGATCGGGCAGGTTCGCGACCATATCCCACAGGCCGGGCGGAGGATCACCGCGGCCAAGCTGGAAGCCGATGATTTCGCCGAGATCCTCCCGCCTGCCGGGGACCGCCCAGTACAACTGGATCAGCAGGTCAACCGTCTCGGGCGTAAGTGCACCGCCGCCCGTGAGATGCGGTTGGAGCAGGCCGAGCACCGGATCGACGGCAGAGCCTGGGAGGTTCACGCCGAACCGGCTGAGCGCCTTGACCGCGTCGACGGACGGGTCCGGGGCTATCCGCCGCCTCGTCCACAGGTCACCGGTCAGGCCGAGCAGCAGGTGGACTGGTTCCTCGGCTGCGTCGGGACCGTAGAGCCGTGCCTGGGCCCCGATGACCTGGGCGGCAGCTGCCTGGCATGCCCGCGTCGGCGATCTTGCCCAGGGGTTCGCTTCCACCAGAACAGTCGCGTGTGCGGCAACGCTGGCTGCCTTGTCGGCCATACCACCGATCAGCCACGCGGTGACCGCGACAGCTGGACGTCCGGCCGCCAGCATAATGTCACCGAACAGTTTCAGAGCGTCCCGCTCATCGGTGAGCTGCCCGGACAACCGTGCTTCCCACAGGTAGCGGCGGGTCACGCCGAAGGCAGCGGGCAGCCTTCCGGCGTGTAGTGCCCTCAGTGCCTGCTCAGCAGCCGGCTGGGCCGCTGCGAGCAGCCGGTCGTCATTAGGCAGGGAAGCCGTGAAGTCCAGCTCTGGCACCGGAGGCACCGGCTGTTCCAAGATCGCGGCGTTGAGTGCCCGCCGGCAGGCGAGGACATCGCCGTACCGGCGGGATTCGCTGGACTCCAGAATGCTTTGGCGCCACAGGTCAATGGCTCGGGCAGTGTCCCCGTGCATCGCGAAGGCACGGGCGGCGCGGGCGAAAACCAGGCCCCCGGCGTGCAGATAACGTCCGGCGCCAGCCGCGCCCAGGATCGGCGCGTACACCGCCTCGGCCTGTGCCGCCGTCGAGTCCGCGGCCAGGTCAGCGTCGGCGATAGCGCACGCCAGCCGGGCGCGGATCACCACATCCGGGCAGGTCATGCCGTCAGCGCAACGCCGGAGACGGGCGAGCAGGTCAGCTGTGTTCCCATCCGGGGTCACAAGCGAGTACGGCGGGTCGAAGTCGAACCACCCGTCGACCACCGCTTGTTCGAGGGCGGCGCAGACCAGGAACGCGGCATCTGGATCGGCCGCGACGACGATCGCCTCCAGGGCCGGCATGGCCACGGCCAGCAAGCTGCCCTGCTCGTACCAGTCCTGGGCGGCGTTGAGGACAGCGAGCTTGGCGGCCTGCAGGTCACCAAGCCCCGGCCGCAGTGCGTCCAGGCCGCGGACCACGCCGCCCGGTTGCCTGACCGCACCGGATGCGAACTCCTCCAGCGCAAGGCTCCACAAGATGCCGAACGCGGCCGCGACGTCCCCGCCGGCGTGCAGGAGCTGGGCTTGGCGGATGCGCTGTCCAGCAGCGTGGCCAGGGAAGTTCGCCTCCTGCAGCTTGTCGGCGAGCACGCCGTACCGGCAGGCGGATCCGAGCGGATCGCTGGCCTCCAGGGACTTGGCCTCGGTGGCCAGCGCGCCCAGACCCAGTACCTGGAGCGGGTTCTCCACCAGCCCCAGGCGATCCGGATCACCAGGCCTCGGCGGACTGACCGCATCCGGCGGCAGGACATTCACCTGGTTGATGTTGACGGCGTTGTCCCCGGTCGAGACGATCCCGGCCACATCGCCGCCGACCCAGGCCGCGCGGGTCCCGGCTGCACCACCGTCATGCACTACCTGGTCCTGGTGTTGTTCGCCACCGAGCTCCGGTGCGGTGCCGCCATCGCCCGCGGTATGCGGACTCGGTGCCTTCGCGCGGCGTGTCACTCCTTCGCCGCCTGCCCCTGGACATTCACCGCGTTGTCGCCGGTCGAGGCGATGCCGTCGAGGTTGCCGCTGACGCTGATTGACCGCTCGCCAGCCGTTGGCACCGCCGGCTCCGCGGGGCTGTCGGCTTTTGGCGCGTCCGCCGCCTCCGCTGTGGCGTACCGGTAACCCCACATGGCCGCAAGGGCAGCCACCGCTACCCGCAGCCGGCCGCGATCACCCACCGGTCCCCGTGATCGGTGACCAGGTGCGGCAGCACTATCGCCCCCGCCACCCACGTGCCGACCGCGAATGCCACCAGGGTGACCACAATGGCCACGAACCACCGCAAGACCCTACTCACCGTCACCAACCACCCGGCATGCGATACTCAGAGCAACATCGGCCAAGCCTACCGGTCCGTCGACTGTATTGCGTGACGAGACATCCTTCGTCACCCCAACGGGCTTGGCCCAGTCGGCCGACATGTTCGAAACGATGCCTGACCAGTAGATTTCACGCCATGTAGCGTCATCCGAAGGGACTCTGAACGCCGCCTCTGCCCATGGGGGCAAAGATCAATCAGCGCAGAGGTCTAGACCATTCGCGTTCCGGACGACTAGGTCCAGACTGACGAGCAACCACGGAGCAACCACGGGCCGGGGATCGGCCCCAATAAAAAGACCTGGGGCGGATATATCCCCAGGTCAGAACGGGTGCGCCGCCAGAGACTCCAACCCCGAACCCGCGGATTAAGAGTCCGCTGCTCAAGTGCATATTTTAGAAAACTTAGTTCACGGGAATGCTATGACGTGCGGAGCTGTAACGCAACCCCGCGAGGCAAAGTGACGTGGATGCCGGGTTCTACCGGCCTGTACCGTCGCGTCCGAGCAAGCACGGAGCAAGCAACTCTGGCCATTGGTCTAGACCACTGTGCCAAGTTCGTTGATCGCGAACGGAAATCGCTGCTCAGTGTGGGTAGGCCAGTGTCGTTACTGAACGTGATCGATCGCTGGGGACCTCGTCATGATGGGCTGCGACCATGCATGGCGGGTGATGGCTGGCTTGTACTTGCGATGTACCTGCCGTGTACCTCGTGTACCCGTGCGGGACATCGTGGGCGCTGTGCGCCGAGAAGGCGTCCATCCGGCTGCCCTGGGACAGTGACGCTCGGGCAGATCGCGGTCATCTGGTCGTCGCCCTGCTCGGTACCTGTCTTGGGAGCTACGCGGGTGCATGGTGGTAGTGCTGTGCGGGGGTCGCGGACTTGGGGAAGGGCCATGGATGACCGTTCGGTGTAACCGCTGTGTCCTCAGGGCGACGGCTGCGCAGAGCGGCCTAACGGTAGTCCGTTGGATCAAGGCTGCTCAGCGGTAGTCTGGGAGTAGGTTCCTGGTGAGTTCCA
>JBKQTJ010000350.1:0-19593 GCA_052143255.1 Streptosporangiaceae bacterium | reverse complement strand
CTCGTCGAGCACCGTGAGCAGGGGCTCATCACGCATGAACCCGCGAGCCAGTGCCAGCTTCTGCCACTGGCCGAAGGACACGTCAACGCCCTCGTGCCAGGTCGGTCCTAGCTGTGTGCAGAGACCGGCCGGCAGAGCCTCGATCACGTCTCGGGCCCCGGCCCGGTCCAGGGCGGTGAACAGGGCCGGCTCTACCTCTAGCCGCGGCAAGTCACCAAGGCCGACGGTCTTCCCGGCCTGGAACTCAAAGCGAAAGAAGTCCTGGAACGCGCCGGCCAGCCGTTCCCGCCATTGCTCCGGATCGATCGCGGCCAAGTCCACGCCGTCGACCAGGATGCGGCCTGAACTCGGGGCGTAGAGCTTAGCCAGCAGCTTGACCAGCGTGCTCTTGCCAGCCCCGTTCTCGCCGACGACGGCGATCACCGAGCCAGCGGGCAAGAACAGGTCGACGTCTTCGAGCGCGGGCCGGTCCGAACCCGGATAGCGGAACGTCACCTGGTCCAGCCGAATGCCCTCGGCGAGACGCGCCGGCGCGGGCACGTCCGCCGCCCGCGCCGCAGCACGCGCGTAGTCCTCGAGCCAGGCCAGCCGCCGTGAGCCGTCCATCCAGATACCGCGCAGGAAACCGATCTCGCTCACCGTGGCACCGACATACGACGAGAGCCTCGCCCCAGCCGTCAGCACCAGGATGGCCGATGTGGGGGACGCATTCTTGCCGGTCGCTACCAGCACGATCGCACCCACGTAAGCGAACGCGAAGACCCCCCACCCGGCCGCGTACCAGGCCGACGAACGCGTCCTCGCGGCTGCCACCGGCCCGTACCACTGCTCCCATGCCGTTCGCCGGCGCTCCGCCAGCGCACTGCCGATGCCGAGCACGCGCACTTCCTTGCCCGGTGAGGCGGTAGTGGCCAGCGTGAACAGGTGCGCTGCCCGTCGCTCAGCCTGCGCTCCTCGTTCCTGGGCGGCGCGCTCCACCACCGGACGCCACGACGTGGCCGCCACCGTGGGGATCGCGAAGAAGACCAGCGTGACAAGCACCGGGTTGACCGTGGCCAGCAGCGCTACCGTGACCGCAAGTCGGAGCAGCCAGCCTGCGGTGGCAAAGACCGACATGTACATGTGGTCGAGGGTGAAGATCTGCTCGCGCAGGACTGAAAGCCGGTCAAGGTACTCCGGCCGTTCCTGGTGCGCGATCGTCGAGATGCTGGCTTGCAGCCGGGCCACATGGGACTCGAGCGCGATGGTTACCTTGTCCCGGAAGCGGCGCTGCAACCTCGTGGAGACGGTCTGCAGCAGCCAGGTGGCGACGGCCGACACCGCAAGGGCGAGGACCGCGAACCTGAGCAGGCCCGGCTTGTGGTCGAGAAGACCCTCGCCGAGCAACTTGAACCAGACCGCCAGCAGCGCGTCAGGCAGCGCTGCCGCCAGGGCGAGCACGAAGGCCACGCCCATCAGCGCGGGCTCGTAATGGAAACCGAGCCGACACAGCCGCCACATCGAGGACAGCGCCGGGGGTAGCTGGTCCGCCGAATCGGGCGGTACCTGGTCCGCCGAATCGGGCGGTACCTGGTCTGCCGAATCGGGCGGTATCTGGTCGGCCGACTCGGGCGGACCCGCAGCGGCATCAAGCGAGGACATCGAAGGCCACCTCCTCCTCGCCTTCCTCGGGCGTGCCCGTCGCGAACCGCTGGGCCTGCAGCGTGAACATCGTCCAGTAGCGTCCGCGCAAGGCCATCAGCTCGTCGTGGCTGCCAAGTTCCGCGACCGTGCCGTTCTCGATAACCGCGATCCGGTCGGCGTGCCGTACGGTCGAGAACCGGTGGGACACCAGGACCGTCGTGCAGGACCGGGTGGCCGCGAGGATGCGCTCGAAGATCTCGGCCTCGCCCCGGACGTCGAGCTGGGCCGTTGGCTCGTCCAGCAGGACAAGCCCGGCGCCAAGGCGGACCGCGGCCAGCGCCCTGGCCAGGGCAACTCGCTGCCATTGCCCGCCCGATAGTTCCGTGCCGCCGGAGTATCCCTTCGCGAGCACGGTGCCAAGGCCAGCAAGGTCGCCAGCCCCGGCTGCCCCAATCGCCGCTGACACGGCGGCGTCCAAGGCGCCATCAGCGGCGGCGCCAGAGCCATCAGCTTCGGCGCCAGAGCCGTCAGCGGCGGCGCCAGAGCCGTCAGCGGCGGCGCCAGAGCCGGCAGCGCCCGCGGCGCCGACGGTCTCCCGCGGCGCCACGTTCTCCCGCAGCGTCAACTCGAAGCGCACGAAGTCCTGGAACACGGCCGTGACCCGGCGCCGCCACGACTCCAGGTCGAGATCGGCCAGGTCGACGCCATCGACCTCGATCGCGCCAGACTGCGGGTCATACAGCCGGCACAGCAGCTTGGCCAGCGTCGTCTTGCCCGCTCCGTTCTGCCCGACGATAGCCAGCGAGCTGCCGGCCGGGATCTCGAGGTTGAGGCCGCGCAGCACGGCACGATCCGGCGCGGCCGGGTAAGCGAAGCTGACATCGCGGAACCTGATCTGCCGGGCCGGCATGCCGTCGGCGGGCAGCTGACCCGGCACCACCGTGCCCGCCCGGCCCATCGCCGCCCTGAGCCTGCCCACCGCCGCGACCGGCGCCGCCGCGCCGTCCAGCGCCCAGTTGAGGCCGCCGAAGGCGATCATGGAGGTCCCGACGGCCGCCGACGCATAGGCGATCAGTCCGCCGAGGCCGAGGCGATGGCTGAGCGCGGCGGACGCCAGCATCCACAGCACGAGCACGTTGGCGGCCAGGACCACGATCAGGCTTGTGACCACCGAGCGCTCCCGCATCCTGGTGGCCTGGTATTGCAGCTGATGCAGGCGACGCCGGGCGGTGACGAACCGGTCGAGCACCCAGTCCGGCAGGCCGAAGATGCGCAGTTCCTTCGCCGCTGGCGGGTCTACGGCCAGCCGGTAGGCGTACTCGGCGTCCCGCTGCGCCCGGCGGACTTCCTCGGTGTTGCGATCCTTCCAGATCGCGCTCTCCCGCAGCAGCCAGTGCGTGGCGAGCCAGCTGCCAGCTAGCACCGGAGGTGCCCAGACGGCGAAGCCGAACAGCACGCACGCCTGGGCGAGGCCAGCCAGCATGTCCACCAGGCCGCCGGCGATGAAGTCCATCGAGATAGAGAGCGGCGGGCCGGTCATGCCCCGGTCGAAGTCCCTTGCCACCTGCAGGTCGGCGGCCAGATCAGGGTCCTCCAGATGCCCGATGCCGGGAACGCGAACGCAGGCGTCGGTCAGCTCGTCATAGAGCCAGGCCGCCGTACGGTCGCCCAGATTCGCGCTCAAGGCGCTATGCAGCGGCCCAAGGACCTGCAGCAAGGTAAACAACACGGCTACCACTGCCAGCGGCACGGCGAGGCTGTCGTGGTGCTGAATCGCGCCGACAAGCAGCCCAGTCGCGATCGAGAAGCCAGCTGGCAGGAGCCCGCGCAGCGCCAGCAGGGACCACCAGCCGGCCGCCATAGCCCGGTCCGCGCGCCCGAGCGCGGCCGCGAGCTGCAGCTCCTGCCGGGTGCGCAGGCGGCGTAGCCGCGGCGCAGTGGCGTCAGTCGGCATGGCTGCTTACGGTACCGACATCTGCCAGTTCTGCGGTCATGACGTTAGGGTGCCAGTCAGATCTGACAATGCATTGGACTTATCGGCACATGCCTTCCGGGTACTGACGGCCTGCACGTCATCAGGTCGCCGCAGAACCACTCCAGAGCGCCGCCGCTAGGCTGACAATGTGTTCCGCCTCTACGACACCAGGCTGCGTGACACCGTAGCCATCCGGCCGACCCGTTCCGGTCAGCTCGGGATGTATGCCTGCGGTCCGACGGTGTACCGGTTTGCGCACGTCGGGAACATGCGGACGTTCCTCCTGCCCGATTTGATAAGACGGAACGCCGAACGTCATGGGCTGGCGGTAATCGTCTGCCAGAACATCACTGACGTCGGTCATCTGGCCGACGACAGTGAGATCGATCCGGAGGGCGAGGACAAGATCCTGGCTCAGGCCAGGGCCGAGGGGAAGACCGCCCTCGATATCGCCCGGTCCTATGCGGACGCGTTCCGCGCCGACTGCGCCGCACTGAACATCGCGCCGCCCGACTATGCGCCCCGCGCGTCAGAGTCGATCGACCTGATGATCGACATGATCGCCAAGCTGATCGAGACCGGGCACGCCTACGCCACGCCGGGGGGCTCGGTGTATTTCGACGCCGGGAGTTTCCCCGACTACGGAGCGCTGTCCGGCAATCGCCTCGATGAGCTGCGGCCGGGCCACAGGTTCAGTGGCGGCGTGGATGAGCAGAAGCGGTTCCACGCCGACTGGGCGCTCTGGAAGGGTGCGCCATCGGGGCGCGAGCTGACCTGGACGACACCATGGGGAACGGGATTTCCCGGCTGGCACACCGAGTGCTCGGCGATGTCGCTGCAGTACCTCGGCGACCGTATCGACATTCACACCGGCGGCATCGATTTGCGGTTCCCGCATCACGAGGACGAACGCGCCCAGTCCAACTCGCTGGCGGGTCACGATGTCGTCCGGCATTGGGTGCACGGCGAGCATGTGCTCTTCGAGGGCCGCAAGATGGCCAAGTCGACAGGGAACGTGGTCCTGCTGTCTGATCTCGCCGACCGCGGGCTGGATCCGCTGGCCGCGCGGCTCACCTTTCTCGAGCACCGCTATCGCCAGCAGCTGAACCTGACGTGGGACACACTCACCGCCGCCGACGGCACGCTCCGCAGATGGCGGGAGCTTGTCGCCGACTGGGCTAACGAGCCCAGCAGGGCGATGTGCGCGGAGTACTGGTCCAGGATCTCCGACGCGCTCGACGAGGACCTGGATACCCCGGCGGCGTTGCGTGCCCTGCGCGAGCTGGCCAAGGACAGCGAGATCCCGGCTGGCTCTAAGTTCGAGACATTTGCCAGCGCCGACCGCGTGCTCGGCCTTGACCTGGTCAGCCTGGTAGGGCGGCCGCGGCCGCCAGTTGAATTGCCGGCCGGCGCGGACGAGAAACTTGCCGAGCGGGCCGCGGCGCGAGACCGCAAAGACTTCGCCGCCTCCGACCGACTGAGATCCGAGCTAGCCGAGATGGGCGTCGCTGTAGTCGACACCCCCGAAGGCCAGACCTGGACGCTCGCCCGCTAGCAAACTCGCCCGGCAGCAATACCCGCCCGGCAGCAATACCCGCCCGCCCGTCACTTGCGCGATACGGCGCCGCGCGCAGCGCTGGGGACCAGCGCGGCTCAGCTGGTTCTCAGCGTCGCGCCGGATAGGTCTGGGGGGTCGGTGCTGCGGGCCGACGCGCAGGTGATCTGGTTCCCGCCGCGCCCAGCCGCCGAGTACATCGACCCCGCGCGTTATCACGTCGTCATGATCGCCGTCACGCTCTCTGGCCCCCGGCTGCGCACGATCCGCAAAGTGGTGACCTCGACGGCCGTGATCGCGCGGCTAGCCGGGATCCTCAACCGATCGCACGTCGATCCGGTCCTGACCATAAGCTGCCCATTGGCTGTCGCCACCTACCGGGTGGGGTTCGCCGTCTCCCGGCGCAGCCTGCCTGCCGTGGTGGTCACCGCGACCCGGTCGCCGTGCGAAGGCGCCGGCGTACGGGTCGGCGGGCGGCTGCAACCGCCGCTGGAGGACGCCGGAGCGGTGGTCGCCGCCGTTGACCAGGTGCTCGGCGTGACTCCGCAGCCATAGGCGGCAAGCGCAACAGATCGCCGGTCAACGCTGAAACTGCGCAACGGATCGCTGGCGATGCGCATGAGGCGCCAGTGCACCGCGAGGTGCCCGGCTCCTAGGCTGGACTGACCTAGATCAACACCACCCGGAACGGGGGGCGAGATCAACTGGACGACGGGGCGAGGATCGCCAGGACCGCCAGGATCACCAGCCGAAACAGGGAGCCGATGACCATGACGGGTACGACGCGCACGTCCGCGCACGCGAGGACCTACCTCATGTGCCCGCCCGAGCATTTCGTGGTGGAATACGCGATCAACCCGTGGATGAACCCGGCTCGGCCAGTGGACGCCGCGCTGGCAATGCGCCAGTGGCAGCAACTGCGGGCGGTCTACACCAGCCTCGGGCACACCGTGCGCACCATCGCGCCCGAGCCTGGCCTGCCGGACATGGTGTTTGCCGCGAACGGCGCGACGGTCATCGGCGGCAAGGTCCTGGGCTCCAAGTTCAAGCACACCGAACGCCACCCGGAGGCCGCCGCCTACCTGGCCTGGTTCCGTGAGCAGGGCTACGCCGTTGTCCGGGAGCCGGCGACGGTCAACGAAGGTGAGGGCGACATCGTGTTCGCCGGCCGCGCCATCCTGGCCGGGCACGGCTTTCGCAGCGAGCAGGCGATCGCGACTGAGATTGAGGAGCTTTTCGGCTTGCAGGCGATCAGCCTCCGGCTGACGGACCCGCGCTTCTATCACCTCGACACCGCGCTCGTCGTGCTCGATGCCGACACTGCCGCCTACTATCCGGCCGCGTTCGACGACGCCGGCCGGGCAGCGCTGACCTCGCACTTTGCTGAGCTGATCGAGGTGAAGGACGAAGACGCCGAGGTGCTGGGGCTAAACGCGATCAGCGACGGCCGCAATGTCGTACTTCCCGAGCAGGCGACAGGCTTGATCGCGCAGCTGACGGCGGCGGGCTTCGCGCCGGTCGGGGTGGACATGTCGGAGCTGCTCAAGGCGGGCGGCGGGCCGAAGTGCTGCACCCTGGAACTCAGGTGACCCGCGACTGTCTGGATCTGGAGGGAACATGGCAGTAACCGGCGGGACTGCGACTGCGGCGCGGCTGCGCGCGCAGGCGGTGGCGCACAGCGCGCACAACTACGATCCGCTGCCTGTAGTGATCGCCGAAGCCGACGGCGCCTGGGTGACAGACGTCGACGGTCGCCGGTATCTCGACATGCTCGCCGCTTACTCGGCCATCAACTTCGGTCACCGTCACCCACGGCTCGTCGCGGCCGCGCAGCGGCAGCTGGAGCGGGTCACGCTGGTCAGCCGGGCGTTCGAGCACGACCAGTTTGGCCCATTTTGTGCTGAACTAGCAGGGCTGGCCGACATGGAGATGGTGCTCCCCATGAACACCGGCGCGGAGGCAGTCGAGACGGCCATCAAGACCGCGCGCAAGTGGGGCTACGAAGTCAAGGGGGTGCCCGACGGCGAGGCCGTGATCATCGTGTTCGACGGCAACTTCCATGGCCGGACCACGACGATCATCAGCTTCTCGACCGACCCTGACGCCAAGGACTCCTTCGGCCCTTACACACCCGGCTTCCGGATCATCCCCTACGGCGACCTGGACGCGCTGGCCGCCGCGATGGACGAGAACGTCGTCGCAGTGCTGGTCGAGCCCATCCAGGGCGAGGCTGGCGTACGGGTGCCGCCGCCGGGGTTCCTCGCCGGGGTACGCGATCTCTGCACCGCCAGCGGTGCGCTATTCATCGCCGATGAGATTCAGTCCGGGCTCGGCCGGACCGGGACCACGTTCGCGTGCGAGCACGATGACGTCAGGCCGGACATCTACATCCTGGGCAAGGCGCTGGGCGGCGGCATCGTGCCGGTGTCGGCGGTGATCTCCTCAACCGACGTGCTTGGCGTCTTCAGGCCGGGCCAGCATGGCTCGACCTTCGGCGGCAACCCGCTGGCCTGCGCGGTCGCCCGCGAAGTCATCGCGATGCTGTCCACGGGCGAATACCAGGAGCGCTCGGCGAAGCTGGGCGCGCACCTCCATGGCCGCCTGAACGCCCTGCCCGGGGCCAAGGTGCGCGAGGTGCGAGGCCGCGGCTTGTGGGCCGGCATCGAATTCGCCGAACTCCCCGGCCGGGAGGCGTGCGAGCGACTGGCCGCGCGCGGCGTGCTGGCAAAGGACACTCACGGCGCCACGATCAGACTGGCGCCCCCGCTGGTGATCAGTGAGCAGGATCTCGACTGGGCCGTTGACCAGGTCGAGTCGCTGGTGCGGTAGCGCCGCGGCGATCCGAGTTACTGATGACTCCAGCCGGTTACCGGCTAGCCCGGCGAGCCTGGCTGGTCTTCGACCACAAAGCGAATCCGATGACCACGCCCGCGGCCGCGCATGCCGCCCCGCCGAACAGGAACCACTTGCCTGCCGTGGTGTTAGTGATCAGCACGCTGTCTCCTCTGGCACTACCGAGTAGCAGCGTCGTCAGGATCCATCCGGCGGCTGGCAACAGCCCGCCCGTGCCCGAGCCCATGCCCCAGGCCCCGAGCACGCAAGTCGCCAGTATCGCCGCAGCAAAGCAGATCGCCGCCAGCGGGACCGGACCACGGCTGTACTGGAACGTACCGATCAGGCCTTGCACCCCGCCCAGGATGAACAGCATCACGTACGCGCTGGCAGTGACCACCGGCCCGGCCCCGAAACCGCGCGCCCGGCCGCCTTCGGCCCGGGCATGCTGCATGCGGTTCACATCAGGCAGGGTAGTCAATTGCGGCCGCGTGCCCGCGTCCGGGCACAAGGAACGCCTCCGTCCGGCCACAACGAACGCGCGTGTCCGGGCACTGGCAACGACCGCGGACACTCACTCGTCAGGCCCGGCCCCCGGCCAGGCCGGCGAACAGGTCCGATTCCCGGCCTGACGCGCTGTCCGCTGGGCCGGCCGGGCCCGCCAGCAGGGTGTAGTACTCCGTGCCCAGGGCTCGCTGCCCCACCTTGTCGGACAACGCGAAGAACGGGCTGTCCACCGCGATCTGAGTGACATGCGCGCGCATCGCCGCGAGCTTGGCATCCAGGTAGTCGCGCGCGTCAATCTCGGTGGTCACCTTGTCATCGTCAGTGCCGAAGGGCAGCTCTTCCACCGAGTCAACCCGGCTGAACTCGGCTCCTCCCAACTCCTGGCCGCCTGCCCCTGCTGCGTCGTCCTGAAGGACTGCCATGGCTTGGGCCAGCACCGACCTCGGCACCGCCGTTGCGTAGAACTTGCTGACCAGGCCTTCGGCCAGCGCAAATGCCCGCCAGGCCACCCGGTGCGCCTGGATGTGATCAGGGTGCCCGTAGAAGCCATTGTCGTCGTAGCTGATCATCACCTGCGGCCGTACCGCAGCCATAACTGCGAGCAGTTCGCGGGCCGCCTCGTCGACGTCGGCGCGCCAGAAGCAGCCATCCCAGTCGTTGGATGGCATCCCCATCATGCCCGAGTCGCGCCACCGGCCAGGGCCGCCGAGGAACCGGTGATCGGTAACCCCAAGCGCCCGGCACGCCGCGTCTAGCTCGCCAATCCGATGCTGGCCGAGCCCGCCGTCGGCATCCCAGGCCAGGTGCGCCAGCTCGGGCGGGATCACCTCGCCGAGTTCCCCGAGCGTGCAGGTCACCAGGGATACCTGCGCGCCGTCGGCCGCATACTTGGCCATGGTGGCGCCGGTGCCGATGGATTCGTCGTCGGGGTGGGCGTGCACGAGGAGCAATCGCCTGTCGTCCGGGATTCCCATGGTCGCAGAGCCTACCGAGCCGCCCGCCGACGGCCGCCTGAGCCTGCCGGCACGCGGCCGCTGGCTAGCTGGCAGGATTTAGCTCGTGACTGACTCATTCCCCCGCCAGGCCGCCCGGACGAGGGGCTTCTCCCTCGGCGTACCGCGTTCCTTCCTGCTGTCACCCGACGGCGACACCGTGGTCTTCCTCCGGTCCCGCACTGGCGCGGACCCCGTCACCTGCCTGTGGGCACTCGACGTGAGCAGCGGGGAAGAGCGCCTGCTCGCCGACCCGGCCGCGACTGGCTCAGCCGGCGCGCAAGACGACCCGATCGAGAAGGCAAGAAGGGAACGGGCTCGCGAACGGGCCAGTGGCATTGTCGGGTTCGCCGCCGATAAGGACTGCACAACCGCGACCTTCACCCTCGGCGGGAAGGTCTACCTCGCCGACTTGCGGGCGGGCAGCCAGCAGGCCGTCCGCGAGCTCGCCACCAGGACGCCGGCCGCAGATCCGCGGCTGGATCCGGCCGGCCGGTTCGTGGCCTATGTCAGCGACGGCGCGCTGCGCGTGCACGAGATCGCGACCGGCCTGGACTGGGCGCTCGCCGACCCCGAGGGCGCTGACGGGATCAGCTTCGGCTTGGCCGAGTTCATCGCCGCCGAGGAAATGGACCGCAGCCGCGGGTACTGGTGGGCGCCCGATGGCAGCGCGATCCTGACCGCGCGGGTTGATGAGAATGCGGTCCAGTTCTGGCACATCGCTGACCCGGCTAACCCGGCCGCTCCGGCCAGGGCCGTTCACTATCCGGCGGCCGGCACGGCCAACGCCGACGTCTCGCTCTACGTCGCGACGCTGACGGGCGGCCGCACCGAGATTGCCTGGAACCGCCAGGCGTTCCCGTACCTGGTCACCGCGAGCTGGGAGAACGGGACGGGGCCGCTGCTGGTTGTCCTCACCCGCGATCAGCGGGAGATGCGCATCCTCGCGGCTGACCCCGCGACGGGGGGCACGACGCTTGTCCGGTCTGATACCGACCCCTGCTGGGTGGATATCGTGACCGGCGTGCCCGCCAGCACTGCGGCGGGCCGGATCGTCTGGACGGCCGATGCAGGTGCGGCGAAGCGGCTGATCGCCGGAACGGCGGCCGAGCACGCGGCCGGCGCAGCCCAGCCGGTAACGCCCGCCTCCATGAACGTGACCGAGGTGCTCGGCGTCGACGGCGACACGATCCTGTTCACCGCTTGCGCAGACGATCCGGCTTCGACCTCGCTGTGGACGGCCGGACCTGACGGCGTGCAGCGTGTCAGCCCCGCGGACGGCACGCATAGCGGCCAGCTAGCCGCCGGGACGCTGCTGCTGATCAGCCGGGTCCTGGCGGACTCCGACGTAAGCGTCCGGGTACTGCGGCCCGGCCCGGACGGCCACCCGGTGGCGATGGCCACGATCGGATCGGTAGCCGAGAGACCGAACTTGCCCGCGCCCAGGCCCATGCTCGGCTGGTCCGCCGGGCCTATTGGGATCCGCACCGCGATCTTGCTGCCGTCCTGGCATGAGCCCGGCTCGGCCAAGCTGCCGGTGCTCTGCGATCCCTACGGCGGGCCGCACGGCAAGCGGGTGATGGCTGCCGGGGCCGCGTTCCTCAACTCGCAGTGGTTCGCCGAGCAGGGCTTTGCCGTAGTCGTCGCCGACGGCCGCGGCACGCCCGGCCGCGGGCCGCAGTGGGACCGCGCGGTCGCCGGCGACCTCGCCGACCCGGTGCTCGAGGATCAGGTGGAGGCGCTGGCGTCGGCCGCCGACCAGTGCGGCGACCTCGACCTGGATCGCGTCGGCATCAGGGGCTGGTCGTTCGGCGGGTACCTGTCGGCGCTGGCGGTGCTGCGGCGCCCGGACGTTTTTCACGCCGCGATAGCCGGGGCGCCGCCGACGGACTGGCGGCTCTACGACACCTGCTACACCGAGCGCTACCTGGGCCATCCTGACGACGAGCCCAAGGCCTACGAGCGATCGTCGCTGCTTGCCGACGCTTCGAAGCTGTCCAGGCCGCTGATGCTCATCCACGGTCTGGCCGACGACAACGTGGTGGTGGCGCACTCTCTCCGCCTCTCCTCGGCACTGCTGGCAGCTGGCCGGCCGCACACCGTGCTGCCGCTGTCGGGCGTCACCCACTTGGCCTCGCAGGAAGACGTCGCGGAGAACCTGCTGCTGCTCCAGGTGGATTTCCTGCGCAAGGCATTGAGTACCGGCGCCGCGAGCGGGCAGGAACTCTGATCACCAACCTCAAGACGAGCTTCGGAGCATCATGGCCAGGTTGCTGATCGGCGGCTACTCGGGTGAGAAGGGCAACGGCTCGGGAGTCGCCCTCATCGACGGCGACCAGGTGACGACCCTCATCCCGGCGGAATCTCCGTCCTGGATCGGGTGGCATCCGAGCTTGCCGGTGCTGTACGCGGTCGCCGAGACCGACCAGGGCCGCGTGCACGCGTGGGAACTCGCGGACAGCGGGCCGGTGCTGCCTCGCGGCAGCGCCGAAACCGGCGGTGCCGAACCCGCCCACCTGGCCGTCGACCCGTCGGGCCGGTTCCTGATCACCGCGAACTACAGCGGCGGCAGCATCAGCGTCCACGAGCTCGGCCCGCAGGGGCAGCTCGGGCGGCGCACTGACCTGGTTCAGCACGAGCTGCACGGCGAACACCCGCGCCAGGCCGGCGCGCACCCGCACATGGTTCGCGCGGTCAGCGGCGGACTGCTCGTCATTGACCTTGGCGGAGACGCGATCTACCAGTACGAGCTAACGCAGGACGGCCGTCTCGAACTCAGCGATGTCGCTACGGCGCCCGCTGGCTCAGGCCCGCGACACGTGCTGCCAGTCGGCGACCGGTACTACGTCACCGCCGAGCTCACCGGGGAGGTGCTCAGTTACGACCAGGACTGGAACTTCGTTGGCGCCGTCGCGGCGAGCCTGACCGAGGGTAAGAACCAGCCGTCTGAGCTGGCCAGCGACGGCCGCTACCTGTACGTCGCCAACCGCGGCCCGGACGCCGTGTCGGTGTTCCGCCTGGACCGCGACCTGCCGCGGCAGGTCACCGAGGTCCCGGTCGGAGTCTGGCCACGGCACATCTATCTGGACGGCGAACTCCTCTACGTCGCGAACGAGCGCTCGCACGAGGTGATCACGATGCGGATCGACCCGCAGACCGGGATTCCGGCCCGTGTGCAGGCGGTCGGAGCCCCGAGCCCGACCTGCATCCTGCCCTGGCCGAAGCCAGCGTCGTGACCGGTCCGGCCAGGGCCCGCGAGCTCGGCCTCGCTCCGGGCATCCTGCCATCAGGCCCGGCCAATGCGATCACAGACGTGCCCGGCATCCGGGTCGGGCACGCCACGCTTATCGCGGGCCAGCACATCAGGACCGGCGTCACCGCGATCGTGCATGACGCGCTGCTGCGCGGAACGGCAGACAGAAAAGGATCGCTGCCTGCCGGGCTGGCCGTTTATAACGGCTACGGCAAAATGGTCGGCAGCACGCAGCTGCGCGAGCTTGGCGTAATCGAGACACCGGTTTTGCTGACCAGCACCCTGTCGGTGTTCCGGGTGGCCGACGCGCTACTCAGCTACCTGCACGGGCTGCCGGGCAATGACTACGCCGGCACGCTCAACCCGGTCGTGGCCGAGACCAATGATGGCTACCTTTCTGATGGCTGGGCTCGCGCGATCTCCGAAGAGCACGTACGCGCCGCCCTGGACACTGCGGCAGCCGGCCCCGTCGCGGAGGGCTGCGTCGGGGCTGGCACCGGAGCTGGCGCGCTGGGCTTTAAAGCCGGCATCGGCACCTCGTCCCGGCTGGTTAGCCTGCGGAACCGCACCGTGACCGTGGGCGCGCTCGTGCAGTCCAACTTCAGCGGCACGCTGACAGTGGCTGGCGTGCCGGTACCGCCGGAAGGTCGTCGGGGGGCGGAGCCCGCCGACGGTGGGAACTCCTGCGTGGTGGTGCTCGGCACCGACGCTGGGCTCTGCGCGCGCCAGCTTGACCGGGTCGCACGGCGCGCTTTTGCCGGCCTGGCACGAGCGGGCTCTGACTTCTCCGGTCGCAGCGGGGATTACGCACTAGCCATCAGCACGGCGAGCCAGCAGGTGCCTGGGCGGGAGAACGAACCCGTTCCCGATAATGATCTTGATCTGGTTTTCACGGCCGTGATCGAGGCAACCGAGGAGGCCATACTGAACTCGCTATTCATGGCCGTGACCAGCACCGGGTTCGGCGGTCACGTCCGTCAGGCAGTGTCCGTTGACCACGTCCTAGCGCTGGTCAGCGGTAAAGCAGCAGGCCGGAGTGGGCAGTAACGCGTTATTTGCGCGGCTTAGCGGGTTACGTATATGCCTGGCCTAGCGGGCGTTACCTGTTGCCGGTGTCGGCTCGTCAGGGTCAGCCGGTGAGCGCGGGCGGGCTGAGGGCCGCAGCGGACCCGCGCAATTCGCTGGCAATGTAGTGAGTGTCACACGTGCTGAATCCCCGCCGACGGCCGGCAGGTGGTATCCAGTGGAATAGGGTTCTGACGCGACGCGTGCCCGCTGCGATCCGGCCGTTCGCCCTTATCCGGGCGGCACCGAATAACGCCTAGCGGACCCGGAGCGATCCCAGTGAGTTCCAGGGCGGAGACGTCGACGAATGACGCAGATAACGGACGCGACAGGCAAAACGCGCGCGCAGATCAGCCAGAAGACCTTGCGGACCGATCAGTGGTGGCGGCAGCCTGCGATCAACGCGATCGCGCTCGGCGCAGTGGTCATTTACCTGACCTGGGCATCGCTGGTGAATGAGAACTACTTCTGGAAGCCCTACATCTCGCCGCTGTACTCGCCGTGCCTGGCGAACAAATGCCCGGCGGGGTCGGGCTGGGACTGGATCCCGTGGGTGAGCTGGCTCACTCCGGCGATCCTGATCATCTGGGGTCCGATGGGCTTCCGGTTCACCTGCTATTACTACCGGAAGGCCTACTACCGTGCCTTCTGGCGGGCGCCAGCTTCCTGTGCAGTGCGCGAGCCGCACGCCAAGTACACCGGGGAGACCAGGTTCCCGCTGATCCTGCAGAACGTGCACCGGTACTTCTTCTACGTCGCACTGATCTTCAACGTGATCCTGAGCTGGGATGCGGTGATCGCATTCCGCAATCACTCGGGTCAGTGGGGGCACATGGGGCTCGGCACGCTGGTACTGATCGTGAACGCCAGCTTGCTCTGGCTGTACTCGCTGTCGTGCCACGCGTGCCGGCACATTACCGGCGGCAGGCTTAAGCACTTCTCCAAGCACCCGGCCAGGTACTGGATGTGGACCCAGGTTTCTAAGCTGAATGCAAAGCACATGCAGCTGGCCTGGGTTTCGCTGTTCTGGGTGCTCTTCACGGACCTGTACATCCGGCTAGTCGCGGCGAACGCGTTCCACGACCCGCGGTTTTTCTAAGCGTTCAGGCAAGAGGTCTTTAACATGACTGACATCGAGCGGCTTCCCTACGACGTCGTAGTGATCGGCGCCGGCGGTTCTGGCCTGCGTGCGGCGATCGAGGCCCGGCAGGCCGGAAAGCGGACCGCGATCATCTCCAAGTCCTTGTTTGGCAAGGCGCACACCGTCATGGCCGAGGGGGGCGCCGCGGCGGCGATGGGGAACGTGAACCCGCTGGATAACTGGATGGTGCACTTCCGGGACACTATGCGCGGCGGGAAGTTCCTCAACAACTGGAGAATGGCCGAGC
Source organism: Streptosporangiaceae bacterium (assembly GCA_052143255.1). GTDB lineage: Bacteria > Actinomycetota > Actinomycetes > Streptosporangiales > Streptosporangiaceae > JAJYUU01. Next base: position 4,403 of record JBKQTJ010000350.1, on the reverse strand, counting down.
TGCATGCCAAGGAGTCACCGGAGCGGGTCTGGGAGCTGGAGGCCTGGGGCGCAGTGTTCGACCGGACCAAGGACGGCAAGATCAGCCAGCGGAATTTCTGCGGCCATGAGTACCCGCGGCTCGCCCACGTAGGCGACCGCACCGGCCTGGAGATGATCCGCACGCTGCAGCAGAAGGTCGTAGCGCTGCAGCAGCAGGACGCGGTCGAGCACGGCGACCCGGAAGCGATGATCAGGGTCTTCGCGGAGACCACGATCACCCGGCTGATCAAGGATGCCGCCGGCCGGATAGCCGGGGCGTTCGGCTATATCCGGGAGACCGGCCGGTTCGTGGTCTTCGAGGCGCCCTCGGTGATCCTGGCCACCGGCGGCATCGGCAAGACCTTCAAAGTCAGCTCGAACTCGTGGGAGTACACCGGCGACGGGCACGCGCTCGCGCTGCTGGCCGGGGCGACGCTGCTGAACATGGAGTTCGTCCAGTTCCACCCCACGCACATGGTCTGGCCCCTGTCGGTGGCCGGCCTGCTGGTCACCGAGTCCGTCCGCGGTGACGGCGGGGTGCTGCGCAACTCCGAGGGCACGCGGTTCATGTTCGGCTACGTGCCCGACGTGTTCCGCTCGCAGTACGCGGACACCGAGGAGGAAGCGGACCGCTGGTACTCCGACCAGGCCAATAACCGGCGGCCGCCGGAACTGCTGCCCCGTGACGAGGTAGCCCGCTCGATCAACTCCGAGGTCAAGGCCGGGCGCGGCTCCCCGCACGGCGGGGTGTTCCTGGACATCGCCTCCCGGCGGCCGGCCGAGGAGATCCTGCGCAAGCTGCCGTCGATGTACCACCAGTTCAAGGAACTGGCCGGCGTCGACATCACCAGGGAGCCGATGGAAGTCGGCCCGGCCCAGCACTACATGATGGGCGGCGTCGAGGTGGACCCGGACAGCCAGGCAGCCGTGGTGCCCGGCCTGTTCGCCGCCGGCGAGGTGTCCGGCGGGATGCACGGCTCCAACCGGCTCGGTGGCAACTCGCTGTCGGACCTGCTGGTCTTCGGACGGCGGGCCGGGATGGGCGCAGCCGAGTACGTCGACTCGCTAGGCGCCGAGCGACCCGCGGCCAGCGACACTGACCTCGCAGCGGCCAGCGCCGAGGCACTCGCGCCGCTGCAGCGCAGTGGCGGGGAGAATCCCTACACGGTGCATGCCGAGGTCCAGCAAACCATGAGCAGCCTGGTCGGCATCATCAGGACCGAGGACGAGATCAAGCAGGCGCTCGCGGAGCTGGAAAAGCTGCGCGAGCGCGCAGCGCACGTGTCCGCCGAGGGCGGCGCCGCCTACAACCCCGGCTGGCACCTGGCCCTGGACCTGCGCAACATTATGCTGATCGCCGACTGCGTCGCGCAGGCCGCGCTCGAGCGCCAGGAAAGCCGCGGCGGCCATACCCGCGACGACTACCCCGGCATGCGGCCGGAGTGGCGCAAAGTCAACCTGGTCTGCGCCCTGGAGGGCGACAAGGTAACGGTTAAGAAGCAGCCGCTGCCGCCCATGCGGGACGACCTGATCGCGCTGTTCGACCAGGCGGAGCTGAAGAAGTACATGACCGAGGAAGAGCTGGCCGCGAGCCCGGTCGCCGCCGCCCCAGCCGCCGCGCACGAGGAGATCTGATGAGCTACAAGGCAGCGCTGCGGGTCTGGCGCGGTGATCACGGTCAGGGCGGGCTCGCCGATTACACCGTCGAGGTCAACGAGGGCGAGGTCGTCCTCGACGTGCTGCACCGCCTGCAGGCGACCCAGGCCGGTGACCTGGCGATCCGCTGGAACTGCAAGGCCGGTAAATGCGGCTCTTGCTCGATGGAAATCAACGGCCGCCCGCGGCTGGCCTGCATGACGCGGATGTCCACGTTCACCGCGGACGAGGTGCTGACGATCACGCCACTGCGCACCTTCCCGGTGATCAGGGACCTGGTGACCGACGTTTCGTTCAACTATGAGAAGGCGCGGCAGATCCCGTCGTTCACCCCGGACCCGTCGATCGGGCTGGGCGAGTTCCGTATGCAGCAGGTCGACGTGCAGCGGTCGCAGGAGTTCCGCAAGTGCATCGAGTGCTACTTGTGCCAGAACACATGCCACGTCATCCGTGACCACGCCGACAACGAGAACTCATTTGCCGGCCCTCGGTTCCTGATGCGGATTGCCGAGCTGGAGATGCACCCGGCGGACACAGGCGACCGGCGTGAGATCGCGCAGGATGACTTCGGACTGGGCTACTGCAACATCACCAAGTGCTGCACCGAGGTCTGCCCAGAGAATATCAAGATCACAGACAACGCGCTGATCCCGCTGAAGGAGCGCGTCGTAGGCCGCAAGTACGACCCGCTGGTCTGGCTGGGCAGCAAGATCTCCCGCCGCCCGCACACCGACACGCCGAAGGTCCCCGGCACGAAGAGCTGAGCTCGCGCTCCGGCCGGATGGTGCGCCGAGTTCAACGCGGCGGTGCACGCGCAGATATGCAGGTGTGCGTTCTTTTGTGACTGTCGGGACACGCACGGGCCAGCCGAGCCAGTCGTTGCCTGGTGGACACTGATGCGATGATCTGCGTTCTCGGCGATGCGCATCTCGATGTTGTGGTCCGCATGTCAGGACCGCTAACCGAGGAAACCGATACGCCAGCAGCGACGTCCCTCGGCGTGGGCGGGCAGGCAGCCAACGTCGCCGCCTGGGTGACCGCGCTGGGCGGGCGGAGCCGGCTGATCGCCGCGCGCGGGACCGACCTTGGTGCCGAGCTCGCCAGCGCGGAGCTCGCGCGCCGCGGCGTGGAACTTGTCGGCCCGATCGTGCCCGGTAATACAGGTGTCGTGGTCTCGCTGTCCAGCGGCGGGCGGCAGCGGTCGATGCTGACCGACCGCGGCGTGGGCGCGGCGCTGGCTGCGAGTGAGGTCAGGCCTGACTGGCTGGACGGCTGCGAGTGGCTGCACCTGAGCGGCTATGCGCTGGCGCACGAGCCGATGCGCACTGCGGCTGTCGCGATCGCGCAGGCCGCGATCCGGCGATCGGGGCGACTGGCCGTCGATCTTGCGTCGACCGCCATGATCGAGTCGTACGGCGTGGCGAGCTTCCGCGAGCTGATCGTCTCGATCCGCCCCGACGTCGTGTTCGGGAACGAGGCCGAGGCCGCCCTTCTCGGCGGCCTGCTCGATGACACCAGGCTGATCGTTAAGCTGGGCGCCGAAGGCGTCCGCGTCGCCGGGAGTCACTTCCCGGCCGTGCCCACTGTTGCGGTCGACTCAACCGGAGCGGGCGATGCTTTCGCGGCCGGGTACCTGGTCGGCGGAGTCGAACTTGGCCTGGCCGCCGCGGCCCGGGCGGTAGCGAAGATGGGGGCGATGCCGTGACCTTGGCGCCGCAGCTGACGGGTGAGATCGCCGATGCGCTCAGCCTCGGCCGCCCAGTCGTCGCGCTGGAGACGACGCTGGTGTCGCACGGGTTCTCGGCCGGCCGCGGGCTGGATGCCGCACTGGAGTCGGAGCAGCGGGTCCGGGCCGCGGGCGCGACGCCAGCCACGATCGGCGTGCTGGATGGCGTCGTGCGAGTGGGACTAGCTGCCGCTGAGCTGAAGCGCTTCGCCGACGCTGGCCCGAGCGCCCGCAAGGTGGGCGCGCGCGATCTCGCCGCCTGCGTCGTCCAGGGCGCGCTCGGGTCTACGACCGTCGGCGGCACGCTGGCTGTCTGCCGGGCGGCCGGCATCCGGTTCGTCGGCACGGGCGGCATCGGCGGGGTGCACCGCGGCTTCGCCGAGACCCTGGATATCTCCGCCGACCTGCCGCAGCTGGCGCGCACCCCGGCGGTGGTCGTCTGCTCGGGCGCCAAGTCGATCCTGGACGTCAGCGCCACCGCGGAGCTGCTGGAGACGCTCGGAGTCCCGGTGCTGGGCTGGCAGACTTCGACCCTGCCGATGTTCTACAGCGGTAACGGCGGCCCGCCCGTCTCGGCGACCGTCACGCACGCCGCCGAGGCCGCCAGGGTAGCGGCCACGCACTGGCAGCTCGTTCCCTCCGGCGGGCTTCTGCTGGCCCGCCCGCCGGCGGGCGGTCTTGACCTTGAGGCCATCGTGACAGAGGCGGTGGAGCGGGTGCGCCGTGCGGGCGTGACCGGCCAGGCAGTGACGCCTGCGGTGCTGGCAGCGGTCGAGGAACTAAGCGATGGCCGCAGCGTCGCGGTCAACCGGCGCCACATCGCGGACAACGCCGAGCTTGCCGCGCGGGGCGCGGTTGCCTACGCGGGCCTGTCGCCGAGGTCGCCGATGGCGGCGACCGGCCCGCCGCCGTCCGGCCCCTGATGGGCGGCTGACACCGAGACGAACACGGCAGGGTCTCCGGTCACGGCCGCGGCGACGCCGCCGACGCAGGCCTTGATC
>JBKQTJ010000349.1:0-9800 GCA_052143255.1 Streptosporangiaceae bacterium | reverse complement strand
CCCCGAGGCCGTCCCCGGCGACCTGCTCGCCATGATCCTCAACCGCCTCACCGTCCCGCCGGCAACAACCCAGACCCGCCAGGGCCACCAGGCAGGCAGCAAGGCCGGCCCGCACCCTCCATAACCGCCGTTATCTCTAGCCGGCCTGGATTGTGTCCGATGTAGCTGCTGAAGGGTTCTTGGCCTCGTCGTGGACACGTTCTCTGTAGCGGTGTGTTTGTTGTGGCCGATGTAGCACGCGACTGTTATGGTCTCCGCCGCGCGCCGCGCATCCTCGATGCCGGCCAGGTGGCCGCCATCCTGGCTGCGTGCGAGCACCTGCGGGACCGGTTCCTGCTGGCGCTGCTGGCCGAGACCGGGATGCGCGTGGGCCAGGCGCTCGGGCTGCGGCATGCCGACTTCATCAGCCGCGACCGGGAGATCTATATCGTGCCGCGGGCCGGCAATGCGAACGGGGCGCGCGCCAAGCTGAGGGAGGCCGCGGTGATCCCGGTGTCGGCGCCGCTGGTGCGGTTGTACTCGGAGTACATGCACGCTGAATACGGCGACATCGATTCCGATTACGTGTTCGTCAACCTGTTCGCCGGGCCGGCCGGGCAGCCGCTGTGCTACCGGACCGTTCACCAGCTGATCGGCCGCATCGCCGAGCGCACCGGGATCGCTTTCACCGCGCACATGCTGAGGCACACGCACGCCACTGAGATGATCCGCAGCGGCGTGCCGATCGAGGTCGTCGCCCGGCTGCTCACGCACCGGTCGTCGACCACCACCAGCCAGACCTACATCCATCTCGACGCAGCTGACGTGCGCGAGGCCCTGACCCGAGCTGGGGTGTGGGATCAGGGCGGGAACGCGCAATGAGCGCGGCCGCCGCGGCAAGACTCCGCCAGGTGCTGGCCGGCGGCCAGGCCGCGGGGCTCGACGGCGAGTACGCCAGCGACCACTGGGACGCTGGTCGCCTGGGCGTGGCCGCCCGTCGCGGGCGGGGCGCGGCGCGGTTCGACACCATTACCCAGGACTGGCTGCGCGAGGCGGTCAAGCGGTGGTCCCGGTTCCGCCTGGCCACCGGGTGCGCGTTCACCACCATCAACGCCGGGGCACTGGCGATGTCCCGGTTCTCGGCGTTCCTTGCTGAGCGCCACCCCGGTATCGCCGGCGAGGCCGGGATCACCCGGCCGGTCCTGGAGGACTACCTGTCGTGGCTGCTGGACAAGGGCTATTCGGCCGGCACCCGGGCGCTGTCGCTGAGCATGCTCCGGGTGTTCACCGACGCCTGCCACCGTCATGGCTGGCTTCCCCGGCTCGCGCCCGGCGCCGTCATCTATGTCGAGGAGCTCCCCTTCCACCATGACCAGGTAGCCCGCTTCATCCCTGAGTTCGTGATGGCACAGCTCGAGTCCGATGCCGCGCTTTCGAGGATCCCGCACGCCACGACCCGCAACCTCGTCGTTGTGCTGATCGAGACCGGGCTGCGCGGCGGCGACGCTTGCACATTGCCGTTCAACCCAGTCCTCGACGACAGTGCCGGCTGGCCCTGCCTGCGTTTTGAGGCCGTCAAGGTCCGGGCCGAGCAGCTGATACCGCTCAGCGCCAGGGCCGCGGCGGCGATCCGCGCCCAGCAAGAGCACGTCCTGCGGCAATGGCCGGCGGGCAGCCCCTGGCTGTTCCCCGGGATCGCCAGGAACAGCGACGGGCAGAAGCCCTACTCGCACAGCTCCTTCACCCGCCAGCTCGTGCACTGGCAGCGCGTCATCGGCCTGCGCGACCAGGCCGGCCAGCCGGTCACCGTGACCGGCCACCAGTTTCGCCACACCCTGGGAACCCGGCTCATCAACAGCGGCGTCCCTCAGCACGTCGTGCAGAAGCTCCTTGGTCACGCGAGCCCGCACATGACCGCGCACTACGCCCGGATCCACGACTCCACCATCCGCGAGGCGTTCGACCGTTACCAGCGCCAGCGGGTCAACATTGCCGGGGCGACCATCGGCTACGACCCGGACGCGCCGACCGCGACTGCCGAATGGGTCAAGCACAACCTGTCCAGGGTCCAGGACAGCCTTCCGAACGGTTACTGCGGCCGACCGCCGCAGCAGGACTGCCCGCACCCTAACGCCTGTCTGACCTGCCCGGACTTCCAGACCACCCCGCAGTTCCTCGACATCCACCGACGTCAGGCCACCACCAACCTGCGCCTGATAACCCGGGCCGAGGCGAACGGCCAGACCCGCCTCGCCGCGAACCTCCGCCAGGTCCAGACGAACCTCGAAAAGATCATCCCCGCCCTCGAAGCCATCGGCGCCGACCCGCAGGAGACCGGCCATGACCCGAGCTGACAACACCCGCTACCTCGCCCAGGCCGCCGCCGACCGCCACCAGGGTGCGCTCACCAAGGCCACCGACGCCATCGAGCACCTCGACCGATCCGGCCACGCGATCACCTTCAGCGCCGTCGCAGCCGCGGCCGGCGTGTCCCGAACCTGGCTCTACCGCAACCCGGGCATCCGCGACCTGATCACCGGGCTGCGCTCCTCACCGTCCCGGACAGCCAGCACAAAGGCTGCCCAGCGCGCCACCGCCGACTCGCTCCGCGCACGCCTCGACGCCGCACGCCAGGAAATCACCCGCCTCCGCGCCGAGAACGCCGCCCTCCGCGAGCAAGCAGCCCGCCACATCGGCCAGCAACGCGCCCGGGAACGCGGCACCACAAAACGCTGACCGCGGCCATCCGCGCAGAACCCCGCGTCAGCGACATGTCAACGACGCAGAAACCCTCCTCTAGCAGGGCTTCTCGCAAGCCGGCTAGAGATAAGCGCCGATCCGCGCTCGGGACCAGCATCAGGGGTCTGCGCCTCAACCGACGCCGGATTCGGCGATCCGGCCCACCCGAGGGTGGGGTACCAGCGCCCAGTCACGTACCTCTCACGGCATTGCTGATCACGAATGGAGATGCTGGCCTCTGCATAAGAATGCGATGCCGGTCGCTCACATCGGCAGATCCGGGCGGTCTTCCTGACGAACCGCATCCCTGATACGCCTGGGTAGATGGTAGGTCGCCGGCTAATACATCAGGTACAGGTACACGGATGTCGGCCGCTGGCCTGCTCGCCACGCCAAGAATCCCAAGCCGTCAAGCCCCAAGTCCTGACGGTGATCACTCGCCCGCCATGACGCTCCAGCTAATGGCCGCCGTGACCGCTCCAAGGCCGCCAGAAACACGCTAGCTTCGCCGGGCTGGGACTTCGAATCTGCCTTCAATCACAAGCTGGCCGGCTGCAAGACAGGCATGACCGTCGGGACGGTCTGCGTGGAGCCCCGCTGAGGACTCGAACCTGCGCAAGGCTCTCAGGAGAGGCCAGGCGACACACGATCGCGAGCTGCGCACTCCGGCCGCGCTCCTGTTTCCAGCCCGTGAAACGACCTACCCTAACGGTTAGGGGGTCAGCACCAACTCAGCACGATATCGGGAACTGGCGGGAACCAACCAGGAATAACGGGCAAACGGCCGACCGCCGGGAACCGGAGTTCACGGGCCCTTTTAAGATCCGCACCAGCGCCATGACCTGCGGCTATTAGCGCACGTCCAGCCCGGTGACGGCCCTACCGATGATCATGCGCTGGATCTCCGACGTGCCCTCGAAAATCGTGAAGATCTTCGCGTCCCGATGCCAGCGCTCGACCGGGAACTCCCTGGTGTACCCGTTCCCCCCAAGAATCTGGATAGCCTGCTCGGTCACTTTCACCGCGGTCTCCCCCGCGACCAGCTTGGAGATCGAGCCCTCCGCGTGCTCGAAAGGCACGCCGTTGCGCGCCATCCACGCCGCCCGCCAGGTCAGCAGCCTGGCCGCGTCCACCGAGGCCTGCATGTCGGCCAGCATGAAGGCGACGCCCTGGTTCTGCCCGATCGGCCGACCGAACTGAACGCGCTGCGTCGCGTACTCAGCGGCGAACTCGAGCGCAGCCCGTCCGACGCCGACTGCCATCGCGGCCACGCTCGGCCGGGACCGCTCGAACGTCTTCATCGCGGCCTGCTCGCCGCTCGCGCCGCCCTCCGCGATGCGGGCCAGCCGGGCGTCGAGCCGTTCCTTGCCGCCGACCAGGCACCGGCCGGGCACCCGGACGTTGTCCAGGATCACTTCGGCGGTGTGCGACGCACGGATGCCGTGCTTGCGGAATTTCTGTCCCTGGGACAGGCCTGGCGTGCCCGGCGGCACAATGAAGCTGGCCTGGCCGCGGCTGCCGAGCGACGGCTCGACCGACGCGACCACGACGTGCACATCGGCGATGCCACCGTTGGTCGCCCAGGTCTTCGTGCCGGTAAGCACCCATTCGTCGGTGGCCTGGTCATACACGGCCCTGGTGCGGATGGCGCCGACATCGCTGCCCGCGTCGGGCTCGGACGAGCAGAATGCCCCCAGCTTCACGTCCCCTGGACTGCCGAACATCTGCGGCAGCCACTCGCCGATCTGCTCGTTGGTCCCGTTGCTCGCGACTGCTACGGCCGCCAGCCCGGATCCCACCAGCGACAGGCCGATCCCAGCGTCGCCCCAGAAAAGCTCCTCGAACGCGACAACGGTGCCCAGGCCACTCGGATCCAGCCACTGAGTGCCGAAGAAATCAAGCGAATAGAGGCCGATCTTGGCCGCTTCCTCGATGATCGGCCAGGGCGTCTCCTCGCGCTCATCCCACTCAGCTGCCGCGGGCCTGATCACGTCCCTGGCGAACTCATGTACCCATTCCTTCATATTCCTGACGTCATCTGACAGCGCAAGGGAGAACCCGCTCGCGTTCTCTTCAGGACCGCTCATCGTCTGCTGGCCTTTCCGTCACGCGCTCGGCCGGCTGCCGGGCCGGTCGACCGAGGTTATCGACTGCGCAGGAACCGCAAGTTACTGTGCAGTAATACCCAGGTTAATCCGTGCCGAGCCTCTGGCGCCACAGTGCGCAGCAACCAAACGGGAGACGTTCGGCGGCGACCTGGGCGGCGCTCGCGCTGCCCCGAGCTCGCCCGGGCGGCACTAAGCGGAGCAGATCGGTCATCTGGTGCCTGCACGGTCTGCCGATCGCGGCGCGCTCCGCTGGACCGTGCCCTGTCATCATGACGGCACCGGCACAACGAGATCAGTGATCCAGACCGCCAGGAGAGGACGCCGAGCCCCATGGATATCGCTCAGTACCAGCACCTCACGCTCGAGCGGCAGGCCGACGGCGTGCTGCTCGTCACGCTGAACCGTCCGGAGGTGCTGAACGCCGCGCACGAGGACATGCACCGCGAACTGGCCACGATATGGGCCGACATCAGCCGGGACGAGCAGACCAGGGTCGCGGTGGTAACCGGCGCCGGCCGGGCCTTCTCAGCCGGTGGCGACCTCGCCATGGTCGAGCGGCAGATCGGCGACTACGGCCTGGTCACCAGCATGCTGGCCGAGATGAGCGACCTGGTCTACAACATGGTCAACTGCGAGAAGCCGATCATCTCGGCCATCAACGGCGTCGCGGTCGGGGCCGGCCTGGTCGTCGCGCTGCTTGCCGACATCAGCATCTGCGCTACCGACGCTCGGCTCGGCGACGGGCATGTCCGGCTCGGTGTCGCCGCCGGGGATCACGCCGCCATCATCTGGCCGTTGCTCTGCGGCCTAGCCCGGTCGAAGTACTACCTCATGACGGGGGAGATGGTGACCGGCGAGGAAGCCGAGCGCATCGGCCTGGTGTCGAAAGCGCTGCCCCGTGATGAGGTACTGACCGAGGCCATGCGCGTGGCCACGCACCTGGCCAGCGGCCCGCAGCTCGCCATCCGGCTGACCAAGCGCGCACTGAACGGCTGGATCCGCAACGCCGGGCCCATCTTCGACCAGTCCGCTGCCTACGAGATGCTCACGTTCATGGGCGAGGACGTTAAGGAAGGCCTGGCGTCCCTGCGCGAGAAGCGCGCCCCGCGGTTCGGCTGATCACTACTGCCAGCCTTTCCTGCCATCGATCGCTCGCGGATGAGGTCCGCCTGTCCGGCGTGCGCCGCAGCCGGCTAGCTGGCTGCGTGGCGGTCCAGGAACTCATAGACGTCGGCCTCGTCGACGCCGGGGAAACTGCCCGCCGGCAACGCGAGCAGGATGTGCGAGTGCGCCCTGGCGGACGGCCAGGCCATCCCGTGCCACCGCGCGGCGAGCGCGGTCGGGGGGCGCTGGCAGCATGCTGGGTCGGGGCAGGCCGAGCTCATCCGGATCCTCGTTTCCCGGCCGCGGAACCAGCGGGAATCCTCGTACGGCACGCCGAACGTGATCGCGAAGCCCCGCTCGCGTCCGGAATCGACGAGCGCGGTGCACCAGTACGTGCCGGACGGCGTATCGGAGTACTGGTAGTACGGGCTGAACCGGTCGGGTGCCGTGAACACCTGCCGGCCCGACCACAGCCGGCACATGCGCTGGCCCTCGATGGCGCCTGCCGGATCCGCGGGGAACACCACGCCGTCGTTCTCGTAGGCCTTGTAAATGATTCCGCCCTCGTCGTTCTTGACGAAGTGGCACGGAATCTCCAGGTGGTGGCTGGCCAGGTTGGTCAGCCGGTGCGCGGCCATCTCGTAGGAGACCGAGAACACATCCCGCAGGTCCTCGATCGCGATGTCCCGTGCGCTCTTGGCTTCCCGCAGGAATCGCACCGCGGCCTGTTCGGGTACCAGTACGGCAGCGGCGAAATAGTTCGCTTCGACCCGCTGCCGCAGGAACTCGCCGAAGTCGGCGGGAGCATGGTGGCCGAGCACGAAGTGGCCGAGCGTCTGCAGCAGCACGGCTCGTGGCGTGTGCATGCCAAGCGGTTCCTGCTTCAGGTAGATCCGCCGGTTGCGCAGATCGGTCACCGAGCGGGCGGAGCGCGGCAGGTCTTGCACGTAGCGCACGGTGAAACCATGGTGACTGACCACTGACAGCAGCATGCCCTGCGAGAGAGCGCCGCCGTTGTACCCAACCGGGGCGAGTGCCTCTGCGGCCGCGGACTCGATCTCGGCGAAGTAGTTGCCCCGATCACGCATCATTGCCCGCAGGTCCGCGTTGGCCGCCCGGGCCTCCTCCGGCGTAGCCGGGTGCCTCGCGCGCTGTCGCTGCAGTTCCCGGTGCAGGGCCAGCACGTGCTCGAGCACGTCGTTCGGCACCTTCGCACCGACTCGCAGCGGCGGCAGTTCCAGCCCGGCCAGCGCGGGATCACGCTGAGCTTCCGCGAGGGCGATCTCCAGCTGTGCCCTGCGGCTGGGCGGCTGCTTGCGCATCAGCTCGTCGGCTGGCACCGCCAGCGCCAACGCGAGCGCCTCGATCAATGACAGCTTTGGCTCGCGGCGGCCGTTCTCCAGCAGCGACAGCACCGACGGTGCCCGGCCGACCCGCTCGCCGAGCTCGGCCAGCGTCAGCCCGCGAGCGCGCCTGATGTGGCGGAGCCGCTGGCCGAACAAGTCAAGGTCTAGCCCAGCTTCTGGCAAGGATCGCGATTCTTCTTCGGTGAAAATCTTCACTTCTTCACTATAACCAAAGACTGGGAGATATTTAGTACCTACACCCCTAGTAACCTGCTGTCACGTTGGGCAACCTGAGAGGCATCACCCGGGGACGACAATGACCAGGAGGGCTCACGTGAACGACGGTCGCCTCGAGGGCACGCCCAACGGTTCAGGGAACGCGTACGCCAACGGCCACTCAGTACCAAAGCAGCAGGGCCCGAGCAAGATCGATAGCCAGGCAGCGGCGTTGCACCAGCAGTGGGCGACAGATCCGCGCTGGTCTGGCATCGAGCGCACGTACAGCGCGAAAGACGTAGTCAAGCTGCGTGGATCTGTCCGAGAAGAGCACACTCTGGCCCGCCTCGGGGCACAGCGACTGTGGTCATTGCTGAACTCCGGCGGCTACGTCAACGCGCTCGGCGCACTCACCGGCAACCAGGCCGTCCAGCAAGTGAAGGCAGGCCTGCAAGCGATCTACCTGTCCGGCTGGCAGGTCGCGGCCGATGCGAACCTGGCCGGCCAGACCTACCCGGACCAGAGCCTGTACCCGGTCAACTCGGTGCCGGCGGTGGTGCGCCGCATCAACAACGCACTGCTGCGGGCCGACCAGATCACCTGGGCAGAGTCTCAGAACGACGGCGCTCCGCACTGGCTGGCCCCGATCGTCGCCGACGCCGAGGCTGGCTTCGGCGGTGCGCTGAACGCGTTTGAGCTCATGAAGTCCATGATCGCGGCCGGTGCGGCCGGCGTGCACTGGGAAGACCAGCTCGCGTCCGAGAAGAAGTGCGGCCACCTCGGCGGCAAGGTGCTGATCCCGACCGGTCAGCACATCAAGACGCTGACCGCCGCGCGGCTGGCCGCCGACATCTGCGGCGTGCCCAGCCTGATCGTGGCCCGCACCGACGCGCAGGCGGCGACCCTCATCACCAGTGACGTTGACGAGCGTGACCAGCGGTTCGTCACCGGCGAGCGCACTGCCGAGGGCTTCTACCGCGTCCGCAACGGGCTGGAGTCCTGCATCGCGCGCGGGCTAGCCTACGCGCCTTACTCGGAACTGCTCTGGATGGAAACCTCGACTCCGGATCTCACGGTTGCCCGCCAGTTCGCCGAGGCGATCAAGGGCATCTACCCCGACCAGATGCTCGCCTACAACTGCTCGCCGTCGTTCAACTGGCGTGCGCACTTGGACGAGGCGACGATCGCGAAATTCCAGCGTGAACTCGGGGCGATGGGATACAAGTTCCAGTTCATCACCCTGGCCGGCTTCCACGCGCTGAACCAGTCGATGTTCCATCTGGCCCGCGGGTACGCCGACAGGGGCATGTCCGCGTACGTGGAGCTGCAGGACGCGGAGTTCGCGGCCGAGGCTGAGGGCTACACCGCAACCCGGCACCAGCGCGAGGTCGGCACCGGCTACTTCGACCAGGTGACCTCGGCGATCTCCCCCAAGGCCGAGACGGTCGCCCTGTCCGGCTCGACCGAAGCCGAGCAGTTCCACGCCGCCTGACCCGCCCGCCTCAAGCCCGACTCGGTGGGCCCCCGGGTACCAAAGAAGGTACCCGGGGGCCCACCGTCCCTTAACGGGCCTAGGCCGTCGGTGAACACGTGTGAAGCGTGGTGGGTTCCGAGACGGTAGCAGTCTCTGAGATCTATGTCCGGTTTATGCCAGGTCACTAGGTGTACTCGGCGGGCCCCAGGGCGCTTGCGGAGAACCGGAGGCGCCCGGGCCGTTCGGGTCGGCCTGCGGCTGCGGCCTAGTCCAGTCGGACAGCAGGCCGCCGTCGGCGTGCATGGTCTGGGTGGCCTGCAGGTCCGGGAAAGTAGCCGTGCTGCCCGCGTAGGACGCCGCCGGGCCGGTCACCACCGGCCCACTCCGCCACCGGGAGGGAATGAACAGCGGGATGATCATGACCAGGCCCGCTAGGGCCAGCACCCCGTCGAAGAGCAGGGCCTCGAAGCCGGTGCCGTAGGGCCGCGTCTTCAGCGGGATGTACTGGACCGCGCGCCGCACGCTGAACAGGTACAGGCCGGTCCAGGCGAGCAGCGCGAGGCCGGGCAGCCCGGCCGCGAGCGGGGAGATCCGCGGGACCGCGATCAGCAGCCCGGCGACCAGGGCCACCCCCAGCAGTGCGCCGAACCCCTCGAGGACGGCGTGGTTGTGCAGGAGGGAACCGCCGCCGCCCGGCAGCGTGCCGGGCGGGGTGGGCCCGATGAGCAGCTTCAGGTACCCCCAGGAGGCCGCGAAGAACACCGCAGCGGCCAAGACGATGGCCAGGACAGCCGGCGAGATGCTCAACCTGCCGGATCGCTTCGATGAGGCAAC
>JBKQTJ010000348.1:0-36365 GCA_052143255.1 Streptosporangiaceae bacterium | reverse complement strand
TCGTGCTGGTGGGGCATGTTCCGGAATCACATCGGCGGCAACGTGGTGAACGAGAACATCACTAGTCCCACCAACCCCGATGCCAACGAGGACCTGGGCAATGTGATCCAGGGCAACTTCGTCTGCCAGAACAACAGTCCCGCTGATCAGTACGGTGACGCCAACACCGGACCCAACGAAGTCGGCGGCAACGCGACCGGCCAGTGCGGATTCGGTGTCATCGTGCCCAACCCGGCACCGGAGGCTGGCGTCATCGGCGTCACCCCGACGCCGAGTCACATCTCGGTGCCGCTCCACTGACGGCCAGGCCGTCACCCACTCAACACCGGGGCCCGTCCACCCAGGACGGGCCCCGCCGCGGCCGGGGGCATGCGGTAGTACCCCGGGGGGCGGAGCCCCCAGCAGGCCTACATCATCTCGTCGGTGAACGGCAGCAGTACGGTCTTGACCTCGGTGTAGGACTCGATCGCAGTGCGCCCGCCCTCGCGCCCGATGCCCGATTGCCGGTACCCGCCGAATGCCGCGTGCGGCTCGAGCTGATAGCCGTTGATGCCGACCGTCCCGGCTCGCAAGGCCTTGGTCATCCGCATCGCACGCTTGATGTCGGCGGTCCAGACCGTGGCGGCCAGCCCGTACTCGGTGCTGTTCGCGATCTTGATGGCCTCTTCCTCGTCAGTGAACGGGATGACCGACAGCACCGGGCCGAAGATCTCCTCGCGGGCGATCGTCATGTCGTTGCGCACGTCGGTGAACAGCGTCGGCGCGACGAAGTTACCCGCCGCTAGCTCGCCCTCGCCGCGGGTGCCGCCGCAGACCAGGCGCGCGCCCTCGGCTTGGCCCGTCTCGATCAGGCCGAGCACGCGGTCGAGCTGGCGCTGGTTGATCAGCGGTGCGGCGGTCACCGCCGGGTCGAACGGATTGCCGTAGCTGACCATCCCGGCGATCATCTCGGCCATGGCGAGGAACTCCTCCGCCTTGTCCCGGTGTACCAGCGCCCGGGTCT
The DNA here is from genome assembly GCA_052143255.1 of Streptosporangiaceae bacterium. Classification (GTDB taxonomy): domain Bacteria; phylum Actinomycetota; class Actinomycetes; order Streptosporangiales; family Streptosporangiaceae; genus JAJYUU01. The sequence goes on along the minus strand of JBKQTJ010000348.1, from coordinate 35,362 downwards.
GCGCCAGGCAGACCTGGCCGGACAGGCCCAGCGTGACGGTGCCCATGGTCATCGCGGCCGCCGTGGAGACGTCCGCATCGGCGAACACCAGGGCCGGGCTCTTTCCGCCCAGTTCCAGGCTGACCCGCTTGAAGCCCGCCGCCGACGCTTCGATGATCTTCCGGCCAACAGCGCGGCTGCCGGTAAACGAGATCTTGTCCACCATGGGATGGTTGATCAGCGCGTCGCCGGTTGGATCACCCGGTCCGGTTACGACGTTCAGCACGCCGGCCGGGAGCCCGGCCTCTTCGATCAGCTTGACCAGCCGCAGCACGGCGAAGGTCGCGTATTCCGAGGGCTTCAGCACGACCGTGCAGCCCGCCGCCAGCGCCGGGGCCAGTTTCTGCGCTGTCAGCAGCAGCGGGGCGTTCCACGGGACTATCGCCGCGACGACCCCGACCGGCTCGCGCAGCGTCATCACCAGGTGGTCGCCGCCCTGGTAAGGCGGCAGCGTCTCGCCGGCCAGCTTGTCTACCCAGCCGGCATGGTGGTCGAACACGTCGGCTACGAAGGCAGCCGACATTCCGTAGACCGCGCCGAAGCTCAGCGGGACGCTGTTATCCAGGGCTTGCAGCGCGAGCAACTCGTCGCCGTGGTCGCGAACCAGGCCGGCGATCCGCTGCAGCACGGCAACCCGTTGCTGCGCGCGGGCCCGCGGCCAGGTGCCCTCGTCAAACGCAGTGCGGGCGGCGCGGACCGCGCGGTCGACGTCCGCGGGCCCGGCGACGGGGAACGAGGCGACTTGCTCCCCGGTGGCCGGGTGCGAATGGCTCCAGGTCTGGTCCGCCGAGCCTGATTCCCACGAGCCTTCGATGAACAGCATCCCGTCGGTCAGGCCGACTTCATCCTGGTGAGTCTTGATCGATGCCACCATCGCGCGCCCCTCAACTGAAACGTGTTCTACTTCCTCGGAGGGTATACCGGCCTGGCGGCTGACGGTATAGGGCCGGGCGTCTAGCCGCGGGCGGCCAGGAATGCGGGCGGCTCGCCGCCACCGTGCACGACCAGGGTCGTTCCGCTGACGTAAGAGGCCTGCGGTGAGGCCAGGAACAGGCAGGCAGCGGCGATGTCAGCGGGAGTGGCGAGCCGGCCGAGCGGCACGGCCGCGCCTACCGCCGCCGCGTCGCCGTAGTGATCGGCAGCGGCCTCTGTGGCCACGAATCCCGGTGCGACGCAGGCTAGCCGCACCTTCGGAGCCCATTCGATGGCGAGGCTGGTCACCAGGTGATGCAACCCCGCCTTGGCCGCGCCGTACGCCGCGGTACCCGGCGAGGGCCTCGTGCCGCTCACGCTGCCGATCATGATGATCGCGCCGCCATGCTCCTGCTGCTGCATGACCGCGTTGGCGCACTGGGCAACCAGCAGTGGCGCGGTCAGGTTGAGCTCGATGATTTTCGCCAGGAAACGGGGCGACGCGTCCGACGCAGCCACTTCCGGCGAGCCGCCTGCGTTGCTGATCAGCACGTCGATCCGGCCGAACTCGTCCGCAGCCGTGCGGATCAGCGCGCTGGCCTGCGCGGCGTCGCGCACGTCGGCCTGGCGGAACACGGCGCTCTGCCCGTCCGCGGTCGGTAGCTCGGCAGGCGGCGTGCGGCCGCAGACCATCACGCGGTGGCCCGACGACAGGAAGGCCCGCGCGAGGCCGGCCCCGATGCCCCTGGTGCCCCCGGTGATCACTACCGCTGGTCGCATGGGCCACATGCTAGGTGACCGGGCAAGGGCTCGATAGCCTGCAGGGTTCTGCCGGCGCTATGTTCCGCGGGGGCTCGATGGTTACCGGCTGGCCGACGATCTCGGGCCCTCGCCTGCGGCCTAGTGTTACCCTGACCAAGCAAACGCTAGGTTGAGTCGCGAGCGAGGTACCGGCGATGGCTGTCGAGCTGACCACCGGCGGCGGGGTCGCCGAGGTGGTGATTGACTTCCCGCCAGTTAACGCGCTGCCGGCGCAAGGCTGGCTAGACTTGGCCGATGTCATCGCGGGGGCCGGCGGCGACCCCGGCGTGCGGGCCGTGGTCCTTGCCGCGGCGGGACGCGGCTTCTGCGCGGGCGTTGACATCAAGGAAATGCAGCGGCCCGACGGCCATGCGGCTCTGATCGCCGCGAACCGCGGCTGCTTTGCCGCGTTCGCTGCGGTCTACGAGTGCGCGGTGCCGGTCATCGCCGCCGTGCAGGGCTTCTGCCTCGGCGGTGGCGTGGGCCTGGCGGGTAGCGCGGACATCGTGATCGCGGCCGATGATGCCACTTTCGGGCTGCCTGAGGTCGACCGGGGCGCGCTCGGTGCGGCGACTCATCTGGCTCGCCTCGTGCCACAGCAGCTGATGCGCGCGATGGTGTATACGTGCGACCCCGTTCCGGCCCTGACGCTGAAGGGCTACGGCACCGTGCTCGACGTTGTGCCTCGGGCGCAACTGCGGACGGCGGCTCATGCGCTAGCGGCGAAGATCGCGGCGAAGGACCCCGAGATCATCGCTCTGGCCAAGCAGTCGCTGAACGGCATCGAGCCGGTTGACATGCGCCGGTCCTACCGGTACGAGCAGGGGTTCACCTTCGAGCTGAACCTGACCGGAATCTCCGACCGGGCCCGGCAGGCGTTCGTTGACGGCCGGTAACAAGGTGATGACGCTCGCCGGCGTCGTCGGCGAGCTGCGGTCGGGGATGACGATCGGGATCGGCGGCTGGGGTTCGCGGCGCAAGCCGATGGCGCTGATCCGCGCGATCGCCGCGTCCGATCTGACTGATCTCACCGTCGTGAGTTACGGCGGTCCGGACGTCGGCCTGCTGCTGGCGGCGGGCAAGGTCCGGCGGCTGGTCACCGGGTTCGTGTCGCTCGACTCGATCCCGCTGGAGCCGCACTTCCGGCTGGCCCGGCAGGCCGGCACGATCCAGCTGACCGAGCTGGACGAGGGCATGCTGCACTGGGGGCTGCTCGCCGCGGCGCACCGGCTGCCGTTCCTGCCGATGCGCGCCGGACTCGGCTCCGATGTGCTGCGGGTCAACCGCGAGTTGCGCACCGTGCGCTCGCCGTATGCCGACGGCGAGGACTTCGTCGCCGTGCCCGCGCTGACGCTGGACGCGGCGGTCGTGCACATGAACCGCGCCGATGCCCGGGGCAACGGCCAGTACCTCGGCCCCGATCCGTACTTTGATGACCTTTACTGCCTGGCCGCCAGGCGCGCCTACCTGTCCTGCGAGCGCATCGTGCCGACCGCGGACCTGCTAGCCGCCGGGCCGCCGCAGAGCCTGCTGATCAACCGCGCCATGGTGGCCGGAGTGGTGGAGACACCGAACGGGGCGCACTTCACTAGCTGCGTGCCGGACTACAGCCGCGACGAGGCGGTCCAGGCGCACTACGCCAAGGCGGCCGGGAGCCCGCAGGCATGGGCGCAGTTCAGTGCCGAGTTCCTGACTGGCGGTGAGGACGGCTACCAGCGGGCCGTGGCCAGCTTCGGTGCTGCGCAGGTCCGGGCATGACCGATCCGAGCCTGGCCGAGATCTGCGTGGTGGCCTGCGCCGAGGCTTGGCGCGGTGACGGCGCGCTGGTAGCTAGCCCGATGGGCGTCATCCCGGCTCTGGGCGCGAGGCTCGCGCAGCTAACGTTCGAGCCGGACCTGCTGCTCACCGACGGCGAGGCGACGCTGCTGGTGCCTGACGACGAATCGCGGGACCGGATAACCGAGGGCTGGCTGCCGTTCCGCCTGGTGTTCACCATGCTGGCCGCTGGCAAGCGACACGTGATGATGGGTGCTGCGCAACTGGACCAGTTCGGCAACCAGAACATTTCCTGCATCGGCGACTGGGCCCGGCCGAAGGCGCAACTGCTTGGCGTGCGCGGGGCTCCGGGTAACACGGTCAATCATCCGGTCAGTTACTGGGTGCCGAGGCATTCTCGGCGCGTGTTCGTCGACCAGGTCGACATGGTCAGCGGGGTCGGCTATGACCGCGCCGCCGCCCTGCGGGGCGTGTCCGCCGCGTCGCACCAGTTGCGACGGGTCGTCACCAACCTTGCGGTGCTGGACTTTGCCGGCCCGGACCGGGTCATGCGGCTGCAGTCCGTCCATCCCGGCGTCACCGTCTCTGACGTGGCCGACGCGACCGGCTTCGTGCTGGCCGCGCCGCTTCAGGTGCCGCAGACGCGGCTGCCGTCAGCGGCAGAGCTCGCGCTGATACGCGAGCATCTCGACCCGGACTGCCGGCGTGACCAGGAGCTGACGTGACGGCGACCACGACGTGACGGCGACCACGACATGACGGCGACCAAGGCATGACGGCGACCAAGGCATGACGGTGATCAAGACCCGGCTTACCGAGCTGACCGGAATCAGCTACCCCATCGTCCAGACCGGGATGGGTTACGTGGCCGGTGCCCGCCTGGTGGCCGCGACCGCGAAGGCCGGCGGCCTCGGCATCATCGGCTCGGCGACCATGACCCTGGACGCGCTGCGGACCGCAGTCGCCGAGGTGAAGGAGCGGACCGAGGCGCCGTTCGGGGTGAACCTGCGTGCTGACGCGCCAGACGCGGCTGAGAGGGTCGAGCTGATGATCGCCGAGGGCGTCCGGGTAGCCTCGTTCGCACTGGCACCCAGGCCGGAGATGATCAAACGGCTCAAGGCCGCCGGCGTGGTCGTGATCCCGTCCGTCGGCGCGCGCCGGCACGCGGAGAAGGTCGCCCAGTGGGGCGCCGACGCCGTCATCGTGCAAGGTGGTGAAGGGGGCGGCCACACCGGGCCGATCCCCACCAGCCTGCTGCTGCCGCAAGTGGTCTCGGCGGTTGACATCCCTGTGGTGGCGGCCGGCGGTTTCTTCGACGGGCGGGGGCTTGTCGCCGCGCTCGCCTACGGCGCCGACGGCATCGCGATGGGCACCAGGTTCCTGCTCACCAGCGACAGCCCGGTGGCGGACGCGGTCAAGCAGGTGTACCTAGCCAAGACCCTGACCGACACCGTGGTGACGACACGGGTTGACGGCGTGCCCCACCGGGTGCTGCGCACGCCACTGGTGGACGGGCTGGAACGATCCGGGCAGCTGTCCGGCCTGCTCCGGTCGGCTCGTAACGCGGCCGCGTTCCGGGCCGTGTCCGGCCTGAGCTGGCCGCAGCTGATCCGGCAGGGCCGCGCGATGCGGACTGGTACCGAGCTGTCCTGGAGCCAGGTGCTGATGGCGGCGAACACGCCCATGCTGCTGAAGGCGGCCATGGTAGACGGCCGGCCCGACCTCGGCGTGATGGCGGCCGGCCAGGTCGTGGGCCTGATCGAGGACCTGCCGTCGTGCGCGGAGCTGATCGACCGGATCATGACCGAGGCGGGCGACTGCCTGGCCCGGCTCGGCAAGCTGGCCTAGGCAGACGGCTCAACGGCGCGGTAACGCGGGCACAGGTATGTCTCCAGCACGAATTCGGTCCTGGTGCTCCAGATCTGGTGCAGCTCGGCCTTGCCGGCGATTGCGAGGAATGCTTCGTCGTTGTCGCGGAAGCAAGCGAGACCGCCGAGGAAGTCGCTGCCGCGAAACGGCGGGTAAGCCGCTAGTGAGCATGTCACACAGGCTCGGAGGGTGATGCCGGGAAGAAGCTGCGCGGACAGGTCAGCGAGTGCTGTCTCGAAGAGGTCATGCGACCCGGTCGTCCGCGCGCAAGTGCCGTCGTACAGCAGCTTCAGTTCCAGGTCCTCGTAGTAGAGCCCTGGCCGGTCGGGCGGGTCGCCCAGGATGAGGGTGCAGATCATGTCGCCCTGTCCGACTCCGTCCGGGGTGTCAAGGCTGACCGGCATGGTCCACTCGATAGTGCAGGCGCACAGCGCCTCGTAGTACAACGCGAACGGCGCGTCCGGGGGCAGCGCGGTGACCGGCGCGAGGTCGTTGAGCGAGTTGCCGGTGAAGGTGACACCGCGCAGCACGGTCGTGACCTGATTGCCTTGCGCGTCGACGGTGATCTCTTCCCGTCCGTGGGCATCGGTATAGAACCCATGCCATCGCGCCTTCTTCATGGACGGGACGTTAACTCAGGCCGGCGGCCAGACGGTTACGGCAACGTTGCCAGTTCCCGGCTCGCAGCCCCCCGGCGGTTGGCGCGCCGCTTATCGTCACGCGGACAGCGCGGTGACTGCCTCTTCCGGCTTGTCGACTGTGGCGACGATTCTGTCGTAACGCTGCCCGGTCAAGTCGATCACCACGGCAGGCTTATGACCATGGCAGACCGCGAACGTGGTGCCGTCATGGCTGCGCCAGGTCCCGACCATGATGACGCCGGGGAAACCGGTGCCCGGCATGCGCAGTCCGTGAACCTCAGCCAGGCCGTCGGGCACCGCGCGGACGCTTGTCACGGCGCTGCGCGGGACGGTCACGTCGCCGTGGATTGCCTCGAGCTTCTCGGCTGCCGACAGCACCACTGTCACGGTGTCGTCGGTGATCTCCAGGTTTGCCATAACTGAAGATTCTGCCTGCTGGCCCGCGCTGCTGGCAGGGCGGCGAAAACTGGCAAAAAAGCGAGTCGGCAATGTCGATCTGGCCCGCAGCCGTTCGACGCAGAGGTGAAAGGACGGCCGGAAGGCCAACAGGCGGGCAGTCCCCGCAGAGTGAAAGGACACGATCATGAAATTCCTTGGATACACCCTGGGCGACCCGGCCACCCTGATGCCCGCGCAGACGCCGGATGACTACCAGCGGATGGGCGCCTTCATTGAGGAGGCGACGAAGGCCGGGGTGCTGCTGGCCACCGGCGGGCTCGCCGATCCCAGCGAGGCCATCAAGGTTACCTACCACAATGGCGAGTTCACCGTCCTGGACGGCCCGTTCACCGAGGCCAAGGAGCTGATCGGCGGCTGGGCGCTGATGGAGTGCCGGGACTCCGGCGAGGCGATCGAGTGGACCAAGCGGTTCCTGTCAATCGTGGGTGCGGGCGAGTCGACGATCCGGCAGGTCTACGGCCCGTGACACAACGACGGTCGCACGGCCGCCGCGCTGATTAGCCCACCGGCCCGCGCGGCCGTCGCCGCCTATCCGGTCCTAACCTCCTGCATCAGCTCCACCGCGCTTGCGTGGCGCGAGATGTCCAGGTCCTCGCCGACATCAAGGCCGGGAATCCCGGACCCTGCCGCCGACGATCTGGCCAGGCCGTTGTTGCTGAGCGGCGCAGCCGGTGGTGTGATCGGTTCTCATGACGGATTCGCGAGCGCAGGCGGCTATCGAGACCGTCATCAGGCTTGAGTCCGCCCGGCTCATCGCGGGCCTGGCCCGTTACACCGGGGACATCGGCCTGGCCGAGGACCTGGCCCAGGACGCGGTGGTGGCGGCGCTGGAAAAGTGGCCGTCTGAGGGCGTTCCGCGCAATCCGGGCGCCTGGCTGATGACGGTCGCCAAGCGCCGGGCGATCGACTTCTTCCGGCGCAGCAGCGAGCTGGAGAAGAAGTACGCCCAGCTCGGCCGGGCCATCGACGGCGACACCGTGACGCCGGACTTCGACAAGCCGTTCGCCGACGACATCGACGACGACCTGCTGCGGCTGATCTTCACCACCTGCCACCCGATTCTGAGCGTTCAGGCCAGGGTCGCGCTCACGCTCCGGGTGCTCGGTGGCCTGACGACCGCCGAGATCGCGCGCGCCTACCTGGTGCCAGAATCGACCATCGCGCAGCGCATCGTCCGGGCCAAGAAAACCCTGGCCCAGGCGAACGTGCCGTTCGAGGTGCCGGATGCTCAGCAGCGGCCCGCCAGGCTCTCCTCGGTGCTCGAGGTCATCTACCTCATCTTCAACGAGGGGTACTCGGCGACTGCTGGCGATGACTGGATGCGCCCGGTGCTGTGCGCCGAGGCCGTTCGCCTCGGCCGGATTCTGGCCCAGCTCGCGCCCGCCGAGCCGGAGGTACACGGCCTGGTCGCGCTGCTGGAAATCCAGGGGTCCAGGGTCGCCGCGAGGACAGGGCCCGCAGGTGATCCGGTGCTGCTGCTCGATCAGGACCGGAACCGCTGGGACCGACTGCTGATCAGCCGCGGGCTGGCCGCGCTGCAACGAGCCGACGATCTAGGCGGGGAACGGGGCCCCTATGCGCTGCAGGCCGCTATCGCTGCCTGTCACGCGAGGACGTTCCGGGCGGAGGACACGGACTGGGAGCGCATCGTCAAGCTTTACGGGATGCTAGCCGAGGTGCTGCCGTCGCCGGTGGTCGAACTCAACCGCGCGGTCGCGGTGTCGATGGCCTATGGCCCGCAGACGGGGCTTGACCTCGTCGATCAGCTGGCCGCCGAGCCAGCGCTTCGTGAATACCATCTGCTGCCAAGCGTGCGCGGTGACCTGCTGCGCAAGCTCGGGCGGACTGCCGAGGCGCGCCAGGAGTTCGAGCGCGCCGCCGCGCTGACAAGCAACGAGCGAGAGCGGCAGCTGTCCGCCGAACGCGCCCGCGAGGCCGCGGACGACGCGTAACCGGACGGCCCATGGCCCGCGCGTGCGAAAATTGCGCTGTGACCGACTCGTTCGCCGCCAGATTCGCTGCCGTGCGGGCCAGCCACGGGCCCCTTGTTCTCGGCCTCGATCCATCGGCTGACCTGCTGGAGTCGTGGGGCGTCGGTGACAACGCCGACGGCCTGGACCGGTTTGCTGATGTTGTGCTCAACGCGGCAGCCGGGAACGTCGGCCTGGTCAAGCCGCAGTCCGCGTTCTTCGAGCGGCATGGCTGGCGCGGCATCCGGACCCTGGACCGGCTGATCAGCTGCGCGCGCGCCGCAGGCCTGCTGGTGATCCTTGACGTTAAGCGAGGGGACGTCGGCTCGACCAACGACGCGTACGCCGAGGCTTACCTCGGCAAGGGCGCGCCGCTCGCCGCCGATGCCATCACCGTCCATCCCTACCTCGGCCTCGGCGCGATGGACAGCTACGTCAGCCGCGCCGCCGAGTCGGGCAGCTGCCTGCTCGTGGTCACCCGCTCATCTAATCCGGAGGGCCGGCCGATCCAGGCTGCGCTGGCCGGTGACGGCTGCTCCGTCGAGCAGGGCCTGCTCAGGCAGATCCGCGCGCTGAACGAGGAACTCGCGCCAGGCCAGATCGGCCCGGTGGGCGCGGTCATCGGGCCGACGCACCTCGAGCCCGCGCTTGACCTGGCCGCCGCCAACTGCCTGTTCCTGGCACCGGGAGTCGGCTCGCAAGGTGCTACCCCGGCCGACGTGGCCCGGGTGTTCGCCGCCTGCCCGGACCGGGTGATGCCGAGCGCATCGCGGTCGCTACTGTCGGCCGGGCCGAAGCGGCTGCGGGACGCGGCGGCGGCGCTGGCGGCCGAGTTCCGCGCCGTGCTGCCCGGCTGACAGCTGAGCGGCCGGTCATCGGTAGCCCGACGACCGGCCGCGTGGCTAACTAGGCCCCGTTCCCTTGTTAATTGCTGTAACCGGGGATTCCGGTGCCCGCGATCGTCGTGCTCACGTGCAGGTAAACCGGACCGCGCCGGGCGCAGGCGCGGAAGGAGAACGGCAACAGCATCGAGCTGTAGTCGCCGGGCGCGTACACCCGCAGGGCGACCGCCGTCGCCGGGTGGCAGGCGGACGGAGAGAAGACGCCGACATCGGTGATCCGGAGCACGACGTGAGCCGTCGCGCCGGGCGCAAGCGTCACCAGCAGCTCGGTGTGGCCGGGCGCACGGCCTGCGGGGCTGCCGAGCTGGCCGCCGCCGCCCTTCAGCGCGGAAACGCCAGGGAAGCCGTACAGCGAGCACGTCTGGCCCGAGATATTGGAGATCTCAAGCTGGTAGTACGTGCTGCCGGCCGTGCCGTTGCCAGGGACGCCAAGCCATGAGGTGAGGTCGCCCCGCGGGCACCGGAAGGCCGCAGCAGCGGGCGCGTTCGGCGTGCCAGGCGACGCGAGGGCGACCGCCGGTACAACAATTGCCGTTGCCGTGATGGCAGTCGCGGCGACGGCCCGGCGCCAAGTGGTCAGCTTCATGTCAGTTCCTCCTTAGAGACAGTTCTGTCAGTTGAGACGCTGCGATACCCGTGCCGGTTGGAAGTTCTCAGACTGGCGTTCACTGAGCGCAGCCTCGTCACCGTCGCCGGAAGGCCGCTATCGCCGGAAGGTAAAAAGCGGGCCGGCCGCAGGCAGATCTGTCCCGCGGGCCGGCGGAGTGAGCAGCCGGTTAGCCCCGACGCCGGTGCGGGTCGCCGTGAGCGGCGAGTCGAATGCGATCTCGGCGAAGCCGGACTCGGTGAACCACGCCCTGATTTCGGGCGTCAGGTCCGGTTCGCGGCGGTGCCTGGTCCAGATAACAGTGCCGCCAAGTCTGCACATGCGGGCCGCCGCTGCGACGGTGCGGCGGATGTCGTCCTCGCTGATATTGCCGAAGATCCCGCAGAGGAGGAGGACGTCGGCGGGCAGTGCGTCGGCATAGCCGGTGACGAGTGCGGCGTCGGCCTGCCGCACAAGCACGCCAGGCAGGCAGGCCGACGCTGCCCGGCGCCTGGCATCGGCGGCGATTTCAGCGTCGAACTCGACGAGCACGGCGGCGACGTCGTCTCGCCGCCGATGGCCTGGCAGCACGCCGATCACGTCGAGGGCTTGGCCGGCACAGAGGCTCAGCAGCCTGACCGGCCCTGGCGGCGCGTTCGTCAGTGCGTCGGCCAGGTGGCCCTGGACCAGCGCCAGCCGTGCGCGCAGCGGAGATTCCGGGTCGTCGTACTGGTCGTGCCAGCGAGCCCAGTCTCGTGTCACGGTGTCAGCCTCGCGTCACAGCGTCGGCCTGGTGTCACGGTGTCAGCCTGGTGTCACAGTGTCAGCCTGGTGTCACAGTGTCAGAGCCCGAGGGCGCCGGCCAGCTCGGCGTAGCCGGGCATCGGGTCGGTATCGGACTCGGTCAGCAGCTGAATGCAGACGTGATCGGCTCCCGCATCCAGGTGGCCAGACAGCTGTTCGGCGACCTGATCAGAGCTGCCGTGCGCAACGAGCGCGTCGACCAGGGCATCGCTGCCGTCACCGGCCAGGTCTTGCTCGGAGAAGCCGAGCCGGCGCAGGTTCGAAGTGTAGTTGACCAGGCTGAGATAGGGGTTCCGGACTCGTCTGTGGCCCAGACCCCGTGCCTCGGCCAGATCGGTGCTCAGCACGGCCTTGTGCTCAGGTGCGAGCAGCGGCCCCGGGCCTAGAATCTCGCGCGCCAGCCGGGTGTGGGCCGGGGGAACGAGATAGGGGATGGCGCCCGCTGTCCGGTCGCGGGCGAGGCTGAGCACTTTCGGCCCCAGCGCAGCCAGCACGATGCTGCCGGCCGGAACGCCGCCCGCAATAAGGTCGCTGACATACGCCGCGAGGGTCTGGTACGGGCTCGCGTACTCCGCGGTCGCCTCGCGGTGGCCCGCCCCGATGCCCAGGATGAACCGGTGCGGGTAACTCTCCTCGATTCGCCCGAACGACCGCGCGACGGTCCCCGCGTCGTCCTGCCACATGTTCACGATGCTGGTACCGACGGTCAGTCTGGTTGTCGCGCCGAGCAGCTGGTCGACGACGGCGAGATCGCCAGCGGGCGATCCGCCGAGCCAGACGGCCCCGTAACCGAGCGCTTCAAGTCCGGCGGCGATGCCGCGCGTGGTCTGGTCAGCGCGCCGCCACACTCCGTACCGGCCGATCTGGTCACGCCACTGCGCCGTCATGTCGATCTCCCTCGCGCTAGCCGACCGCAGTTGCCCGAACTACCCGCGGCGGCACAGCTGTTCCCGTCAGAAGCCAAGCAGACCGGCCATCAGCTGCATTTGCTGATCGAAGAATTCCTCGCGGGACTCGATTACGTTGTTGAACTGACCGAACAGCTCGAAGCTAACGGTGCCGAATAGATGGGTCCAGCCTGTCATGCCCAGGAACAGGAGCCCCTCGGGCAGGCCGGCTGCGATATCGTCGCGCACCTTGGCCAAGTCGGCGCGGACCGCTTCGTCCAGCTGCCCGGGCGGTCCGCTGGCCAGCGCGCCTGTTGCGTGGCCGTCAGCCAGGATCCGGACCAGCACGAGCGCGATCCTGGCGGCCGCGGCCGCCGTCTCCTGCGGTGCCGCGTAGCCGGGCACCGGGCTGCCGTAAATGAGCGCGTACTCCGCGGGAGTGCCCAGCGCCCAGCGGCGGACCGCCCGGGCTGACGCCAGCCAGCGATCCCGGAGCCGGGTACGGTCGGTCACGGCCGCGTCTGCCGCTTCCACGGCGTCGGCGAGCGAGTTGTAGGCATCGAGGATCAGCGCGGTCAGCAGCTCGTCGCGGCTGGCGAAGTAGCGGTACAGGGCGGAGGACACCATGCCCATGTCGCGGGCGACGGCACGCAGTGACAGGTTCGCCCCGTCGGTTTGCAGGTGCTGGCGGGCGATCGCCTTGATCTCCGCTGTCATCTCGGCGCGAACTCGCGCCCGGATCGATGCTGCTGGCATATGGAGATTGTTGCACACATTCAAGAGCAGTGCTCTTGCATTCGGCCTTGAGTTGTGAGACTGTTGCTTCTAAGGGAGAGCATTGCTCTCAGAGTCACCTGGCTCGATACCTACTGAGGAGATGGACACGATGCACGTAATCGTCGGCGCCGGGGCGGTCGGGTCCCAGACTGCGCTGCTGCTCGCCGAGACCGGGGAGAAGGTTCGCGTCGTCAGCCGGCGCGGGACCGGGCCGCGGCACCCGTCGGTCGAGCTGGTCGCGGCGGACGCGACCGACGCGCAGAAGCTCACTGAGCTGGCTACCGGCGCTGCGGCGCTGTACAACTGCGCGAGCCCGCTCTACCACCAGTGGTTCACCGACTGGCCGCCGCTGGCCTCCGCGCTGCTGACCGCCGCCGAGCGCAGTGGCGCGGTGCTGGCCACGATGAGCAACTTGTACGGCTACGGGCCTGTCGACGGGCCGATCACCCAGAAGACCCCGCTTGCGGCCACTCACCCCAAGCTCCGGCTGCGGGCCGACATGTGGCGCGACGCGCTGGCCCTGCACGAATCGGGCCGGATCCGGGCCACTGAAGTGCGGGCCAGCGATTACATCGAGGCCAATTCGGTGCTATCGACCGTGATCGGCAAGCCGTTGCTGGCGGGCAAGCGTGCTTACTCGCCGGCCCCGCTGGACGTCGCGCATAGCTGGACATCGATTGCCGATGCGGCCCGCACTCTGGTGACGGCGGCCACCGATGAGCGGGCATTCGGCCAGGCCTGGCTCGTCCCCACCAATCCTGCTCTCACGATCAGGCAGCTGGCGTCCCGGTTCGCCGAGGTCAACGGGGCACCGAAGGCCAAGGTGACGGCAATCCCTTATCCGGTGCTGTGGACCGTCGGGCTGTTCTCCCCGCTGGTGAAGGAGCTGCGGACCACGCACTACCAGTTCAGCAAGCCCTTCATCATCGACGCGAGCGCGACCACGGAGACCTTCGGGTTCGAGCCGCAGCCCATGGAGGAGGCCCTGCGCGACGCGGCCGCGAGGCTGCGCAGTAGCTAACGGGAGACGGCGGCAAGCGAGGGCAGGGCGCTGGCGCGCATCAAGCTACGCTGCCTAACTGTCGACAACATGGTGATAAAGTGCCACCCTTTTCGGAATGGCCGCCATGGAGGCGGCTGCCACCTTTTTTGGGGGTCCCATGAAGGTCCGCAGGTCCATCGCCGCAATTGGCGCCACCGCACTCGTTGGTACCGGAGCATTCGTGCTCCCGGCTCTCGCGAGCGCCAGCAGCACTACTCACACGCTGAAGTTCATCTCCAAGGAGAAGAACTCGGTCATGTTCACCAAGGCGAGCGGCGGCCAGCAGGACACCGATGTGAACGCGAAGGGCAAGACCATCGGCTACGACGAGCTGTACTTCACGGCCGCGTCGGCGACCACCGGCGCCGTGAACGTCGCACTCGACACGACCGGGGGCTTCCTCTACGGCACGCTCACCGTCAACTTCAAGACCGGCAAGATCTCAAACGGCAAGGTTACGGGCGGGACCGGGGCCTTCAAGGGAGCCGCTGGAACAATCACGGCTAAGAACCTCAACGCTAAGGGCACCATCACGGCCGTCACTGTCAAGTATCACGTGTAGCGCGAGACGAGCGGCTAGCGCTGCATACGTCGATAAGCCCGTCAGTTCGTGAACTGACGGGCTTATCGGTGTCAGTGGTCCGCTGGGTACTGCGGTCGGCGCAACTTCTGAGCCAGGACGGGACGTTCGTCCCTTCCGCCCCACTGAGGTGTCTACGCACGGTGGAGTATCGGTAGCTGGCATCGGGGGATGTTCGGTGCCGACTCCGCCGCTCGGCGGCAGATATACCGGGGGGATAAATTATGTCCGTCCTCTGGGACATCGTCCTTACGGCGATCTGGATCGCGATCGCGTTCTGGCCCGCCCGCGTGGCTGGCCGGAAGGGCCACAGCTTCGTCGGGTACTTCTTCTTCAGTCTGTTCGTCTTCCCGGCCGCAATCATCGTGGCTTACCTCGTGCCGGATCGGGTCCGAGTCCAGCCGATGTATGGCAGCCGTTAGAGGCGCCGAGTCCTAGGCGCGGGGCGACTGCCTCGCGTGCCCTGGCCGTTAACCGCGGGCCCGCCTGTGGCGGGTGAGAGAGAGATGGGGGCCAGCATGGCGAGCTTTGAAGAGGTTTCTCGGAACGCAGGACAGGCGGCGGAAAGGGCGGCCGGCGCAGCGTTGCGCCTTCCTGGCGAGTTGCCCGCGGTTTCCGCCAAGGCGGCGACGGCCGGCCGGGCTGTGCTCGGTGCGATGCGGCACCCCGATGAGCTGGCCGACCGCGCGAAGAAGCTGCAGAAGGCCGCGCCGATGCTGCGGCAGGCCGTCTCGCCGCTGCTCACCGGCCGAGTCGACTGGAAGGCCGAGTACGCCTACACCGCGGGAGTACAGGCTTTCATCTACGGCTTTCCCTACATCTTTAACGCCAAGCTCCGCCACGAGTGGGTCACCCAGTCTCGCGACCCGGAAAATATCCCGTACGCCGCGGTGAACCAGTTCTGGCACGCCTCGCGCCTCACCGACGCCACCTACCGCGACGGCGGCTGCCCGAACAACGACACCTTGTACTCCCTGGCCTGGCTCGATCTGAGCGACGAGCCTGTCATCCTGTCCCATCCGGACATGGGTGACCGGTACTTCACCTTCGAGCTGATGGCGTTCACCTCCGACACCTACGGCTACGTCGGGCAGCGCACGACCGGATCGGATGCGGGGGACTTTGCGATCGCCGGGCCGGGCTGGAAGGGCCAGCTGCCGGCCGGGGTCAAGAAGACCCGGCCCGCGCCGACCCCGTGGGTCCTGGTGCTGGGCCGCACCCTGACCGACGGCGGCGCGGACCTCGCCGATGTGCACGCGCTGCAGGCCGAGTACCGGCTCACGCCGCTGAGCCTGTGGGGCAACCCGCAGGCGGTGGCGCCGGAGCGCCGCGACGTGTACGCGCCCGCCGCGGCGCCAGCCGATCCGCTCGGCCCGTGGAAGACCCTCAACGCGATGCTGGCCGAGAACCCGCCGCCCGCGCATCACGGCCTGGTGCTAGGCCAGTTCGCGCGCATCGGCATCGGGCCCGGCCTCGACGTCGAGGCCCAGCCCGAAGTGGTCAAGCTGGGCCTGAGCCGGGCCGCCGCGATCGGCATGGGGCTGCTCAAGCAGCAGTTCCTCAGCGGGGACTGGGCCACGCTGGTCAACGGGTGGCGCTACCCGCCGCCGCAGGAGGGCCGGTTCGGCGACGACTTCCTGCAGCGCGCCGCGGACCAGTCCATGGCCGGCATCACCGCCAACGACCCCGCCGAAGCCGTCTACCTGATCAACTTCAGCGACGGCGACGGCGCCAAGCTCGCGCCCGGCGTACGCTACGAACTGCACTTCGACGCCGCCGGCCTGCCTCCCGTCGACGCATTCTGGTCCCTGGCCGCATACACCACGGCGGACATGAACCTCATCCCGAACCCCGCTGACCGCTACTCCGTCGGCGACCGAACCCCGGGACTCGCGCGGGACCGCGGCGGCGCGCTGACGATCTTCTTGCAGCCAGACTCGCCCGGCAAGACCCGCGAGCCGAACTGGCTGCCCACCTCGCCCACAGACCCGTGGTTCGCGATCCTGCGGCTGTACCGGCCGCATCCCGAAGTTGTCAACGCTAAATGGCAATGCCCCGGACTCACCCGCGTGGCGTAACCGGGGGCGGGCGAACGCGGCTAGTTCGGCCATCGAAACCGAGGGCTGCCAGCCGTAGCACAGCACGCACACGAAGACCAGCACGCACGCAAGACGGGAGAAAGCGATGAACGACACCACCGCTCAGCAGAACATGGACCGCTCACACCAGGAACACTGGATCCCCGGCAAGCAGATCTCCATGGACGACATGCGCGGCCATCGGTTCGCCGAGGTGGCCCTGTTCACGGGCACCTCAGCCGACAACGCCGTCGCCGATTTCTACAACTCCACCGGCGTGGACGACCCTACGCCAGCGCGGTTCGACACCCTGGACAAGGACAAGCTCGCGCAGGAGCACCAGGCCATCGGGGCGTTCCTGAACCCGCCCCGCTACTGGATGTTCGATGAGTTCATGGTCTTCGAAGCCGGCGACGACCAGGAGTTCGGCGGGATCAAGATGACCTGGATGGGCGTCGTGGACGTCGCGACCCTGAAGAAAGCGGTCATCGGCGGCGACTACTTCCCCGGCTACATCCACCGGGACAACTCCTACACCTACGGCAAGGGCAGCGAGGTCTACCTGCTGGATGCGCCCGACGGCGAAACTTTCGTCATGCAGTCCTACAACGCCCACACCAACGACGGACTGGCCGCCGAAGAGAGCCCGGCCACCCTCGCCGGCAGGCTCAAGCTGCCCGAAGGCTGGAGGTTCCGGGTCAAGACCCTCGACCGTGACCTCGTGGTCTCGCAGGACAAGACCGGCAAGATGGCGCACGTCATGCAGGACAACCTTCTCGACCGCTATCAGGGCTCCGACGGGGGCAAGGCATTCAGCCACCTCCCCTAGCCCTGGCCATTCACAGGGACACGTCGCAGGTGACGCGTGCGGGACCGTGCGCCGAGTCAGCCGGGTCGCCCGATCGGGGCCGATTCGCACCTGACTCAAAGACAGGGACGCAACTTACACGGGGGGGCATACATGTCGGACAAGACCGTAGTTCTGGCAATCTTCGACAACGAGGGAGCTGCCGACTCGGCGGCTGCCTCCCTGAAGGAGTCCGGGGTGGCCCAGGGCGATGCCATCGGCGTCCTGGCTCTGGACGAGAAAGGCGAACTCAAAGCCGACAAGGTTGGCAAGCGCAGCGGGGGCAAGGGTGCCGGCATCGGCGCGGTCGCCGCCTTGGTCACACCGGTCGGACTCGTCGCCGGCCTGGTAGGCGGCGGGCTGCTCGGCTCGCTTCACCACAAGAATCTGGGACTAGACAAGGCCGACCGTGATCGGATCGGCGCGGAACTGGCCGGAGGCAAAGCCGCCGTCGGCGTGCTGGCTCCTATCTCCGAGGCCAGCTACGTGGCTGCCCAGCTTTCCGATCTGGGCGGCGCCGCGGAAGCTCATGTCGTCTCCGACGAAGCCCTCCGGCAAGCCGGGAATGCCAGCGCCGCAGGCGAATCCTCCTAAACCCGAAAACCGGATGAAGAGGAGTATGTGTCATGAAGCTATCTGCCAAGCTGCCCCAGGATGACCAGGGCGCGCAGCTCATGCGCTTCACCGACATCCGCGGCCAGCGGTACACCGAGATCTTCCTGATCGGCGGCCACGCGATCACCCATCAGCTGGTCGGCGGCGTCTATAACACGACCGGGATGAACGACCCCGCCGGGACCAGAGACAGCTGCCCGCAGGACGTGCTGGATAAGGTCGACGTCGAGGACCTGAAACAGCAGTACGACGTCCTCAGCGCGTTCAAGAACGGCCCGAGGCTGTGGTGCCTGGACTGGGCCGAGGTCATGGTCGGCGAGCAACGCGACTTCGACGGGCTGCAGGCACGGTGGGTGATGTGGCTCGACGTGCCCAAGGAGATGCGCAAGCACGAGAGCGTCGCCTACAAGCCCATCAGCGGCAAGCGCGACACCCAGCTCGGCATCAGCAAGGGCTCGCCCGCCTTCCTCCTCGACGACCCCGACGGCGAGTCGTGGTGCATGAAGTCAGCGAGCCTCATAGTTGACCCAGGCCAGACCTACGACAGCCTCAAGGACCTCGGCAGCCGCCTGAAGCTCGCGCCGGGCTGGAACTTCCGGCCCGTGGTCCTGGACCAGGACCTGGTACTGACGTCGGATGCAGGTGCCGTCAGGATCACGCAGGACGACCTGGGAAACACCTACGACCGCGTCGGCGGCGCGTACAGCAACTACAAGCCATGAGTGCGCCCTGGCCAACGGCCGGCAGCCGCATCCGGCCCTCTGCACCAGAGGTGTCATCCTGGCAGCCGCGCGGGGAACCCGGCGCGGGCCTTTGTTCGGGGGGAATCGCAGCGCCGGGTGCCCGACGGTGACTGCCAGCCAATCGGGCCGGCCGCAGGCTACGTCCGGCAGAAGGGAGCCGCAGATGGGACTGGCCGAGCACGAGCCGGGTCCGGTACGGCGATGACCGGGATGTTCTTCGCGCTGGCATTCCTGTCCGCGATTAACCCCAAACTACTTGGCGTTGACCTGCTGCTGATCGACAACGAGCGGCCGCGCCGGATGTTCCTGTGCTTCCTGCTCGGCGGCATGGGCGTGGCGCTGACGATCGGGCTGCTGGACGTGTTCGTCCTTCAGGCGGACAGCATCTCGACCCAGGGCTCTGCCAGCGCCGGCGCGGACCTGGTCGTCGGGGTGCCGCTAGTCGCCGTCGGCGTCCTGCTCGCAACCGGTCGGCTGCACGGCCGGCGCAAGGCACCGGCATCATCGGGGGCCGGACAGCAGCCGAAGAAGGACGGCTGGGCGGAGCGTGTGCTGCGCGAGCCCCGGCCGTGGCTCGCCGTACTCGTCGGCGCGCTGTGCGGCTTGCCGGGCGCTTTGTACATCAGCGCACTGCACGACCTGGTCACCGGGCCGTCCTCAACATCGTCGCAGGCCGTCGCCGTCGTCGTCTTCGTCCTCATCGAGTTCTCGCTCGTGATCATCCCGTACGCGTTCCTGGAATTCAGGCCCGAAGCCACCAAGATGAAGCTCAAGCGCACCCAGGATTGGCTGACAACTCACGCCCGGCAGCTCATAGCCGGGGTAGCCGTCTTCGCCGGCCTGTACATGGCGATTAGCGGCCTGGTCCGCCTGCTGTAACCAGCCCCATCCCGGACTCCCGCCATGCCGATCTTGGCCTGTTCTCGAGCGCGTCGAATTTGTCGCTTCTCTCCTATCCCGAAATCGATGCGACGTCAGTCGGCAGGCCGGCAGGGCGCCAGAAATGTCGGTGGCTCGGCCTATCTTGGTTCCGTGGCGGACATCCGCAGCCGATACGAGGACGTGATCGACGAACTCATGGGCGTCGACGGCGTGACTCCGCCGCCCGGCGGCAGCGGGTTCGGCCGGGGAGCGCTCCGGTACCAGGGCAAGATCTTCGCGATGCTGGTACGCGGGCGATTTGTCGTCAAGCTCCCGGCCGACCGGGTGACCGCGCTGATCGACTCTGACGACGGTGCTGCCTTCGACGCGAACAAGGGCACGCCGATGCGGGAGTGGCTGAGCCTCGATCCCGAGTCCTCGCTGGACTGGCTCTCCCTGGCCCACGAGGCGCTGGACTTCGCCCGTGCTAGGGCGCGACAGCCTCGCTGACCTGCAGGGTCCCGCCACGGCGCAGGAACGGATGGCTGCGTACGGCACTAACCGCATCGTCGAGGCTGTCCGCGGTGATGATCGTATAGCCGCCGACAGCGCCGGCGGCCTTGCCGTCGGTGTCACCGTCGGTTGTCACCACCTTCGACGGCCCGAGCGGCGAGCCTGGGTCGACCATGTTGTCGCCGACGGTGCCTGCCCACTCCATAAAGGCGGACATCATCTGATCGCGCGCCTCCGGAGTCGGTGGCATTTCCATCGCGCCGTGGTAGGTAATGAGGAACGTAGACATGGCGATCTCCATCGTTAGTGTGACTTCACCGGCGGTGACACAGGATCGCGCACAGCCAGGAATCCGGCCGCGCGCCAACTGGCAGCATTGCCGGCCGCCTGCCGGGCTAGCTATGTTCAACAGGACAATGCCGTTGTCCAGTCGTCCGGAGCATGAGCGTGGACCTGCTGAATAACACCGCAAACGATGCGATCGCTGACGCGCTCAGCGCCATCAGGGTGCGCAGTAGCGTGTACTGCCTCTCCGAGCTGCGGGCCCCGTGGGGGTTCGCGGTCGAAGGTGCTGATATGGCTAAATTCCACCTAGTGCTGGAGGGCCAGTGCTGGCTTGAGCCAGCCGGACACGATCCGGTCCGGCTTCGCGACGGCGATCTGGTGATCCTCGGCGGCGGCCACGGTCACGTGATGCGGGACGAAGCCGGATCCGCGGTGGTTGGTCTTGACTCCCTGGTCGACTCCCATCCGCTGGATGCGAGCGGACGGCTCAGCTATGGCGGCACCGGCGCCAGTACCCGGCTCCTGTGCGGTGGGTTCGGGCTAACCAACCCGGTCTGGCTGCCGCCCGTCCTTCGGCTGGAGAATGTCACCGGCTGGCTTGAGCCTGTTGCCGCGCTCGTCCAGCAGGAAGCAGACCACCCGAGGCCCGGCGCCCAGGCCATCTTCGCGAAGCTCGCCGACGTGTTGCTCAGCCAGGCGCTGCGAACGTACCTGACCGGTCCTAACGTTCCGCCGCCCCAGCTAGATGCGCAGATCGAGCGAGCGACTGAGCTGCTCAGGCAGGAGCCGGACAGGCAATGGACCTTGCAGTTGCTCGCCAGGGAAGTCGGGATGTCCCGCACGCTGCTAGCCAGCAGGTTCCGTGCTGCCACGGGCGAGAGCCCGATGCGGCACCTGGCCAAGATCCGGCTGGATCAGGCGGCCGGTTATCTCGCCACCGCGGACCTGAGTATTGAAGCCATCGCGAGGCGGACTGGCTACGCGAGCAACGCTTCACTGTCGAAGGCGTTCAAACGCGAGTTCGGCATGTCGCCCGGCATGTACCGGAGCAATAAGAGCGTCACAGCCGTTCGATGATAGTCACGTTCGCCTGGCCGCCGCCCTCGCACATGGTCAGCAGCCCGTAACGTCCGCCTGTCCGCTCGAGCGAGTAGAGCAGCGTGGTGAGCAGCCGGGCGCCCGTCGCGCCCAGTGGATGACCGAGCGCGATCGCGCCGCCGCACACATTGACCCGGTCCGGATCGGCACCGGTCTCTTTCTGCCAGGCCAGTACCACGCTAGCGAATGCCTCGTTGATCTCAACAAGATCGAGCTGGTCCATCGACAGCCCGGTCAGCTTCAGGGCGTGCGCTGTCGCTGGGATCGGCGCAGTGAGCATGAACACCGGATCGGCTCCGCGGGCGCTCATGTTGTGGATCCGGGCCCGCGGCGTCAGGCCGTGCTCGGTCAACGCGGCCTCGGAGACGACGAGAACCGCGGCAGCAGCGTCGGCAATCTGGCTCGACAGCGCCGCGGTGATCAGCCCGTCTTCGCGCAGGGGCGTTAGCCCGGCCATCTTCTCCAGGGAGGTGTCCCGGCGCGGGCACTCATCAGCAGACAGACCGCCATACGGCGTGATCTCGGCAGCGAAGGCGCCGCTGTCATTGGCCTGGCCGGCCCGCCGATGGCTGGCGAGCGCGAATTCCTCCATCTCAGCGCGGCTGAGACCCCATTTCTGCGCGATCAGGTCCGCTCCGCGGAACTGAGATATCTCCTGGCTGCCGTACCGCGCCAGCCAGCCTTCGGAGCCGCTGAACGGGTCGGCGAAACCGAATTGCTGTCCGGCCAGCATCGCCGCGGCGATGGGGATCTGGGACATGTTCTGGACGCCGCCGGCCACGACTGCGTGCGCGGTCCCGCTCATGACCGCCTGGGCGGCGAAATGCACGGCCTGCTGAGACGAACCGCATTGCCGGTCAATGGTGACGCCGGGAACCTCCTCTGGCAGGCCGGCCGCCAGCCACGCCGTCCTGGCAATATCGCCGGCCTGCGGCCCGATCGTGTCGACACAACCGAATACGACGTCGTCCACGGCCAGCGGGTCAAGGCCGGTGCGCGCAAGCAGCTTGCTGATCACGTGACCGCCAAGGTCAGCCGGATGCGCCTTGGCGAGCCCGCCGCCGCGCCTGCCGACGGGGGTCCGGACAGCGTCAACGATGTAAGCCTCGGCCACGCTACCGCCCTCCCTAGAACACGTTCTATCTAAGCCGGCCGGGTCCGGCGCGCATAACCTGGGCCTCCCGGCGTTCTCGTCATGCTGGTCAGGCTCAATCGCAGGTAGGCTCCGATGATGATCAGATCCGCCGGCAGGCGGCGGTTCGCCGTGACGCTGGCTCTGGCCGTAACGGCGGCTGGCGTGATCGCGCTCGGTGCGTACGGGCCGTGGCGGCAGAAATACGTGGTAGCACTCCCGCCGCCGTCAGCTTCTCCCGGCAAGTGGTGCGGGCCTACCTCCGTGCGCTGGACGCTCATGACAGCGCAACTGCCGTAGCCCTGTCGACTCGGTCCATGCGCAGCACTACGCGGATGTGGCTTGCCAGCAGCGGCGGGGGTTGGGGCGGCATTGCTGCAGGCCAGTCTGCCGAAACTCTTGACTGCACCTGGCATGGCCATTAGCTTCCAATCAAGTTGCGGGCGGTTTCGCGGGAATATCCCATAAGCCAGGCTTTCTGGTCGTCTGCCCCCGGCTTCTTGCGGTGTGCAGAGGGAGCTGCGTGCCGGGCTGCAAGGCCAGTAAATGTCGAGGGAACGATGGCGTGGGGGTTTCGTGATGCGGTGCAGCATTGCCAGAAGAGGGTTGAGCCGGCGCCGGTCGGCAGCGCTAGCCGTCATTTTCGCGGTCGTGTCCTTGCTCGGTCTCAGTCTCCCGGCCACCGCCATGGCCGGAACGGCGAGCGCCGGAACCCCGAGCGTGGCCACGGCACTGAAGGCGGTGCTGTCGCTGTCCGCCAAGTCAACGACCGTTGGCCACACCATCACCGCCAGCGCGGCTAAGAGCATCGTGCCCAGCGGAGACAAGCTCAAGAAGATCACGCTGAACTGGGGTGACGGCAGCAAGACCGTTACCCTGGCCAGCCTTAAGGCGAAGCCGTCGCACCACTACACCAGGGTCGGCCGTTACACCGTCCGTCTCACCCTGACCGATCGGCACAAGAAGACCGTGCACGCAAATGCAACCGAGCGAGTCGCGGCAGGGTCGGCGGCACCGCCGGCTGGCAGCTACTCCGGGGCAACGTCTCAGGGGTATGGCCTGGTCTTCTATGTGTCGTCGAGCAGGAAGAGCCTGCAGGACATCGCGATTCCGGCGGTGATTCTGGACTGCACGCCGGGCGGGGCGAGTGCGGAGAGCGAGCTTTCGATCGCCGCGGCGGCGATCAGCACCAGCGGCTCGTTCACCGGGACGGCGACCCAGTCGGGAGTCTGGAAAGGCTATCCGGCAAACTTCACCTACAACTTCAACGGAAGCTTCACGACTGTCAACTCGGCCGGCGAGCTCCAGGCGGCGGGCAGGTTCAAGGAGACCGTTAAGTACAACAATGGCACCGCTTACACCTGCACCTCCAACGACCTGACCTGGACCGCGACCAGGGATGAGCAGCCGGCCCAGACGACCTCGGCGCCGCCCGCGGGCAGTTACTCCGGCGCGACATGGCAGGGGTACGGCCTGACCTTCTATGTGTCGTCGAGCAGGAAGAGCCTGCAGGACATCGCCATCCCGGCAGTGATCCTGGACTGCACGCCGGGCGGGGCGAGTGCGGACAGCGAGCTGTCGATAGCCGCGGCGGCGATCAGCTCGGCAGGCTCGTTCACCGGGACGGCGACCCAGTCGGGAGTCTGGAAGGGCTATCCGGCGAAGTTCACCTACTTGTTCCGGGGCAACTTCCACTCGCTGAGCCCGGCCGGGGTGCCGCGGGCGGCGGGCACGTTCAAGGAGACCATCAGCTATAACAATGGCACCGCGTACACCTGCAACTCTGACGAGCTGACGTGGACCGCCACCAGGGATAATCAGCCCGTCCAGACGACTTCGCCGCCGCCGCCCGGCACCTACTCTGGCGCGACGTGGCAGGGGTACGGCCTCACGTTCGACGTCTCCGCCGGCAGCACGAGCCTGCAAAACATCGCCATCCCGGCGGTGATCCTTGACTGCACGCCGGGCGGGGCGACCCCGGACAGCGAGCTTTCGATCGCCGCGGCGACGATCAGCTCGACCCGCTCGTTCACCGGGACGGCGACTCAGACTGGCGTGTTCGCCGGGCAGCCGGCGACGTTCACCTACTTGTTCCGGGGCAACTTCCACTCGCTGAATCCGGACGGGGTGCCGCGAGCGGCTGGCACGTTCAAGGAGACCGTCACCTATACAAACGGCGT
This sequence comes from Streptosporangiaceae bacterium, assembly GCA_052143255.1. GTDB lineage: Bacteria > Actinomycetota > Actinomycetes > Streptosporangiales > Streptosporangiaceae > JAJYUU01. Next base: position 10,965 of record JBKQTJ010000348.1, on the reverse strand, counting down.
TGCTTACACCTGCACCTCCAACGAGCTGACCTGGACCGCGTTGATGTCGCCCTAGCTCTTATGCCGCTGGCACAAGCGTGGGCCAGGCCGGCTCTCCTCCGTTATTATGGCTAGAACACGTTCTAGTTGAGCGGCAGGGGCGCGGATGCAGATCAGCTACACGGCGGAACAGGAGCAGCTCCGCGCGGAGCTTCGCGAGTATTTCGCCGGCCTGATGACCCCGGACCTGCGCAACGCGCTCGCTAGTACGTCCGGCGAGTACGGCGACGGAGCGGCCTACAAGCAGGTCGTCAGGCAGCTCGGCAAGGATGGCTGGCTCGCGCTTGGCTGGCCGGCCGAGTACGGCGGCCAGGACAGGTCCGTGCTCGAACAACTGATCTTCACTGACGAGGCTGCCGTCGCAGGCGTCCCCGTTCCCTTCCTCACGGTCAACACCGTCGGACCGACGATCATGCGGTACGGGACGGCGGAGCAGAAAGAACGATTCCTGCCCAAGATCGCGGCAGGTGAGCTGCACTTCTCTATCGGGTATTCCGAGCCTGGCGCGGGCACTGACCTGGCGTCCCTGCGGACCAAGGCCGTCCGCGACGGCGATCGCTACGTCATCAACGGCCAGAAGATGTGGACGAGCCTGATTCAGTATGCCGACTATGTCTGGCTAGCCTGCCGGACCGATCCCGACGCGCTCCGGCACAAGGGCCTGTCGATCATCATGGTGCCGACGGACGCAGCAGGGTTCTCCTGGACGCCCGTGCGAACCGTGGCCGGGGTAACCACCAGCGCCACCTATTACTCCGACGTCTGCGTCCCCGTGACTAACGTGGTCGGCGAGGAGAACAAGGGCTGGTCGCTCATCACCAATCAGCTGAACCACGAACGAGTCGCACTGACCTCCGCGGCGCCGCTGCTGGTCGCTCTAGGCGAGGTCACCGAGTGGGCACGGGCGACCAAGCTGGCAGACGGCAGGCGCGTCATCGATCAGGAGTGGGCCCAGCTCAACCTCGCGCGGGTGCACGCCAAGACCGAGTTCCTTAAGCTGCAGAACTGGCGGATCGCGGCCCAGGCCGGGTCACCCGGGCCCGCCGCGGCGTCGGCAACCAAGGTGTTCGGCACCGAGCTCACGATCGAGGCCTGCAGGCTGATGATGGAGGTCCTCGGCGCCAACGCCGAGGTCCGGTCGGGCTCGCCCGGCGCACTGCTGGCGGGCCGCATCGAGCGGATGCACCGCTCCGCACTGATTCTCACTTTCGGCGGCGGCACCAACGAGGTACAGCGCGACATCATCGGCGCCGCCGCGCTCGGTCTGCCGCTGAACCGACGATAGACCTGCCAACGGGGGGCCAGACCCCCGTGCACCCCCCGAAGATCAAAAGCCAACATGAGGGGAACGATGGACTTCACGCTGACTCAGGCTCAAGAGGAGCTCGGCCAGCTGGCCAGACAGATCCTCACCGACCTGGCCACGCCGGATCGGCTGCGGGAGCTTGAGGCGGGGGCCACCCGGTTCGACGCTGCGTTGTGGGGGGAACTAGCCAAGGCCGGGATCTTGTCCGCCGCATTGCCCGAGTCGGCCGGAGGCGCCGGACTGGGGTTGCTGGAGCAATGCAGCGTGCTGATCGAGCTCGGCCGGGCGGTGGCGCCGGCTCCGTACCTGTCCTCGATCGTGCTCGGCGCCGCGGCGCTGGCCACGTACGGCACGGCCGAGCAGCAATCGCGCTGGGCCGAGCCCGCCGGCCGCGGGGAGATCATCCTGGCCGCTGCGCTCGCCGAGGAAGACGGTGACGATCCCCGCACGCCGACAACGACGGCCGAGCAGACGCCCAGCGGCTGGCGGCTGACCGGCACCAAGACCGCGGTGCTGGCCGGAACGCTGGCGGACTTGCTGCTCGTGCCGGCAACCACCGCATCCGGGGTGGCGGTGTTCCTTCTCGCGCCGGATGACCCCGGAGTGACCGTCCAGCCCCAGCAGGTCACCGGCGGTGACGCGACTGCGGAGGTGGACCTGGCCGACGCGGTCGTGTCGGCGGACCGGGTGCTCGGCGCGGACGGCGTCGCCGACTGGCTGGCTGCGCGCGCCACCGCCGGCCTGTGCGCGCACCAACTGGGCGTTACCGAACGAGCACTTGAGCTGACCGCGGCATACGCGCGCAGCCGGGAGCAGTTCGGCAAGCCGATCGGCAGTTTCCAGGCGGTCGCGCAGCGCCTCGCCGACAGCTTCATCGACGTAGAGGGGATCCGGCTGACTCTGTGGCAGGCGGCCTGGCGGCTGGCCAGCGGCCTGTCGTGCGAGACGGAGCTGGCCACGGCCAAATTCTGGGCCGCCGAGGGCGGGCACCGGGTCGCGCACACGGCCGTGCATGTGCATGGCGGCGTGGGCATCGACCTGGACGGCGACGTGCACCGCTACTTTGTCGCGGCCAAGTACAACGAGTTCGCGCTGGGCGGCGCGACGGCTCAGCTGCGCCGGATCGGCACCGCGCTCGCGGCCGGCTAGCGACCGGCGTCAGCGGCGGAGGCTGGCCAGCCCGCCGTCGACCGGGATCACCGCACCAGTGAGGTACCGGCCCGCTCGGGAGGCCAGGAAGATCGCCGTGCCTGCCACGTCATCGGGATGGCCAACCCGGCCGAGCGGAACGCTGGCCGAGATCGCGGCCCTGGTCTGCGGGTCGTCAAGCGCGAAAGCCATCATCTTGCTGTCGAACGGACCTGGCGCGATCGCATTGACCGTGATCGACTCGGCCGCGAGCCTGCTGGCCAGATGCCGGGTGAGCATGTGCACGCCAGCCTTGGTGGTGCTGTAGGCGTAGCTTTCCATGGCAGGCACGCCGAGGCCGTCGATCGAGCCGATGTTGATCACTCGCGCCGGGTCTTCTGGGCTGGCCGCCGCTCGCAGCAGCGGCAGGCTGCGCACGGTCAGCTCGAACAATGCCTTGACGTTGATGTCCCACAGCTTGTCGAACGCGTCCAGGGGGTAGTCCGCCAGCGGCGCACCCCAGGTCGCGCCGGCGTTGTTTACCAGGATGTGCAGGCGGTCCGTGCGCTCGCCCAGGAAGCGGACCAGCTCGTCGACGCTGCCGGGGGCGGCCAGGTTCAGGGGCACCGAGATGCACTCGCCGACCGCCGACAGTTCGGCGGCCTTGGCGTCGCACGCCTCCTTCTTCCGCGCGGTGATGTAGACACGGCAGCCTGCCCGGACCAGACCCTCGGCAATCATTGCCCCGATCCCGCGCGACCCTCCGGTCACTACCGCGACCTTGCCGGCTACCGAGAACAGATCGCCGGACTGCCCGGCGCCGTCGTTGCTGCTGTTCGGCACGCGACGTTCCTCTCAAAAGGAATGTTATGAACCGCATAATGCCAGGCAGCGCAGCTGGACCTCTAGTCGGGTTTAGTGCCCCGACTTACCATCACACTCATGCAGCTAACAGGAGTTGGCCGGTTAACGGCCAGGGTGGGGACTGCGTGCATACTGGCAGGCGGCGCGCTCGCGCTGTGTGCTACCGGGGCCCAGGCCGCGGCCGCCGCACTGACCAATCATCAGATCAGCGGAATCTCTGGCGCGATTTCGTGCCTGACGGCCTCACGGTGCGTGGTGGTCGGTTATGGCGCCCGCGGCGCGCAAAGCCACGGCGACGTCGTGGCGCTGACCAACGGGAAACAGGGCCGCATTTCCGTCGTGCCCGCGTCGGAGCACCTCGACTCGGTGAGCTGCCCGGCTAGGGCCGGCTGCTGGGCCGTCGGGCCGCAAAACAGCGGCGCGAATCTGGTGTTCGTCAAGATCGGCCCCACGGGCAAGGTTGCCAAGGCACTGAAGATATCGGAGCCTGCTGGCGTGTCGATCGGGCAGATCTCATGCGTCAGCATGACGTCCTGTGCGGTCGTCGGCAACAACATCTTCGTCACGCCAAACCCCATCGAGATCGGAACGTGGACGGGGAAGAAGCTGACGCTGCACAAGGTGGCGGGCGTGCACGGCTCGACCACGACCATCGTTGAGGGCATCTCGTGCTGGCAGGCGAGTTGCCTGGCGGTTGGCTATTACGACCTCAAGCCTCCGAATTCCACCGGGTTCTTGCTGCCTATGACCAACGGCAAGCCTGGCAAGCAGCACACGGTCGGCAACGACTTGTTTTACGGCGTGTCCTGCGTCAGTTCGTCGCGGTGCTACGCGGACGGCTTCTTCGCCCACGGCGCGGGCCTGGTCGTCACAGTGACTCACGGCGTGGCGACTCATACGCAGATGGAATCCGCTGTCGTGACCGGCATCGAGTGCGTGGGCGGTAACTGCCGGGCCGCGGGCGAGGAGCTAGGCGGGTCGAGTTACTACGGCGTGATCGTGACGCTGTCCAGCGGCGCGAACAAGGGCTCGCCGGTGGTGGACAAGGCCGTCGCCGGATTCGACGGCCCTGACACCATCGCCAAGCGCGGCAACGGCTTCGCTGCGGTCGGCCCGGCCCAGAAGGGCGGGTCCGAGGTAGCGACCTAGTAACCGGAGTCCGGGTGCCCGAAAGAATGCCCGGCGTCGTCGGCTGATGGCCCGGCCGCTGCGCTGCCGAGATGCTTGCCCTTCAGCAGGGACCAGGCGCGCGACAGCGAGACGACCAGCGAGACGAAGATTATGAAGGCCAGGTTCTGCACCTGGCCGCTGTCGTGCCGGTTGGTGAGCAGGTCTATGCCGATGCCGAGCTGGGCCAGGTACGCGATGAGGGTCAAGGTCAGCACGGCTACCTGGCGTCGCTGGGCATGCAGCCGTCGTTGCAACCGGGCGACCGTGACCAGGCTGAGCACGGCCATCACCGTGGCGGCAGCGCCAATATTGGTGTCAGGAATGAGACCCAGCAGTGCGACGACGAAGGAATTCACCAGGCCGGCGAACGCGATGACGGCCAGCGGCTCACCGCCGGGCATAGCGTTCTCGCCGAAGACCGAGTCGTCGCGGACAGAGACGGCCACGAAAAGCAGTCCGATCAGGGCGGCTGCGGCGGTCGCCGCCGCGGCGAAGTAGGAACCATAGCCACTGGGCACCATGCGGCAGAAGCTGGCACGGGCCAGCCGGAAAGTCAATCGGAGGGCGCAATGCCTGACCAGAGTGAATCGACCGGGCCGGGCTCGCCGGTAAACCGGGCAATGCCGGTAGTCGCGCTCGGCGCGAGCGAACTGCGGGTTAGCCGGATGGCGCTCGGCTCGTGGCGCACCTACGAGCGGATACCGCGCGAGCAGGGCGTGTCGGTGATGCGGGCGGCTCAGGAGGCCGGCATCAACTTCCTCGACGATGCGCGGTACAACGACGAGACGGGCGACGCGCCGATCCCGAGCGGGTACTCGGAGATCGTCTTCGGCGAGCTGTTCCGCACGGCGGGGTGGCGCCGCGACGAGGTCGTCGTGTCGAACAAGTTGTGGTGGGAGTTCTGGCCGGACGAGACGCCCGCGGGGGAGCTGACCGGGTCGCTCCGGCGGATGGGCCTGGACCACGTCGACCTGATCTACTCTGAGGCCCCGCCCGACGGCGTTCCGCTCGAGGATGCGATCGGTATGATCACCGGCCTGATCGACGCCGGCCTGGCCCGCGCCTGGGGGACGCTGAACTGGCCGCCAGCGCTCATGGAACAGGCCTGGCAGCTCACTGCGCGGGCCGAAGCTCTGGGGCCGTGCGCTACCCAGCCGCCCTACAGCCTGGTCACCCGCAGCTTCGTCGAGGACCCGGAGATGCAGCGCGTGGCCGCAGCGCGGCGGATCGCGATCGTCGCCTCGTACGCGCTCGCAGGCGGAGTCCTGACCGGCAAATATGCCACCGACCAGGGGGCAGGGCGGGCCGCCGGCCAGCTAGACCTGCCGCGCTACGCCGCCGGGGCAGCAGCCGGACGCGACCTTGCCGCACTGGCGGCGGAACTAGGCCGGGATCCGGCGCAGCTGGCGATGGCCTTTGTGCTGCTCAACCCGGCCGTCACCACGCTCTTGTTCGGCGCGACCGGGCCGCAGCAGGTGCACGCCAACGTCGGCGCGCTGGCCGTTGCCGCGGAGCTCACCGAGTCCGAGCGTGACCGGCTGTCGGCCATCGGCCGTTAGGCACTGCACTGGCCAGCGCTCGACGTTCGCGGTTCAGCTGCTGCGCGGCAATCGCCAGAGCCGCAGGCGTTCAGGCGGTGGGTTCCTGCCGGATGCGCAGGCCGTCGAAGGCCACGGCGCACACCGCGTCCGCAAGGCGCTGCGCCGATCCTGCTCCGCCGCCCGGCCGGTACCACTCCACCAGCGAGTTGACCAGGCCAAACAGCAGTCGTGCGGTGATCGCGGGATCAACGTCGGGCCGGATGTCGCCGTCACGCTCGGCCTCTTTGACCAGGTCGGCGACGATCTCATCGAACTGGCGCCGCCGGGTGAGCGCACGCCTGCCAGCATCGGTGTTGCCCCTGGCCCGCAGCAGCACGGTGACGTAGGGCAGGCGGTCGGCGAGCACGCCGACGCTGCCTCGGACGAGTCGTTCCAGGCGCTCGATCGCGGGCTGATCGCTCCCAGTCACCTCATCTGCGACTGCGAACAGGCCGTCCAGGGCCCGGTCAAGGGCCAGCGAGAGCAGGTCTTCCTTACTGTCCACGTGGTAGTAGATCGAGGACTTGGAGATGCCAAGCCTGCGCGACAGGTCCTCCATACTGGTGCCGTCGTAACCGCGCTCGTTGAAGACCGTGACGGCTATCGCCAGCAGGGACTCCTGGTCGTAGCCTGGCCGGCCGCGCCGCGAGGCTGGCTGACCTTCACCGACCTGGCTACGCGGCATACGAACAAGATATCCTACCGAACGGCCGGTCTGTAATCAGGCCAGCGCTAGCTCGCTCGCAGGCGGCACCTCGCCTCAGCGCGCATTAGGCTCGCTGGTGGGCCGCCGAACAAACAACGGCGTGCGAGGAGCTAGCGATGACGCTGCTGCGCAGTTACCTAGGCGGGAACTGGATCGCCGGGGCCGGCCAGGGACGGCCGGTGCTTGATGCGGTCACCGGGGCCGAGGTAGCCCGGATCTCCGCCGCTGGCCTGGACATGGCTGGCGCGCTCGAATACGGCCGGTCGGTCGGCGGGCCAGCCCTGCGTGAGCTGACCTTTCACCAGCGCGCCGGGCTGCTGAAGGCGCTCGGCTCTCAGCTTCGCGAGCATCGCGACGAGCTGTATGCGCTGTCGGCGCGGACCGGGGCTACGCTCGGCGACTCGAAGTTCGATGTCGATGGCGGCATCGGCGTGCTGCTCGGCTACGCCAGCAAGGCCAGGCGCGAGCTGCCCAACGACACCGTCTACCTGGACGGCGTGGTTGAGCCCCTCGGTAAGGCGGGCCAGTTCGCCGGGCAGCACATCATGACCTCGCTGCGTGGCGTGGCCGTGCAGGTGAATGCCTTCAACTTCCCGGTCTGGGGTCCGCTCGAGAAGTTCGCGCCAGCCTTCCTGGCCGGGGTGCCGAGCCTGATCAAGCCCGCGAGCCAGACCGCTTACCTGACCGCCCGGCTGGTCGAGCTGATGCTGGCCGCCGGGCTGCTCCCGGCAGGATCGGTGCAGCTAATCTGCGGCGGCGTCGGTGACTTGCTCGACCATCTGACCGAGCAGGACCTGGTCTCGTTCACCGGCTCGGCGGCGACGGCGCGCAAGCTGCGGGCGCATCCGGTCGTGGTGGGCCGGGCGGTGCGATTCAACGCCGAGGCCGACTCACTGAACTGCTCGATCCTGGGTCCAGATGCAGGGCCGGGCAGCGCCGAATTCGATCTGTACGTACGGCAGCTCGTGACAGAGATGACCGTCAAGGCGGGCCAGAAGTGCACCGCGATCCGTCGCGTCCTCGTTCCCTCTCCGTGGGCAGATGCGGTGACGGAAGCCGTCCGCGAGCGGCTGGCGCAGGTGGTCGTCGGCAGCCCGGCGGAGGAAGGCGTCCGGATGGGCGCGCTGGCGAGCCTGGAGCAGCGCGAAGAGGTGCGCCGCAGTGTCAAGGGCTTGCTGGCAGCGACGCGGCTGGTGTACGGCGATCCTGAGCACGTCGAGGTGGTGGGCGCCGACCCTGAACGCGGCGCGTTCATCTCGCCGCTGCTGCTGCGGAGCGACGACGCAGGCCGCGCCGAGCCGCACGAGATCGAGGCGTTCGGCCCGGTGGCGACGATCATCGGCTATTCCGGCACTGGCGAGGCCATCGAGCTGGCCGCGCGCGGGCTCGGCAGCCTGGCCGGGTCAATCGTGACGGGAGACGCCGGGTTTGCTCGCGAGCTGGTGCTGGGAATCGCGCCGTGGCACGGGCGGCTGCTGGTGCTCGACACCGATGACGCCGCGGAGTCGACCGGGCATGGCTCGCCGTTGCCGCCGCTGGTACACGGCGGTCCCGGCCGAGCGGGCGGCGGCGAGGAACTGGGCGGCATCCGCGGCGTGCTGCACTACATGCAGCGCACCGCCGTGCAGGCCAGCCCCCGGGTGCTGGCGGCGGTCACCGGCCAGTGGGTACCGGGCGCGGCGCGCGACACCGGCGGCGGGCACCCGTTCCGCAAGTCGCTGGCCGACCTGCGGCCCGGCGACACCGTCGTGGCCGGGCCGCGGCGGGTCACCCTTGAGGACATCGAGCATTTCGCCGAGTTCACCGGCGATACCTTCTACGCGCACATGGACGAAGAGGCAGCCCGGGCCAACCCGTTCTTCGACGGCCGTGTCGCGCACGGTTACCTGGTGCTCTCGTTCGCGGCGGGGCTGTTCGTGGACCCCGATCCCGGCCCGGTGCTGGCTAATTACGGCGTGGAGAACCTGCGTTTCCTGACGCCGGTTTATCCCGGCGACGAATTGACGGTGACCCTGACCTGCAAGCAGATCATCCCGCGCGAGGACGCGGGGCACGGCGAGGTGCGCTGGGATACCGACGTCACCAACCAGGACGGCGCCTCGGTAGCGAAGTACGACGTCCTGACAATGGTGGCCAAGAACTGGCCGCCGGAGTGACGAGTCAGCCCGATTGTCCCCGGCACTGACTTAGAACTCATAAGCCGAGAATCTATCTTTTAGGTAAATAGGCGTCATATGATCCGGCCGTGCGCACGAGCCGGTTCTTGCTGACTGTTTCACTGGCCGCCTCACTGGCCGCGACACTGCTGGGCGCGGCAGCACCCGGCGCGCTGGCTGCTGCCGCGCAAGCTGCGGCTGGCGCGTCCGCTATGGCTGCTGCCGGTCCAGGCTCCGGGGCGGCAGGCGGATCGCGGCAACTCGGTCCGGCGGCCGTCCACCTGCTGGCCGGGACGGTGCGCGGACCTGGCGGCCGGGCGATTGGCGGCGTGTGCGTGACTGCGGCCGGGACGGCGGGCCCGTCGTTCGCGGTTACTTCGGCTGACGGTCGTTATGAGTTGTCGGTGGCCCGGGCTGGCAAATACGCCATCGAGTTCCGAGCTTGCCAGTCGGCTGCCCGTTACCTCGTTGCCAGGACGACAGCGATCGCGGCAGGCCCGGTGACGGCGTTGCAGCCAGTGACGATGCGGCCGGCGACGGCTGCGCAAGCACGCCAAGCCGCGTTGGCGGCACTGGGCGTGACGGTGCCACGACGAAACATAAGCAGGACCGGAGGCGCCTTTGCACGCCCCGGAGTCCGGGGCGAACCGCAGGGCACTGTCACGGGCAAGGTCACCAGCCCGTCAGGGCGTCCGCTGGCTGGGATATGCGTGGACCTGACGACGAGCTGGGGTGGTGTCGGCAGCTCAACCGCCAAGAACGGCAGCTACCGGATCGTCGCCCCGTCGGGCTACAGCTACCGGGCCGAGTTCACGTCGTCTTGCAGCGGGTTCTTCCCCACCGGCCCATGGGCGCCGGAGTGGTACAACGACAAGTTCGCTAGCGCACCAGCGGTCGTTCTGCGGGTACGGACGGGCAAGACGATTTCCGGTATCGACGCCGTCATGCGTCACCAGGGCCAAGTGACCGGCACTGTCAGCGGCGCGTCTGGCCACAAGCTGAAGGGCATCTGCATCCTGCTCACCACCCCGAAGGGCAACGAGGTCAACCAAACGGTCACGACGGCTGACGGCAGTTACCGGATCCCGGGGCTGGACCCAGGCGGCTACCGGGTGCTGTTCCTGCCTGGCTGTGGCGGTCAGGCGTCCGACTACGCCTCGGCCTGGTGGCCGAACGCCGCCAGCTTGGGCAAGGCGCAACCGGTCCGGGTCAAGCTCGGCCGGGTGACACGCGATATCAACGGCAAGCTCACGAAGCTCGGCAGCATCAGCGGCGAGGTCAGGCTCGTCAGTAAATCGGGCAAGCCAATCCGGGGCATGTGCGTCTGGGCATATTCGCCCACCAACGTATTCGAGGACCTCCCGCTGACTTCCTCACGGCCGGATGGCAGCTACCTGCTGCAGGGTATTCCCGCTGGGCGGTACGGGGTCGGCGTCAACCCTGGCTGTAATAACAACGGAAATTACACGACGGCCTACTATCCAGCTCGCATCAAGGTGACCGATGGCAAGACTGTTACCGGCATCAACATCTACCTCCAGCCAGGCGGCATCGTGTCGGGGACGGTTACCGACGCGGCGACCGGAAAGCCGCTGAGCGGGATCTGCGTTGGCGCTGAGGCTGGCGGCGCTGTTACCCGCGCAAACGGCCAGTTCCGGATCGATCAGCTCGCGGCGGGCCAGGTCACCGTCGAATTCCTCGGTGGCTGCGGCAGCACGGGAAGCTTCGCGCCGCAGTGGTATCCCGGCGTCTCCAGCCAGGGCGCGGCGGTCAGCCTGAGAATTACTCCGGGCCACGACACGGCCAGGATCGACGCCGCGATGCTGCCCGGTGCGGTCATTACCGGTCAGGTGACCAGCCCGTCCGGGACGAAGCTCAGCAACGTCTGCGTGTCTGTGCGAAGCCCCGGTTACCTCAGCCTTCCGTACTCCGACGTCGGCGCGGACACGATCACGGCGAACGGCGCCTACGCCGTGCCCGACCTGGCGGCTGGCACTTACTCCGTCGTCTTCTATG
>JBKQTJ010000347.1:0-59483 GCA_052143255.1 Streptosporangiaceae bacterium | reverse complement strand
GCCCGCTCGGCCTCAAGCCGCACCGAGGAGCGAACCGGGCGCAGCCCGACCCGGTGCCGGAGCACGGTCGCGGCGCGCAGTTCCGGCCGCACCGCGATGCACGCCGCGAGGATCTGCTCCGCGGTTGCCGGGTCGGGCTCGCGGTTCCAGTTGCCGGCCTCCGCGGTGCCGCCGAGCACCACGGTGTCGCCGTGCGGGAAAAGGTAGACCAAGTCGTCGGGCGCCGGGCCGGTACCGACGAAGAACTCGGTGATGCCGGGGTTGCTCGTCACCACGACCTGCCCGCGCACCGGCGTCACGTCTGCGTCGGGCACCAGGTCACGCGCGCCGCAGCCGGCGCAGTTCACGACGACGCGAGCGGACGGATGCTGATGAGCGGCATCGGACAGCGAGCTGAAGATCGATCGGAACGGGGTCACGCTTCCAGCCCGGCCGAGTCGTCGCTGCAGGTAGTCAAGGTAATTGGGCATCGATACGACAGGCGCGGCCAGTCGCCAGGCCGACTTAAATCCGGGCGGAATCTCTGCCGGCCCGCACTTGGTCACCTGGCCGGCCGCGAACTCCGGCGGTACGAGCGCCTCGTCGCGGTCGGCGGCTATTCCGCTGGCCACCCGCACCATTGCAGCGTGGCCGTTGTCGCTGAGGTCGGCCAGCCGAGCGCGAGTCACCTCGGCCCAGCGTGCTATGCGGTCGTCCATGCCGACCAGGTGCGGGCCCCAGAGTGCGCCCGCGGCGACCGAAGTGGTCTGCGGCGGCAGCTCGGCCGCCGCCACCGCGACGCTGACGCCGGACTCGGCCAGGCAGATCGCGGTGGACAGGCCAATCACTCCGGCCCCGATGATAAGTACTTCCGCGTCAGTCGTGGTCACAGTCAGACCATAGCCAGCCCGGTGGCCATGGTGCTGCGTTCCGAGGGGCGGCGGCAGTGGCCCGGGTGGCGGTGGTGCGGGTGGCGGTGGCGGCGGTGCGGGGCGGCGGGCCCGGTGCCTATGGTTGCCGGGCGCCCTGCGCTATTAGATGCCCCGTGCCCGCAGCCATTCGCGGTTAGCTACCTGGTCAGTCGCAGGCCGTTCCGGCGGCTCGGCCGGGTCAGGAAAAATGTCCTGCTCCACGGTGACCCAGCCGGTGTAGCCGATATCGGCTATAGCTGCCAGCACATCCTCCCTGCCGACATCGCCCTGGCCCAGGGCACAGAACGCGCGCCGCCGCCGACTAGCAAGTGGCCAGTCGATGCCCTGGTAGCCGGCGTCAGCCACGTAATCCATCAGGGCCGGACCGTCCGGCACGTTCGGGGTCAATACCGACAGTGACCTCGAAGGCGCCTTAGCTGCTAGGGGCGTTCGCAACGCTGATGCTCATGCTGCGGTCCTCCCGTCCTATCCGCCGGTAGCCCAGTCCGGCAGCGCGCTCGGCAGGTCCACCGGACGGCCACTGATATGCGACTTGGCGATCGCCGCGCAGAGCGCAACGTCGCGCAGGCCCTCGAGGACGTCGGTGTGCGGCGGGCGGCCCGCTGCGATGGCCGCCGCGAACTCGACAAGCTCGCGCTTGAATGCTTCCTGGTACGAGATGACCTCGACGGTGCGGGCTGCGAAGGGGGTCCCGTCCTGCCCGGTCTCGATGGTGAGCTGGCTGGGCATGTTGCGCAGGTACGGCGACGGCAGCGTGAGGGTGATCCGCCGGTCGAGCGCGTAGAACGCAAGCTCTTGCTTGTAGTGCGCCATGCCGGGCAGGTCGACCCAGGATATGTGCACGTCGGTGGCGCCGAACCCCAAGCTAATGTCGCAGACGGTCCGACTCAGCCGGGCCTGGTGCACCCGGTCGGGCTCACCGAGCACGCCGCGCAGCATGTTCAGCTCATGCACCAGGTTGTCCAGCAGCATCCACCGGTAGCAGTACCTGGCTTCGGCATCGCCGTCTGGCAACGCGGCAGCCAGCCGCTCGTCGTCCTCTGCGCGCAGCGCTTGGAGTATGCCTGCTGGCGGCGGAACCCGGTCGATCATCGGATAGGCCTGGATGTACGGCTCGAATGGCGATTCCAGCGTGGTCACCGCGACGAGGCGGAGGTCCTGCAGCGGCATCAGCTCGCGCAGTCGCTGGTAGGCAGGGTCGTACCGCTTCATGGTGCCGACCATCAGCTGCACGCTGGCAGCACGCGCGGCGTCGAACATCTCCCGGCCCTCGTCCAGGCTCAGGCACATCGGCTTCTCTACGAAGACGTGCGATCCTGCCCTGGCGGCCGCGGCCGCGATCGGCGCATGGCTCCCGGACGTCAGCACCAGCACGACGTCGAGGCGCTCGGCCACCAGGTCCTGCCAGGAGGTGTGCACCGTCTTGACCTGGTAGCGGCTTGCGCACGCGGTCGCGACTGGCTCACTGACGTCACACACCGCGGCTATCTCGAAGCTGTCGCTCAGCTCGGCCAGGTGCGGCAGGTGCATGACCTGCGCGATTACACCGCAGCCGACTACTCCGACTTGCAGCGGCACTGCCATGGCAGGAACGTCCTTTCCTTGGTCGAGCCCGGTGGCGTCGACGGTCGGCGCAGTAACGGTTGCGCAACCGCTTCCTCAGACCTGTGTGGATGGTCGCATGATAGGCCCACCGGGCCAGGTATGGCCGGCGCGTGGCAGTCATTATCAGGACCGGGGCTGATCCGTTCGGGGAGTTCGTTCATCGTGCGCTAGTCGGCTACGGAGTGGACGACCGCTACGTGACACCGGTCGCGGCGCTGCCTGCGCCGGTCACCTTCTGCGAGATCTTCCCGCCAGACAACTTCCCGCTGTACTTCTACCGAGTTCCGAAGGTCGCCGTCGGCTCAAGGGAGCCAGCCGAGATCGCGGGCGCGCTGCTGGCACTAGGCGCTGAGCTGGCCATCGTCAAACTCGGGCCCGACGGCGTGCTCGCCGTGGACCGATGCGCCGCAGTCCGGGTACCGCCGGTGACGATCGACGTCGTGAACGGCATAGGTGCCGGGGATGCGTTCGGCGGCGCACTGTGTCATGGGTTGCTGGCAGGCTGGGAACTGGCGCAGACCATCAGATTCGCCAATGCGGCCGGCGCGATAGTAGCGTCCCGTATCGCGTGCTCGGACGCCATGCCGACGGCCGGCGAAGTGGATGCTCCGCTTGTGGGTGCACCATTGGCGGAGGTGCCGCGGGCTGCGGCCGGAGCCAAGGAGGACGCGCATGCGTGAGGACCTGCGGCGGCGACTCATACAGGCGCGAGCCAGCGCGCCGGAAGCGATAGCGGCAGCCGCGGCCCTCCGGACGCGCCGCCCGCTGCTAACCGAGTCCGGCAGGCTGATGATCATCGCTGCCGACCATACGGCCCGCGGCATTCTCGGCGTAGGCGCTGACCCGACGGCGATGGCCAGCCGGTTCGATCTGCTGGACCGCATCGTGATGGCGCTCAGCCGACCAGGCGTGGACGGCGTGCTCGGGACCGCGGACATCATCGAGGACCTGCTGTTGCTCGGCGCGCTCGACGGGAAGATCGCGATCGGGTCGATGAACCGCGGCGGCATTGTTGGCTCAGCATTCGAACTGGACGACAGGTTCACCGGCTACACGACTGCCGCTATCGCCGCGGCGGGCCTTGACGCCGGGAAGATGCTGCTGCGCATCGATCCGGATGACCCGGCCACTGTGCGCACTCTCGAGGCGTGCAGTAACGCGATTACCGAGCTCGCAGCTGCGCGACTGCCGGCGATGATCGAGCCGTTCATGGTCAGCCGGGAGAGTGGGCGGCCGCGCAACGACCTGCGCCCGGACGCCGTCATCCGGTCGGTGACGATAGCCGCCGGGCTCGGCGCAACGTCAGCGTACAGCTGGCTGAAGCTGCCGGTCGTGGCAGAGATGGAACGGGTGGCCGAGGCGTCGACGCTGCCCGTCATGCTGCTCGGCGGCGACCCGGCTGGCGACCAGGAAGCGATGTTCGCGAGCTGGAAGCGGGCGCTCAGTCTGCCGACTGTGCGTGGCCTTGTCGTCGGCCGCAGCCTGCTGTACCCGGCCAGCGGCGACGTCGCGGCCGCGGTCGACACGGCGGTGGGACTGCTATGACCCGGCGTTATCACCTGCCCGCGGGCAGCTCGCAAGCCGGCCGCTTCGAGGCCGAGGTCACCCCGGCAGCGGCGGGCTGGACCTACGCGTCATTGCGGATTCTCCGCCTCGACCCAGGCGAGGCAGCGACCCTGTTCACCGGGCCCGAGGAGATGCTGGTCCTGCCGCTGGCCGGAGGCTGCGAGCTGAGCGCCGACGGGTACGAGCTGGCCCTGCAGGGTCGGCAGAGCGTCTTCAGCCGGGTAACGGACTTTGCCTATGTGCCGAGAGATGCATCGCTGACCATCGCCAGTGCGTCGGGCGGCAGGTTCGCGCTGCCGGGAGCTGCCGCGTCACGCCGACTGCCGGTTCGGTACGGGCACGCCGGTGACGTGCCCGTCGAGCTGCGCGGGGCCGGGCAAGCCAGCCGACAGCTCAACAACTTCTGCGCACCCGGCGCGTTTGACTGCGACAAGCTGGTCGCGGTGGAGGTGCTGACGCCGGCAGGCAACTGGTCCTCCTATCCGCCGCATAAGCACGACGAAGCCGGTCCGGGCGAAGCCGTGCTGGAGGAGATCTATTACTTCGAGCTGGCTGAGGCAGACCGGGGGAACGGGCTCGGCTATCAGCGGGTGTACTCGTCGGCGCCGGACCGGCAGATCGATGTGCTTGCGGAGGTGCGAAGCGGCGACACCGTGCTGGTCCCGCACGGCTACCACGGCCCGTCCATGGCGGCTCCCGGGCACCACATGTATTACCTGAATGTGCTGGCCGGGCCTGCACCGCAGCGAACGATGGCGTTCTGCGATGACCCGGCGCACGCGTGGGTCCGCGATTCCTGGCAGTCGCAAGTGGTCGATCCGCGGCTGCCGCTCAGCTCCACTGAGGAGGCGTAGTGCGGCTGAGGGTAGCACCGGCGCCCGTCAGCTTCCGGACCGTCCGGGACTGCGAGCAGGAGGCGGCGTGCGGCTGACGGTGGCGCAGGCGCTGGTCAGGTTCCTGACCGTGCAGTACTGCGAGCGCGATGGGGTGTCCCGCCGGTTCTTCGCCGGCTGCTATGGCATCTTCGGCCACGGCAACATCGCCGGCCTCGGCCAGGCGCTGCTTGAGGCCGGCGACGAATTGCGCTACTACCAGGCGCGTAACGAGCAGGCGATGGTGCATACCGCGGTCGGGTACGCGCGCGCCGCGCACCGGCTGCAGGCATTCGCCTGTACCTCGTCCATCGGGCCTGGCGCCACCAACATGGTGACCGGCGCAGCCCTGGCCACGGTAAACCGGCTGCCAGTGCTGCTGCTGCCCGGGGATGTGTTCGCCACCCGCCGGGCGAATCCTGTCCTGCAGGAGCTCGAGGACCCGAGGTCCCTGGATATCTCGGTCAACGACTGCTTCCGGCCGGTGTCGCGGTATTTCGACCGCATCTGGCGCGCCGAGCAGCTACCGTCCGCGCTGCTGAATGCCATGCGAGTGCTCACCGATCCGGCCGAGACCGGGGCGGTGACGCTGGCGCTCCCGCAGGACACCGCCGTCGAGGCGTACAACTGGCCGGCCGAGTTGTTCAGCCGCCGGGTCTGGCGAGTGCCGCGGCCGCACGCGGAACCCGAGCTTGTCCTTGAGGCGGCAGCGGCGATCCGGGCCAGCCGACGCCCGCTGCTTGTCGCCGGGGGCGGAGTCCGGTACAGCGAGGCGACCGAGGCGCTGGCCAGCTTCGCGGCCCAGACCGGCATCCCGGTCGCCGAGACCCAAGCTGGCAAGGGCTCGCTCGACTTCGATCACCCGGCTTCCGTCGGCGGCATCGGTGCCACCGGGACCACGGCGGCCAACGCGCTGGCTCGCGAAGCCGATCTGGTCATCGGCGCGGGCACCCGGTGGTCTGACTTCACCACCGCCTCATCGAGCCTGTTCGCCGCGCCCGACGTCCGTTTCGTCAACTTGAACCTGTCCGGCTTCGACGCGGCCAAGCAGTCGGCGATACCGCTGGTCGGCGATGTCCGCGCCGGGCTGCACGATCTGGCCGGCGCGCTGGTCGGCTGGCACGCTGGTGAAGCGCATCAGGCCCGGACAAGGGCCCTGGCTGCGGCATGGAACGAGCAAGCGGAGCGGGCCGAGGGGGACGACCACGATCCCGTTCCCTCCCAGGCGGCAGTGATCGCTGCCGTGAACGATGCGTGCGGCCGCGGCGACGTCGTTGTGTGCGCGGCCGGCAGCATGCCGGGCGACCTGCACAAGCTGTGGCGGTCGCGCGGGCCGGACGGCTACCACGTGGAGTACGGGTACTCGTGCATGGGTTACGAGATCGCCGGCGGCCTCGGCGTGAAGATGGCGCGGCCGGACGCCGAGGTGTTCGTGCTGGTCGGAGACGGGTCGTACCTTATGCTCGCGACCGAGCTGGTCACAGCCGTGCAGGAGCGGATCAAGCTGATCGTGGTACTGGTCCAGAACCACGGGTTCCAGTCCATCGGCGCGCTGTCGGAGACCGTCGGGACGCAGCGATTCGGCACTCGTTACCGGTACCGGCGCGCCGAGTCCGGTCAGCTTGACGGTGACGTCCTGCCGGTGGACCTGGCGGCCAACGCCGCCAGCCTGGGCGCGTCGGTGATCCGGGCTGACTCGGTCGCCGACCTGCGCGAGGCGCTGCGAGCCGGCAAGGCAAGCTCGGTCACGACCGTCATCCACGTGCAGACTGACCCGCTGGTGGCAGCGCCTGACTCGGGCGGCTGGTGGGACGTGCCGGTGGCGGAGGTGGCGGCGCTGGAGTCGACCAAGGCCGCCCGCGCGGGGTACGAGCGGTCGCGCCCGGCGCAGCGCTCGGTCCGGCGGTCCTCTCGGCAGGGCTGAACGGCCGGCGGGCGCGCTCGCCTTCCGCGCGACCTCTCGTCTGCGGGCGCATACGTGGTCGCACTGGGCTGCGGTAGTGCTCAGGTCTGGCTCACGCGCGCCTCCCGGCATCGAAAAGGCTGGCCCGGCCAGTCGTTGGCGGCCGGGCCAGGCTTCGTCGGATCTCTACCGGAGCGCGGGCTCCGGAGCGATCTGCGGCTCCGCTGAACCGAGTTCCGGCTCCGCAGAGCCGGACAGCTCGGCTGCGGTGGCAGGCACGACGCCGGCCGTGGCCGGCTGGCGCGGAAGCCGCCGGAGCGCTAGGTAGCTGACGACCGCGCCGGCTGCGATCAGGGCGACGGTAACGATCAGGCCGGAGTGGTAGCCATCCAGGTAGGCGACGTTTGGATGCGCACCGCCTCGCAGCGCCGCGCCCTGGCGCGAGCGTAGTACTGCGCCGATGATCGTGATGCCGAGCAGGCCGGCGACCTCGCGGGAGGCGTTCAGCAGCCCGGAGGCGACGCCGGATCGCTCGGGTGGCATGGAATGCAGCACTGCATTCGTAAGCGGGACGTTCATCAGGCCTGCGCCCGCGCCGAAGATCAGGAAGCCGGGCATGAGGCTGGCGAAGGTGGCGCCGCCGCCGAGCCGTGAGAACAAGTACAGTCCCGCGGCCATGACGACCATGCCGATCGCGACCGTCTGGTTCGGCCGCAGCACCCGGGAGACCGGGCCGGCCAGCCCGGCGAACAGGGCCATGCACAGTGCCATCGGCACGAACGCGAGCCCAGCCTTGGTCGGCGAGAAGCCCAGGATCAACTGCAGGTAGATGGAGGTGAAGAAGTAGATACCGAAGATCCCGAACGCCCACAGCATCATGGTGACCGTGCCGCCGGCGAACACACGGGAGCGGAACAGCTGCATCTGCACCATCGGGTGCGCGGTGCGCGACTCGATCATGGCGAAGGCCGCTCCGGCCGTCGCGGCCAGGGCGAAGGAACCGAGGATAAGCGCGGACGTCCAGCCCCTGTCATGGCCCTCGATCAGTGCGTAGGTCAGCGAGAACAGCGCGATTGCCGACGTGATCAGGCCCGGGACGTCGAGACGGCGCACGACCGACGGATCGCGCGACTCCTGGGTGGCGGCTGCAGCGATCGCGAACGTGACGATCCCGATCGGCACGTTGATGAAGAAGATCCAGCCCCAGTGCAGGTGCTGGCTGATGAACCCGCCGATCAGCGGGCCGAACGCCAGTGCCATGGCGCCGATCGCGGTCCAAGCGGCGATCGCCGTCGTACGCTCTCTAACGTCCTTGAAGGTCGCGATGATGATCGCCAGCGTCGTCGGGACGACCATCGCCGCGCCCAGGCCTTGCACCAGCCTCGCCCCGATTAGCACGGCCCCGCTGCCGGCCAGGCCAGCGCCGAGCGAGGCCAGTGTGAAAACCGACAGGCCGATCAGGAAGAGCCGGCGGCGGCCGTAAAGATCGGCGAGCCGGCCACCGGCGAGTAGCAGGCCGGCGAAAACCAGGATGTAGCTGCTGACGACCCATTCCAGGCCCGCGAGGGACAGGTGCAGGCTGCGCTGGATTGTCGGGATCGCGACGTTGGTCACGTTGTTGTCGAGGTAGGTCATGAAGGTGGCGAGCGACACCGCCACCAGGGACCACCAGCGTCTGGACATGGGCCGGACTCCTCTTTCGCTCACGTACTGTGTTCTTGTACGTTGGTCACGTACGACGTTCCTATACGTTGTATATGGCTACCTTGACTTGTACGGCGTATAGTTGTCAAGCGATGACAGAAATTCAGGCACGAGAAACGGACCGAACCCGGCTGACCAAGCAGGTCGTGGTCGAGCGCGCCCTTGCCCTGGGTGATGCTGAGGGCCTCGAGGCGCTGACGATCCGGCGGCTGGCGACCGAGCTCGGTGTCACGCCGATGGCGCTGTACTGGCACTTCCGGAACAAGGAAGA
The DNA here is from genome assembly GCA_052143255.1 of Streptosporangiaceae bacterium. Lineage (GTDB taxonomy): Bacteria > Actinomycetota > Actinomycetes > Streptosporangiales > Streptosporangiaceae > JAJYUU01. Next base: position 50,651 of record JBKQTJ010000347.1, on the reverse strand, counting down.
ACTGCTCGCCGCGCTCGCGGACCAGGTGTGGAGCGAGCTCGATACGGACATCGATAGGTCGGCGCCGTGGCACGTGCAGATGCGCGGCCTTATGGAGTCACTGCTGCAGGTGCTGCGGTCCCATCCGTGCGCCGCGCAGCTCATCCTGCAAGGGGAGAAGCAGAGCGACGCCGCGCTGGTCGCCTCGGAGACCGCGCTCGAAGTGCTGCGCCGCGGCGGCTTCGACCCGGAGCACGCGGCGGCGATCACCCGGAACGCCTTGTGGACCGGCCTGATGCTGACCATGAGCGAGCCGGGGTTCCAGGTGGCGATGTCGGAGGCCGACCGAGCGGAGCAGCAGCGCCAGATCCGGGTGCGGCTCGCCCTGCTGCCGCCGGACCGCTATCCGTGCCTGGTGGAGGCGGCCGGGCCTATGTCGACCAGCGATCCCGAGTTCCATTACAGGTTCGGCGTCGACATGTTCATCGCCGGCGTTCAGGCCATGGCCGCACGCCACTGAGCCAGCTTCCAGGGCGCGAGCGGGGACTGTCAGAGGGTCGTGGCACGATGGCGCCATGACTACGACCGGACGTCTTGGAGCCGTCGCGTTCGACACGGCGGATATCGAAAAGCTCGCCTCGTTCTATTCCGATCTCACTGGCTGGGAGATCGTGGGCAAGGACCCGGACTGGATCAGCGTCCGGACGGGTGACGGCCAGGAAATCGCGTTCCAGCACGCTCCCGACCACGTCGCGCCGCAGTGGCCTGGCCAGCAGCTCCCGCAGCAGTTCCATCTCGACCTGCTCATCGACGGGTACGAGGCGGCAGCTGAGCGGGCCGTCGGCCTTGGCGCCAGCCGGCTGGCGGACGGCCAGACCTGGATCACGCTGGCCGATCCGGCCGGCCACCCGTTCGATCTGTGCCAGCGGGATGGCGCCGGGCCGGTTATGGGGCTGTTCGCGGTGACCATCGACGCGCCCGACGCGGCAGCCCTGGCACGCTTCTACGCCGGCCTGCTCGGCATGGACGTGACCTACGAGGGTCCCGAGGGCGCTCTCATCGCCGGTGACGGCAAGAGCGTGATGTTCCAGCAGGTGAGCGAGTACAACCCGCCCCGGTGGCCGGACCCGGCCTACCCTCAGCAAGCGCACCTCGACATCACTGTCGATGATCTTGACGTCGGCGAGGCGCGCGCCCTGGAACTGGGCGCGTCCCGGCTGGACGGGGGTGCCGAGACCTGGCGGGTGTTCGCCGACCCGGCTGGCCACCCGTTCTGCCTGACCGCGTAGCGCTTCGATCGCCTGGGCCTGGCCGGACGCCGGGCGGGCCCAGGCCTTGCAGGGTGCTCGGCGGTGAGCCTTGCTGCCCGGTTGCTGGCGGTGAGATTTCTGCCCGGTTGCTGGGGGTGAGTCTTGCCGCACGCTTGCTGGCGGTGAGCCTCCTCAGGCGGCGCCCGGTAGGCCTTGCGGAATCCGGCCGGGCCGGGAGAGTGTAGCCGCATGACGATCGTGTCTGATCTTGAACTGGCCGAGGTCGATCTCACCGGGGGCGAGCTGACCGGTGAGACCTATCATCGGCAGCTGGCCGAGCTAACCGGCCAGGGCGAATTCAGCTGGCTGGCCAGGTCACCGCTGGCATTCATCGTGCTTGACCGGGAATCCGCCGAGTTCTTCTTGCGATCCCGGGCGACCACGTTCCCCGGCCGCGAGATCGCTGACCTTTTTGGCGTCACCTCTGGGCGGCTGCGCGAGCAGATCGACGCGAACATCCTGAACCAGCAGGGCGAACGGCACCGGCGCCTGCGGGCACTGGTCGGCGGGGCCTTCACACCGCGCGCCGCGGATCGGTGGCGCCCGGTCATGCGCGGATTCCTGGACGAGCTATGGCCACCGGTCGCCGCGGACCATAGCTGCGAGTTCGTCGCGGCGATCGCCAAGCCGTATCCGGCCCTGACCATCGCGGCGGTGCTCGGGGCGCCGAGAGCCGACGCACCGCAGCTGCAGGAGTGGTCGAGCCTGATCCAGCGCCAGTTCGACATCCAGGCGCTGGCCACGCAGGTGCCGCAGATCGAGCGCGCGGCCGTGGAGGTTTACGACTACGTGGAGCAGCTGCTCGCCAAGCGCCGGGCGGAACCCGGCGATGACCTGCTGACGGCACTGCTGACGGCCGAGGAGGCAGGCGACCGCCTGTCCCACGCCGAGTGCGTCAACTTGGTGCTGAACGTCATCGCCGGCGGCATCGACACCACGCAGGCCCAGCTGTCCCACGCGTTGCGGATGTTCGCTGCCCGGCCTGACCAGTGGGAGGCGCTCCGTCAGCGGCCAGACCTAGTCGGCCGGGCGGTCGAGGAAGTACTGCGCGCCGAGCCGATCACCCCGTTCACCGCGCGAATCTGCACCGAGCCGGTCGAGTACCGCGGCGTGCTGTTCCCGGCGGGCACGATCGTGGCGGTTTGCGCCGAACGCGGCAACCGCGAGCAAGCCAGCGGCGAGGACTTCGACATCACTGCTGCACGCGACGGGCGGCTGCTTACCTTCGGCGCCGGGCCGCACTTCTGCCTGGGCGCTAATTTGGCTAGGGCCGAGCTAGAGGAGGCGCTCGCGTTCCTGGCGCCGCGGATGCCAGGCCTGGCGGCCGCAGGTCCCGCTGTGCTCGGCGGCGTGGAGGGAATCTACGGCGTCGAATCGCTGCCGATCCGCTGGTCATGAACCAGCCTGGCCAGATTCCGTAACGGGCCTGGCTCGCCAGCCAGTCCCGCCTCGGCGGCCAGGTCGGCTGCGATGGCACCAGTCGCGGCCGCCGCTCGTGCGTGCAGCCCGCTGCCGAAGGTGATCCTGGCAATGCCAAGCCCGGCCAGTTCGGCTAGCGACGGCCCGCCGGGCACGAACATCGCGTTGACCGGGCCCCGAATCCGCCGGACCAGCTCGGCCAGCGCCTCTGCCGGAGCGATGATCGGGTACACGCAGTCTGCTCCAGCGTCTAGGTAACGGCCGGCCCGCGCTACCGCGTCGTCGACGGCGGTCGCGAGCACCGTGGCGCGGCCCGGCCCGGCTAGCTCGGACCGGGCGGGCTCTCGCACGAACACGTCGACGCGCGCGTTGATCACGAGATCCTGGCCCGCTTCCGCGCGGACGGCCGCGATGAAGTCTGCCTGCTGGCTCGGGTCGGTCAGGACGCGCGCAGCCGGGTCGGAGTCTTCCAGGTTGCAGCCGGCGAGCCGGGCCGCGGCAAGCCGAGCGACCAGCTCAGCGGCACGCAGCCCGTAACCGTTCTCGATGTCAGCGGTCACCGGCACCGACACGCTGGCCGCGATCCGCGCCACGGTCGCGAGCATCTGCTCGGCGGGCGTCTGGCCGTCGCGGTAGCCAAGGCTCGCAGCCACGGCGGCGCTCGACGTCGCCAGGGCGCCGAATCCGGCGTCGGCGAATGCCCGCGCACTGACCGGATCCCAGACGTTCGGCAGGATCAGCGGCCGAGGGCCGACGTGCATGGCCCTCAGCCGCCACGCGTCCGCTGAGGCGGCAGCAGGCGTCATGGCTGGTATGACCCGGGCACCCAGGCGCGGGTGCTGACCCCGATCGCGTTCCAGGCGTTGATCGTCACGATGAGGCTGACCAGCGCGGCCAGTTCGTCCTCGCCGTAGTGGGCGGCCGCCTGCGCGAAGTCGGCATCGGGCACGTGGGTCCACGGCATCAGCGTCATCGACTCGGCGAGGGCCAGCGCCGCGCGCTCCCGGCCGGTGAAGAACGGCGTCTCGCGCCAGGCCGGCAGCGCGTAGATTCGCTGCTCGGTCTCGCCAGCCGCGCGCGCGTCTTTGGTGTGCATGTCAATGCAGTACGCGCAGCCGTTCAGCTGAGAGGCGCGGATCCGCACCAGCTCACGCAGCCGGACATCGAAGTCCACCCGGTCGAGTTCCTTGGTCGCCGCCTGATCCAGATGCGCCAGCGCCCGGTAGAAGCCGCCGGCGTGGGCGTCGAAATCGAGCCTGACCGGAATCGTCTCGGTGGTCTCTGCAATGGTCATGAAAACTCCTTCGTTGCGGTTACGCCTGTCTTCAGGTTAGGAGCAAAGAGGCTCTCCCTTAAGATCCAATTCCATGAAGGAAACGTGGGCCACTTCGGCCGGGCTCGATCTGCACGTGGAACTGTCGGGCACGCGGCCAAGGGCGGCTCTTGAGGCGGCGCTGCGTGCGGGGATCCGCGGCGGTCGGCTGGCGGCCGGGACCGCGCTGCCGTCTTCCCGCGCGCTCGCGCGTGATCTCGGCATCGCCCGGAACACGGTCGCCGACGCATACGACCAGCTGGTCGCCGAGGGCTGGCTGAGGGCCCGGCACGGATCGGGGACCTGGGTTGCGGAGCGCGCCGGGCCAAGGCAGGTGGCAGCTCAACGAACAGCCGCCTCGCCCGCGGCAGCCGCCCGGTACGACTTGCGGCCAGGTACTCCAGACGTGTCCTCGTTCCCGCGGACGGCATGGCTCGCCGCCGCCCGCAAGGCGCTGGCCGCGGCGCCGAGCACCGACCTCAGCTATGGCGATCCGCGCGGGCTTGAAGTGCTTCGCGTCGCGCTAGCGGAATACGTCGGACGGGCCCGTGGCGTCGTCGTGACACCGGATCGCATCGTGGTGTGCGCGGGCTTTGCCCAGGGCCTGGAGCTCGTCTGCGAGGTGCTGCAGGCAAGGGGCGTGCGCAGACTGGCGGTCGAGGCCTACAGCCATTCCGGTCACCGGCTGCTCGCCGCGAGCAAGGGGCTGGCACTTGCGCCGCTGCCCGTCGACGCCCGCGGCGCGGTAGTGCCCGGCAGCCGCGCTCAGGGTACCGGCGATCCTGGCTCCGGCCGTGCTGGTACGGCCGGCCCTGGTGCGCGCGCGGCGGCCGACCCGCTTCGCGGCGTCGGTGCGATGTTGCTGACGCCCGCGCACCAGTTCCCGCTTGGTGTCGCACTGGCCCCCGACCGGCGTCGGCAGGCAGTCGACTGGGCCACCAGAACCGCGGGCCTAATCATCGAAGACGACTACGACGGCGAATTCCGGTACGACCGGCAGGCTGTGGGCGCGCTCCAGTCACTGGCGCCAGAGCACGTTGTCTACGGCGGAACGGCGAGCAAGAGCCTCGCGCCCGGCCTCCGGCTGGGCTGGCTCGCATTGCCGCCTGGACTGGCGGACGAGGTCGTCGCGGCGAAACACGCAGCTGGCCGTCTCAGCAGCAGCATCGATCAGCTCACCCTGGCCGAGTTCATCAGTTCCGGCGGTTACGACCGCCAGGTCCGCCGAGCCAGGCTCGCCTACCGGCAGCGGCGGGACCGGCTGGTCAGCGCCCTCGCCCGCGAGGTACCGGTGGTCGGAGTGACCGGTATCGCCGCTGGCTTGCACGTGCTCGTCCGGTTGCCAGACGGCGTCCGCGAAGAGGATCTTATCGCTCGCGCCGCCGCACGTGGGCTGGCCCTGCTGGGCCTAGCCGGCTGGCGGGTGACCGGGCCGGATCTTGGCCCGGCGCTCGTCGTCGGGTACGCGACGCCGCCTGGACACGCTTACAGCACTGCGGTTGCCCGGCTGTGCGCGGTGCTCCGCGAGGCCGCCGCCAGCCACTGACTGCGACCGCCAGCTGACTGCCAACCGCCAGCTGACTGCCAACCGTGAGTGCCAACCGCAAGAAACCGTACGAGGTCGCGCAATGATTAGACCTCAAAGCATTAGACGTCGAGCGGTCGTGATACTCTAGGTACATGCGACCAGCGCGTCCTCCTGTTGGCCTCCAGCTGGCCCAGGTAGCCAGGACGGTCAGCCGGGCGTTTGACGAGGCGCTGGCGGCAGCTGGCGGCTCGTTGCCGGTATGGCTGGTGCTGCTCAACATCAAGGCGCGCAGCTTGCGCAATCAGCGCGAGCTGGCCGGCGCGGTCGGCATCCGGGAGGCGACCTTGACCCATCACCTGAACGGGATGGAGGCTAGCGGGCTGATCACCAGGCAACGCGACCCAGCTAACCGAAGGATTCACGTGGTTGAGCTGACCGCGGCGGGTGAGGCAGCCTTCCTGAGCATGCGCGACGCGGCTATCGCGTTTGACCGGAAGCTGCGCCGCGGCGTCAGCGACCAGGAGCTCGCCGACCTGGACGGTCTGCTGGGCCGCCTTGCGTCCAACGTCGGCGGGCCGGATCACGGCGCGCCGTGGGCAGGCCTTGCCGAGGGAGCCGATGACTGACCGCAGCCCAGCCAAACCGACAGCGGCAATAGCGGAACGCGCGAGCCGCCCGCTGAGCCGCCGGGTTAAGGCGCGAGTCTTCCGAGTGATCAACGTGCCCATGCGCGCGTTGCTGGGCTTGCCGGTCCCGACCCCGCTTGGCAGCAGCCTGATGCTGGCCTACATCACTGGCCGCAAGACCGGACAGATGTACCGCCAGCCGCTGAGTTATGTGCGCGCTGGCACCTGCCCGGCCCTAGGTAAGGCCGGCCCTAGGTAGGTACTGCCGGATCAGCCCGAGATCAGCACCCCGCGGCGGGTCAGGCCAGCGACCTTATCCTCGTCCAGTCCGAGCCAGTCACCAAGCGCCTCAGCGTTGTGCTCGCCTCGGCTGGCAATCGCCCGCCGTGGCGTGACCGATGCGGCCGAGAAGTCGTAGGGCATCGCCGCGACGCGGCGGTCAGTACCGGGCACAATGACCGAGTGCGCGCCGCTGGCGAAGACATCGGCACTATCGCGTAGCTCGGCCCATGCCACGCCGGCTCCTTCGAGCTCCGCTAGCAGGCTGGCCCGGTCAGCGAAGCCGCGTATCCAGTCCCCGATCGCCTGCTGGCGCAGCCGGACCTTGGTCGGCAGGTCGCTGCCGGGTGGAGCGGGATCCGCGATAAGTCCGCGCCGCGACAGCATCGCCCAGGCGTGCTTGGGCGGCGCGGCGATCAGCAGTGGACCGCCTGGCGCCTGCCAGATCGTGCCGCGCGAAGAGTACGGCTCTGCGCTTCCGTCGATGGCCGCGTGGGCGTGATCGTCACTGGCCAGCACGGCCGCGAGCATGCTGAGTCCGATGTGCTGACCGCGGCCGGTCGCGGTCCGGTGATGCAGCGCAGCGAGCACCGCGACCGCGGCGTGCAGGGCGGTAACGGTGTCGGCAAGCGCCAGCGGCAGGTCGGAATGCTCGCGCGCATCGAGCTCGGCCTGCCGCGCCAGCAGGCCGGATTCGGCGTGGATTACCGGGGCCAGCGCGCGGCGTTGCGCGTCTGGGCCATCCGGACCGAAACCGGTCACCGACAGCATGACCAGTGCCGGGTTGGCGGCCGAGAGCCGGTCGTAGCTCAGCCCGAGCCGCTCCATGACGCCAGGGCGGAAATTCTCTATCAGCACGTCCGCGTGGACTGCGAGGTCCCGCGCCAGTTCGATGCCGCCAGGCACGGACAGGTCGATGCCAATGCTCCGTTTGCCGGCGTTCATCTGCCCGTACATGCCGCTGCGCTGACCATCAACGACGCCGAAATACTCGGTGATGTCAGTGCGCGGACCCTCGATCCTGACCACGTCGGCGCCGAAATCGCTCAGGATGCGCGCGGCGTACGGGCCCGAGATGGCCTGCGACATGTCGATGACGCGCCAGGCGGGCAGCAGCGGCGGTTGCGCGCTGGCTGGGCCCGGCCCGGCCGGATCGGCTGCTGGCTCAGTCACGGTTCTCCTTCCCGCTGGGCACAGCCACCTGCCCGAGCCTGACGAGTGCGTCTGCGACCAGCATCCTGTGCGCCGCGCGGAACTGCTCCAGTTGCGCCTCGGGCAGTCCCCAGCGGTCCATCTGCCCGGTCGGCCGCAGCGCGGCGTAGAGGTCCCAGTACGGGAGGGCGCCCAGGTCAACATCCGGCCGCATGGTGCGGTACTGCCGGGTGAAGGCGTCCGTCGCGGCCTGGCCGTAATGCATCAGGATCTCCAGCCTGGCGTTGCCAAGATCGGCCAGCGGATCGCCAACCGCAGCATCCTCCCAGTCGATGACGGCGAGGAGCCGGCCGTGCCGCCACAACGTGTTCCCCGGCCAGTAGTCGCCATGCAGGACCACCGGCTGATTGACCTGCGGCGGTGGCCAGTTGCCCGTCAGGGCCACCCGAACCGCCAGTTCGCTGATCGACTCATCGAGCAAAGCCGGCCACGTTCCCAGCCGTTCGGAAGAGACGGTGCGGCCATCCGGCAGCCAGCCAGCGGCGGATTGGGCGATGCCCGCCTTGTGCAGGTCGGCGAGGGCGGCTGCAAGCTGGCCGGTGAAGTCCGGCAAGGCTGTCGGCCAGGCCGGCGGGTCGCCGTCGATGAACTCGAGGACCAGGCATGGCGCGGGCAGGATGGCGCAGGAATCGTCGGCGAGGTAGGGCCGCGGTACTGGTAGGCCGGCTTCGTGCAGCAGCGCCAGCAGTTGGTACTCGGTCGAGGCAACGTGGGGATTGAAGCTGAGGTCGGCCGCGCTATACCGGCGCACGACAAGATTGCGTGGCTCACCGTCGGGCGTCGTTGCCGCCACCGCGGTGACCTGGGCTGACACGCCGCCAGCAAGGTTCCGGGCGCGCACGAACGTGAGGCCCGGATCCACCTGCCGCAGCAGCCGGGCGAGGCTGGCTGCGTCCGGAGTCACAAACCGATCATGCCAGAGCTCGCCGTGGCCGGTTCTTCTACACTTGGGCGCTATGGGGACCGGTGAGGTATCGGTGTCATGACGCCCGGCCAGACGGAGCATTCGTCGTCGTTCGAACTGGGCACTGATGGGCCATCGGTCATTCTGGTCGGGGTTGACGATTCGACTACCTCCATCCGGGCTGGCTGGTACGCGGCCGGGTTGGCGCGGCGGCAACGGGCCCGGATAGTGGCGGTCTTTGTGGCGCCGATCGCGTCCTTCGGCTCCGCCGGACCGGGCGGTGCCGCGCTTGCGGTCGCCAAGGACGAGGCGTTCCGCGCCACCGCCGAGGACATGGAACAACGTGCCAGAGTGATCGGCGAAGAACTCGGCATCAAGGTGATATTCGTAGCCGCGCGCGGTGACCCGTACGCTGAGATCTGCCGGATCGCGGACGACGTCCGTGCCGACGCCATCGTGGTGGGTGCATCAGCGCACGCTGGTCACCGGTTCGTCGGCTCGCTCGCCGTCCGGCTGGTCCGGGCTGGCAAGTGGCCCGTCACCGTGGTTCCCTGACGCGCCGATGACGTGCGCGCACGCGCACAACTACGGCCGAGCAGGTCCGGCTATCGGTAGCCCGGGTCGGCTCTGGACGTTACGCGGGCGGCCGCGACCGCGCTTGCTCGGCATGATCGAGCCGCGAAGGATCAGCTCGCCGCCCCACACGCCCCACGGCTCGGCGCGCTGCAACGCTCCATCGAGGCACGGGTCCCGTGCCGGGCACCGCTGGCACAACGCTCTGGCCCGCCGTATCTCCTCTGGCCTCTCGGCGAAGAAAAGATCCGGTGCCGTGCTGCACGGCAGTTCGATGGCGACATCGCTATGCGGCTCAAGCCAACTGGTTGCGGCTGCTGCCACGTGAGGTCTGCCAGCCGTGCCGACGCGTGCCCTGCCCTGGCTTCGGCTCTGGACCGTGCCACCGTGGTAGGCCGGAGCAGCCATGAGAGCCTCCCTCCGCGGGGCGCGGTTCAGCCCCTCGGCATGGAGTTTCGGGGTAAGGCGGGCCGCGGTGCATCAGGCAGATTCCTTAAGTCCGGGCCGATTGCGGCCTTAGGTCTCGACCACCGCCCGCGGCGGGTGAAGATTGGGGTTATGAGTACTCCGCCGGGCAACCCCGTTGAGGGCAGACCGCGGGAGTGGCTGGCGATGCCTGGCGGGCGGATTCGGCAGGTCGTATCCGTTCCAGCCGAATCCAGCCCGGCCCCAGCCAGCGCGCGCGAAGCCAGCTCAGCGGACGGGTCCAGCCCGGCCGCAGATCGTTCGGGATCGAGCGTGGGCGGAGCCAGCCCGGGCGGAAGAGGGTCAGCGGCCGGAGCCAGCCCGGCCGCATGTCGTTCGGGATCGAGCGTGAGCGGAGCCAGCCCGGCCGGAGCAGGGTCAGCGTCCGGAGCCAGCCCGGCCAGAGGAGGGTCAGCGAGCGGAGCCAGCCCGGCTGGACTCAGCTCAGCGGGCGAAGCCAGCCCGGCCGGAAGAGGTTCAGCGCCCGGAGCCAGCCCGGCCAGAGGTCGTTCAGCGGCCCGAGCCAGTTCGATGGCCGGATCCAGCCCAGCCGAGCTAGTGTCTCCAGCCGTCTGGCTGGCCCGGCTAGCGCCCATATGCCCGTGCGGCAAGCCCTGCCTGGGATCGGGTCGTACCTGCGGTGCGGCGGAATGCGTCAGGCGGCTGCGCGAGCAGGAAGTCGGCTCCTGAGCCGTCCCATCGAGCCGCGGCCGGGGGCTGGTCCATGATGGGGAAGACTATTTCTCTTCCGCGATACAAAAGTCTTCCGGATCATGGACGCTCGGCAGATGGCTTCGGCTGACAGCGGCCACAGGCATGATGGGAACGTGGCCAACCGGGGCAAGGCGACAGGAGCGGCCGACAGCCGCGCGGTTCGCGTGATCCGGCACGACCCCGCCCGCCCCGTCGATACTGGCGAGTGGCCGGCCACGATCCCGGCCGTGGCGCAGGTGTTGCGAGACGACCTCGTCCTTGCATCCGGCCTGACGGTGCTCGTCGGCGAGAACGGCTCTGGCAAGTCCACCATCGTGGAAATGCTGGCTGAGGCCTGCGGGCTGAATCCGCAGGGCGGATCCGCGATGGCACAGCTATTCCAGGTCCGAAGCAGCGAGCCCGGGCTGGGCCAGTACCTGCTCGCTGAACGCGGGCCGAGCCGTGGCTGGTCGTACTTCCTGCGAGCAGACACGATGCATGGCCTGTACACCTATCTGGAAGACAATCCCGGTCGGCGGCCAGAGAACTTCCATGAGCTCAGCCACGGCGAAGGCTTCCTCAAGATGTTGCGCACCAGGGTGAATCAGCCGGGCTTCTACCTCATGGACGAACCTGACGCCCCGCTGTCGTTCACGGCCGGTCTCGGACTGGCGGCGTTGCTATATGACCTGGCGCAGGCCGGCTCCCAGGTCATCGTGGCTACGCACTCGCCGATCATCGCCTCTGTGCCTGGCGCGACTATCTTGGAACTCGGCGAATGGGGCATCCGGCCGGCTCGGTGGAGCGATCTTGACCTGGTCGGCCACTGGCGCCAGTTTCTTGCAGATCCAGCCCTTTACTACCGCCACTTGCTTGCCGACTGACCCGTCCTGGGGATGGTTGGGCCTACTCGGTCGCCCTGCGGGTCCGTTCCGGCCCACTGTCGGTGGGCCGGTCTACCGTGGGTTGAACAGCAGCCCAACGTGATTAAGGGGAGATCATGACCACGCTCGACAACCGGCCGAACACTGCTCTTCTCGTCGTCGACGTGCAGAACGGCGCGGTCCAGGGGGCTCACGAGCGCGACGCGGTCGTCGCGAACGTCGGCAGCCTTGTCGAGAAGGCGCGCCGGGAAAGGGTCCCCGTCGTCTGGGTCCAGCACTGCGACGAGCAGCTTGCCAGGGGGAGCGATGAGTGGCAGATCGTCCCGGAGATGGCTCCGGCCGATGCCGAGCCGCTGGTCGAGAAGAACTATGCCGACTCCTTCGAGGACACCACCCTGGAGGCCGTCCTATCTGGCCTGGGTGTCGGCCGGCTCGTCGTCGTCGGCGCGCAGACCGATGAGTGCATCCGCTCGACGCTGCACGGCGCGATCGTCCGGGGGTACGACGCCATACTCGTCAGCGACGCGCACACCACGGAAGACCAGACCGAATGGGGTGCGCCGCCGCCGGCCCAGGTCATCGCGCACACGAACCTGTACTGGACCTACCACAAGGCGCCCGGGCGGACGGCCGGCACGGTCGAGACAAAGGAAGTCGACTTCGACCGCGCGTCCTGAAGAGCGGCGCGACGCCGCCCGCTACCCCGCCCGGCTGGCAGCGAGGAGACGGTCGACGATCGCAGGTACCGCGTCACTGATCGGCTCGCGGATGATTACCAGGGCCACATCGTCGTACGGTGTCGGGTCCCGGTTGATGATCACCAGGCGGGCCCCGCCCCGGACAGCGACGGCACACAGCGACGCCGCAGGTTCGACCGTCAGCGTGCTGCCGATTGCCAGGAACAGGTCTGCTGCCTGCGCCGCCGTCGCAGCACGGGACAGCACATCGGTATCCAGCGCCTGCCCGAACATGACGGTGGCGGACTTGAGTATTCCGCCGCAGTCCAGGCAGGGCGGGTCGAGCTCACCTGCCTTGACACGGACAAGGGCATCGGCCATGTCGGTCCGGCTACCGCAGCCTGTGCAGACGACCGCGTACATCGTGCCGTGCAGCTCGATGACCCGGCCCGCTGGTGTGCCGGCGCGCTGATGCAGGCCGTCGATGTTCTGCGTGATCACCGTCGTATCGATCTCGCTGACGGCCAGCCTTGCCAAGGCGAGATGAGCAGCGTTGGGCTCGGCCGTCCAGGCCGGGTGAGCCAGCCTGGCCTGCCACGACCGCAGCCGGACCGCACGCTCGGCCACGTAGACCTGGTAGGTCGACATCTTCTCGGCCGCCGGGTCACGAGTCCACAGCCCGCCTGGACCTCTGAAGTCGGGGATCCCCGAGTCGGTCGAGATACCAGCGCCGGTGAGGATCCCGATCGTGCGAACGCCCGAAGTCCAGGCCGCGTGGTCCGGGAGGCCGGCTGAGGTCACCAGACCATCTTTGCCGGCGACCAGTCTCGTGCAAATCTGGCAAGCCGACCGCTGCTGGCTTGTCGTAGCTCTGCTGCGCTGGTGTCGGCCGGCCTGCTTCCAGCCCGGGAGTTAGGCCCGCCGAGCACGGACCCTACCAGGGCGTTCTCTCGCCCCGCGTCCGGCCAGGTAGGGTGCCGCCGTGGATGCGGACCGAAGTTGCCCGCCGGCGGCCGAGATCTGCGGTACGGTTGTCGGGCCGGCTCCGCTGGCCGCTGCTGCGGGCGCCGCGGGCTTCCTGCTCGGTGACTGGATTGTGGCCCGTAAGATCCGTGACAACCTGGCCGCCCGGTCCGGCTCGTTCCGCGGCACGGCGCGATTCATGCCAGCGCCCGACTGTCGGGCCGGCCGCTTGCTGCTTTACCGCGAGCAGGGCCAGCTGAGATTCGCGGAGTACTGCGGGCCGGCAAGCCGGCGGTTGTGCTATCGGGAGCTGCCCGGTGGCGCAGCAGACGTCCAGTTCGCCGACGGTCGCGCTTTCTACCAGCTAGATCTGCGGGCCGGTCGCTGCCAGGCAGAGCACCTGTGCGGTCACGACCGCTACGCGGTCTGCGTGTGCGTGCTGAGCAGCGATAGCTTCACCGAATCGTGGCGGGTGACCGGTCCGGCGAAGGACTATGAGTTGACTACCAGCTACGTCAGAACGGGCAGCCAGCGGTGACGGACGAGCTCTACACGGGCACGATTCCGCGGTTGCTGTGGTCCGCGGCCGAGCGGGATGGCGGCGGTACCTGGCTGCGCAGCGATCACGGTTCGCTGAGCTTTGCGGCTGCGGTCGTTGCGGTGAGCTTGGCCGCGGAGTCGCTGGGCGCGGTCGGCGCCCGTAAAGGTGATCTGGTCATGCTGACTGCCAGCAACACGCCTAGTTACTTGCTCTGCTGGCTTGCCCTAACCTCGATGGGCGCGATAGCGGTCGCGGTCAATCCGCGCAGCACCTCGGCGGAGCTGGCCGGGCTGGTGCGGCAGGTAGAGCCGAGACTGCTTCTCACCGACGCAGGTCTGGCAGACCTGGTCTCGCTCGCCCGGCATGAGATCGGCCAGACAAGGACCGGCAACCACGCAGGCACCACGTTCCCCGCCGTTATTGATGTCCACTCGGTCGTGCCAGCCGACTGGTCGCAACCGGTCGCGATGACGCAGCAGGCCCCTCGCGCGAGGTTGCCGGATGCCGGGGTGACGCCTGATGACCTGGCCGTGCTCATTCCGACCTCAGGCACGACCGGCCGGTCGAAACTGGTCATGCAGACGCACCGGTCGTACGCGATGGCGGGGGAGGGCTTCCCGTTCTGGATGGCACTGACGGCGGCCGACCGGATGCTGACCACGCTGCCGCTGTTCCACATCAATGCGCCTGCTTACTCGGTCATGGGCTCGCTGGCGTGCGGTGCCGGGCTGGTGCTGGCCGAGCGGTTCTCCGCCAGCGCGTTCCTGGACATTGCCCGCAAGCACGGGGCGACCGAGTTCAACGCGATCGGGGCAATGCTGGAGATCCTGATGCGGCAGCCGGAGCGGCCGGACGACGCGCAGACACCGCTGCGGCTGTGTTACACCGGCCCGGCGCCTGAACGCAAGCGGCAGCTCGAGATCGAGCGGCGGTTCGGCTTGCGGATCGTGGTTGGCTACGCGATGTCCGAGTCGCCATACGGGCTGATCTGGGCGCGCGGTACGCGGCCGTTCGGCGCCCTAGGCTCGGCCCGGCAGCATCCGCGCCTCGGCATAGTCAACTACGCGCGGGTAGTGGGCGTGCGCGACAGCAGCCCGGGTGACGGGCCTGGCGGTGACGGGCCCGGTGGTGACGGGCCCGGTGGTGACGGGCGTGACGGGCCTGGTGGTGGCGGGCCTGGCGGTGATGGGCCTGGCGGTGATGGGCGTGACGGGCCCGGTGGTGGCGGGCCTGGCGGCGAAGTGCTCGGCCCGGGCGAGACCGGCGAGCTCCAGCTCCGCAACCCCGTGCTAACGCCGGGCTACTGGCGCATGCCGGCGGAGACCGCCGCAGTCATGACTGATGATGGCTGGTTGCGTACAGGTGACCTGGTAACCGTCGGCGACGATGGCACCTACACGTTCGTGTCGAGGGTCAAGGAGGTGATCCGTCGCCGCGGCGAGAACCTGTCGCCGCTGGACGTCGAGGACGCACTCACGGCTCACCCGGCCGTCCTTGAGTGCGCGGTGGTGGGCGTGCCATCGGAGCTGTCGGAGGAGGAGGTCATGGCGTTCATCGTGCCGGCGCCCGGCCAGGCGGTTGACTTCGCCGACCTGCGGTCGTTCGCGGCGGATCGGCTTGCCGCCTTCAAGGTGCCCCGTTACTGGCAGCTCATCGATGAGCTGCCGCGGACGCCGACAGCGCGAGTCGCCAAGCACCGCCTTCCCGTCGGGGACTCGACTGAGGTGTACGACGCAGAGGCACCAGGCCTGGCTGGGCCTGGTCCGGCCGTGCCTGGTCCGAGTACGCCTGGGTCGGCCCGGTCCGGACCGAGCTGAAGCTCCCAGCAGGCTCATTGATCGCACTTTTCGCAAATAGCGCGGACAACTGCTGGGCGGTGTCCTTGGCACTCTGATCGGCCTCCGGCCGGCCCTGTGGCTGGCGGCGGCGGGCGGCGTCACGGGATTCCTGCTGCTGCTGCTACCTTCGCCGATCCCGGCCTTCCGGATGCCGTCGGACGGCCAGGCGGGCGGTGGCCTCGGCGCCCAGGCTGAGGCCTGATTCGAGGCACCGCCCCCTAGTCGCGTCAGATCCGGAAGAAGAGGTTAAGGAAGCGGTCCGCCAGGACGGTGTCGCCGAGCGCCGTACCACCGTTAACCCGGCCGAACGCGGTCAGCACCATGCTGCCGGGGTCGAACTCCAGGCTGGCCGGAAAGTGATCGATGCTGCCCGGCTCGTAACTCATGCCCTCGTCGCTGATCGAGACCCGGTAGTCGCCAGCGTTCCGTCCGCTGACCCGGAGCCCGATGGAGAACGGGCTGAGGTCCGCGTCTGGCCTGATCGTGGACTGCCAGATGATGAACATGAACGGAACGAGCAGGTCGGCGGTGTCAGCCGGAAGCGCATGCGCCTTGCCGCTACCTTGCCTGATGTCCCAGGTGTGGACTCCGTAGTCCATAAGCTGGCCAGCCGCGTAGATAAACGCTGGCACCGGTCCCATGTAGAAGTGCGGGACTATCAGGCCCGACCACTCCTCAGGGCTCAGTGGCTCCAGGATGCCCATCATCTTGTCGAGGTCAGCGCGGGCGCGCGTCATCATCTCCTGCTGCGAGAGGTGCTCGCCGATGACCTGCGCGCTATGCCCGGCCCGCTCGTGCATTCCGGCGAGGCCGTAAGGCGCCGGCGCCTCGGCTCCTGCCCTGGCGGTGTCGAAGGCCTGGAAGTAACCCTCGGTCGTGTCCACGACGTGGCCGATGACGTCCTTAACCTTCCAGCTCTCGCACGCCGTCGGCGCGTCCCAGGCGCCGGGCTGCTCCGCGAGCGTGAACATCTGGTCAGCTTCGCGGCGGACGACCTGCAGGATGTTGTCCTTACCCTCGTAGGTCATGGCGTTCCACTCGCTCATGTCCTCACCTTTCTTGGCAGCGCTTGTCGCGCCGGGCTCCCGGTGCGGCGGGCATCAGAAGACCCCGGCCTGGGGTTCGGGATGTGAACTGCTGTGCGGCCTACAGTTGGCAAGCCCAGCGCATGCTCGCGGCCATGTCAACGGTCATTTGGAATGGTAACGTCGCCAGCCCCAGGCTCGATGATCAAGTCCTGCCCGGTAGCGGCGGCAAGAGCCCGGCCAGGCCGGACTTGTCAGCCGGCCAGGCTCAGGGAGGCTAGCGCCGCGCCATAACGGATCGCGACCAGCTGGCCTACCGCCTGGTGTGCGCCAAGGGGCGCAGCGCACGGAGCACCAAGCGCCGCGCTCAGGTCGTCGAAGACCGCTACCGTCGTGCCCGGCCCGATGAGGCACGGTGCGAGCGCGGGCCGTGAGGCGCCAGAGTCAGTGAGCCTGGTCACCGCGTCGGCGATGCTCGCCGGGTCGCCGAGCGACGCTGGCATCACTGGGACTGACAGCCTGGACGCCAGCAGAACCGCGACGATTGATGCCTCGCTGGCTGCCTCTGGGCCGACGTCCGCTAGCACGACAATGCCACGGCCGTCGGCCGAGATGCTCAGCCCTGTCGACCGGGCGTGGCGGGCAAGGCCGGCCTCTGCCAGCCGCCAGTGGAGCGCCTCCGCCAGCAGCGGATGCGGGCCGAGGTGGGCCGCCACTACGGTGGGCATGGTCGATTGCCCGGCGATCCGCCGGATTACGTCATCGAACTTAGGGCTCGGGCTCACCAGCAACGGAACGATCACGGTGGGGAACTGGTCCTGGCCGTCGGGCTCCGTAGCGGAGCCGATGACCTCCGACAGAGCCTGGAAGTCGCCCTCCAGGTACCCGACACGGATGTCCACGCCCGGACAGGACAGTTCGGCTATGGCGGCGACGTCGGGACCGATCCCGGTCACATCGTTCTCGGCCGTGCCGGGGACCGCCAGCACGAGAGCCGGCGCGTCCGAGGCAACCGACAGCCTGTGCGGGCTGCGGTGACGGCCAGCTGGCCGCGTCCTCGTGGTGCGGCGGGGAAGCGGATTGGCTGCGGTCTGCTGGCCTCGCTGGGGCAGGGAACCCTCGCGCGGCGGGAGCGGCTCACCCCGCTGCGGGAGGCGCTCGAAAGCTGACCCGGAGCGATCTGGCAGCGGTTCGGTCCGACGGGGCAACGGCTCGAAGACCGAGCCGCCGAGCTGGGGCAGGGGTTCGTTGCCCTGGGCGAGAGGCTCGTCACGCTGCAGGGCAGCTCCGCGCTGAGAAAGGGGTTCGCGGGGCTCGGGAACAGGCTCGCCGCGCGGCGGGGTGGTTCTGCGTTGGGGCAAGGGCTCGCCGCGATGGGGGAGACGCTGGGCCAAGGGCCCGCTGCCTGGTGGCGGCGGTTCGTCAGCCTGACCGCCTCGTGGTGGCAGGGACCCCGAACGCGGGGGCAGGGGCTCGCCGCGATGGGGGAGACGCTGGGCCAAGGGCCCGCTGCCTGGTGGCAGGGCTTCGTCAGCCTGACCGGCTCGCAGCGACAGGGACTCCGTACGCGCGATCAGCCGTTCCCAGCGCTCAGGCGGCGGTCCGTCAGCCTGATCGCGGCGCGGCGGCAGGGACTCCGCACGCTGCGGCAGCCGTTCCCAGCGCTCAGGCAGGGATTCCTCAGCCTGATCGCCTAGGGGCGGAGTCGGCCCGGCGGCCTTGGGTAGCGGTTCCCGCTGCTGGGGCCGCGACTCGCCGGGCTTAGACGCCCTCGGCCGGCTTTCGTCAGTCACGCTGTCGTATCGTAATCGGCTCGCGCAGCGTTGGCGCGCGTTCTGCGATCTTCATACCAAACCTGCGTCTGTCACCGATTCGTACTACTCGGTCGGCAGCATGCTCTTGAGCACCGCGATCAGCGCGCTCTTTTGCTCATCGGATAGCCGCTGCTCGGCTCTGATGGCTGCCTCGATGTCCGGCGGCTGGGCGTCAGCCGGGCTGCTGCTGGCCGCCTCCCGGTGCAGCAGTCCGGCTTGCGCGAGCAGCGTCTCGGCCGAGACGTTCAGCGCATCAGAGATGAGCCTGATCACGCGCACCGACGGCTGGTGCAGGCCACGTTCGATCTGGCTGAGGTAGGGGTTGGACAGCTTGGTTCGCTCGGCGAGCTGGCGCAGCGACAGGTTCGCCAGCTTGCGTTTGCTCCGGATGAACGCCCCCAGCGCTTCCATCTGAGAGTCCCAGGGTTCGTTCATCGGAGTTCCCTTCGGACTGAATCATCGTGGCGAGAGGCTGGCGTGGGTGCGGAGTTGCCCGGGCTATATAGGCCAGGCAACTCCGCACCTATGACGTCGGGACTACTTCTTGTCGGTCGTGGGCTTAGCGGAACGGGCCCTGGTGCTGGCGCGGTGAGGAGACGGAGCAGCCTTACCGCTGTCGGCCTTTGCCGTCCGCGCATTGGCGGTCTTGGGCGCACCGACCTTGGCGGCCTTGGGCGCACTGACCTTCGCGACCTTCTCGGCGCTCGCAGTCTCGGTGCTACCTGCACTGGCCGCGGACGCGTGGGTCGGCTTCGTCTCGGCTGCAGCCGCGGTCTCAGCCGGAGCCTCGGCAACCTCGGTCTCCACGATGTCAGGAACGACCGCAATCTTGGCGGCAGAGTCATTGTGTGCGGACTTCCGCCCATCCTGCAGCGTCGTGACAACCTTCGTCAGCCTGGTAACGCCTTCGGACACCAGCGGGCTGGCAGCCTGGAAGGCCTTGTCGGCAAGGTTGCGCTGGGTCGCGAACAGCTGGCCGGCCACCTTGCGCTGGCTGGCGAGCACTTCGCCGGCGGCCTTGCGCTGGCTGGCGAACATCTCGCTGGCAACCTTGCGCTGAGTCGCGATCAGCTGGTCGGCAAATTCCTGGGCGCTGGCCCTCAACTTGGCCGGGTCGGTCAGCTTGCCCAGCGCCCGAACTCGCGCCGTCGGCACTGGCAGCGCGGGGATGTTGGGCCGGAATGCCTTGGCGAGTTCATTGCCGGTGCGGATGGCGTCGGTCACAGCCTCGCGGCCCTTGCGCACATGCTCCTGGCTCTTGCGTACTTGCTCCTGGCTCTTGCGTACTTGCTCCTGGGCCTGGCGTACCTGCTCCTGGGCCTTGCGGACCCGCTCCTGGCCCTTGTTCACCGCGGCGAGCAGCTGGTCCTGAACTTCCTGCGCAACGGCGCGGGTGTCGATCATCTGGGTTCCCTCCCTGTGAGCTCACTGCAAACTATATCAAGCACCGAGCGTAGTTTGTCAAGCGCGCGTAGTTTGTCAAGGGCGGCAGTGCTACTCGCCGTCAGCTAGCAGGCCCAGGCCAGTGCCGAGCATCCAGACGTCCTTGCTGACCGCGGTTCCTGCTGGCGTGGGCCAGATGCTTCCGGGCTTGCGCATCGCAGGCGTGCGCCAGTACATGATGAGCAGGGCGCTCGAGAAGCCGGTCAGGGCAAGGCCAGCGAGCTTGCTCGGCACCACTGGCAGCAGCAGCACCGACCCGGTGGCGATCTCGCCGGCCGCGAGCATGCGCAGGAACTTCTCCGGCGGGATGTCCTTGAGGAACGGGAAGGCCGCCGCCGCGGCACCATGGACGGCGGCCGCGGTCTCCGGCGTGCCGTTCCACTTGCTGATTCCCGCATGCAGGATGTATCCGCCGGTAGCGAGCCTGCCAGGGACGTCACGGGCGGCAACGGGCAGTCGCATCAAAGGCCTCCTACTGGGTTTCGGCCCGCGGGGCAGGTCGCGCAAACGCTGATGCTGCATCCCCGCGGGGCCGCGCGGCTTCGGGTGCGCGATTCCATGTGCGCAACGCCGAGAACACGGCGCGTGACCAATGCTAGAGCGGCCTGCGTCGGTCTGCCGGCGCGGCGCGGAATCGGGGTGCTGCCCGCGCCGCGTGTCACCGACTTCGTGCGCCCGGCTCAGGAGTCCTGCACGATCTCCAGGCCGTTGCCGTCCGGGTCCCGGAAAGCGAACATCGGTGGCACGCCTGGCCAGCGCAGCACCTCATCAGCGTCAACGGCGCTGCTGACCAGGAACGCGTGCAGATCGTCGGCGTCGGCGGCCGCAAGCCGGATTCCTGTTTCCACCCCAGCGGGCGTGCTGGCCTTGGCAGGCACAAGCGCCACGCTCGTGCCTGCGGCAGCGGGGGCTACCTCGATCCAGCGGCCCCCGCTGCCCAGGCTGACGTCCAGCCGCATTTCGAGGCCGAGAACCTCGGTGTAGAACTTGAGCGCCCGGTCCTGGTCGCGGACGGGCACGCCGACCGTGCGAATGCCGGAGATGCGCGTGTCAGCCATTGCCGCCGTCCTGACCGCTCGTCGCGAAGTCGGCCGAGTACATGAGGGAGCCAGGGGTGGTAAGCAGCTGGCCAGTCTCTAGCCACGTCTTAAGGCCGGACAGGATCATCGGCCAGCCGCCATAGATCTGGCTGTTGGCGCCTTCGCTGAGCTGATCGTGGATGAGCAAAAGCCGGCATGAATCGCCGACGGGCTCGATCTCCCAGGTCACCCTGCTCGCGCCGGCGCTCTTTACCTCGTCGCTCCACAGCGCGGTCATGGTGTGAACCAGCCGTCGCGGCGGATCAGCCTCGAGGATCTCGCCTTCGCCAAGCAGCGCCTGCGCGCCGGGGTGACGGAATTCGTACCGGGCGCCCGGCGTCCAGTCCGAGCTCACGGTCGCGCCGAAGTTGTACTTCTTCCGGATCTCCGGGTCGGTGATTGCTTCCCAGAGGCGCTCCGGCGTTGTCCGGATGTATATCTCGAAGATCTTTTCCATCTGCTGCTCCAGTTGCTGCTTGAGGCCGCTGAGCCCGGCGGCCCAGGGCTCGGCGTACTTGCTGACCCACCGGTCGTGGATGAGCCGGATCGGCACCGGATTGAGGAAGTGCAGCTTTTCCCGGCCGCGGCGCCTGGTCACGATCAGGCCGGCCTCTTCCAGCTGCTTGAGGTGCTTCATGACGCCGAATCGCGTCATCTCGAAGCGCTCCTCGAGCGCAGTGAGGGTCTGCCCGTCCGAGCGGAAGAGCTCGTCGAGCAGCTCGCGCCGGGTCGGGTCGGCCAGGGCCTTGAAAACCTCGTCCACGACTCGAGAATAGGTGACCAATTAGTCACATGTCAAGCCGGGTCGCGGGAGGCGCTTGGCAGGCGCCTATCTGCAGACCGCGCGCAGCGCCGACCCGGAGGGTCGCGTTGAGCGCCGTCGAGCCGACGGCTTAGCGTTCAACCATGTCTGATTCCTGGCCGGCCGTGTCCTACGAACGCTGGAGCGCGACCTGCGACACCCTGCATGCGCACACCCAGGTACTCGGAAAGCTGGCGGTCGCGCTAGCGCCGCCAGAACCGCAATTGCAGCACGCGGCACTGCGGCTGACCGCCCGCGGCTGGGAGACGGCGCCGCTGCCAGCGCCCGATGGTTCCGGCCGCATCGTGGTGCTGCTCGACCTTCGCCGCCACGAGGCCGCTGTCGAGCACAGCAGGGGCCCGGAAGAGCGCATCGCGCTGGCACCTGACCGCGCCGTCGGCGCTGTAACGCAGGACCTTCTCGCCGCCGTGACGAGGCTGGCCGGCCCGGTCAAGATCGACCCGACGCCGCAGGAAGTGCCGTGGAGCGTCCCGCTGGATTCCGACGACGAGCACGCGAGCTACGACCGCCAGCAGGTCGAGGCCTACTTCGCCGCGGCCGGCCGAGCGGCTATGGTGCTGGCCGAGTTCCGCGCGCCTTACCGCGGCCGCTCCACGCCGGTCAACGCCTGGTGGGGGTCGTTCGACCTGGCCGTCAGCCTCTTTTCCGGCCGCCCTGCCGATCCGCCCACAGCCGACTTCATCATGCGTAACGCGATGGACGCGCAGGAGGTGGCCGTCGGCTGGTGGCCGGGAGATCCGCGGCATCCGGCGGCAGCCTTCTACGCGTATGCGCACCCGGCGCCTCACGGCTTCGATAGCGCGGACCTCGCTCCCGCTGCCGCGCGCTGGGACGCGTCGCTAGGCGAGTACGTGCTCAACTGGGACGATGTGCGCGCCAGCCCCGATCCGCACGCGGCTGCGCTGGAGTTCGCGCGGTCGGCCTTCCGGCATGCGTGCGCAGTCTGCCAGTGGGACCCGCGCCTGGCTGCGTCCGCGGACAGCAACCCGCCGCCGGTGGTCTAGTCCCGGGTCTGGTCACCGGCCGCGCACCAGCGCAGGGACTGGCATGCTTACCGCATGACAGACGAATTGCCACCTGCCAGCACCCGCCGGGCCCGGCTCTGGCAGGCAGCAGATAAGCGGCGCGTTCCGCTGCAGGCGATCCTGGCGACCGTCGCGATCGTGGTGCTCGTCTACCTGGCGGGCAAGGTCATGGACCGGCTGCGCGGCGTGATCCTGCTGCTGGTCGTGGCCGGGTTCGTCGCGCTGCTTCTCAACCCGCTCGTGGTGCTGCTGCAACGCGCGCTGCGGCGGCGGGGTCTGGCCGTCACCGTTGTCACGTTGCTGGCCTTGGTCGCTTTCGCCGGGCTCGCTGCGGCATTCGGCTATCCGCTGGTCAACGGGATCAGCCATCTCGCCGACAGCCTGCCGACTTATGTGCGCGAAGCCCAGCACGGCCGGGGCTGGATCGGCCAGCTGGTGACCAGGTATCACCTGCAGAACTGGGTCGTCAAGAACGCGCCCAAGCTGGCCAGCTACGGGCGCGACCTAGCGCAGCCCGCGCTCAGCGTAGGAGCCGGTGCCGTCTCCCTGCTGCTCTCGCTGCTGACGATCTTCGCGCTGGTCGTGCTGCTGTTGCTGGAGGGGCCGAAGATGCGAACGGGATTGCTCGGCCTGATGGCACTTGACCGGGCCGCTCGCTACAGCCGGATAGCCCGCGAGGTCAACCTGTCCGTCACTGGATACATGCTCGGCAACTTTGCAACCTCTGTCATCGCGGGCCTCGTCGTCCTGGCAACCCTGCTGCTGCTCGGGGTCCCGTTCCCCTTCCTGTGGGCGCTGTGGGTCGCGCTGGTTGATTTCCTGCCGATGATCGGTGGAGCGCTTGCCGGAATCCCCGTCGTGCTCTTCGCCCTCACACATTCGGTATCAGCCGGCCTGATCACCTTGGTGGTCTTCCTGATCTACACCCAGGTCGAGAACCACGTGCTCAACCCGGTCATCATGAGCCGCACGGTCAGGATCAACCCGCTGCTGGTGCTTGTGTCGATTCTGGTCGGCGCGTCCCTTGGCAGCTGGGTCGGCGGGCTTTTCGGCGGGTTCGTCGCGGCACTGCTGGCGATTCCGCTAGCTGGAGCGATCCAGGTCATCGTGCGCGAGGCGTGGCGGACGACAGCTGCCGAAGGCGCGTCCGAGCCAGCCGGGACAGGAGCTAGCGGGCCAGCCGGGACAGGAGCTAGCGGGCCAGCCGGGACTGGAGCCGGCGGACCAGCGGGAACCGGAGCCGGCGGAATGGTAGGCGGCCCGGCTCCGGCCACCGACTGACAAATCGCCTAGCGGTGTACCGCGGGCCTGCGCGCCTGCGGCGGCGTAGCGGCCGGCTCCGGCAGCAGCGGCAGCCGCGAAGGGGGCTTGATCTCCTCTAGCCGGAGGTAGGTCACCAGGCGCTGGCCGCCCCTTGCTGCCAGCGAGGCGAGCACTTGCTGCAATTCCGTCACGTTCCGCGCGACGACAGTGAGCAGGTAGTCCATCTCGCCGGTGACGTTGTCCGCTGCGATGATCTGCGGCGTATCGCGGACGTGTTGTTCGAACAGGCGAGTCGCGCGCGGATCGTGCCGGCCGAGAGTGGCCGCCACGTACATCTGCAGCGGGAACCCGACGGCGGCGGGGTCCAGCCGCGCGCTGATCACCCGGACGACACCCGACGCCTTCAGCCGCCGCACCCGGTTCAGGGTCGCGGCCGGTGACAGACCGACCAGCCTGGACAGCTCCACGTTCGTTCGGTCCGCGTCGGCCTGCAGCTCGGTGAGCAGCAGCAAGTCAACTTCATCAAGTTCCAAGGCCATGTTTCCAAATAATATCTCGTTCAGGAGGCTGCAGGCCGAACTAGACCGCTGCCCGCGGCGAGACTGGTTCCATGAACAGCAGCCGTCGTCTCGTCTTCCCGGCCCTGGTAGCCGCCGGGGTCCTGTGGGGTACCACCGTTCCGCTGTCCAAGCTGGCACTGGCCTGGCTCGGGCCTGCCTGGCTGACTGCCGCGCGATTCGGGCTGGCCGCAGCGGTACTCATGATGGTGGTGGGCGGGTCCCGGCTCCGCGGAGCCTGGAGCCCGGCTGTAGCGATCTCAGGCGCGGTCGGATACGGCGGCTCGGTGCTGCTTCAGAACATGGGCGTCCAGCGGACGAGCGTCACGCACGCCGCACTGCTCATCGGCGCAACTCCGGTCCTGGTCGCGATCATGGCCGCCATCCTTGGACACAGCATCGCCCGACCGTTGGCCTGGCTTGGGTTCGCGTTGTCGCTGGCCGGCGTGACGGTCATCGCGGGTCGCCAGGGATCGGGATCGACGCTCGGGGGCGACGGGATGGTGCTTGCGGCCCAGCTGATCTCGGCTGCGTTCACGGTCTCGCAGGCCAGGCTGCTGCGTGGCCGGGATCCCGTCGCGGTCACCGCCCTGCAACTGGGGGTCGCCGGGCTGGCTATGCTCCCGGTCGCCCTGATCACCGAGGCCACGCCCGGCCGCCCAGCCAACTCCGCAGCGCTGGTGGCGGTGATCGCCCTAGTGCTAGCCGGGACCGTGCTGCCGACGACGCTGTTCGCGACCGCGCAGGCGAAGGTGTCCGCCGACGTTGCCGGCGCGTTCGTGAACCTGGAGCCGCTAGTTGGCGCTGCGGCCGGTACTGCGCTGTTCGGTGACCCGCTCGGGCCGGTTCAGCTCGCAGGCGGCGGGGCAATTGCGGTCGGCATCGCGCTGAGCAGCCTGCAGCTCATCAGGTCCGGCCGCAGGCGCCAGCACCCGGCTCTGCCGGTGACGGCCGAAGCCGCACCGGCCAGAGCCGCCGCAACTAGTACCCCCGCGGGTATAGCTAGTGCTAGGGCTAGGGTCGTCCTGACGCCTGCCCACGCTCCGCCGCTGCCCCGGCCGGCGTGGTCGGCCCGGATACAAGGGCGCGCCCGGCTTAGTCCTGGCGGCACCGCCGAGTCGACGCGGCTACGGCGTCACCGGATGCGACCCACTTCTCGACGGGCGCGGGACTCCTCGCCGGGTCGACGTCCCCGAAGGGGCAATCCGATATGGCCAAGACATGCGCGGGGACAAATCCTTGTAAACGACCGACGCACACGTCCTTTACACGTGACGGCCGAATGGCCATATCGTCGGGGCGTAGCGGTCGCCGCCGACTGGCTGCCACTTCGCGTGCCGGCCCAGGACCTCGCGGCCTGCATTGACATCCGGGCGCGCGAGGTAGACCGCCGGCACGGCATCATCCGGCACCATGCCGGATGGCCACGGCACAGGGATCCGCGGCTGGCCGCCGAGCTGTCCGAGTGGTCATCGATCGTCGGCCATGACTTGACGTCCAGCTGGATCCCTGCCAGGACACCGGATCACGGGACAGCCCTCGGGTGAGGGGCCGTGTCCCCGGGTCAGGGGACAGCCCTGGGCCACGGGGGAGCGCTCGGGTCAGGAGGCGGCCTCGGGTCAGGAGGCCGACGCGTCGGCGCGGGCCCGCTCCAGGACTTCGGCGATCGTCTCCGGCGACTGTGCGCCAGAAAACGCGTACCGCCGGCCGACGACGAAGAACGGGACGCCAGTAGCGCCAAGCGAACGGGCCATCTCCTCGTCCGCGTCCACGGCGTCGCCATACTGGCCGCTGGCCAGCACCTCCGCTGCCTCATCCGGGTCAAGGCCCGCTTCGGCGGCCAGGCTGACCAGCGACGC
Source organism: Streptosporangiaceae bacterium (assembly GCA_052143255.1). Taxonomy (GTDB): domain Bacteria; phylum Actinomycetota; class Actinomycetes; order Streptosporangiales; family Streptosporangiaceae; genus JAJYUU01. The sequence continues at coordinate 24,560 of JBKQTJ010000347.1, read as the reverse complement.
GTGGTCGAAGATCGATGCCTGGTCGCTGAAGTAGGCATGGTGCAGGCGCTCTATCAGGTCTGCCTGGTGGCCGCTGACCTTAGCCAGTTGCAACAGTCGGTGCGCGTCCCTGGTGTTGCCGCTGACCAGGCCATCCATCCGGAACGTCAGCCCGTCAGCGGCCGCGCGCTGCTCCATCTGGCGCTGTGCCTCATCGGCTTGCTCTGGGGTCATCCGGTACTTGCTGGCCAGCATTTCCACGGTCGGCAGGGTAATGCCAGGAGGCATCGCCGGGTCCAGCTCAAACGAGTGATAGGTCACGGTGATGTCGTCTTGCGCTCCGGACGACTCAAGCGCTCGCTCGAACCGCCTCTTGCCCAGGTAGCACCACGGGCACACCACGTCCGACCAGATGTCCACATGCATGATCGCGATAACGCCGCAGGCCGCCCCTGCCTTCCCCGGATTGCGCTGCCTTGCCGACGCTGGTGACGGCTGCCTCGTCAGGCGCTCTTAAGCTGGACCGCAGCGCGTCGCCGGATGCGGCTAACGCGGACCCGCGGAGAGACGGATTAATGAGCATCGAGAAGCCTGAGGTCGACTTTCCTGGCGGCGAGCCGCCAGCCGAACTTGAGATCACAGATGTATGGGAGGGCGACGGCACCGTTGCCAAGGCCGGCGACAGGGTCCTGGTGCATTATGTCGGGGTTGCGTACTCCACCGGTGAGGAATTCGACGCGAGCTGGAACCGGGGCGATCCGCTCGAGTTCAGGCTCGGCGTGGGCCAGGTCATCGCGGGCTGGGATCAGGGCGTGCAGGGCATGCGCGTCGGCGGTCGCCGTCAGCTGGTCATTCCGCCGCACCTGGCCTACGGCGATCGCGGGGCGGGGAGTGCGATCGCGCCGGGCGAGACGCTGATCTTCGTCTGCGATCTCGTGTCGGCCTGACGCTCGGCCGGCCGTGCTGCCGGTTGGTCTGCTCAGGCCGCGCCCTCAGCGGTCCCCTTGGGCGGGACTGCCGAACTGGCGAAGAACTCGCTGACCAACTGCCTGACCCACCGCATCCGATCGCAGGCCGTCTCGGGGTGCTCGCCGAATTCCTCCGCCATCCGGCTTGCGCAGCCACCGGGGCCGAGCTGGCGGATGGTGCGGCTGATCGCATCCGTGACCGTCTCGGCGGTAACGGCGTCCGATCGCTGCAGCGCAGACGCGAACAGCGCCTCGCAGACTGTGTCGGTCACGATCGGCCGAGCCATAGTGAGCCTCTCTTCGGTCGGGATGGAACCTGCGCCCGCCATCGGCGCCCGGAGGGTAATAATCTGAGCTGGACCTCCGGGCCCCTTACTTCTCGGGCGCACAGCCAGCAAGCGAAGTTACTTAGCGGTATGACGCGGCCTAGGACCACCGGGTTGCGTGATCCCGGTCACTGTCAGTAACACGACGAATGCGAAAACGACACAAACAGGCCAGAACGCTAGCGCACTGGACGGCGCAGGCCATGTCGCTCCGCGCTCGTTTTAGCGTGGCAGTGACCATCGCCGTTTGTTCTTTTAGCGGCCGTGCCACAGCGACGCTAAACCGGCGTGAGCCACTAGCGGACAAATCGTGCAATTTATCCTGTGAAGGCGCGCGCAGCCGTACCAGGCCGCAGCCAGGGCACGATCGGCGCCACCACGGCCGCCCGCTGTCACCAGGGCCGCGGCCAAGTCTGCTAGCGCGCGGCCCGCCGGTCCAGTGGCGGCTCCAGGCGGGGCAGCTCCGCCGAGGCAGGCAGCAGCAGCTCGAAGACCGAGCCCTCGCCGACGGTGCTCTGGACACGGACCGTGCCGTTGTGCGCCTCGGCTATGGCCTTGACCAGCGCCAGGCCGAGGCCGAAACCGCCAGTCTTCCGGCTGCGGCCCTGATCAACTCTGGTGAACCGGCCGAAGATCCGGCTGACATCGTCGGCCGGGATGCCGGAGCCTGAGTCGGCCACTACTAGTACGACCCTCTCGCCCTCACTCCTGGCGCTCAGCTCGATGCGCCCGTCGAGCTCCGTGTGATCGATCGCGTTCTCGATCAGCGCGTCCAGAGCCAGCGTCAGCCGGTCCTCGTCGGCCTGCACGGTAGCCTCCGTCAAGGTGCCGACCGACCAGCGCCGGGGCGTCTGGCTCCAGCGGTGCAGTGTCTCCATCAGGAAATCTGCCACGTTGACCTGCGTCAGCCGCAGGAAGTCAGGCCCGTCGGTCGCGGCTAGCAGCATCATCCGGCTAGCCAGGCGGCGCATCCGCAGGAGTTCGTCGACGGCAACGCGTGCATCCTTTGCGATCACGTCATCGGTCGCTGCCCGCGTGATGAGCTCGGCATGGCCCAGGGCAATGGTGATGGGTGTGCCCAACTCGTGCGCTACGTCCTGCAGAAACTGCCGCTGGTGATCAAGCAGGCGCAGGTTGTGCTCGGAGACGCGCTTCATTTCGTCCATGGCCGCGAGCCGCCTGCGGGAATGCCATGCCATGACGACGAACATCGTGGCAAGCAGGGGAACCTCGGCAAGGTAGTCCAGGTCCTGTTCCCCCCGCAGCACCTGCCAGCCGATCAGGCCGCCAGTGACCAGCGTCACAACCAGGACAGTGAGGACGGTGGAGCCCAGTCGCCACAGCCGGAACCCGTACAGCGTGGTCAGGCTGACCCAGATGATCAGGAACGGCACGGTCTGCCATTCCGGGATGAGTCGCATCGCGATGAGGTTCAGCACGATGAAGATCATCCAGGCGATGTCTACCCAGTGTGCTCTGGCGAATTGCCCGGCCCGTCGTGCCCAAGTCACGGCGCGTCTCGCCGTGACTGCGGCGGCCACGGGTTCAGCAGGCAACGTTTGCATAGGATCCATCCACTGGTCGGGGCTACCGAATCCTATGGCTACCGCGGTCAGCTCAGGTATGCCAACTAAGCACGGGTCCGCTGGTCAGCGCGGTGTCCGAGGCCGGCGCGGTGGCCTGCGGGCAGATTCCTCTTCAGTACGAACACGAGAATGACGTCCCGCTCCGCAGAGAAGTCATTGACGTTCTCCGTTTCGACCGCCCTGTCCTCGGCCCGGGCAGTTGCCGCGACCTGTTCGTCCGGGGCACCGCGCAAGCCGACCTCGGCGACGTGGACCGCGCCCTAGTGAGCTACAGCGCGTCTGTGCGCCTCCATTCAGGCAGTGGCGTGGACGGTCGGGACCATGAACGTCTCCTCCTGTGCAGTGATAAGGGGCGCCGCGAGGTCCGGCTCACGGCTCGGCTGTCCAAGCGGGCTAATCCTGGTCGTCGTATTCGCAGAAGACCGCAAACCGCCGGGCGTCCCGGCGGGCAGAACCGGACCAGGGGAGAAGGCCATGATGCCGCAGAGTTACCAGCTATGGCAGATATCGCGGACTAAGTCAGCTGCGGAGCAGCGCACAGCTGACGTGCGGGCGGGTGAAGTCGCCGCGGCCATATCACGATCTTTCGTCCAGGCCGTCCGCCTGCTGCGAACCGTGGCGGCCGTGCGGCCCCGGCTTGAGCGTCAAGCGCCGCAAGGGGCAGCATCCGCGGGCGCATGCGCGCGCGCATCGGACTGACATGCAACCGGACCGGAATGCCGGCTTGGCGGGAGCGCCGAGAGCGGCCGGAAGCACCGCAAAATGACCGTTGACATCAGACAATGCCATGGGCGCGGCGTTACCTGGACAAGACAAAAGCTCAGGCAACGCCGCTTCCTGGGACCATAGGCCAGGCAACGCCGCTCCCATGGTTCTATCGCTGCGTCCCTTTGTTCCGCGGGCGCTACTCCTGCGTGTAGGTGTAGGTGTACGGGTTGTCGAGAACCCTGGTCTCGGGGATCTCCGGGTGCATGCCCTCATTCCAGGCCTCGGCACCGAGCACGCCCTGCAAGTACTCGACGGTCTGCTCTATCGCCTGCCGTGCCTTCGCCAGATCGGAGCCGGCCAGCTTGTGCTCGTGCTTCACCACCCTGCCGTTGACGACGACGGTGTGCACATCACCGCGCTGGGCCTGGAACACCACGTGCCCGTACGGGTTGAGCAAGGGGAACATGACCGGTGAGTCATCGTTCTTGACCAACACAACGTCCGCCTTTTTGCCCGGCTCGAGGCTGCCGGTGACCGAGTCCAGGCCGAGAGCCTTGGCGCCGCCGCGGGTGGCCCAGTCCACGACCTGCTCGGCCCGCAGCTTGTGGTGGGTGACAGTTTCGTCGCGCGCATGCGCCTCCAGGTGCTCGCGGGCGCGGTCCGCGCTCAGCGTGGCCCGCATCGCGGAGAACAGGTCGGCGCTCCACCACACGCTGGTATCCATCGACAGCGAGACGCCAATGCCGTGCTCGCGCAGCTTCCAGGTGGGTGGGTAACCCTGCCCGGCACTTTGCTCGCTCTCAGTGGACAGCGAGGCGTGGCCGCCGGTCGCCGCGATCCGGTGATAGGAGTCGGCCGAGAGGCTCGCGGCGTGCACGTAGACGGTCGACGGGGTCATGAATCCGTGCTCATGCATGAGCCGGATGCCGTCATCGGTGGTCACCTTCCACACGCCGGCGTGGGTCGTGACCGGCACGCCGAGGTCGCGGGCAACCTCGAACGCGGCCTTTTCCGGGAACTCCGGGTTCCCCGGCACGTCGAAGGCCATCTGGAAACCGAGCATGTCGTTGCCGTTGCCGAACCGCCGGGAGACGAAGTCACGGAACTCCGGCGCCGCCGACCACTCCCACGGCGCCGTCTGGATGTTGCCGTAGGCGAGCACGAACCGGCCGGGAACCTCTTGCAAGGCGTCCGCCGCCGCCTCGGCGTGGTCGATCGTGTGGAGGTTGTGCGACCAGTCGACCGTAGTCGTCACGCCCGCGTCGATCGCTTCCACGGCGCTCAGCAGGTTGCCAGCGTAGATGTCCTGCGGGCGGAACGACTTGCCCCACTGCAGGTAGTTCCACACGAAGTACTGGCTGAGAGTCCAGTCTGCGCCGTAGCCGCGCATCGCCGTCTGCCACATGTGGCGGTGCGTGTCGATCATTCCGGGCATGACGATTCCGCCGCTGGCATCGATTTCCGTCGTGCCCGCTGGCACCCGCAGGTTCTGGCCGACGGCGGTTATCCGCTCGCCTTCGATCAGGACGTCGGCGTCCCGCAGGATCCGGTGGGCGTCATCCATGGAGAGCACGGTGCCGTTGCGGAACGCCACTGGCCGTCCGGGTTCTGGTACCGCTGTCATGACAGTTCCTCTGATTGGAGTGGGCCTCAGTTCTGAGCGGGCGCGTCATTCTGAGCCGGCGCGTGCCAAGCGCGCGGACACATGTCCGCATCACGGCTGGTTGCGACTGAGCGGAAGCGTTGCTGGTTTGCGCCCAGCTGTCAAGAGGGAACTGGGTCCCGTTGAGCAGGCCGTCCTAGTCGGTGTCCGGCAGACGGACAGACCGCCACTATCAAGCTACAGTCAGAGCTGTAGTCACGCCCAACCCCGCATCGGAGAGACTGGATGGCCCGGCCGGATACCAGCCCCGACTTTATCGAGGCGCTGGCGCGCGGGCTGGACGTCATCCGGGCATTCGCCCCGCGCCAGCCGGTCATGTCGCTGGCCGCCGTGGCGGGCGCGGCCGGGCTGGCCCGCCCGACCGCCCGCCGTATCCTGCTCACCCTGGAAGATCTCGGCTACGTGCGGACCGTCACCGGCGGCTTCGAGCTGACGCCGCGGGTGCTCGAGCTCGGCATGTCCTATGTCTTGTCCCGGAACCTGTGGGAGGTCGCCCGGCCGCACATGGAAGGACTGGTCGCGCGGACGCACGAGTCCTCATCGATAGCCCAGCTTGACGGGTCCGACATCGTCTACGTCGCGAGGGTGGCGGTGCCGAAGATCATCGCCCTGGCTGTGACCATTGGCACCAGGTTCCCGGCCATGCAGACCTCGCTCGGCAAGGTGCTACTGGCCGGACTGCCGCCCGGGGAGGCAGACCGGGTGCTGGCTCAGCCGAGCCGATCCGGGATCACGGCCCGCTGGCAGCCCGACGCGGACGAGCGTGACGCGGCGTTGCGTGAGGTGCGCGCACGTGGCTGGTCGCTGACCGACGAGCAGCTAGCGCCCGGCATCCGCTCGGTGGCGGCACCGCTTCGGAACGGCGCCGGCGAGGTCATCGCGGCCATGAACGTGACGGTGCATGCCGCCGAGACCCCGGTGGATGTGCTCGTTGGCGAGTACCTGCCGCTGCTGCTCCAGGCGGCCGGGGCTATCAGTGCGGACTGGGCAGCCCTGCAGGGCGTACCGGCGATACAGCAGAAGGGACCAGCATGACGCAGGCAGGCTCGTATCCGACCTCGATCGGCGCGTCGGATCCCGACAAGATCACCGTCCTCGGTCATGATCTCGCCGCCGACCTGATGGGCAAGGTCGGCTTCGGAGAACTCGCCATGTGGCTGGTCACACAGCGCCGCCCCACGCCAGCGCAGGTCCGGGTGTTCGAGGCCGTACTCGTCGCGCTCGCGGATCACGGATTCACGCCGACCGCGATCGCGGCCAGGCTGACCTTCCTCAGCGCGCCCGACTCGGTGCAAGGGGCGCTGGCGGCCGGCTTGCTAGGCGGCGGCTCCCGGTTCCTCGGCGTGACCGAGGACGCGGGACGCTTCCTGTCCGAGGCGATCGCGGCGGCAGGCGATGATCTTCCGGTCGATGACGCAGGCTGGGATGCGCTTGCCCTGGCCGCTGTGCAGCGGGCCCGCGCGGCCGGCTCCTTCGTCCCCGGACTCGGTCATCCGGTGCACAAGGTCACCGACCCGCGCACGCCGGTGCTCTTCGCGATCGCGGCCGAGGAGGGGCTATTCGGGCCGCACCTGAAGCTGTTCGAGGCAATCGGCCGTGTCCACCCGGCGGTGCTCGGCCGGAGGCTGCCACTCAACGGAGCTGGCACCAGCGGCGCCGCCCTCGCCGACCTCGGCCTGCCGCCGGACCTGCTGCGCGGGTTCGCGCTGCTGGCCCGGACCGCGGGCCTGCTCGGCCATATCGCCGAGGAAAAGCGCCGGCCGATCGGCATGGACCTCTACCTGTCGGTCGAGCACAACACTCAGTACCTGCCGCCGGGCGCAAGCTGACCGCCCGAGGGCAGCTCGCCGGCACCCACTGTGAAGGAGCCGCCATGGCACAGGTTGTCGCGGTCATCGCATCCACCCATCACCCGTTCTACTACCGGGCGAGTACCTCGACCGGCGATGACCGCCCGCCGTTCGCCGATGAGTGGGTCGCCAAGATCGAGGCCTTCCGCGAGACGCTGACCAGGGCGAGCCCTGATGTCCTCGTCATGGTTGGCAGCGATCACTTTCACCAGCTCTTGCTGGACAACATGCCGCAGTTCCTGATCGGCAAGGCACCGTTCTATGACGCGAACTTCTACAACGAGGAGCGCGAGTTTGGCCTGCCGCGGATGATCGTGGCAGGACATGAGGACCTGTCGGCGTACCTGCTGCGCGAAGGCATGGACGCGGGCTTCGACCTGGCATTCAGCAACGAGCTGCGGATCGATCACTCGATCACTTGCCCGCTGCTCACGCTGCGGCCGCAGGCAGACTTGCCGATCGTGCCGGTCTACACCAACATCTTCGCGCCGCCGCTGCCGCAGCCCAAGCGCTTCGTGCAGCTCGGCAAGACGATCAGGCAGCTGGTCGAATCCTGGCCGAGCCAGGCGCGGGTTGCCATCATCGGTACCGGCCACTTGTCGCTAGAGCTCGGCGGCCCGCGCCAGTTCGGCCCGCACGGTCCCGACCCCGAATTCGATCGCAAGGCCGTCGCGTGGATCGCCTCCGGCGACCTGGAGTCGGCGCTGGCGGAGGTCAGCCTGGACAGCCTGTGGTTGCCGGGTAACGCGACCCACGGCTTCATGGACTTCATGCTGATGATGGGCGTGGCCGGAGAGAACGCGAAGGCGGACTACACCGATTCCCTTGACCTGTTCCACACTATGGAGGCCTACTTCACCTGGTACCCGAAGGGGGCAGCGTGAGCAAGTACCTGCTGAACAAGTTCCTCTTCGCGATCGACCGGGACGCTCAGCTGGTCGAGCGGTACCGCGCGGACCCGCGCGGCACGGTCGAGTGGTGGGAGGCAGAGCGAGCCAATGTCATCCTGAACTTGCCCGAGGTCGAGCAGAGCACCTGGCTGAAGTTCACCGATGCAGAACGCGAGGCGCTCGCCACGCACGACTACGTGAAGCTGTTCGAGTTCGGGGCGCACCACTTCCTGACGCTCACGCTTTTCATCGCGCTGTTCGAGCGGGACTACCAGGAGCCGCTGGCGTTCCAGCGCGAGTTCGCCAGCAAGCTCAGCCACTGGAGCCTGCCCTACCCCGACATCGCCACCTGACTGTCCGGGAGTGCGCTACGGTCCCACCTTGTCGGGGAGCGTGCCGGTCGCGCCGAGCTTGTAGGCGATGATGAGCGGTCGCTGGGTAGATGATATTGATAGGCCTGCTCCGACGATCAGGTAGTCGCCGTCGATGGTCACAGGCGCGTTTGTCTGTGCCGACAAGGGGGTCTTCAGCAAGATCGCGCCGGTGGTCGCATTGAACGCGTACAGATAGCCGTTGTAGGTCGTGGTGAAGACGACATTGTTAGTGACCGCGGCGGCGCCATACGGCGAGGACGGGAGCTTGACGTCCCATTCGACCTGTCCGGTGTCCTGGTTGACCGCGACCATCTCGCCTGTCGCCTTCGGGATAGAGTCTTCGAACGCCGTGGAGCGTTCAGCCACGCCCTTGACCGTGAGCGGGACGGCGAGGTTGTTGACGGCGGCGAAAGTGGTAGACCCGTTGGTGGCGAGCTGGGACTCGATGCCGCCGAACACGCCGGGCTCGAGGGTGAACTCGGCGGGCAGCGCGAAGCCCGAGCTGGGCCCGGCGTTTTCGGTGAGCAGGCCGGCGTTCTGAGGCCCGCTGTGCACGCCGACCGGGAGTTTCCAGATCAGCTTGCCGGTCTGCGCGCTGAGCTCGATCAGGATGCCGGCCTTGCCTCCGTCGATTACTACGGGCTGCCCGTGAGCGGTCGTGAGCACCGGCGAGTTTTGCAGGTCCCAGTCGAAGAGGTCGTGCGGTGTGAGCTGGTAGTACCACAGCAGCTTGCCCTGCGGACTCAGCTTGACCACCGAATCGGTGTACAGGTTCGGGCCCGGCCGGCTGGTCCCCCACGGGTAGCCGGCAGGCCAGCCGGTCTGGCCGATCGGGCCAGGATTGGCTATGCCGATGTAGATGTTGCCGTGGCTGTCGAAGGAAGGCGGATCCCACAGGCCGCCGCCAGAGTTGAGGGCCGGATTCCCCCACAGGTTCTGCACTTCGTCCCAGCGCCACTTCGGCGCGCCGGTCCTGGCGTTCAGCGCCCACAGCGTCGCCTTGGCACCGCCGAGATACTCGCCTTTGTTCGGATTGACCGGCACGGTCGAAACGTAGACGGTGCCGTCGTCGTAACCGGGGGCCATGTCGATGCCCTCGAGATCGTTTCCGATCAGCGTCCGGCTCCACAACTGCCGGCCCGTGCTTGCACTCAGGGCCATCGCGGCGCTGTCCGTCGCCGCATAGACGGTTCCGTTCACGACGTTAACGCCGTCCGGGCCGCCGTTGAGTGAGTGGTAGTCATGCGTCCACAGAACCTTGCCAGTGGCGAGGCTGATCGCCATCACGTTCGACTGGAGATCCTGCGTGTACACCACGCCATTCACCACTACAGGAGTGGTCGCGTAGTTGTCAGTGAACCCGCTTGCGGTGCTCGGCTGGATCGGCACGCACCACGCCACGCCGAGTTTGGAGACGTTCGAGCTGGTGATCGCGCTAGCGACATCGCGGGTGTTCTGCAGGTTGCCGCCTGGCAGCGTCCACCCTGCCGCCACCGCCGGACTGGGCGAGCCATTGCCAGGACTCGCGTTGCCGGCGTTGGCCTGCGCGGACGAGGCTGACTTAGACAAGCAACGCGACGTGCTTGAGCTTGTGGCGTGGTTGCTGCCGCAGCCGCCGGCGGCGAGGCCGACGCCTAATAGCAGGGCCATGCCAGCTGCGGTTCTCGGTGCACTCATCGCTGCTCTCCCTGCCCCCGTGCCAGGCGTTTGGAGCCGCTGCCGCGTCCTGTCGCGCTGGCCGCCGTTCCCTTTGTTAAAGTGATATCACTATGATAGCGGCCCCGTCAACGGGGAGATCAGCTGATGCCGTGGCGGTGGGCATAGCCGATGGCGGCGACCCGGTCCCTGGACCCTGTTTTGGCCAATATCCGGCTGATGTGGGTCTTGATGGTGTGATTGCTCAGGAATAGCTGCGCGGCGATCCCCGGATTAGTCAGGCCGCGGGCGATGAGGCCGAGAATCTCGGCTTCGCGTTGGGTGAGGCCGTCCGGAGGCGGTGCCGCGTCAGCGGGTGCAGGCTTCTGGGCAGCCGCCGATGCCGCTGCTGCGGCGAGCAGGGTGGCCTGGGCGCGGGGGTCGAAGACCGGCCCAACTGATCGTTGACAAATCAGTTTCAGGTGATCCTTGACGGTTTCTAGGCTCCAGCGGCGCTGGATAGCTGCAATGGAACGCCCGGTGCCGGGGTTGGTGAAGGCGAGCATCCGGAAAGCGCGGGTGCGGAGGTGAACGACGCGGCGGCTGGCATGGCCTCTCGCGATCTGCTGCTCTCCTGATGATCGGGCCGCCAACCGCGGGCGTTTACCTCCCGTATCTGTCGTGGTGACGGAGCCATCCCAGCAGGGGGCTGTCGCTGCGTCCGGGTGGCTGCTCCCAGTCCTCTTGCCATCCGCGTGCGGTGAGGTCGAGCCAGTTGTAGATGCCATCGACCAGGTCAGTCGGAGTCGGGCACGATCCCATCCAGGTCAATGCCGATAACGCGGGCGACGTTCTCTAGGTCGCGGTCGCACGCGAGCAGTGTTGCCCGGTGCCGCCAGGCAACGGCCGCGACCATGCAGTCCACCAGTCCTCGTGGCGTGATCCCGGCATGTCGGCAGCGGCGGTAGATCCGCGCCGCGCTGTCGAAGTCGCTGACCGCATCGAACTGGTACAGGTGGAATCGCTGCAGCAGCCGGCGCAAATCGGCTTCCCTGGCGTCGCTGCGGGCCCCGGCAAGCACTTCCATGATCACTGGCTCGGTCACCGCGACGGGTGTTTCGGTGGCAATTAGCTCCGACAAGCGGAGGTCGGCGTCGCTGCCGGTGGCGCGGTCGAATTCGACCCAAGCCGAAGTGTCGGCGAGTATCACGCGGCGCCTCGGGGCGAGGTGTCAGCCGGCAGGTCACCTATGGCCTGCAGCCCCCTCATCGCGAGGGCCTCCTCCCGGGTCATTGGCTGCCCGGCCAGATGCCGCAAAGCAAGCTCCACGGCTTCAGTTTTTGTCCGCAGGCCGTAGCGGTCCATGACAGCCTCCAGGTAGGTGTCCTCGATCTCGATGTTCGTGCGCACTCTGCTCATACACCTATCTTACACCTTGCGTGTACGATACGTGTACTAGGTCTAGACGGCGCAGCTGGCCGCGCCGGGTCACGCAGAGCGCGATCAGTGCTGCGGTTCGGAAGTAAGGCCTGGGCTGGATGTGGTGGATGCGAGGCTGGGAAGCATGCAGGGTTCACGCCGGCAGGTCGTGTTCGTCTCCGGTGCGCCCGGAGCGGGTAAGACCAGCCTGGCCGTTCCGCTGGCTGCCGAACTCGGCTTCGCCCTGGTTTGCAAGGACAAGATCAAGGAGACCCTGCACGACGCCCTCGGCGCGCCACAGCCGGATCTGGCCTGGTCCAGGCACCTCGGCGCGGCCGCCATGGAGTTTGCTGTGGGCGCTGGCTGCCGACGCTCCGTCGGTGCTGGTAGAAGCTAACTTCCGGCCGTACGACAAGTATCAGCGCGAGAGACTGGCCGCGCTGGCAGCAAGCCTGGTCGAGGTCTACTGCAAGTGCGCCCCTGACCTCGCAGCTCACCGCTACAACGAGCGCGCTCGAACATGCCACCCTGTTCACGTGGTGACCGAGCTTTCGGCTGAGACGCTTGCGGAATATGACCGGCCGGTTGGCGTCGGCGCACTGATCACCGTTGACACAACGGTTCCCGTTGACGTCATGGCCGTGGCCCGCGCCGTCCGCGCGCACCTAGGTTGCACTCCGGCCGCGGCCGTGCTCCGCTGAGCCGACGGACTTAGCCGCGGCCGTTTCAGCGCCGCGAGTGGCGCAGCAGGATCACGCCGGCCGTCGCGGAATCGGTATTCCGGTTTGCTAGGGTCGTACCGGAAGCAGGGTTCCGTTTCCGGGGAGGCCCTCATGGCGGTGGCTGGCCGGCGTGCGCATCATCAGGTGACGTTCGCGGTGTTGTCTCTTGGTGTCGCGGCGTTCGCGCTGTTGCAATCGCTGGTGATCCCGGTGCTGACCACAGTGCAACACGAGTTGCACACCACGCAGAGCGCCGTGACCTGGGTGCTCACTGCATACCTGCTGTCGGCGTCGGTGATGACCCCGATTCTCGGCCGGGTCGGCGACATGATCGGCAAGGAGCGGGTCTTCGTTGCCACGCTCGTCGCCCTGGCAGCGGGCTCGCTGCTTGCGGCTGTCGCGTCCTCGATCGGGATATTGATCGTGGCCCGAGTGATCCAGGGGATCGGGGGCGGGATGGTCCCCGTCGCGTTCGGGATCATCCGTGATGAGTTCCCGGCCGCGAAGGTAGCCGGCGCAGTGGGAGCGATCGCGGCGCTGACGGCCGTCGGGGCTGGCCTCGGCATCGTGCTGGCCGGCCCGATCGTCGACCTGCTGGACTACCACTGGCTGTTCTGGCTGCCGATGATCCTGACCGTCATCGCCGCGGTTTCGGCTGTGCTGTTCGTTCCTGAGTCGCCGGTGCGAACTCCCGGGCGGATCAGCTGGCTGCCCGCGGTCCTCCTGTCCGCGTGGCTCGTTGCGCTGCTGGTCGCGCTGAGCGAGGCCCCGGCCTGGGGCTGGGGCTCCCGGCGCGTGATCGCCCTGCTGGCGGGGGCAGTGGTACTGGCGGTGGCGTGGGTGATCACCGAGCTGCGGGCAGCTACGCCGCTGATCGACATGCAGATGATGCGCCGCACCGCCGTGTGGACCAACAACCTGGTGGCGCTGCTGATCGGGCTTGGGATGTACGCGACGTTCGCCTTCCTGCCCGAGTTCGTGCAGACGCCTCCGGCGGCCGGCTACGGCTTCGGCGCCAGCATCACCCGATCCGGGCTGATGCTGCTGCCCTCGGCGATCACCATGTTCACCGTCGGCATGTTCGCGGGCCGGCTCGCCCGCAATCTTGGCGGCAAGGTTCTGGTGATCGGCGGATGCCTGATCGGGTCCCTGGCCATGGCCATCCTCGCCTTCGCCCACGCGCAGCAATGGGAGATCTACCTGTCCACCGCCATTATGGGCGTCGGGTTCGGGCTGGCCTTTGCGGCGATGTCCGCCCTGGTTGTCGCCGCGGTGCCGCCCTCGCAGACGGGCGTGGCGAGCGGCATGAACGCGAACATCCGGACGATCGGCGGCAGCATCGGCGCGGCGGTGATGGCCAGCATCGTCACCTCCCAGCTCGGGCCGTCTGGCCTGCCGAAGGAGTCGGGCTATACGACCGGGTTCGCGGCTATGGCTGCCGGGCTTGTGCTGGCTGCCCTCGCAGGGTTGCTGATCCCGCCGGCGCGCGGCCTGCGGCGCAGGGCTGGCGACCTCGAGCATGCGGAGATGGCCATGGTGGCTGGCGGGACGATTGTCGGCGACGAAAGCGAGTGAGCCGGCTGCCGCCTGATAGCGAAGCCGGGCCGGAAGGAGCGAGGTGAACACGCAGGCGCCACCACTTGGTCCAGGCCGGCACGGGCCGCCAGCCGCACGCCGCGACGCCGTCCGGAATTATCACCGAATCCTGGCGGCGGCGCGCGACGTGCTGGGCGAGTCCGGCGCCGACGCCTGCATGGAGGAGATCGCCGCGCGGGCCGGCGTCGGCGTCGGCACCGTCTACCGCCGCTTCGCGAGCAAGGACGCCCTGATCGATGAACTCCTGCAGCTAGCGCTGGAGGAGGTACTCCAGGCCGCCGAACGCGCGCTGGCGCGCCCCGACGGGGACGGGCTTGAGGAGTTGCTGCGTGCCCTCGGCCAGTCCTTCGCCGACCACGCGCGGTACGCGAGCATGCTGCTCCAGCGCCCGGCCGACGCAACCACCGGTCGCCGGGTACGAGCGGCGATCGACGAGCTCACCGCGCGCGCCGCTGCGGCAGGTGCGATAAACCCCGCCATCACGCCTGGTGACGTCGTCGCGCTGATCTGGGCGATGCGCGGGCTGGTGCAGGCGGCGGGCGAGGTGGCACCCGGGGCCTGGCAGCGATTCCTGGACATCCAGCTCGCCGGCATGCGGGCGGCCTGCCCGGTCAGCAACGCCTCCCTCACCTCCTCGCGGCAGCTGCCGAGAACAGGCCCGGTGCAGACGCGGGGTTGACGAGGGCGCATTTCGCCGCAGCCGGACGATGCCGTCGTCGGCGGCGAGCTATCTTGGCAGACGACACGCTGCCCTGGCGTCGAGGATTCGTGTATCGCTCCGACGGCCGGGTACGTCAGCCGTGGAACGCGAGCGCGCCTGACTGGCAAGGGAGATGCCGATGGCAGGGATGAGCGAGCCGGTTGCGATTCTCGGCATCGGAACAATGGGCCATGGGATGGCGGCGAGCGCAGTGCGCGCTGGTATCCCGACGATCGTGTGGGATCGCCGGGCGGAGGCAACCCGGGAACTTGCCGGGCGCGGCGCCGAAGTCGCCGAGACCGCCGCTGAGGCGGCGCGGCGGGCTGGGATTGTCGTCACCATGGTGCCCGACGCCGACGCCGACGCCGTAATGTCGGTCGCACAGGACGACGGAATGCTTGCCGCCCTCACGCCGGGCTCCATCTGGGTTCAGATGGGCACGATCGGCCTAGCCGGAATCGATGACGTCATCGCGCTGGTTGCCCGCGAGCGTCCCGACGTGACCCTCCTCGACGCGCCTGTATCGGGTAGCAAGGATCCGGCGGAGCGGGGCCAGCTGATCATCTTCGGGTCAGGGCCGGACGAGGCACGGCCGCGCGTCGCTCCGCTCTTCGGCGCGCTCGGCCACCGAACTGTCTGGGTCGGCGCGGCCGGAGCCGGGACCCGTCTCAAGCTGGTGAACAATACCTGGCTTGCCTTCGAGACCGAGGCCATTGCCGCCTCGCTGGCGCTCGCCCGCCGATTGGGCCTGAGCACCGAGACAGTGGCGGACGCCCTCGACGGCAGCTCGCTCGTCTCGCCGTGGCAGGCCGCCAAGCTACCGCGGATCACCAAGGGCGATTACTCGGCACAGTTCGCCCTGTCATTGGCGCTGAAGGATGTGCATCTCGCGCTGCAGGCGGCCGCCGGCGGCCGATTTGCCGCCCTTGCGGCGCTTGCCGGTGAATGGCAGCAGGCCGTCGACCAGGGTTTCGGCGATCAGGACCTGACGATCGTGACCCGCGTGCTAGAGCAGCAGAGGTAAGCGCGCGAGCGATCGCAATCCGGTGTCGATGAGCTGGGCCGCGCGGCGGATGTCGGCCGATTTCTAGTGACTAAATTTTAGCCCGTCCGTCGCGGCCTCACCGCCTGAGGAGCTCGTATGAGTGACATCCGCATCGTTCGTGACTACGCCTATCCGCCCGCCAAGGTCTGGCAGGCGGTGACCGAGCCTGCCCTGATCCCGCTATCGACGGCGACCGGCGCGGGCGGGCGGCCGGAAGGCTTCACCACCACGGTCGGAACGAGGTTCCGGTTCATCGGCAAGCCGAAGCCGGGCTGGGACGGCGTCGTCGAGTGCGAGGTGCTCGAGGTCCGCGAGCCCGTGCTGCTGCGCTATTCCTGGACCGACAGCACGGGCGGCGACGCGACAGAGGTCGCGTACCGGCTCGAACCGCACGACGGCGGCACGCGCTTCGTCCACGAGCACACCGGCTTCACCGGCGTCGGCGGGTTCTTCATGGCCCAGCTACTGGCCGCGTCCGCCGCAAGATGCTCACGATAGGCCTGCCAGCCGTGCTGACCGACCTCGACGACGACGGCACGCTCCTGCCGGTCAGCAACCTCAAGCCCAAGTCCCTCAGCTGACCCTGACGGCTGCGGAGCTACCGGGCGCCGCGTCGGCGATCCGGGTGCGCGCTATTGGGAGCGACGTCACCAGGCGTAGTGCTCCGGCGCGGGCTTGTAGCCGGGGAAGATGGCGTCGAGCTGCTTCAGCGCATCCTCCTCAAGCCGTAGCGCCAGGGCACGCAGAGCGTCGTCCAGCTGGCCGAGAGTACGCGGCCCGACGATCGGCGCGGTCACTCCTTCCTGGTGCAGCAGCCAGGACAGCGCCACGGCGGCTGGTTCGGCGCCGAGTTCGTCGCAGAGACTCTCATAAGCCTCGATCTGGTCCCGGTTCCGCGCGACAGCCTCCTGGGCCCGGCCTGCCAGGCGCCGCCGGCCCTCGCGTTCGTTACGCAGCACGCCGCCGAGCAGCCCGCCTTGAAGCGGTGACCACGGGATGACGCCGACTCCGTACTCGATCGCGGCCGGCAGCACTTCCAGTTCGATCTGGCGGGTCATCAGGTTGTAGATCGACTGCTCGCTAACAAGGCCGAAGAACCCGCGCGCCGCGGCGCTGTCATTGGCTTGCGCGATATGCCAGGCCGCGAAGTTAGACGAGCCAACGTAGAGGATCTTGCCTTGTACAACCAGGACTTCCATGGCTTGCCAGATCTCTTCCCATGGCGTAGCCCGGTCGACATGATGCATCTGGTACATGTCGATGTAGTCGGTCCGGAGCCGCCGCAGCGACGCGTCGCAGGCCTTGCGGATGTTCAGCGCGGACAGCCTGCCCTCGTTGGGCCAGTCGCCCATGGCACCGTAAAGCTTGGTCGCGAGCACGGTGCGGTCGCGCCTGCCACCGCCGGACGCGAACCAGTCACCGATGATCTCCTCGGTCCAGCCCACGTGCGCCTGCTCATGCTGCCCGACCTGCCCGGGCGGGCTGGCCAGTCCGCCGTAACGGTTGGCGGTATCAAAGAAGTTGATGCCCAGCTCGTGGGCGTGAGCCATGATGACGTGCGCCTCGGCCGGCGGCGTCAGCGGCCCGAAGTTCATCGTTCCGAGGCACAGGCGGCTCACCGACAGGCCGGAGCGGCCCAGGTTCGCGTAATCCACTGATGACAGCCTTTCGCGATAGCAGCGGGATCTGGTTGCTAGCCCGATTGAAGCACCGGAACCCCCACGGGGCACCAGCTGGAGCGGTCGCCCTCAGACCGCGTAAGCTAATCCGCCGGCTGGGCGGTCGTGGTGCTTTCGGTCGCGGCGCTTTCGGTCGTCGCCGACCAGCTCGCGAGCAGGTTGAGCGCGTCGTGGGATGGGGTGCCCGGCTCGGCGGTATATGCGGAGATCCTGAGCCCGGCGTCCGCGGCGAGGTCCAGCGCCTCGAATGCCAGCGTGAGGTCGCCCACGACGGGTGATGAAAGCGCTTGACGCCGGCGCGGTGGAATCGCACGTTATGGGCTGCCCACCAGGTGCGGAACGTCTCGCTGCGGGTTGCCAGCTCCCCGATGAGGTCCGACAGCGCCCGGTCGTAAGGGTCGCGCCCGGCCTCGGACCGGAGCATCGCGACCGTGTCCTGGGCATGGCGCTCCCAGTCGAGGTAGAACCGCGTGGCGCCGGGGTCGAGGAAGATAAACCGGGCAGCGTTGGCCGGCCCGGCGGGGCTGTCGAATACCGGCGCGAAGAGTGCCTTTCCCAGCCGGTTCGCCGCGAGGATATCCATGCGCCCGTTGCGCACGTACGCCGGTGTCGTGATCATCGAATCGAGGATGCGCTGCACGCTCGGGCGGACCTGCTGCCTGGCCGGGCATGGGCGCGTTCGCAAGGTGGCGTTCCCCGCTTTCGCGAGGTCGAACAGGTGCGCGCGCTCGGCCTCATCCAGGCGGAGCGCCCGGGCAAGAGCCTCGAGCACGCTCTCGGAGGCGCCGCGCGCGTTCCCCCGTTCCAGCCGGGTGTAGTAGTCGACGCTGACCCCCGCGAGCATCGCGACCTCTTCCCGGCGCAGGCCGGCGACGCGCCGGTTGCCGCCGTAAGCGGGCAGGCCAGCCTCCTCCGGAGTGATCCTGGCCCGCCTAGAGGTGAGGAAGTCGCGCATCTCGCTGCGGTTGTCCATGCCTCCTAAGTTACGTTCCGGCCGGGCGACGCTGGGGGGGCCTGTCATTACCTGGATCAACGGGCTCTGCCTGACCTCGGCCGCGCTCGCGGGCGCCTCGGGTCCTGCTAGGCAGGAACTCGTTAGGCATGACTGGCGAGCAAGAATCCGGGTTCGGACTCCTGGGTACCGCTTACATAGCCAGCACGAACCGACCTACGGAACGGGGGACACGATGACCGCTGCACCTACCGCAACCGACCGCGACTACCCGCAGATGATCGCGGACGCCGACCGCGTCGAGCCCGCGCCCCGGCGCGTCCGCGCGACGCTGGGCGCTGAGCAGATTTTTGATACCACCCACGCGCGATATGTATGGGAATGGCAGTACTACCCGCAGTACTACATTCCGGTCGGCGACATCGACGCGCGCTTCATCATCGACGAGCAGCACGACCAGCGCCTGCGCCAGGGCACGGCACGCCGCCACGGCGTGCGCGCGGGCGGGCTGGACCGGCCGGGGACCGTACGGGTATTCGGCGAAGATGCGATCGACGGGTTGGCGGGCACAGCGCGCTTTGACTGGAGCGCCCTCGATGCCTGGTACGAGGAAGACGAGCAGGTCTTCGTGCACCCTCGCAACCCGTATGTCCGCGTCGACGCGCTCCGCTCGCACCGCCATGTCCGTGCGTCACTGGAAGGCGCCACGCTGGCCGACACCACAACCCCGGTGCTGGTGTTTGAGACCGGCTTGCCGACTCGCTACTACTTCGATCGCACCGATGTCGCCTTCGAACATCTCGTGCCCACCGGCACGCAGACGGCATGCCCGTACAAGGGCGTCACGAGCGGCTATTGGTCGATACGCCGCTATGGTGAGGTGCGGGCCGGCGACCAGGACCTGGCCTGGGCCTATGACTTCCCGACGCGCCAGTTGCAGCCCATCGCCGGCCTGATCGCCTTCTACAACGAGAAGATCGACCTGGACGTCGATGGTGTCCGGCTGCCGCGCGCCCGAACCCACTTTTTCAAGTAGGGGCAGCGGTCAAGACCCAGTCGGCCGTGCCGTTTGCGGCCCAACGAGCTGGGACTAGTCCCAGGCACCCGGAGAACCTTCCGCGGACCGCTACTGAATGGCAGAGTCGGGACTGGCCGCTCCGCGCCCCCGGAGCCGCGGAGTAAAGGGGACAGAAGTGACGCAACCCGATGCATCCGAGCCCGGCTACGACGACCCCATGACATCTGGCGGCGATCCGGTCGACGCCGATTCCGCCGGCCGCGCCGAAAGCGACGCGGTACCTGCACCGGCGGCGGGCAGCAAGCCCCGGAACGGCAGATTCCGGACGCCAGCAGTCCCCTCCCACGCCGGTGAAGGTCTGCCTGGCGACCCGATTGGCGGTCCTGCAAAGCGGCTGACCAGGGCATTCAGGCGCCTGTTCGGTGTCAACGACCGCTGATCTTCAGTTGCGGCGCGGGAGAACAGCACATGCCAGCGGCGGCGGCGACGGTGCCCGAGTCGGCCCACATGTCCGCCCGCATGATCTTGGCAGCTCTCGTGCGCTCGCCTGCGCTGCCGGTCAGGTAGGTTCGCTGGCGTGGAGCGCTATATCGTGCGCCGCCGGCGACAGGAGGACACCCGGGTTCAGCAGGCCACGCGGATCGAAGGCCGCCTTGATCGATCTCATCATGTCGATCTCGGCCGCGCTGCGAGATAGCCCCAGCCAGCGGGCCTTTGCTCGGCCGATGCCATGCTCGGAGCTGATCGAGCCGCCCATGCTCGCTACCAAGGTCAGGACAGTCCCCGTGACTGCCTCGGCCTTGCCGGTGGCTCCAAGGACGTTGACGTGCAGGTTGGCCTCCGCGAGGTGCCCGAAGAGCACGAGCTGTGCGGCCGGTTCAACGGCGGCCACCGTTGCCGGCAGCCGTTCGGTTAGCTCGGCGAGATGGTCGACAGGCACACAGACGTCCAGCTTGACGGGAACGCCAACCGAGCTGATCGCCTCGGTGTGGCTCTCGCGAAGTGCCCAGAGGCGAGCGCGGTCGGCGGCCGACGATGCCGCCGTGGCGTCCAGCACCTGCTCGGCCGCTTCGAGCGCGGCCAGCACATCGTCCAGGGGGTCTGACTCGCCTGCGACCTCGATGAGCACGTAGGCTCCGCCCGCTCCAGCAAGCGGCAGCGGCACGCCGAGGTGCCGCGCGACGAGCGCGAGCCCGTCGGGGAAGCACAGTTCGGCCGCGCTCAGGCCGGGCAGCCCGATCCGCAGTGCCGCCAGCAGAGCCACCGCGTCGGTGGTGTCGCGGACGGCGATCAGCGCAACCACGTGCGCCGGATGCGCATTGACTAGCCGTAGCCGGAGCCGGGTAACGACCGCCAGCGTGCCCTCGGAGCCAGCCAGCAGGTGCCCGAGGTCGTATCCAGTGCTGTCCTTGGCGAGGCCGCCCAGCCGGCAAATGATCCGCCCGTCGATGAGGGCTGCCTCGACCCCGGCGACCTGCTCGCGCATGCTGCCATGCCGCAGCACCCGGATCCCGCCGGCGTTCGTGGCGACCATGCCGCCCAGGGTGGCCGAATCGCGCGCGGCCAGATCGACGCCGAAATCCAGGCCCGCCGCCCGTGCGTGCGCCGTCAAGGTGGCCAGCCTGATCCCGGCGCCGGCCGTCACCTGCCGGGACGCCGGGGACACCGCGCCGAGCTCGGTGAGACGGGTAGTCAGCAGCACGACCGGCAGGCAGTCGCCCGGTCCGGGAGCTGGCACGCTGCCGCCGACCAGGCTGGTATTGCCGCCCTGCACGACAACCGGCACGCCGGCCTCAGCGCACGCGGCAAGAACCTCCGCAACCTGCCTCGTTGTCCCCGGGCGGACGATGGCGCGCGACGCGCCGGTGAAGCGCCCAGTCCAGTCAGTCTCGTAAGAGGCGCGCAGTTCGGGATCAACGAGTAGATGCTCAGATCCGGTGGCTGCGCGCAGTGCCGCCTCCAGGCTCAAGACAGGACCCGAAGCCGTACTGTCTGACCCATTGCCCGCAGCGCGGCCACAACCTCATCCGGATAGTCGATGCCGATATCGGTGAGTGCGTACCCGAGTTCGCCGCGGGTGCCCAGCAGCTGGGCCTCCACGTTAACGTCGTGGGCGGCCAGTACCGAGTTGATTTCCGCCATGACGCCGGGCACGTTGTGGTGCAAGTGCGCCAGCCGGTGGGTGCCTGTAGCCGGTGGCAGCGCCACATGGGGCAGGTTCACCGACAGAGCCGTAGTCCCCACCGTGACGAAGTCTGTCAGCTTGCCGCCGACGAAAGCCCCGATGTCTGCCTGTGCCTCTTCGGTCGATCCGCCGATATGCGGGGTCAGGATTACGTTGGGCAGCCCGCGCAGGACGGACGAGAACTCGTCCTCGGCCGACCGTGGCTCGTCGAGGAATACGTCGACGGCCGCCCCGGCCAGGTGTCCCGACAGCAGGTGCTGGCGCAGCGCCTCGTGGTCGATCACGAAGCCGCGGCACAAGTTCAGGAACAGGGCTCCCGGCCGCATCTGGCTGAATTCCTTCTCGCCGAACAGCGAGCTGTTCGACGGCCGGCCGTCCACGTGCAGGGTAACGATGTCAGAGATCTCGAGGAGCTCATCGAGGCTGACGCAGCGCCGGGCATTTCCCAGCGCGAGCTTATCGGCGGTGTCGTAGAAGACGACCCGGATTCCAAGTGCCTCTGCGACCACCGACAGCTGGGCGCCGATGTTCCCGTACCCGACGATTCCGAGCGTGCGGCCGCGGACTTCGTGCGCGCCGTGGGCCGACTTGTCCCACACGCCGGCGTGCATCGCCCGGTCCTTCTCCGTCAGCCTGCGGGTCAGCGCGATGATCTCCGCCAGGGCCAGCTCGACGACGCTGCGCGTATTGGAGTACGGCGCGTTGAACACGGCGACGCCGCGGGCCGACGCGGCAGGCAGGTCGATTTGATCGGTACCGATGCAGAATGCGCCGATCGCGAGCAAATCTGGAGCTGCCCCCAGAGGCGACGCGCTGACCTGTGTCTTAGACCTGATGCCCAGCAGCGCGATGCCGGGCAGCGCTGCGGCGAGATCGGCTTGGCTGAGTGCCCCGCGCCGCTCGATGACCTCCAGCCCGGCGCCTTCGAGCAGCCGGACCGCGTCAGGATGGATGTTCTCCAGGAGCAGCGCTTTCACTGCCCCAGGGTAACGGAGACCGCAGCTGCCCCCGGCAGCCGCGGCGGCGTCACCGGTATCGTCGCCAGGCCAGGCCGGCGTGTGCGATCACTGGGCCCGTCCTGCCTCCCGCGGCGCGGCGTTATTTCGGTGGCACGAGCCAGCGAAGCTGCTCCCGGCCGCCGAGGCGACCTAGACGGCGAAGCACGCCGGGGAGTGCCCGGGACTGGCTGACATGCGCCGCAGCTGCCGACCTTTGGACCGCGCGGGCGTCGCCGGCCCGTGGCCAGAGCTCGATTACCAGGTTCGGGCTCCGGGCACGGTGCGGGCAGCGACCGGAATGGCAGTCGGTCCGGCGGCCAGGCAAGCGGCCCTGGCAACCTGAGCGCAGTCGGCATCGCCGGCTTCCGGAGCCAGGACGAGCAGCAAGTCCGGCGTATGCTCGGTGATCGCTCGCCGTATTCGCTCGGTGAGTCGACTGCGGTCCCCGCAACGTCGCTCACGAGGACGCGGCCTTGTGATCGTCGTGGCAGGCCGAGTGCCCGGTCGGTGTAAGAGCTGTGGACCTGCTGCCGGGATCCTCGCCGGGCCGCTGGCTGCCGGGCCGCTGGCTGCCGGGCGCTGGCGGATCGCGGCGGAAGCGACGCGACGTGCGCAGTCGTAGCCAGGCGACGGCCAGGCAGGCGCCGAGGAGGATCCACGGAACCGTCACGATCAGGTCAATGCCGGTCATCGCGTCCTCCTTGGCTGCCGCTGCCCCCTCGCGATAGTTCACAGGCCCGGGCTGCAGCGGCGATGAAGCCGCCATGGCGGCCGTGTGAAGGCTGAAAGTTGCCCGACTACGCAGCGCCCGACCATCCAGCCGATGCCGCAACCGCCAGGCCGAGCCGCAGCCTGAGCGGGGCTAGCCGTCTCTGGTCAGGCCAAGCCGGTAGCCGCCGCCAAGCACGGTTTGAATAATCACCGGGCTGCCGGGATCTTCCTCGATCTTGCGCCGCATGTTCTTGACATGTGAGTCGATGGTCCGCTCATATCCCTCGAACTCGTACCCGCGTACCCGGTTGATCAGCTCGGACCGCGAGTAGACCCGGCCGGGGACAGCGGCAAGCGCGACCAGGATGCCCCATTCGGTCGGGGTCAGGTCCGCCGGCTCGCCGCGCACCTGCACTGTCCTGCGCGACTCATCGATGACCAGGACTCCGCCGCCATAACTGTCGGTGCCTGGCCCCATCGCGGGTCCGCCGCGCCGCAGGATCGCCTGGACCCGCAGCACCAGCTCGCGCGGGCTGAACGGCTTTGTCACGTAGTCGTCCGAACCCAGCTCAAGCCCGGCGACCCGGTCCTCCTCGCTGCTCTTGGCAGTCAGCATTACGATGGGCGTCGCCCCGGCCGCCCGGATCTCGCGCGCGACTGTTTCGCCCGGCACATCCGGCAGTCCCAGGTCAAGAACAACCAGGTCCGGCGCCGCCGATCCGAACATGCTGATCGCTTCCGCGCCGGAGTCAGTCGACAGAACCATGAAACCGGCGAGTTCCAGGTAGGAGCGCACCAAGTCGCGGAGCTTGCGCTCGTCCTCGACCAGCAGCACGGTTTGCACCATAAGATCGTGCTTCGGTCCACCGCCGAACCGGCCTTGGCGGACAGCGGCGGACGACCGATCGCGCATCGTCCTTGCGGCGCTCCACCTGACGGCTTCCTGGGTTCGTATCGGTGCAGCTCAGCTTGCTGCGAGCTGCATTCTGCGCAGTAACGGACCTGCGGGCTGGCTTCCAGCCGGAGAGCCGGCAGGTTCACGCCGCATTGCTCGCACATCCCGAAACTGGCGGAATCGACCCGGGCGAGCGCTGCCTCGATTTCGGCAAGCGCGAGGTGAGCCGATGCGGTGCGGGCCAGAATGGGCCGGCTTGAGGGCTCAGGCCGAGCGTCGGCCGGCTCAGGCCTAGCGTTAGCGCGCCGTGCCGAGTCGGGCTCGTGGAAGGCGAGCGAGAGCTCGATGATCTCCTCGACCTGCCGCCGCCACAGTCGTTCGAGCCGGTTACGCCAGCGCGGCAAGTCGGCTGCCGGGCCGATCGGCCGCGCGGCTGATCGGCGACCGAATTCCGTGGTTGTCATGTACTGGCCGCCTTCGTTCTCGTTGGAGTCGCAATTCCGGCGGGTGCGCTGCGCCGGCCGGTCCTGATGGGCAATGAAATCCGGCTCCAGTGCAATCTCTGTGACTGGTTTGTGGAGCCGGGATGAAGGCAGCGCTTGACAGCGCGCGCGGTCGCCCCGGGGCGTAGGCGGGCCGAGATCGACATCAAGGCCGGAGG
>JBKQTJ010000346.1:0-4467 GCA_052143255.1 Streptosporangiaceae bacterium | reverse complement strand
GCGGCCGGGCCAGCACGGTGTCATGCCGGCGGGCTGAGACCGTCCCGCAGTCCGGGCATGCCGCCGCGGCCGGATGACCGGTGACCGCCCATACCTCCAGCGTGCCGTCCGGCAGCGCCTGCGCATCAGTGACCTGCAGGCCCTCCACGCCGAACAGCACCGACGCCGTATCCTGGAACACGATGCCCGCGGCTTTCTGAATGATCCTGAACCTGTGGTAAGGCCCAAGATCGTAAAAGCCGCGGGCTCCCTGATCACTGCGGCACGCCGCACGCACGTCAGATCACCCGGATCAGGCAATACGCTCGCCCGGCACGTTCAGCAACGCCCTGAGGTCACTCCGAGTTATCGGGCAGCAACGACGTCCCGGTTAACTTCGAAGGCCCGCATAACGTGGCATGATGCCGTAACCGAATCACTACTAAGGGAACGCTACAGCATGCTCTTCGAGAGTCCTCCCGTTAGCCTGCGGGAACTGCTGAACGATATCCACTTCGGAGCTATCCAGTTGCCGGACTTCCAGCGCGAGTGGAAGTGGGACGACGAGCGGATCACTTCATTGCTGGCGACTGTGGCGCTCGGCTACCCGCTCGGCGTGGTGATGACCCTGGTGACCGGCGACCGCGGGAACCGGTTCAAGGCGCGGCCCTTGGAAGGCGTTGAGGTGCCGCCTGGGACCAAGCCACGGGAGCTGGTGATGGACGGCCAGCAGCGGCTGACCTCGCTATACCAAGCCCTGCACTCAGGTAACCCGGTCGAGACGGAGGACAGCAGGAGGAATCCGATCTCCCGCTGGTACTACATCGACATCAAGGAGGCACTAGGTCCTCCCGCAGACCGGGAAGACGCCATCTATTCCGTCCCGCCGAGCCGCAAGCTTCCTGGGCGAGATGACCGCAAGCAGATCACCGACCTGACCACGCAGGCGGCCGAGTGCGACGCTGGCAAGTTCCCGCTCCGGCTAGTCTTCGACGACGAGGCAGTCAATGCATGGCAGAGGGACTACGTCAGCGTGCCTGACATGTCAAGGTGGGACACCTGGGGCAAGTTCTCGGCCAAAGTGCTCGACAACATTCGCCAATATCATCTGCCCGTCATCCGGCTCGCGAAGGAGACCCCGAAGGACGCCGTATGCACGGTTTTCGAAAAGGTTAACACCGGTGGTGTCACGCTCAACGTCTTCGAGCTGGTCACGGCAACCTACGCCGGCAACGAGGATTACTTCAACGCTCGCGGCGAGGACTTCCACCTGCCCACCCACTGGCAGCAGGTCACCACAGAACTCGCCGAGCACGCCATGTTCGGTCTCAACGGCAAGGACAACGACTCTAACCTCAAGGACACAGATTTCCTGCAGGCCGTCTGCCTGGTCTCGACGCACTACCGACGGCGCGGGCGCAAGGACGTCGACCCGTTCACGCAGCCTGCGGCCAGCTGCAAGCGTGCCGACATCCTAGACCTTGAGCTTGAGGAGTACCTAAAGTGGGCGCCCGAGGTCGTCGCGGCCTTGCACTGGACCGCCGACTTCCTCACTCGCCAGGGCGTGTACGGTCCGAGCGACCTCCCGTACCGGGCCCAGGTCACGTCGCTGGCCGCGATTCGCACTGTGCTTGGCACGGAGGCCGATTCCTTGGACGCGGAGGAGAAGATCACCCGCTGGTTCTGGTGTGGTGTCCTTGGCGAGCAGTACGGTGGTTCTCCCGACAGCCGCCTGCCAAGGGATCTAGAGCAGGTCGTCGCCTGGGTGCGCGGCGAGCGGGACCGACGCGCGCCGACATCGGTGACCGAGGCAACGTTCTCTGCGACCCGCCTTAATACGATGAGCAGTCGTAATAGCGCCGCTTACAAAGGGGTCATAGCGCTGCTTATCCGGCAGGGAGCAATCGACTGGACCTACACTCGAGAGCCGATCAGTCCGGCGATCTTCGCCGACCAGCAAGTTGACGTGGCGCTGATTTTCCCCAAGGCGTGGTGCGATAAGCACGGCGTCGATAGACAGTTGCGGGACAGTATCGTCAACAAGACGCCTCTCACCAACCGTACTCGGCGGATCATGGGGAACCAGGCGCCCGATGTCTACCTAAGGCAATTGGAGGCCGAGTCGGGACTGCCCGGGAACTGGCTGGACGACATCCTCGCCACGCACCTCATCGACGCCAAGTACCTCCGCCAGCGGGATGCTCGGCTCCGCGACGGCGGGCCAGACTTCGCTGCGTCCTACACCGCGCGCTCGGATCGTCTGCTGACGCTGATTGAGAACGCGATGGGCCTACGATCGAAGGCGGAATCACGCGGATGAGCAGGGACGGGGTACTGGCGTTCCTTGGCCGGGCGGCTGCGGAACCCGTCAGCCTGACCGTCGCGGAGCTCCTGGAGGTGTGGGGCTTCCGTGTCCGCGACCTAGAAAGCAGCGCGCGGGTCGATGGGGACCTCTCCGCGGCGGGGCTGCGATGCGCGCCCGACTTTAAGGCGGGCGCCCTCGATGACCAGGTCTGTGTCAGCCGAATACCTAGCGTGCCGCAGCCAGGCGTTGAAGGAACCGCTGCGGAGCAGCCGATCGAACTGCCCGCCTCCACCTTGCTTGTCAGCGACATACCATCCGCCGCCGGGCCACTCACCTCGGCCAACCCGAACCAGGATCTGGCCGAGGTGAAGTTCCTCATGGCCACAAACGAGTTCTCCCAGCTTCCGGTCCTGTCTGGCGAGCGGAATCTCAAGGGGTACGTGAGCTGGCGGACCATCTTCCTGGCAGAACTGCACAAGCAGGGCACAGCAACCCTCAGGGACGCAACCGAGCCTCCTCCAAGGGTGGTCTACGAGACCGAGGAGCTACTCGACCATGTGGTGACCATCTACGAGGAAGGCTTCGTGTTCGTCCGGACCCGCGACGAGCGTCACTGCGGCATTGTGACAGCCGACGACCTGGCGCATCATTTCCAGGGACTCACCACGCCGTACTTCCAGATCGGCCAGATCGAGGCGCGGCTTCGGCAGTGCATCAGCCGGGTGTTCCCCATCGCGGAGATCCGGTTGATCATGGAGAAGCCTGACCTGGAGTCGGTCGACAAGATGACGGTCGGAGAGTACGGAATCGTGCTAGGTGAGCCGACCCGCTGGGAGCGAATGCACTGGAACTGGGTTCCCCGCAAGCAGTTCCTCCACCAGCTCGATGAGGTCAGGGAGATCCGCAACCGCGTGATGCACTTCGGCCAGCAGCTGAAGCAGGCAGACCGAAATGCCCTGAAGAACTTCCTCAAGCTTATGGGCGACCTCACCACACCCCTGTCTTAAGGCAGCTCCTCGACGCCGCTCTCTGCCTTGTTCCCGAACAGAAGGACGGGCACCTAAATGATCAGGGCCGGCCAGCGGTGATGCGTCAATGATCACCGTGGCCGGGTCCGAACCCGGTCCCGGCGGTGTCGGCCCATACCCGGTGATCTGCACCGGATGCGCCGACCGCGGTGGCGGCGGCTAGGGTGAGCACCGCATGGGTCTGGGCGACGACGGCCCAGACGCCCGCGGTGGCCTAGCCGTCTCCCTGGCCGAGCACCCTGTGCGCCTCAGCGGCAAGTTCCTCAGCCCGGCGGTAAATGCTCTGATCCGGTCATTGATGCTCCACGTATCTCGTCGTCCTGGCTCTGGGGGTGATAGCACGTCGCTCCCGGTGACCTCCGCTACGGTGGCATGCCCGCCACCGCGACGGGGGCAGGAACCGGTCGAGCCCGGCGGCAAGGATTTATCGCCTGGCCACGCTCTCGCATAGCTGATAGAACTCGCGGTATACCCCTTCGGAGGGTCTGGGCCGGTCCACGGACCGTATGAATTCTTCCAGCCCGCTTCTGGGCCGGAGATACACGTGGCTGAAGGCAACGCGCACCTGCCAGGCATTGAGCTCGTCCACCTCCTCGCCAACGATCTCGGCGTAGCGGCTCGGCCCGTCGACGACGCGGACCAGGTAGCCCGGGGCGACGGGCAGGATGATGGCGTCCGCGATGGCATAACCGATACCACTGTTGACCCCCGCGCTGGGAGTATTTGGGTACAGCGGTTACAAGGATGGAGTGCGAGTGCTGTGCGTGGGCGGCCCGCTTGACCGTGAGGCGGCGTCTTTCGGGGCCATGTATCCCGACCGGGAATGCCCACTTGAAGAGTGGCACCACCGAATGGGCGCCAGAGTATACATCTATCGCTGGGAACGGCGGCGGCGCGACCGAGTGAACATCTACGTCTTCGATCGGGAAGAGTCCTATGTGGAGGGTAAGTACTCGGAAGTCCTGTGGAAGGGCATGCCGGTGGCCGGCGTGGCGGTCGCTCGGGGCTACGACGGTGACAGTGTTACGGGGGAGGGGTTTCGCCGTTCGGCGGTGGCTGGGCCCAGGTGCGGAGGTCCTCGGGGCTGGCGTTCCAGGGCAGGAACTGGCTGAGTGCCTTGCCGGACAGGGGCTTTCCGCCGTTGAGGCCGCATTC
>JBKQTJ010000345.1:0-4112 GCA_052143255.1 Streptosporangiaceae bacterium | reverse complement strand
GTGACCGGCCGTAACTTCGCCGAGCTGCTGCGGGTCATCGACTCGCTCCAGCTGACCGCCAGGCACCGGGTCGTGACGCCGGCCGGCTGGAAGCCGGGCGAAGACGTGATGATCCACAACTCGGTGTCCGAGGACCAGGCGAGGGTGATCTTCGGCGAGTGGAAGGCCGTCAAACCTTACATCCGCCTCGTCCCCCAGCCGAGGTAACCGGGCAGGTGGCCGCCCTTGGAGCCGATTTGGCTCCGGGGGCGGCACCGGGGCTGGAGGAGTGCGGCGAGGAGTTCTGCTCGCCCGGCGCGGCACAGCCCTGGCAGCCGTCTCCGCGCTCGCGCCCGGTCACCTGGCGCAGAGAGTGACAGCGCTGTCACCACGTCGTTACCGGGTGTGATCCTATTATCGCCCGGCGCGACAGTCCCGGGTGCCTGAACAAGTCATCGCCCGGCCGGTCACCGGGAGCAGCCGCCGGACGCCCGGATGTCAATTCGCCATAGAAGGAGCACCACCATGATCCCGCAGGCGCAGCAACGTCACCGACCTGACGCAAAGCGGTCAGGCGCCGGCATCGCACCGGGCAGGACCGTCCCGGGCCCTTTCTCCCGCGCCTTCAAACATCCTCGTCTCATGCATTACCACCGGCTGATCGCCCTGGTGGTGCTGGTCAATGGCGCGCTGCTGGCGCGGCACCTGGCGCGTGGGGATTGGCATGTCGCCGGCGGGAGCGCGCTGTCAGGTCTGGCGGACCTGATCGTGGTGAACTTCGCGATCGCGGTGCTGATCCGCCAGCAGCACGTCCTCAACGCAATCTTCGCCGTGGCCGGCCGTGGCTCGAGCCGCTGGCCGCTGCGGCTGCGCTGGATGGTCTCGAAGATCAACCACATCGGCGGTCTGCACGTGGGGGCGGCGCTGGCGGGCACGGCCTGGCTGTGTGCGTTCACCGTGGTCGCCGCGATCGCTCGCGCCAGCCGGCCCGCGGCCGTGGACCTGACGACCTTCGCGCTGGCCATGAGCCTGGCGGCGGTGCTGATCGTCGTCGTGCTCGGCGCGTTGCCGCCGGTCCGCGCACGGGTTCACAACGTGTTCGAGCTGACCCATCGCTTCGGCGGCTGGACATCGGCCGGATTGTTCTGGGCCCTGACCGTGCACCTGATGCACGTGGACCCGGGCGCGTGGCAGATCTGGCTGCTCGGGCTGATCACGGCGAGCATCGTCTGGCCGTGGCTGACGCTGCGCCGCGTACCGGTGACCGTGCAGCGTCCGTCCTCGCATGCCGCGATCGTGCACCTGGATTACGGCGTCAGGCCGGCGCATGTGTCGGCGGTCGGCATCAGCCGCAGCCCGCTGCGGGAGTGGCACGCCTTCGCGACGGTGAGCACCCCGGGCCGGTCCGGGTACCGGCTGCTGGTCTCCCGGGCGGGCGACTGGACGTCGCGGTTCATCGACGACCCGCCGTCGCACCTGTGGGTTCGCGGCGTTCCCACGCGCGCACCGATGGCGGCGATCGAGCCCATGTACCGCCGTGTCGTCTACGTCGTGACCGGCAGCGGCATCGGCCCGGTGCTCGGGCAGATCCTGAGCTCGCGCGTGCCGGGCCGGCTGGTCTGGTCCGCTCGCAGCCCGCGCGCCACCTACGGCGACGCGCTCGTCGACGAGGTACTGGCCGCACGTCCCGATGCGGTCATCTGGGACACCACCGAGCGCGGCAAGCCCGACCTGCTGCCGATGGCCCACGACGTGTGTCGTGACTTCGCGGCCGAGGCGGTCCAGGTGGTCAGCAACAAGACCGCAACCCGGAACCTGGTGCACGGCTTGGAGCGGCTTGGCGTGCCCGCGTTCGGCCCGATCTGGGACTCGTGACGTGCGGCGCCGTATGCCACGTCAACTCGCCACAGAAGGAGCAACACCATGATCCCGCAGGCACAGCTTCGTCACCGAACTGACGCAAAGCGATCAGGCGGCGGCATCGCACCAGACAGGACCGTCCCCAGGGCAATCTCTTCCGGGCAGCGTATCTCTGGATTGGCGCGCCCGGCAGGGCCGGGCCTGCTCGATGACGGCGTGCCACCGGGGGGCCGCTGCCGCCTGCTGGGTGTCTTCGCCCATCCGGACGACGAGACGTTCTGCGCCGGGGGCACGTTCGCCCGCTACGCCGGACAGGGTGCCGAGATCATGGTGGTGTCGGCGACCCGGGGCCAGGCGGGCCAGATCCGTGACGCTGCGGCCGGTAACCGGCGTACCATCGCCGCTGTCCGGGAGGCCGAGCTGCGCCTGGCCTGCGAGCGTCTGGGCATCACGAGGGTGCGCTGCCTGGACCACGTCGACGGCACCCTCGCCGACGCCGGGTTCCCCGCCCTGGTGGACGAGGTGACGGAGATCATCCGCGAATTCCGGCCCGACATAGTCATCACGTTCGGTCCCGACGGCGGCTACGGCCATCCCGACCACGTCACCATCAGCGCGGTGACCACCGCCGCCTGCCAGCGTGCCGCCGGCCCCGGGCACCGCCCGGACCGGACGGCCACCCGGCCGCCCCGGCTGTACTACCGGCACTTCCCGCCGGGCGACCTGCTGATCACCGAGCGGCTGGCGGCCTGGCTGACCAGTCGGCCGGACCGGTTCGCCGGGACGCCCGCCTTTGCCCACGCGTTCCTGCTGCTGGCCGAGGCGGCCAGCACCC
This sequence comes from Streptosporangiaceae bacterium, assembly GCA_052143255.1. GTDB lineage: Bacteria > Actinomycetota > Actinomycetes > Streptosporangiales > Streptosporangiaceae > JAJYUU01. The sequence continues at coordinate 1,438 of JBKQTJ010000345.1, read as the reverse complement.
TGGGCCACATCCGGGACCACGTCCAGGTCCGCTGGTACCCGCCGGGTTCGTGCGTGGTCGAGCAGGGCGAGGCGGCCGCCGAGCTGTTCTTGATCTTGTCCGGTGAAGCGGAGGTGCGGCAGGAGAATAGCGGCCGCCGCGAGCGGCACGGTCGGCTCGGCGCGGGGGAGTTCTTCGGGCACCGGCACCGCAGCGCCGACGTGGTCGCCGCCGCCAGCCTCACCTGCCTAGTCCTGTCCCCGGCACCGCCGGCCAAGTTCGCCGGTCGGGGCCAGGGAGCCCGGCTGGCCGCTGCCCTGCCCGGCGCACGGGCGAACCCGCCCCTCGCGGCCGGGACCGCGCGGGCAGGTCAGGGCGTCGTCTGCTGCGACGTGTCCGGGCAGGTCATGCGCAAGGTCGGAGCGCTGTCCGCCTACCGCAGCCAGTTCCCGCTGGAGCCGGGCATGTTCCCGGAGTTCTTGCTGCGGGAGATGTTCGGCTGGGAGTACTTCGTCGCCGTGCCGGCCGGCCGGGCCGCTCACCCCGGCGAGGCGCCATCAGGGCTGGAGCCGGCGCTGAGCGCGCCGCCGCTGGCCCGGTAGCCGGGATGGCGGCGCGGCGCCGGCCCGGAGCAAAGGACGCCAGGCACCACGGCACACAACCAGACACCCGCAGCCCATGAGAAGGAGAACCGCGATGATCACGACCCAGGACCGGACCCCGGCGGCGAGGCGCGCCGACCAGGCGGCGATGGCCGCGGCGGCGCTCAGCGATTTCGAGCGGCGCTACCCGGCTTATGCCGGCACCGCCGCTCTGGATGACATGCGGGCCAGGGACTACAGCCGGCTGGACGTAGCCGGCCACGTCTATCTCGACTACACCGGCGGGGGCCTGTACGCCGACAGCCAGCTGGCCCGGCACCGGGCCCTGCTGGCCGGCGCGGTGTTCGGCAACCCGCACTCCCAGAATCTGTCGTCGCGGGCCATGGGGACACGGGTGGAGGCGACCCGGGCGCAGATCCTGGAGTTCTTCCGGGCTTCACCGGAGGAGTACGAGGTCATCTTCACCCCGAACGCCACCGGCGCGCTGCGGCTGGTTGGCGAGTCCTATCCCTTCGGGCCGGGCAGCCGGTTCCTGCTGACCTTCGACAACCACAACTCGGTCAACGGGATCCGGCAGTTCGCCCGGGCCCGCGGCGCTTCGGTCAGCTACGTGCCTCTCACCACCGCCGACCTGCGCGTATCAGAGGAGGCGCTGGCCCGCGATCTCCAGGCCCCGACTCCGGTTCGCCGTCGCCGTCTCGCCGGCCAGCGCTCCGGCGCCGCCGCCCGCAGCCTGTTCGCTTTCCCGGCCCAGTCCAACTTCTCCGGCGTCCAGCACCCGCTGGCCTGGATCGCCCAGGCCCAGGCGGCCGGGTACGACGTGCTGCTGGACGCCGCCGCCTTCGCCCCGGCCAGCC
>JBKQTJ010000344.1:0-16479 GCA_052143255.1 Streptosporangiaceae bacterium | reverse complement strand
GGCCGGCCTCGCCGATCCCGCCGGGCTAGCCAACCCCGCTGCTCCGCCGCGGTGGTTCACCGATGCGCTAGCTGCCGACGTTGAGTGCGGCTCGGTCGAGGTCGACGGCACGGCGATCACCTACCGGGCCTGGGGCGAGCCGGGGCAGGCCGGTCTCGTGCTCGTCCACGGCGGGGCTGCGCACGCCCGCTGGTGGGATCACATTGCGCCGCTGCTGGCAACCGGCCACCGGGTCGTGGCGCTCGACCTGTCCGGGCACGGCGACAGTGGCCGCCGACACCGTTACGACCTGGACCAATGGGCGCACGAGGTCCGCGCCGTCGCGAGCGCCGCCGGGATGTCCGGGGCGCCGGTCATCATCGGGCACAGCATGGGCGGCTTTGTCGCGTTGCGCGCTGCGGGCCTGTTCGGGTCCGAACTCGAAGGCGTCGTCGTCATCGACTCGCCGGTGCAGAACATCACCCCGGAAGAGCAGGCAGCCCAGGACCATCGCGCGTTCGGCCCGCTGCGGGTGTACCCGACGCGCGAGATCGCCATCTCCCGGTTCCGCCCGATCCCCGACCAGCCGGCCTTGCCCTACATCGTCGAGCACATCGCCAGCACCTCGATCCGCGCTGTCGCTGGCGGGTGGAGCTGGAAATTCGACCCGCGGATCTTCGGCCGGACCCGGGCCGGCCTGGCGCTGCTGACCCGGCTCGACTGCCGCGTCGCGCTGTTCCGCGCGGAGCACGGCATCGTGACCCCGCAGACCAGCGAGCAGATGTACGACGGCCTGGGCCGGCTGGCGCCGCTCATCGAGATCCCGGCCGCCGGGCATCACGTCATGCTCGACCAGCCCATCGCGATGGTCACCGGCATCCGCACCCTGCTGTCGGACTGGGACCACTCGGTGCCAGCTGGCAGCAGGGCGTAGCGCACCGCACGGCGAGCCAAGCCGGCCCGGGAGGACGGCACCGAACCCGTTCCCATCCGATGACCGCGGTCCCGTCCGCATAGCCATCAAGGCGGGAACGGGGCCGGCGTCAGGACCTGCAGCCGACCGCTGCGCCGGGCCAGCAGCTCAGACGGCCACCAGGAGCAGGCGGCTGGCTGCCGCCGTGCCAGCCGCGAGGCTGTCAACGAACAGGTCGCGGGCGACAGGTGTGCCGCGCAGCTCCCACAGCAGCAGGGCGTTGGTCCAGGCCAGGTCCCTGGCGGAGTTGATGCTCCAGTCGGCCACCAGGTTGCAGACCGCCTGCAGGTGACGGTCGACGGCCAGCTCGGGCGAATTCTCAAAGGCCTGCCGGACGGACTGCTCGGCCTGGTCGAGCAGCTGGTCTACCTTCTGATAGTCGGCCTGGTGCGGGACCGCCGCGGGCGACGTGCCGAGCTCCGTGCAGGTCGCGACGACAGCCAGCGGCAGGTCGTGATTGATGTGCGCGTTCATGCCGGCCAGGGCGAACTGGATGGGCTCGATTCCCGGCTCGTTGCGCAGCTCTATCAGCGGGCGCCAGGCCGGCGGCGCCTGCGATGGCGTGCCGGCGGCGTTGACGGCGGCGAAGTAGAAGTTAGCGAAGGTCACGTCGAGGCTGACCATGAACTGCGGATCGGCGAAGAACCCGGCGCCAAGTTCACTGTTCACCGTCTGCGTGACCTGCAGGTACATGCGGTTGAAGCAGCCCAGGCCGTCGCCCGGCCGGATGGCCGCCTCGATCGCCTGCATCCGGGCGATGGTCTCTGGAACGGAGGTGACGGGTGCGAGCGGAGCCGACGAGCCGGCGGACATGGCGTCACTATACGGTCACCAGCCGACCGAACGCCCGGGCACCAGAGCGATCCCGAGGACGGACAGGCCGCATCGAGATCAGCGAAGCGGTGTCTCACGTGCCCGCCGGCATAACCGCTCTGCCGGCGGGCACGCGTCCATGATCATGGGGACTTGCGGGGCCTATATAGCACCAGCAAGTCCGCCGTGATCAAGAAGCTCGGCATCAATGCGGGCCTCGCGGGTATGGCGAAGGGCCTTGGGGAGGGGGACAATCCGAAGGGGACCAGCTGCAAAGGCGCGGCCGGAACCGCCGCTGGAGTGACCATGATGGCAACGCCCACAACGAGGTGGCTGAAGCTCTCTCGCCGGCTCGGTGGTGACGGTAACCCGTTGCGCCGCCGTTCGGATCTCATCGAGGCCTGGCTGCTGCCCGCTGCGATCGCCTTGTTCCTGGCCCTTTGTCCAGTAGTCGCCGTGCTGGCCGGGATTTGGGTGCGCGCGGATAACGCCGCGGCGCGGCACGCGCAACTGTCCTGGCACCCGGCGGATGCGGTGCTGTTGCGCGCGGCACCTGGTCCGGCTATGTCCGACGACGGCGCTAACAGCTGGGTCGTGTGGACGCTGGCAAAGTGGACGGTGGACGGTCGGCGATATGTCGGCGACGTCCCGGCCGTGGCCGGCTCCAGGGCAGGCAGCACGATGACGGTGTGGCTTGATCGGACGGGCAGGGTCCGCACGCCGCCGCTTACCGCGGCGCAAGTGGGCGGTCGGGTTGGCACGGCGACGTGGTTCTGCCTCGCCCTTCTCGCGGTTCTGCTGGCCGTCCTTGCCGGGCTGGCCCGGCAGATTCTCGATAAGCGACGGCTCGCGGGCTGGGAGACCGCCTGGCTGACCGTCGGCCCGCGCTGGAGTCATCAGGGCTAACGGGCCGCGAGTTAACGAGCCGGCAGCGCCGACGCCGGTTCAGCCGCGGCGCGGAACGCGGCGGACGGGATCACTGGCCCTTGTGTCGCCGGTCGGGCTTGCTAGCTGGCGTTCGAGGGCGGTGAACGCCGCGATCACATCGGGAGCCTCGAAGGCCCGATTACGCCGGCCGACGTTGACCTGGCGCAGGATGCCGGCCTCGGTAAGCGTGGAAATTGCGTCGTTGGCTGCCTTGAAGGAGCGGCCGATCAGCCCGGCTGCCGAGCTAGCGGTGAGGATAGGTGCTCCTGGCAGCTTACGTAGCAACAGATCTGCGGCCGAGTTCGCCCGCACTTTGCCCAGCCGCGACCGCCACGAGGCCTGTTGCAGCTGGGCCCGGTGCTCGAAGCTTGTCGCGTCAGCGACAGCTCGCTGGCACGCCGCCGCGAATCGCCCGAGCCACAGGTCGAGGGCGTTCCGGGCGGCCGCCGATTCAGCCTTGCCCCGGTAACGGGTCTCCTGAAGCCCCAGACCATAGTCATCGGCCCACGTCGCAAGCACGAGGGAGACAGGCGGCAGGACGCGGGTCGTCAGCCCCCGCGCGCGCAGTACGAGGTGAATCAGAGCCCGGCCGGTTCGCCCGTTGCCATCGACGAACGGGTGGATCGTCTCGAACTGAGCGTGCGCGATGGCCGCCTGCGCGACGGCAGGGACTGAGCCGGTGTTGCAGAAGACGCAGAGATCGTCTAGGAGATCAGCTAGGTATTCCGGTGGCGGCGGAACGAACGCAGCCGAGCACGGGTCATAGCTGCTGCCGCCAATCCAGTTCTGTTCGGTCCGAACGACTCCAGCATGAGCTTCAAACCGCGTACCGGAAAGCAGTTGGCGGTGGAAACGCAGCAATACCCCCACCGTGATGGGGTCACCAGGGCCGAAGCTGCGGACAATTGACGCCATCGCGTCAACGTTGGCGAGCACCTCGGCGGCGGTGACATCGCTCGGATCTTCTCCGAGCGCGATGGCCGCCTCTGCCCGTAGCAGACGGCGCGCGCCTACTTCGAGGCCTTCAATCCGCGATGACGCGACGCTCTCGGCCCGCAGCAGGATCCGCGCGAGGGCCTCGGTGTCTGCCAGCGCCGACGCCGAGGCGGTCAGCGTGGCAATCGCGCGCTCAGCATCGGCGATGTCGGCCGCTGTCTCGCTGCTTAGCACGATGTCCCGGCCTGTCAGGAAGTCTGGAATGTAGCATTCGTACTCACATGAACGCCGGTCGCGCCGCGCCAGTGCCGTGCTGTCTTCGGTGACCCAATGCCTGCGGATAACCTTCGCCATGGCTCCTCTTTATTATAGGTTATCACTCAACCTATAATAGGAGGTCGCCTTCGAGCCATCCATCGCTTACCGGGTCATGGTGCCGAGGCTCAAGGCTGCTACCCGCAGGCGGCATAGGCTCGCCTTCGCGCGTTCACGGCAAGGGAGAGGAACGACATGAACGGAGCCGAGGCCGTCGTCCGTACGCTGGCCGATTGCGGCGTGGACACGTGCTTCGCCAATCCCGGCACGTCGGAAATGCATTTCGTCGCGGCGCTGGACACCGTGCCTCAGATGCGCGGCGTCCTGTGCTTGTTCGAAGGCGCGGCGACCGGCGCGGCCGACGGGTTCGGGCGGATGACCGGCCGGCCGGCGGCGGCGCTGCTGCACCTTGGCCCTGGCCTCGCCAACGGGCTCGCCAACCTGCATAACGCCCGCCGGGCGCACACCCCGCTGCTGGCGCTCGTCGGCGATCACGCCACTTATCACAAGCGATTCGACGCGCCGCTGGAGTCTGATATCGACGCCCTCGCCGCAACGGTGTCCGGCTGGGTCCGGCGTAGCGCGCGCAGCGCCGACGCGCCAGCCGATGCAGCCGACGCGGTCGCCGCTGCCTTGTCCCCGCCCGGTCAGATTGCCACGCTGATCCTGCCTGCAGACGTGACCTGGACCGACGGTGCCGTACCCGCCGTCCAGGTGGCCCCGCGGTCGCCTCCTCGCCGAGACGTTCCCGGCCCGGCACGAGCGCGGCGCCGGAATCCCGGCCGTCGACCGCCTCGCCTACCTGGTCGAGTTCGCGGCTGGCCAGCTGGCCGGCACGCACCACCTGATCCTGGCTGGCGCGAGAGCGCCCGTTTCCTTTTTCGCCTACCCGGGCAAGCCAAGCACTCCGGTACCGGCAGGCTGCCAGGTTCACGCCCTGGCCGAACCCGGTGACGACGTACCGGCCGCACTGGCGTCGCTGGCTGATCTCGTTGCCGCTGATGCCTCCCCTTCTGCGCAGCAGCCAGACCGCTCCGGTCTGCCCGGCGGCGAGCTGACCGCAGCGGCTGCCGCCGCCGTGATCGGCGCGCTCATGCCCGAGGGCGCGATCATCTGCGATGAGGCCAACACCTCCGGGCTGTGGCTGCCAGGCGCGACCGCGGGAGCGCCACCGCACGACTGGCTGAGCCTGACCGGAGGCGCGATCGGCCTGTGCCTGCCGCTCGCAACCGGCGCAGCGATGGCTTGTCCGGGTCGGCCGGTTCTCGCACTGGAGGCTGACGGCAGCGCCATGTACACGGCGTCGGCATTGTGGACGCACGCACGGGAGCAACTCGACATCACGACGGTCATCTTCAGCAACCGCTCCTACGCGATACTCAACATGGAGCTAGCGCGGACCGGCGCGGCCACGACTGGCCAGACAGCGCGGGATCTGCTCGACCTGTCCCGCCCGACCATCGATTTCACGGCGCTCGCCGCGGGCTTGGGCGTCGTGTCGACCAGGGCTGAATCCGCTGATGAGTTCGCGGTTCAGCTCCGGAACGCCCTCGCAGAGCCTGGCCCCCATCTCATCGAGGCAGCGCTGCCCCCGGTGGTGTAGCGGGCTGCGGGGCCGGGGAGGCCGCGCGTGCCGCGGGCGGCTGGCAGGCCGGGCGCGCGGCGAGAGGGTGGTAGCAGGCCGGCTCTTTATAGTCGAGACATGCCGATGGCCGACGATGCGAGAGCTGCCACGGCCGAGGTAGCGGTCGCTGCCGAACTGGCGTTGTTCCTTCAGGCGCGCCGCCGGCCCGGACCGGTCCGGGTCAGGTGCGATGGCGTGTCCTCGCTGGGGCACGTGGTGGAGTCCGTCGGCGTGCCGCTCACCGAGGTCGGCGGCCTGGTCGTCAACGGCGATCCCGCTACCCGGGAGTACCGCCCGCGCGGCGGCGACGTCGTGGGCGTGCTTGCGATGCCACGGCCACAGCGGGTTGACTCGGTGCGGTTCGTCCTGGACGTCCATCTCGGCACGGTGGCACGATGGCTGCGGCTGGCTGGCGTGGACGCCGCCTATTCTCGCGAAGCCGACGACGATGCGCTGATCGTGCAGGCGAACGACGAGCGGCGGGTGCTGCTGACGCAGGATCGCGGGCTGCTCCGGCGCCGCGCGTTGTGGCTTGGCGCCTACGTTCGGGGCGCAGGTCCGGCAGACCAGTTCGCCGACGTACTTGCCCGGTTTGCGCCACCGCTGGAGCCGTTTACGCGGTGTACCGTGTGCAACGGTCTGCTCGCTCCGGCCCGCAAAGCCGACATCGGGCCGCTGCTTGAACCAGGTACCCGACGGACCTACCAGGATTTCTCTCGTTGCCAGTGCTGCGGCCGGGTGTACTGGCGCGGCGCGCACGGTCGGCGGCTCGAGGCCATCGTGGCATCGGCCGCCCGGATCGTCAGCTCGGCCGCCGGAGGGGGAGCCTGACCTGACGGCTCCCTCTCCGCTGCTGCGGGGGGCAGGAAGGCCGCACAGCCTAGTGATGGGAGTGGTGATGGTCCCGTTGGCTGCCGTAGCCGGATTGCAAGTGGCGGCGAACGTGCCGGCGGAACCGGCCGGCCGCGACGATGCCCAGCACCATCATCGCGAGCCAGATCAGCAGCGCGATCTTGACGAACGCGAAGAACACGAAGCCCGCTCCCGGCAGCGCCACCGCGACAATCAAGGCGATGAGCAGCAACGGAAGCAGCCGCGGCCCGCGGTGGACCACAACGCGCGGGGGCATGCCGCGCCACGGCGGAGTCGGCCCGGCCGGCGGTGGCAGCAGGTCAGGCTCGGGGAGGTCGGCCAGCACGCCGCGCAAGTCCCCGAAGGTCTTGGCGCTGAGCGTCGCCGTGATCCGCTCGTCCAGCTCCTCGGAGCTGAGGCGGCCCTCGGCGTAATGCTCGCGCAGCCGGGACGTCACGCGTTCCCGGTCGGCGTCTGACATCCGGATGCGATCGTCCATTGCCGTTCCTTACCTAGGCTTCCTGCTCCTGGTCGTCTGCTTCGTCTGTGTCATCGTCGGCGTCCTCCACTTCGGCGAGGATGCGGTAGAGCTCGCGCCGGGTCTGCTCGAGCAGCCGCTCGGCCGCCCGGACCTGGGCCGGACTGCCGGCGTGCGCGATCTGCACGATGCCGCCGCCGAGGCGGGCGGCCTCGGCGAACAGGCCTGGCACCTGCCACGCTTCCTGCTGTTCCGTGGACTCCCAGGCGCCGCGTGCCATCTCCGGGTTCTGCTCCACGTATTGCCGCCCGGCTTCTGTCAGCCGGAAGGTGCGCCGTCCGGCTGAATCCGCGGCTTCGATGAGGCCCTCGTCGGCAAGCTGGGAGAGTGCCGGGTACACCGCGCCCGGGCTCGGCCGCCAGGCGCCGCCGCTGCGATCTTCGATGTCGGACATGATCTGGTAGCCGTTGCGGGGGCCTTCCCGCAGCAGCGCCAGGATCGCGGCGCGCACGTCGCCGCGGCTGGCCTTCTGGCCGCGGGGTCCTCGCGACGGTCCCGGCGGAGCCGGTGGTCCCGGCCACCATCCGCCCCGCTGGCCGACGAAGCCGCCACCCCAGTGACCTGGGCCCGGGCCTCTCCGGCTGCCGCCGAAGTCCCGCTCCCACGGTCCGCCGTGGCTGTGTCCCCGGCCACCGGACATCGCGATGACGGCGCGCCGGAGGTCGCGCAGAGCGTCAGCTCCGCAGCTGAAGACGCCGAATGGTGCTGTCCCGAAGTCGCCTGCCGCCGACGACGCTGCTGCCGACATCTGGCCTTCGCCCCCCTCGCGATACGATCACGATATATCGACAGCCTACGTCGCGCCGCGCTGGTTGACAAGTCATATCTCGATCATGGTCTTCGGGTGCCGCTCCAAGGCGGCGGGGGAGGCCGGCTGCGCAGCGAAGGCGGGCGCCGTCATAGACCGGGCTGGCACGGGTCTGCCTGCCCGCGGGACTGGCTAGGGAGAGTCGGCTGGAGGCCGGGGCGGGCGCCGCGGGCGCGCACGTCCCGGCGTGGCGAACGCGCCTTCTCGGCCGGCCTGGTTTCGGTCCGGGTGTGGTCACTGCGCTGCCCGGCCGCCTGAGCCGGCAGTTTTGCTGCCAGCCGGCTCGGCCAATCGGCTTCTGCCAGGCCGCCAGCGACTAGCACGTCGCGCCAGTCCAGCTCTAACTGGCGGAGTTGCCGCTCGAACCGGCTCCACTCGCCAGCCGCGCCGAGCACGAGGGCCGCCCGGATGCGCTCGCTGGAGTCGTCCGGCGCCAGCTCGGTGAGGCGCCTGATGACTTCGGGCGCGGCACCGACGCAGCCGATCGGCGGCTAGTCGTTGCGTCCGGCCCCGTTCCCGTGCGAGAGGCAGGGCGATGGGCCGGGCTGCTGAGGCGCAGTCGTTTCCGCACGCCTTCAGTGTCGAGCAGGAACGAGATCGCGAGCACCACCGCGATTGCCAGAGCCGCGCCGCCGACGGTGTCAGTGAAGTAGTGCCAGTCCAAGGCAATCATTGCCACCGCTACCGCCGAGCCGGCCAGTGCGGCGATGGCCGCGATGCCGACTATCAGCGCCCGGCGGAGCAGACGGCCCTGCGGGTTGAGCAGGAGGACCACGATGACCGTGGCCAGGGTGAACGCCAGGCCCGTGTGGCCGCTTGGATACACGCGGTAGCCGTTGAGGGTCCGGCCGACGATCGGCTTGAGTACGAATTCCGTGAGCACCACTGACGCCGCGACGCTCACCACGGTGAGGACGGCGCCGTTCAGCCGGCGAGTGGCCAGGCAGGCCAGCGTTATGGCAAGCGTCAGGATGGCCACCACAGCCGGCTGGCCGACATCCGACAGCAGGTGCAGGCTGCCGGGGTGCCCGCCAAGGGTTCGTTGGATCCAGGAGTCGACGGCGCGGTCCAGCGGATCGGGGTGGGAAGTATGCGCGATCAGCGCGCCCAGCACGACGGTGACCAGGATGCCCCCAACCGCGATGCCCGCCGCCGCGCGACGGGCCCGGGACGGCAACAGCGGTCGAGCACCCTGCGCTCGCTGCTCGTCTACGATCTTCGCCTCCGCGTTAACCTGAGCTGAGTTGCCCATCCTAAGCGGGCTTGTTAGCTGCCCACGCTGCCCGCACGGGGTCCCGTCAGAGCCTCATTATCGTCGCGAGCCAGGCCTGGGCGAACGTGATGGTGTTAAGCGGGTTGATCTCGAAGGTCCGAGCCTCGATCGACTCGACCGCCCATCCGTCGCTGAAGGACTCGCGCAGTTCCTGCTTGCTCACCCGGCGCGGGCCGAAATCGCCTGGCTGCCGGTCGCTGAAGCACATCAGGTAAACAGCTCCGCCGGGCCGGAGCACGGACGCCAGGCTGGCCACGTAACGCGGCCGGTCCTCATCGCCGAACACATGGAACACGCCGCAATCGATAATGGTGTCGGTGACCAGGCCAAGCTGCCCCAGGTCGAGTGCGTCGGCGACCTCGAACCGCGCCAGCAGGCCGCGTTCGGCGGCCTTCAACCGGGCTCGCTCGATCGCGGTCGGCGCCAGGTCGACGCCGATAGCCTCCGCCCCGTGCGCAGCGGCCAGCAACGTCTGCTCGCCCGTGCCGCAGCCGACGTCGAGCACCCGCCCTGTCAGCAGGCCCGCCCCGGCCAGCTCGATGAAGGCAGGTTGCGGCCGGCCGATATCCCACGGCGGCGGCGTAGCGGCGACGTACACCGGATCCCATGAGCTGCTCATAGGTCTCAGTCTTCCGTAGCAGCCGCGGGCAGGTGCCGTCGCGATCAGTTCGGCCGCCTGCCCGCGGTAGCGCCGCAGTACGGTGGCCACCATGCAGACAAAGCTCACCCTGGTCGTGCGGTCTGACCTCGGCATGGGACGGGGCAAGATCGCCGCCCAGGCGGCGCACGCTGCAGTTGCCGCGGCACTGGCCAGCCTTGGTTCGCCGGACTTCCGGGCCTGGCTTCGCGATGGCCAGCCGAAGGTAGTGCTGAAGGCAGTCAGCGAAGATGACTTGTTCGGCATCGCGGCACGAGCCGGCGAAGCCGGGCTGCCGGTACAGGTGATTCATGACGCGGGCCGGACTCAGGTGGCCGAGGGAACGCCGACCTGCTGCGCCATCGGGCCAGCCGACGAGAGCCGGATCGACGCTGTCACCGGCGGCCTATCCTTGCTCTGAAACCGGCGAACGACGGCTGCGGCGCATAGTCCAGGTTTATGGTCTAACCGGACAATCCAGGGGCTGGCTGAGGAGGTCCGCGTGTCCCCGGTCGACTCGCCGGCTGACCTAGCAAACCGCCTAGATGCGCGGCGAGCCGATTCACCTTCGGACTTCGGCGAGCGGCAGCGGGAACTGGCGCCGGGGCACCCGTCTTCGGTCCGTCCGGCCGATGGCCACAGCAACGCGCGGGATTACCGGCGGCTGACCGATGCGGAGTACGCCGATCATGTGGCCGACGTTGAGGACCGCTTGGCGGATGCCCGGGCCTGCGGCATGGCGTCCGACGTTCGGCACACCATCGATGACGGCAGGGAAGTCTGGTCCGACGAACGAGACGCGGCGCACCATTCGATCATCGAGGACTTATAAGGGACCGCTGAAAGACGTCCCGCGTGAGGGGCTCGCGATCCTGGCAGGCGGGCTGCCAGGAGCTGGCAAGACAACGATTCTCGCGGCGTACGCAGGCATCGACATGTCTCATTACCTGATGATCAACCCGGACCGGATCAAGGAGGAGCTTGCGCGCCGGGGGATGATCCCGGAAATCGAGGGCCGGTCTCCGATGGAGGCGTCTGATCTGGTCCACGAGGAGTCCTCCTACATCGCCAAGCGGCTTGCCAGCAAGGCGCAAGCGGTCGGCAAGAACATCATCTGGGACGTCACGATGTCGCGGACCGACAAGGCGATCGAGCGCATCGAGTCGCTTCGGAACGCCGGCTACGCCCGAGTCGAGGGGATCTTCGTCGACAGTCCGCTCGAGGCCAGCGCGCGCCGCGCACGCGCTCGGCATCGCGAGGGTCATGACGAGTACCGCGCCGGAAGAGGCTCGGGCGGTAGGTACATCGAGGAAGCGATGATCCTGGATCACGCTGACTCGGCCTGGGGCAGCGGCAACCGCAGGAACTTCGAGGAACTCAAGCCACGATTCGATTCCTGGCGGGTGTACGACAACTCGGTCGACGGTGGTGCGCCTTCGCTCGTCGCCTGGTCGGGTGCAGCCCGTGACGCAGTCATGGAGGAGCGGCGATGACCAGAAGTGAAGTCACTGACCTGATCGGTGCCCTTCGCTCCGGGGCGATGAGCCTTGACGAGGTCGCCGCGAGATTCCGGCTGCGAAGCTGGCCGCGTACCAGGAGTCCAGCGCCGGCCAGCTACGCCGAGCTTGCCGCCGCCGCGCTGATCGATCCGGGTGGCAGCGTTCCGGGCTCCATCGACGACCTGACGGCGGCGTACGACCGTGGCGAGGTCACCCGCGAGCAGTACCGGGCGCTGGCGCACGCAGTCGCGGACGCGATCAATGCCGAAGCACGGCGCGGCGACCGCGGGCCGGGTCCCTGACTGGCCTCGTTCCCTTTCCCGGACACGCGGTGCGCGGTCGGCCTGAGTGCACGGATACTGTCGGTACGGCGGTCTACCGTGCTCATCATGGGGCGCGTCACGCTCGACGAGATCGACCTCGGCTCGGTCGAGGACGCCGTCGGCGTGCTCAATTACCCGGCTGGTTACCGTGCGCTGGATGACGGCGCCGTGCGGCGGGTGGACTGGGACGCCGACGAGCGCGGGCTGCATGGCGTGGTCCAGGATCGCGGCGGCGAGCTGCACGAGACGGTCGTCTACTTCACCGCGGGCCGCCCGATGATGTTCGTACGCAGCTTCTGCAGCTGCCAGGTGGCCTATGAGTGCAAGCACGCGGCCTCGATTGCGCTGGCGGGCGCGCTGGCCTCGGGGCAGGACCTGACCGCGCGGCCGCAGTCGGTGCACTGGGAGCACTCGCTCGCCTCGCTGCTGGAGTCTCGCCGTCAGCCTGGCAGGCAACGACCCGCCGAGACGCCCATCGCCATCGAGCTGACCCTGGCTGAGCTGGGCGGACGGTCTGGCCGCCATCCGGCGCCAGGTGAGCGGGAGCTGACGCTACGGGCCCGGCTCGTGCAGCCCGGCAAGCAAGGCGGCTGGGTCGCCGGGCCGCTGACCTGGCCCAAGCTGAATACCCAGCTCAACTACGGCGCATATGGCGGCGCTGCTGGCCTTGGCGACTATCCGGAGCAGCACGTTCGGCTGATGTGGGAGTTCTACTCGGCGTACCGGGCCGGTGACGAGCTGGCCGGCCGGTACGGCTATTACCCAGGCCGGGAACGGCACCTCGACCTGGCTAGCTTCGAGTCCCGCCAGCTCTGGTCGCTCCTCGATGAGGCTTACTCGATGGGCTTGCCAGTCGTCTACGGGCGCAAGCTCGGGCCGGTGCCGGCCTACGGCACGGCCGAGTTGTGCCTAGACATCACCCGGCGCGATCCGTCCGGGCCGCTGCTCATCAGCCCGCAGCTGCGCGTAGACGACGCTGCGGTGATTCCGCTGGTCGTCATCGGATCCGAAGGGAACGGGATTGCCTACGTCGACCCGGCCGAGCTCGATGCGACATCTGAGCTGGCGGACTGGCGATTCCGGCTGGCCCGGCTGGCCGAGCCGGTGCCTGGCGGCCTGCTGCAGATGAGCCTGACCGGGCAGTCGATGCGGATTCCGGCAGCCGACGAAGCCCGGTTCCGCGAGCAGTTCTATCCCCAGTTGCGGCATGCGGCCACGCTGATCTCGTCCGACGGCTCAGTTGCGCTGCCGGCAATTTCGCCGCCGACGCTGGTACTGGGCGCCTGCTACGGCGATGGGCACGACCTGGACGTCAGCTGGGAATGGGCCTACCAGGTCGGTGACGAGCAACTGCGCGCGCCACTTGGCGCCGGTGCGCTAGCAGCCGACTTCGGTCCTGAGGCCTATGCGCTGGCAGCCGGGGCGAACGCGGCACGGGGGAGCGCAGCCTGGGCGAGCGCTGCCGGGGCGAGCGCAGCGGCCGCTGGCTCGAGCAGGGCCGGCCAGACCGGCGCGAGCTTCCGGGACCTCGACGCGGAGCATGCCATCCTCGCTAGCCTCGATGTCCCGGCCGGGCGGGTACGCGCCGCGCAGCTGACCGGAATCGACACCATGCTGTTCAGCACTGAGGTGCTGCCGCTGCTGGCCGGCCAGCCCGGCGTCGAAGTCGAGATCAGCGGGGAGCCTGCCGACTATCGCGAGGCGGGCGACTCCCTTCGGATTGGCATCTCGACCGGCCCGCTGAGCGACGACAACGACTGGTTCGACCTTGGCATCACGATCACGGTAGAAGGGTGCGAGGTGCCGTTCGCCGACCTGTTCAAGGCGCTCGGCCGCGGTGATCCGTACCTGATGCTCGGCAACGGCGCCTACTTCTCGCTGGACAAGCCTGAGCTGCAGGCCCTGGCCCGCCTGATCGACGAGGCGCGAACGCTGCTTGACGCGCCTGCCGGCCAGCCGCTGCGGATCAGCAAGTTCCAGGCCGGCCTGTGGGCTGAGCTAGCCGAGCTCGGCGTCGTCAGCGGGCAGGCCAGAGAATGGAAACGCCAGGTCGAAGGGCTGATCTCGATCGACTGCGTGGACACCGCCACGCAGCCGCCGCCGATGCTCACCGCCAACCTACGGCCGTATCAGCTGCAGGGCTTCCGCTGGCTTGCGTTCCTGTGGCAGCACCAGCTGGGCGGCATCCTCGCCGACGACATGGGCCTTGGCAAGACCGTGCAGTCGCTCGCGCTCATAAGCCATGCGCGGCAGGTCAATCCTGATAGCCCGCCATTCCTGATCGTCACGCCGACGAGCGTGCTGTCGAACTGGGCGGCGGAGGCGGCCAAGTTCGCTCCGGACCTCAAGGTCGCGCTGATCAGCGACACCATGGCCAAGCGCCGGTCCGACCTGGCCGGGCTTACCGTCGGCGCCGACGCCG
This sequence comes from Streptosporangiaceae bacterium, assembly GCA_052143255.1. GTDB lineage: Bacteria > Actinomycetota > Actinomycetes > Streptosporangiales > Streptosporangiaceae > JAJYUU01. Next base: position 2,560 of record JBKQTJ010000344.1, on the reverse strand, counting down.
TGGTCACGACCTACACGCTGCTACGGCTCGACTTCGCCAGCTACGCGGCCGCTGAGTGGTCCGGGCTGATCCTGGACGAGGCGCAGTACACCAAGAACCATCAGTCGAAGGTCTATCAGTGCGCCCGCAGGCTGACCGCGCCGTTCAAGCTGGCTATCACCGGCACGCCGATGGAAAACAGCCTGATGGAGCTGTGGTCGCTGTTGTCGATCACGGCGCCGGGGCTGTTCCCAAGTCCGGACCGGTTCCAGGACTACTACGCCCGGCCGATCGAGAAGCACGGCAACGCGGACCTGCTTGGCCAGCTACGGCGGCGGATCAGGCCGCTGGTGCTGCGCCGGACCAAGGAGCAGGTGGCGGCCGACCTTCCGGCCAAGCAGGAGCAGGTGCTCGAAGTCGAACTGCATCCGCGGCACCGTAAGCTCTACGACACTCATCTGCAGCGGGAGCGGCAGAAGGTCCTCGGCATGATCGAGGACATGAGCGCCAACCGGTTCACGATCTTGCGCTCGCTGACCCTGTTGCGGCAGCTGAGCCTGCACGCCGGGCTCGTCGACCCAGCGCACGCAGAGATGCCGTGCAGCAAGATCGATGCGCTGCTCGACCAGCTTGGCGAGGTGGTAGCCGGCGGCCACCGGGCGCTGGTTTTCAGCCAGTTCACCCGGTTCCTGGACCTGGTCAGGTGGCGGCTTGACGCGGCCGGCATCCGCTACTGCTACCTGGACGGCAAGACGCGCGACCGGGCCGCGGTTATCCAGCGGTTCAAGGACGGCGTCGCTCCGGTGTTCGTGATCAGCCTCAAGGCCGGCGGATTCGGGCTGAACCTCACCGAGGCGGACTACTGCTTCCTGCTCGATCCCTGGTGGAACCCGGCCACCGAGGCCCAGGCCGTCGATCGCGCGCACCGGATCGGGCAGACCCGGAACGTGGTGGTGTACCGGCTGATCTCAGCTGGCACGATCGAGGAGAAGGTCATGGCGCTGAAGGCGCGCAAGGCCGAGCTATTCTCCTCAGTGATCGATCGCGGCAACGTGTTCGGCGGTGGCCTGGACGCCGACGACATCCGGGCACTCTTCGAATAGCCGCCGGTCTGGATGGATCAATAGATCGTGTCCCGGGCTGGGAGACTCGTTTGTGAGCAGACACGACATCGTCCTGCACGGCGGTCGCGTCATCGACCCGGAGACTGGCCTGGACGCCATCTGCGATGTCGCCATCTCGGCCGGCCGCATCAGCGACGTCGGCAGCCACCTGGGCCCCGCCGCGACCGAGCTCGACGTCGCTGGCCACGTTGTCACGGCTGGCTTTATCGACCTGCACAGCCACACCGCTGACGTGGCCGGGCTGCGGTTGCGTGCGCTGGACGGCGTCACCACCGCGCTGGAGCTCGAGGCGGGCGTCAGCCCGGTGGAACCCGCCTACCGGCGGGCCGCGGCGGAGGGCAGGCCGGTCAACTACGGCTTCGCCGCTTCCTGGGCGCTGGCCCGGATGGAAGCGGTCGCCGGGGTCGAGCTCGACGGCAGGCTCGGCACCTTCCTGGCAAACATCGCGGCGCCGGCCTGGCAAGGCTCCGCCTCGCCGATTCAGGTTGGCGCGATCCTGACCCGCCTGTCGGCCGACCTGGCCGACGGGGCGGTCGGCATCGGGGTGCTTGCCGGCTACGCTCCCGGCACGGATCCGGACGAGTACCTGCAGCTCGCTGCGCTCGCCTCTGAGGCCGGCGTGCCGACCTTCACGCACGCCAGAGACCTGGTCGAACTGGCGCCCGCCGCATTGATAGACGGCGCCGAGGAAATCGTCCGCGCGGCCGGGGAAACCGGCGCGCACATGCACTACTGCCACATCAACAGCACGTCGCTCCGGCACATCGACCGGGTGCTGGACCTGGTAGGCCGGGCCCAGGCGGCCGGCTCGCGGGTTTCGACCGAGGCCTACCCGTACGGCGCGGGCATGACCGGGATCGGCGCGGCGTTCCTGGCGCCCGAGCGCCTCAGCGAGCGTGACCTGTCGCCGACCGACCTGACCTACGCGCCGACAGGCGAACGGGTAGCCAGCGAGGCGCGGCTGCGCGAACTGCGCGCAGCCGATCCCGGCGGCCTGGCCATCATCAGGCATCTCGACGAGGAAGACCCATCCGACCTGGATGTGCTGCTGCGCTCGCTGACGTTCCCGGGCTCCGTCGTCGCCAGTGACGCGATGCCGCTTACCTGGCCGGGCCAGATTCCCGACCAGATGACGTGGCCGCTGCCGGACGGCGCGTTCACCCACCCGCGCACGGCCGGTACGTTTGCCCGCGCGTTGCGGTTGCTGGCGTCGGCCGGCGGCCCCGTTCACCCGGCAGGTCCGCTAGGGCTAACCGAGACGCTCCGCCGCAGCAGCCTGCGCCCGGCCCAGCTGCTCGAAGACTGCGTTCCGGCGATGAGGCGCAAGGGCCGGGTTCAGCCGGGTTGCGATGCCGACCTGGTGGTATTCGACCCGGCGACCGTCAGCGATCAGGCGACTTATTCGCAGAGCACGAGGCCATCCACCGGGATCAGGCACGTGCTGGTGAACGGGACCA
>JBKQTJ010000343.1:0-4477 GCA_052143255.1 Streptosporangiaceae bacterium | reverse complement strand
CCGCAAGGCCCCTGGGCCGAACGAGTTCCCCAGCTGCCGGACCCCGAGCGCCGAGCTTACTTGGCGGAGATCGCCGCCATGATGGACGGCCGAAAGCTGCGGCTCGGCCAGCATGCTGCCCAGATCGCGCCCGTGTGGGCTATCACGGCGCTCGGCCCGGTAACAGAGAATGCGGCCGCCCGGCAGGAATGGGAGCGCAAGGCGTCCTCGATCGCGGCCTACCGGGAGATGTACGGCTATGACGACCCTGACGACCCGATCGGCCCTGAGCCCACCCGGGATACGCCTGATCAGAGGGCCGCCTGGCACGAAGCCTTCGTCGCGGTCAGCCCGGCCGGTGCGCCTGACGTCCGGGCCATGCGTGACGGCCGGCTATGGCTGATCCGGGACACCTACGCCGCGGAGAACGCCTGGGCTCCTCGCCACGTCGGCCGGGAACTGCAGCTGGCCCGACTCGGCACCGCTAACGCCGACCAGGGCGCCATCCGCGCCGCCGCCGAAACTGACGCCGCTCGCAAGGCAGGTGACCATGCTCGCGCCAGTCGGCAGGAGGAACTGGCCGCCTCCTACCGGGCAATGGCCGACCGGTACCGGCAGCAAGAAACCATCTTCGCCCAGACCATGGCGGACCGGCTCGAATGGGAACACGCCACCGCCCACTCCCGCCGCCTGGCCATCGCGGCCGACGCCGAAATGCGCCGCCGCCACCCGGAATTGCCGATCCAGCCACTGTACTCGGCTGAACCGGCCCCAGTCAGTGACATCGACCGCCAAAAGCTGACCCTGGCCCCTGACCAGAAGATCGCCAAGATGGCCACCTGGATCCGCGACCTGGCCGCGCAGCGTCAAGCGTTCCGCGAGAAGTTCGAGGGACGCCAAGGGCTGATGGTGCCCAACGAAGATCCGGACTGGGACAACCTTGGCGAGGCATTTCCCGCCTGGCGGACACGGAGCCCGGATGCGATCTTGCAGCCGCCCAAGCCGCAGATCACGCCCTCCTCCAAGATCCTTCAGCTCGTCGCAGGACGTGACACCGAACCCGAGGCCGCTGACTGACCGTGGAAGGCGACCATGGGAAACCGCAACGCGACGAACTCGTCTTCGCCCTGGTGACTATTGGTACGTGCGTACCCATCATCCCGCTATTGAGGGGCTCACCTGCCGGGTGCTGTTGCGGCAATGTCGTTGAGAGTGGCGTTGACGACCGGCCAGCATATGTCTACCGTGTCCGAATCCGGAGGAGCGCCCATTCGTACCTGAGCACGAGGATGCACAAGGTTGCGGTAACTGCGGATGAGCTCAGACCCCATTTTGACATCGACCTGAATCCAGCCTTCGCGGTGTGCCAGCTCGATGAGCTCCTGCAAGCCCATCCGGTCAAGGGGCCTGGGTGGCGGATCGGTCAACCTTTCTTCTACCGCGGACAGGAGGACTCCTTCCAGCAGGCTGCCGAGCATGATAACGGTGGCGATGTGCGCCCCGCAGTCATGACAGAGCCGGGCCTCATCGAGGCGCTGTTGTATGACTGCGGCTAGAGCTGGGTCGCTGACGACCTGGTCCATGGATACCTTCAACTCCACCCGCATGACGCCGGCATCAGCATCAGCCAACTCCGGGCGTCCGTACCCGTCCCGGGCTATCCGCAGGCCCTCTGGCCGGAGTATTTCGTCGAGCCGTCGAAGCGTTTCCTGGTAAGCAGCCTTTTCGGCTGCGTATTCGCGCGGGTCAGCGAGCCGCAGCGCGGCGAGTTCGGCATTGGAACGTTCCCCATCGCCGCCGGTTATTACCTCGCTTGTCCACAGCCGGCGTGGTGAACCGTCATACTCAGGGACATCCGTGATTCCTGCTCTGCCGAGAAAACTCTGCAGTTCCCAGCCCTTACGGTAGAGCGGGCCATCGTCTCCGCAGAGCAGGCGGGCGATCTCATCGACGGTGCTGTCGTCAAGTCGGCTCATATGTCGTTCCTTTGCCTAAGCCTGAGGTTCAGCCGACTTCCTCACCCGGATGCTCATCATCGTCGGGCAGATCAGCCGGGCCCCAGGAACTCGATTCTTCTCCGACGGGCTGCTCATCCACACCGGGACGGATACCGCGGCGTTCAAGTTCTGCCCACAGCGGCTCCATGGCCCGGTTGGGATCGAATGTGAACTCACTTTCCCTGACTCGCCAGAACTCCCAGCCCACCCGTCGCAGTTCCCGCTCCCGTTCCATGTCGTCACGGATCTGATCTGGCGTCGAGTGGGCCACCCTGCCGTCACACTCGACAGCCAATCGCCCGCTGTGCCCGCTCACCACGAGGTCAATACGCCGTCTGCCCACGGGGAACTGCGGGATCACGTGATAGCCGCGCCGCCGGATCGCGAGGAACACGCGCTGTTCGAAGAGCGACTCGAAGGGTTGTTGCCTGACATGCGCGGAGACGTCGTCGGCTGTGATCGATTCGCCTAGCAAGGAGGGCGGGTCTTCCATGTACGAGAGCAGGGAATACCGAAGGTCAGCACGGCTGAGCCGGTCACGGCTGACGGAAGTAAACAGCCATAGCTGGTCCCGGGCGCGACTGGCCGCGACGTTGAACCTGCGCTGCTCCTCCCGCCGCGTAAGCGCGCGCGGCGGATCGGTGACGATCATCGAGAGCAGGATGACATCGCGTTCGGCACCTTGGAATTCCGGCGGGGTACCGACCTTGAGGTCGTGCTGTTGTTGTACTCCAGGATCGACCGATTCGGCGACCATGCTATCGATCAGCCCCGCCTGGCCGGTTCCCTGCAGCGCGATGATTCCGATGGTGCGGTTCGCGCAGGCAGGATCGGCAAGCATCTGATGGAGCGTTTCCATGAGTTGCTTGGCCTCGACTTCGTTGCGGATGTTCTGATCGCGGCCTTCTGTATATCCGCCAGCCACCCGGACCACCCGAAGGGGAGGCAGTCGCTCCGCACCGAACTGACGCAGCGGTTCCAGCCTGTTGTCATAAAACTGGGCGGACGACCACCCTATGATCTCAGGCATGCACCGGAAGTGCTCGGTAAGGCGTACTACATCAGGGAAACGCGCCGAAAGCAGTTCGTACAGGTTGTTATCCGGCCTGAAATCGTTACGGAAGGCATCCTGTAGCCCTCCCAGGTACGTGTCGAGCCGGTCGAAAAACTTCTGGTGCTCCGTTATCGCGAAAGTCGGCGCACACTGCTTATCGTCACCCACCACGATAACGCGCGGGGCGAGCCATAGCAGGAACAGCGCGTCAAGGCCGGCCTGGCTTGCCTCATCGACAATAACGACGTCGAAGGCATCTTGCGCTGCCGGGATGGTCTCGACTACTCGCTGGATGGGCATGATCCAAGCGGGGACGGCATCTCGTGCGATCTCCATCGCGCCGCGGGCTGCACGGCGATGCCGGGATGCGTAACGACCGGTCCCCTTGCCCAGGGCGCCCATTGCTGAGCGGTAGGACTGCAGCGCCTGGCGTTGTTCCTGCGTCATCCGCGCCAGGCAATGTGACCAGGCGCGAGCGGCGGCAAGACGCTCGGTCACCTGCGCGAGTTGGTCCTCGACCTCCTTGAGTTCTTGCTGGAGCGATATGTCCCGGCCAGGATCTCGCATCCGTTCACAGAACGCTTTCGCATTCACCCAGGCCCAGGCCTGCGGCCATGCAGAGAGTCTGCTGTCCCATTCGGCGCCGGCCGCAGTGGCGGCGAGCTGGTCCGCGAGATATGGGTAATAGTGGTGCAGCTTGACATGCAGTTCGTCGCAGCGCTGCTGCTCGCGCTGCTCCTCGGCGGCAACGCGCAAGCCGGTGATTGCGTGCTCGTAACGGCCGGGGTCCCGATCGCGGACGGCCGCGCGCAGCTCGCGCAGTTCTGGCGGATTGTCGGGTGCGGCGGGTGGCAACCGTGTCTGGATCTGATCGAGAGCCGCCAAGCCACGTCGGGCATCGAGCAGCTCCTGGGCTGCGTCGACGGCCCGGGCGAGCATGTCCCAGCCACTGGGCCGCGACAGTTCGGCGAGCCGGATGCCGTAGCCGCTGAGCAAGCGGTCGACAGTGTCCCGAGCCTCTCCCACCTGCTGGAGTCGGGCAAGATCATTCGCGAGATCGGCGAGTCTGGAGAGTACGGCCGGGAGCGGTTCGTCGTCTGTGGCAGCGCGGACGCCGACATGCGACCACCGTTGTACGAGTTCTGCAGTAGCGAGGCGCGCCCGCAGCATCACGAGTACCGCTTCGACATCGGCGGCGTCGGCAGGCGCTCGACCGTCCACTGTGCAGCTGACCAGCAAGGGCTCCGCGTCCCGCTGCGCGGCAGAAGGCAAACGGCGCCGGATCCGCCTGCCGCTGGACAGATGGTCGTAGAGAACCTTTCCCGAGCGATACAAGCTCGCGGCCTCGTCAGCGTCCATGTCGGGAAGGCGAACCTGACGCAGCCCCAATGCGGTCAGCTGGCTCTGAACCTCCTCAGCCTCATGCGCGCTCGCGCCAACATGCTGC
>JBKQTJ010000342.1:0-93025 GCA_052143255.1 Streptosporangiaceae bacterium | reverse complement strand
CGGCGTCCAGTAATTCCCGGTCCAGCCGCGATTTCCCCTGCATGTGAAGATCATCTCAGGAAATCGAACACAAAGCCGGCAGAACCGCCGGACCGGGAGTCACGCGTTATTCAGAGCGTTCCTAGGCGACCGGAGTCAAGGGGTCCGGCGGACCTCCGGCGCTGGGTCAGCGCGCTGCCTCGAAGATTGCCGCGACGCCCTGACCGCCGCCGACGCACATGGCTTCCAGCAGGTACCTGCCGTCGCGTCGGCGCAGCTCGCGCAGGCCGGTCGCCAGCATCCGGGCGCCGGTGGCGCCGATCGGATGGCCGAGAGATATACCGGAGCCGTTGACGTTGAGCTTGTCGGGATCGTTCCACTGCCACCCGGCCAGCACGGCCAGCACCTGAACGGCAAACGCCTCGTTCAGCTCGACCAGGTCGATCGATCCGAAGTCCAGGCCAGTCCTGGCAAACAGCTTTGCCACCGCTGGCACCGGCCCGATGCCCATGGTGGCCGGCTCGCAGCCGGCGGCCGCCCAGCCTGCCAGGTAGCCAACTGGCTCCAGGCCGAAATCATCGAGCCGGTCCTCGGCCACGACCAGGCACGCGGCGGCCGCGTCATTCTGCTGGCTGGCATTCCCGGCCGTCACCGTGCCGCCGGGCATGATCGTGCGCAGCTTGGCCAATGACTCGGCCGTCGAGTCCGGCCGGACGCCCTCGTCCCTGCTCATCGTGACCGGATCACCGCGGCGCTGCGGCACCTGGACCGGGACGACCTCATCATCGAACCGGCCGGCCTGCCAGGCGGCGGCGGCCCGCTGATGGCTGCGAGCTGCGTAGGCGTCTGCCTCGTCGCGGGTTATACCGTATTGCTCGGCCAGGTTCTCGGCCGTCTCGATCATCCCGGAGATCCTGCCGAAACGCCATTCCGGCTGCGAGCGCTCGCGACCGCGGTCGAGCCGGTCGTACAGGAACTGGTTCCCGGACCTGGCTCCCCAGCGCATCGATGTCGTGTAGTGCTCCACCCGGCTCATGCTCTCCACGCCGCCGGCCAGGACCATGTCGGCCGCGCCGGTCTGCACCATCATCGCCGCCGTGATGATGGCCTGGAGGCCACCTCCGCAGCGCCTGTCGAGTTGCAAGCCCGGCACGCTGATCGGCAGGCCGGCATGCAGCGCGGCCCACCGCCCCACGCAGGGAGTCTCTGCGTTGGCATAGGACTGGGCGAACACCGCGTCGTCGATGAGAGCTGGGTCGACCGCTGTCCGGTCCAGCACGGCCCTGATCACAGTCGCCGCGAGGTCCTCGACGGCAACATCTCGCAGGCGGCCGCCGAATGCCCCTACCGGCGTGCGGAGCGGCGAGACAATCGCGGCCCGGCGGATAGTCATAGGGTTCTCCTTCCTGTCAGCCGTCAGCCGCGGCCGGGCTGGCCGCTGCCTCGAGCGCTGCCCTGTGATCAGGGTGCGCGATCGCGATCATCCGCTCGCGCCGCTGCGGAAGGGTGAGCCCGCGCAGGTCCGCGATGCCGTGCTCGGTCACCACAACGCCTGCGTCAGCGCGCGACAACGTGGCTGGTCCGGTCAGCCTGGCCACGATGCGGCTGACCGAACCTGCGGTGGACGGCAGCGCCAGGACCGGGATGCCGCCGCGGGACCGGGCCGCACCGCGAGCAAAGTCGGCCGCGCCGCCGACCGCTCCGACGTAGCGTCCGGCCGCGGTCTCGGTGTTTGCCTGGCCGGTCAGGTCCACCTCGGTGGCCGAGTTAATGGCCACTAGCTGGTGCTGCGCCGCCAGCACTGCCGGGTCGTGGGTGTAGGCGGTGTCCCGCAACTGCACGACCGCATCTGCCGCGGCGCGCCCGATCAGCGACCCGGTGCCCATCAGGAAGCCGGTCACGACCAAGCCGCGGTCCACGCTCTTGCGCGCGCCGGTGACGGCACCCGCTTCGATCAGCCACGCGACCGCGTCGCTGATCATCCCGGAGTGCACGCCGAGGTCGCGGTGGTTGCCTAGGTAGCGGGCGACCGCCGACGGCATGCTGCCGATGCCGAGTTGGATGGTGGCCCCGTCCGGCACCAGGCCGGCGACGTGGCCGGCGATCGCGGTCTCCACCTCGCGCGGCGGAGTCTCGGGATACTCTGCGGGCGGCCGCGACACCGGGACTACCAAGTCAATCTCTTCGGGGCTTAGCCTGCGGGCGCAGCCAATGTCCGGCACCTGGTCATTGACCTCGGCAATCACCATCCTGGCGGTGCCGATCAGCGTCGCCAGGTAGTCAGCGCCAAGGCCGAGACCGAACGTGCCATCCGGCCGGGCAGGCGGCAGCGAGAGCAGCACGACGTCGGCCCGCAGCGGGCCAGAGCCAAGTATGTGCGGCAGCTCCGAGTAGTGGCATGGCAAGATTTCCAGCGCCCCGGCCGCGCTGAGAGCGCGGTTGGCGCCGGCTGCCGTGTACGAGGTGAAGGCCAGGTAGTCGGCATGGTCGGGATGCACCGCAGCCGAACTGGAGATCCCGGCGAAGCACCTAACGCCGCCCAGTTGCTTGCGTTGGTCGGCCAGCGTCGCGGTCAGCGTGACCGGTTCGGCGCACGCCTGGCCCCAGGCCACCAGGTCGCCGGGCCTGATGTACCTGGTCAGGTCCAGCGCAGCCGGACTAACCCGCTCGGCGTTCACCCGGCCGCATTCCGTTCTGTCGAATGTGGGGTTAGCCGAGTCACAATCCGCAGCTTAACCGGGCGTTAGGCCGGTTAGCGAGGCAGCGGCAAGCCAGCGGCAGCGTCCTGGCTCACGCGATGATCGCGGCATACCGCCAGTCGAGGACGTCGGCGGGCTCAGGGCCGTCCGCCCGGACGACCGAGCGCAACCGCACCAGGCCGCCACCGGCTGGCAGGTAGTCGACCTGTTCAACCGAGATCGTGCTGCGCAATGTGTCGCCTTCGTGCACCGGGCCGAGATGGTCGCAGCTGTCCCAGCCCGTTACCGTGACCATCGACGGCAGGCTGCGGGCCGCCTGAGCGAGCGCGAGCCCGATGACGTGCCCGCCGTAGACGAGCCGCTGGCCCCCCGCTGCGTCCGGATCGTGGTGCACGGCCGCGATATTCAGCGTCAGCCTGGCCAGTTCAGGCGCGCTTGTCACGACGTCGCCGCCTGCAACCTGCCAGCTCTGGCCCGCATGCAGGTCGGCTGGCCGGGGCCCGCCTGACCTGAGCCCGAAAGCGTCCAGTCGCCAGCCGGTGACCAGGGCCTCTGGGTCCGCTGCCGGAGCATGCTGGCCAGGCACTGCCAGGTCATCGGCGTGCCCGGTCTGGGCGGCCTGATCGCGCAGCGGCAGCATCGCGCAGCGCCAGAAATCCAGTACCGGCCTGGCATTCTGGTCGACTGTGGTGATCCGCAGCACGGCCAGCCCGGTTGGCGGCCGGCCGTCCCGGGGCTTGTTCTGCCGCAGCGCGACCACTTGCGTGGAGGTCCGCAGCGTGTCCCCGATCACGGGCAGCCGCCGGAAAGCGAGGCCGCGATAGAACAGATTGGCCTTCACGTGCTGGGTGACGATCGTCGACTGGCCGATCGCGACATCCCAGGCCAGGCCCGGTGATGCCAGCACAACACCGCCGGTGACCTCCCGGCACAGCTCCGCATCCAGCGCTAGTGCCAGCCGGTCACCGGTGATGGCCTGGTGGACGGCGGCCATCCCGGACGTTAGCGTGATGCCGGGGGCGCCGCCGAACTCCTGGCCCACCGCCAGTTCGTCGAAATACGGCCCGTCGAAGGACTGCATCTGTCGCGCTCCTTCTACCGAAGTAAAAACCAAACCCGGAATCAGCGCCCCAGGAGCACGTTGTGAGCGGTCTGTCGGCTGAAGAGCAAGCGGTCGTCAGCACGGTGGCCGAGTTCGTCGACCGCGACGTAAGGCCGGTCGCACGCGAGCTAGAGCATGCTAATGAGTATCCCGAGAAGCTGATCGGGCAGATGAAGGCCCTGGGCATCTTCGGCCTGGCCATTCCGGAGCCGTACGGCGACGCGCCGGTATCGACCCCCTGTTATGCCGAGGTGACTGCCGAACTGGCCAGGGGCTGGATGAGCCTTGCCGGGGCCATGGGCGGCCACACGGTCGTCTCGAAGCTGCTGCTGGCCTTTGGCACCGACGAGCAGAAGCAGCGGTACCTGCCGCGGATGGCCACCGGCGAGGTGCGTGCCGCGATGGCGCTCACCGAGCCCGGCGGCGGATCAGACCTGCAAGCGATGACCACGATCGCCCGGCGCGATGGAGACGGCTACCGCGTCAACGGCGCCAAGACGTGGATCACCAACGCCCGGCGGTCACAGCTGATCGCGCTGCTCTGCAAGACCGATCCCGATGCGACGCCGCGGCACCGCGGAATCAGCATCCTGCTGGCCGAGCACGGCGCGGGCCTTGAGGTCTCGCGCGACCTGCCCAAGCTCGGTTACAAGGGCGTGGAGAGCTGCGAGCTGTCCTTCACCGACTACCGGGCGCCGGCCGATGCGCTGCTCGGCGGCGACCCGGGGCGCGGCTTCGCTCAGATGATGAAGGGTCTGGAGGTCGGCCGGATCCAGGTGGCCTCACGGGCGGTGGGCGTCGCCCAAGCGGCGTTCGACGATGCGCTGAAATACGCGCAAGAGCGGCACAGCTTCGGCGTGCCGATCTGGCAGCACCAGCAGGTCGGGGCGTACCTGGCGGACATGGCTGCGAAACTGACCGCCGCCCGCCAGCTCGTCCGGTACGCCGCCGAGCGCTATGACGCGGGCGAGCGATGCGACATGGAAGCCGGGATGGCCAAGCTGTTCGCCTCGGAGGCCGCGATGGAGATAACGCTGAACGCGGTGCGGATCCACGGCGGCTACGGCTATTCGACCGAGTTTGACGTCGAGCGGTACTTCCGCGACGCGCCGCTGATGATCGTTGGCGAGGGCACGAACGAGATCCAGCGCAACGTGATCGCCCAGCAGCTGATCTCGCGCGGCGGGCTCGGGCGCTAGCCAGGCCGCAGTACTACCGGACTGCCGGCGGCTCCGCGGCGTTAGGGAGTCACCGACCGGACGTGGCTGCCACCGGCGATCAGCAAGTTTCCCTTCGGGCCCAGGGCAAGCCCGGACAGGTCGGATAGCTCGGCGCTGATGGCCGGGCCGCCGTCGCCGGTAAATCCGGCCTTCCCGGTCCCGGCGATGGTGTAGATGTGCCCCGCCCTCATGCTTACCCCGTAGAACGTGCCTGATACCACGGCCAGGGCGTGCACCTGGGTGCCATACCTATCGGCTATCAGCACGTTCCCCGCTTTGTCCACTACCATCGACGCTGGGTTGCCCAGGGCGATGGTGTAGATGTCGCTGGCGGTCATCTGCTGCCCGTAGAAGGTTCCGGACTTGGCGGCAATTACCCGGACGCGGCCGTTGGACGCGTCGCCGATCAGCACGTCGCCGGCGTTGTCCACGGCAAGCGACGACGGGCTCATCCCGGCCGCGGTAGCAGGGCCGCCGTCGCCGCTGAACGCGGTCTGCCCGTTACCGGCGATGGTATAGATGTCGCCGGCGGTCATCTGCCGTCCGTAGAAGGTCCCGCTCTTCGCGGCGACCACTTGCACTTGATCGGTGAACTGGTCGGCCGGGTTCCGGATATCGGCGACCAGCACGTTACCCGCGTGATCGGTCGCGACCGCCAGGAGACCGTCAACCGGGGAGGTTACCGCGGGGCGGCCGTTGCCAGAAACGCCGGTCCCACCGCTTCCGGCCATCGTATAGATATGCCCGGCGATCAAATGCTTTCCGTAGAGGACTTCTGAGCGGGATGCCACCACGCGTACTCGGCGGTGGCTGAACCCCGCTATCAGCACATTCCCCGTGCTGTCCGTCGCCATCGCCGAAACATCTATGGATGCCTTGGTGGCGGGGCCACGGTCGCCGGTGCTGCCGAACCGCCCGTCGCCGGCGATCGTGTAGATGTCTCCCGTGGTCACCTTCTGGCCGAAGACCCTGCCTGATGCGGCCGCAACCAGCCGCACCTCCGCCTCGTTATCGGCAATCATGAGGTTGCCCGAGCGGCCCTCGGCTATGTTGCCTGCCGCGAACTCGGCCCTTCTGGCTGGCCCGCCGTTCCCGGAGGAGGCAGTCCCGGTGCCGACAACGGTGTAGATATCGCCTGCCCGCATGTTCCTGCCGTAGAAGTGCCCGGTGCTCGCCGCCACTGCACGGACCCGGAAAGGACTGGCGAGCAGCACGTTGCCGGAGCTGTCCACGGTGAGCGCGGCGGCATACAACCTGGCGCGGCTGGCGGGCCCGCCGTCCCCTGAGTAGCCGGGCGGGTTGCTGCGGCCGGGCGATCCGGACCCTGCGATCGAGTAAATGTGACCGGCGGTGACGTACCGACCGTAGAAGCGCCCGGTGCGTTCCGCCACCAAGCGCACTCTGCCGCAGTCGGCGACCACCACGTTCCCAGCATGATCGATGGCCAGGCCGTTGGCGCAGGACAGCCCCGCCTTCGCAGCAGGGCCGCCGTCGCCGGAGGTGCCGAAGTGCCCGTTGCCGGCGATCCGGTATATGTGCCCGGAGGTCATATCCCGGCCATACAGGCGGCCCGTGCGCTCAGCGACGACCTGCACCGACGGGGTTGTCAGCGGCTGACCCGAGACTGGGCTGCCGTCGGCGATCACCAGGTCGCCGAAGCGGTCCGTTCGCGCCGCTCCGATCGTCAGGCCGAGCCACGCCCTGGTGGCGAGGCTTCCAGGGCGGGTTAGCTGGAGGGTCGAGCCCGCGACCGTGTAGATCTGGCCCGCGGTCATCTTCCGGCCGTAAAACCGCGCGGTGCGCTCGGCAAGCACCCGTACCCGGGCACCGGACGCGGTGCCACCGCGAAATGCTGGGTTGCCCGCCACGGCGAAGATCAGGTTCCCGGCGTGGTCAAGCTCGATATCCTCAGCGTCCGACCCGATGAGAACGTAGACGCGGCCGGCGATCATCTTCCGGCCGTAGAAGCGCGCGCTTCGATTCGCCACTACCCGAACGCCAAAAGGACCGGCCGTTAGCACGTTCCCGGCGGAGTCCACGGTGACCGCGCACGCATTGTGAACGTCAGCGATCGGAGTAGTCAGCCTGCCGGTTCGCGGATCGACCTGTCGCACCAGGTCAGCGCCGATGTATAGAGCGCCGTCGGCGAACTTGATGCCGCAGGGCTGGACGGCCACGTTGGTGCCCGGTCCGGGCCCGCCGATTCCTCCGGCAACGGTCGAGATTATGCCTGCTGCTGGCCTGGCGGCTGCCACCGTCGCCTGCCCAGGGTCAGCGCTTGACACCAGCCCCAGCGAGGCTGCTAGCACCGCCGCAGCCAGCGTTGCCGGCTTGCCGAGTCTCGCAAATTGGTTCATCAAAACCTGCCGCCCTCGTCACGTCCGTCACCCAGCTGCGCCCGGATGGCAAGCAGACGATGAGGCGGCATAAACGGGCCTAACTTAGACAACAGCCGTAAGCTTGAAGATTGCCGCCCGAACCATGCCGTACACTAGGTGCTTCAGCCCGAAGTTACCAGGGACTGACGCCCCTGATTTGGGCGCTCATAACGTCAGCTGGCCGGGACCTCATCGGCACCCGGCGAACGACGGGACCCGCCGAACATGTCCGGGGATGTGGCTGACCTGCCGTAGCCCGGCTCTCACCAGGTTGGCGGGCAGTGGCGCGTAACCAAGCTCAGCCGAGTACGCCTGACCGCGGCAGAGCAGGTAATCGACGTACACGCTAAGCGTCCGGCCGTCCGCTCTGGCGAAGTGCGGCGGCAGGCGCCTCCCGGTACGCGGCACGATCAGGTAGCTGTAGCTGGACAGCGGATAGCTCCGCGGGTTCGGGTCGGTGTAGACCTGATCGAGGTCCTCCTGCAGGAACTCAGGGCTGCGCGGGTTCTCGTTGATGATTGCCCTCTTGAGCGCGATCATCACATTTACGGCCGTCGGCAGGACGTACCTGCCCGCCGCGTTGCGTATCTCCGCGACCGGCCAATGTGCGTTGAGAGCGTACGCGTACTCGACATAGCCGATGGCGCCCTGTCCGTACCTTGCTGAGATGTACGACGCCACGTTGTTGGAGCCGTTCTGCGCAACCGATTTGCCCCAGCCCTCAGGGTAGAACTCGGTCGGCCCGCACGGCGGCTTGACGCGGCCGTAGCTGACCTTCGCGCAGAACGCATCCCACTGCGACGGGAAGCTATGCGCCAGCCACCTGGAGAAGAAGTACGAGTCTCCCGAACCCTCAGAATGAATGACCGGGATGATCGGAATACTCGGCAGTTGCTTGCCGTAGTCCCGAGTGATCGCCGGGTTGTCCCAGTTGGTGATCTTGCCTGTGAAGATCTTCAGGACGACGGCGTCGGACAGCCGCAGGTTCCGGACCAGATGACCGTGCACCGACAGGTGGTACATGAACGCCAAGCCACCGGCGACATCGGGGATATAGGAGTACCCGAACTTAGGATGCTCGGCGCCGCCGACGTCAAACGGGTCCTTGCCCGTGCGGAACGCCGTGTCGGACGCCGTGAAGTCGACCTGCCCGTCGATGTAATCGGCGCGCCCGGCAGCCGATCCGTCCGGGTTGAAGTTCACCACGATGCCGTGGGAACGGAGGTTTTCGGCCCCACTGCAGGAGGGCTACCGCAGCCCATGTCGAGCCTGATCCGTTGATGGCCGCGTAGCTGCGGGCCTGCGCTGCCGCCGGTGCGGCTGGGGTGGCCGCCAAGACAAGCGGCCCGCCCCCGACAAGTGCGAGCGCAGCCGCAACGATCCGGGCCCTGACTTTGAGCATGTGCTGTCCCTCGTGCTGGCACGTCGGCGCCCCCGCCTGGATGCCGGTCGTGCCGTTGCGCAATGCAGATTCTCGCAGGGCGAGGGAACTACCGAAACCCCATCCAACCGGAAATCTGGTGACGCCAAAGTGAACGCGACGCAGCGGATTCAGCCGGTCAGTTCGGCGGCGGAGCGTGTGTTGACCACCCGGTGCGCCTCGACGCCTGCTAGCTCGGCACGCGCGCAGCCGCTGTCGAGCCAGTCGAGCTGCCCCGGCGCGTGTGCGTCGGTGTCGATGGCGAACACGCAGCCCATGTCGGCGGCCAGCCGCAGCAGTCTGTCGGGCGGATCCTGGCGCTCGGGCCGGCAGTTGATCTCGACGGCGACACCGTGCTCGCGGCACGCGGTGAACACGGCCTCGGCGTCGAACTCGGACTCCGGCCGATCGCGGCGGCCCGTCATCATCCGCCCGGTGCAATGACCGAGCACGTCCACGTGCGGGTTGGCCACGGCCGCGAGCATGCGCCGGGTCATGGGTTCGCTGGGCATGCGGAGCTTGGAGTGCACGCTGGCCACCACGACGTCGAGCCCGCCAAGCAGGTCATCGCGCTGGTCCAGCGATCCGTCCTCGAGGATGTCGACTTCGATGCCGGTCAGGATGCGGAACGGCGCCAGGTCGGCATTGAGCCTGCTAACAAGCTCAAGCTGTGCCTCCAGCCGGTCAGCGGACAGGCCGTTGGCAACGGTCAGCCGCGGCGAGTGGTCGGTCAGCGCGACCCAATCATGGCCGAGAACGCGGGCGGCCAGCGCCATTTCCAGCGGCGGGCTGCCACCGTCTGACCAGTCGGAGTGGGTGTGGCAGTCACCGCGCAGGGCCGCGCGCATCGCCGACCGCACTGGCACCTCCGCCTCGGCCAGCAGCCGGGTCAGGTACGCGGGTTCCTGGCCCGCGTGCGCCTGCCCGATCGCCTCGGCGGTCGCCGGCCCGATGCCGGGCAGCTGCTGCAGGGTGCCCGCGGCCAGCCGCTCCGCCAGCTCGCCGCCAGGCAGCTCGGCCACGACCCGGGCAGCCCGGCGGAAGGCCCGCACACGGTAGGTCGGCGCGCCGGCCCGCTCGAGCTGGAAGGCGATCTGATGCAGGGCCTGCACCGAATCCATGCCGTTCAGGGTCTCAGAAGCACGTGCCGTGATAGGGCCCGGGGCCGTTGTAGACGCCGTGACTGGGACCGGCGAGAGCCACGGCCATGTCGAGCGGGATGACGTCGGTCCGGGTGAACCAGCCGACGCGGACTCGCAGGTAGATCGAGTCGATGGACTCGTAGCCATCGTTCAGCATGTTGCTCGACTTCGTTCCGCCCAGGATGCAGAGGTCGGTGATCCAGGTAACGCGCATGAGGCGGTACTGGTGCGGCGGGATCGAGACGGGAAGGGACTCGAAGGCCACGTTCCGGATGAACCCGCCGTTCGCAATCGCGCGGTCCGGTGCAGAGACCTCTATCCGCGGCTGCCGAACGCCGTTCGGGCTGTCCGGCGGTGCGTTGTCCCCTTCCGGCGGCCCAAGAATGGTCTCGGTAAAGTTGCTGGAGTTGAAGATGCCGATCGCGAATCCCTGCCACTGGCCCGAGCGGATCCGCACGGTCGTCTGCTGCGCGCCGTCGGCAGTGGAGTAAACCCCGTGCTGGTAGTCCTGCGGATACCACCACGCGAATTCACCAACATAGTTCGGCAGCGGCGCGGACAGGAAGATGCTCAGGAACGTGGCCCCAGTCGCAAGCAAAAGCGCGATCAGGACCACGATCAGCTTGGTCCGCAGGCGGGACCTGATGATTCGGACCCAGCCGCGGCGCGCGGCCGCGGCAACCGCCGCGCCAACCCCAGTGGCCGCGCCTGCCTGCGCCTCCCTGGCCAGCTCGGCCGGGAGGCCGAGCTGATGCAGCACCGCTGCAACGTCCTCGTCGCTCGCATCCGGCGGCATTGCCTCCTCAAGGTGCCCGGCAATCTGGCTTCTTAGTTCGCGTGCCTTCGGGGACGGCAGACCGCCCAGCGCGACGTCGAGCTGAGTCAGGTACTCCCGGACGAGCCGGTGTTCGAGCGCGGTGCCGCTCATGGCTTTCCCCTGTCGCACGGGTTGAGGACGCTTCCGACCGTCGCCGCGAACTGAGCCCAGTTGGTCCGGAACGTCTTGAGGCTCTGGTGGCCGGCCGGGGTGATCGAGTAGTAGCGGCGGGCGCGCTCGCCCTCGTTGTCGCGCCACTCGCTGGTGACCAGGCCCGCGTCGCGCAGCCGGTTCAGCAGCGGGTACACGGTGCCGTCACTGGTCAGGAGGCCGTCGGCGGCCGATAGATCACGGACGAGCTCCAGCCCGAACCGCGGTCTGAGCTCCAGCAAAGCCAGCACGCACGGGCCCAGCACACCCCGTCGCAGCTCGGTCAGCCCGCCGCTATCTCCCGCCATGCCTCACATGATCTCTTGCGACGCAAGATATGTAAATACCCTGCCGCGGTCAGGCCGCAGAGTGCAGGATGCGCCTACTCTGGCTGCCCAAGTCCGGCCCGAGCGGGTGATTTAAGCAGCCTCCGACCAGTCGGAGTGCGTGTGGCAGTCGCCCCGCAGGGCCGCGCGCAGGGCAGAGCGCTCCGCCGGCGCGGCCTCCTCTAGCAGGCGGGACAGGTAGTCGGGCTGCTCACCGCCAACAGCCTGGGTGATCACTGCCGCAGTAGCCGGCCCGATGCCTGCCAGCTCTTCCAGCGTGCCGCGGGTGATCCGCTGCATCAGCTCGCTCGGTGGCAGGTCTTGCACGACCTGCGCCGCGCGGCGGAACGCGCGTACCCGGTAGGTGGACGCGCCGCTGCGCTCGAGCTGGAAAGCTATCTGCCGGAGGGCGTCTGCCGGATCCACGTGCCTACTGCTCCGACAAGATGGCCTCAAGCTCGGCCATCGGATTGCGGACCACGGGGCCCCTGGTCTCCACGGCGGCATAGCGGATCACGCCCGGGAACGGGAACGGGGCCCGATATCCATCCCCCACCGCTGGCCCCCATTCGTACCCGCAGGTCAGGCCCGCACCCACGCCGTTGAACCCGGATGGGGTGAACCGGGGTATCTGCTGCCGCGCGATCTCAGCTCCGTCGCAGGACAGAACAGCGAACCCGCCTAGGCCGTCATCCTTCGTGAAGGCCAGCTCGACGTGGTGCAGGCCGGGGGTGACCTGTTCGGCGGACTCAACGACATGCCGTTCCCGGCCGTACAGGTTGTGCACGTAACGGAGCCGGCCGTCCAGGATGTGCAGCGACCAGCCACCCAGCACTGAGCCCATGGCCAGCAGGACTCCGTCGGCCTGCCCGTCAGCCGGGACGTCAACGTCGGCGATCAGCGCGTGCGAGCGGTTCCGGACGTTGACGGCGACGGACTCGGGGACCTGGGCGCCGCCGGGAAAGTAGCGGTACACGGTGCGCGGCGCGCGGTGATCCGGCTTGGGATTCACCAGCGCCCACAGCACCCGGTTGTCCAGCGGCAGCACCTGGTTGCGCGCGGCCTCGGCCCACCACAGCTCAATGAGCTCGGAGAGCAGCCCGGGATGCTCGTCCGCGAGGTTCCGCGACTCCGACAGATCCTGCTCGACGTGGTATAGCTCCCAGACGTCATCGTCGAACGGGGCGTTCGGGTTCTGGTCGTCGTAAAGAGGGCCGACCGGATGAAACGTCACCGCCTTCCAGCCCCGGTGGTAGATGGCCCGCGAACCGAACATCTCGAAGTACTGCGTCTGGTGGCGTCCGGGGGCAGACTCGGCGCCAGGCGGCAGCAGGTAAGCGAAGCTCGTGCCGTCCAGCCTGCTCTGCTCGATGCCGTCAATCGCGTCAGGGAGCGGGACCCCGGCAAGCTCGAGCACGGTCGGCGCGACGTCGATGGCATGGGCGAACTGGTGCCGGATCGCGCCCGCCGCTATGTCGCCGGCTGGCCAGGAGATGATGCACGGATCGGCCACGCCGCCTTCGTGCACCTCGCGCTTCCACCGCCGGAACGGGGTATTGCCGGCCATCGTCCAGCCCCACGGATAGTTGTTGTGCGTCCGCGGGCCGCCGATCTGGTCGATCCGGTCGAACATCTCCTCGGCCGACGCCGGATCGAGGTTGAGCAGGCGGATGTCGTTGATCGAGCCTTCCGCGCCGCCTTCCGCGCTCGCGCCATTGTCAGAGACGACCACGAGGATCGTGTTGTCTCGTTCCCCCAGCTCGTCGAGGAAGCTCAGCACCCTGCCTACCTGCTCGTCGGCGTGTGACAGGAAGCCGGCGAAGCACTCCATGAGGCGCGCGGCGACCTGCTGGTCGCGAGCGCGAAGCGAATCCCAGGCCGGCACCCAGCCTGGCCGCGTGGACAGCACCGTTCCGGCGGGAACGAGGCCGCTGGCCAGCTGGCGGGCAAAGGCCTGCTCGCGCCATGCGTCCCAGCCACGGTCGAACCGGCTGCGGTAGTGGTCGCGCCAGCGCGCCGGAGGCTGGTGCGGGGAGTGACAGGCGCCGGTCGCGAAGTACAGGAAGAACGGCTTCGCGGCGTCGACAGCCCGCAGATCGCCGAGGAACTCGATAGCCCGGTCCGCCAGGTCGTCGGTCAGGTGGTAGCCGTCTTCGATCGAGGCTGGCGGCCGGACGCAGTGGTTGTCGTGGTAGAGCGCGGGCACGAACTGGTGGGTCTCGCCACCGTGGAACCCGTACCAGCGATCGAATCCCCTGGCCAGCGGCCAGGTGGCCCGCGATGCGGCCATGTTGGTCTCGTCCTCGGGCGACAGGTGCCACTTGCCTATGGCGTAGGTTGCGTAGCCGGCCGCGCGCAGCATCTCGGATAGGTAGCCGTTCTCCCGCGGTGGCTTGCCCCAGTAGCCGGGGAAGCCGATGGCGAGGTCGGCGACCCTGCCCATGGCACTGCGGTGGTGGTTGCGGCCGGTTAGCAGGCATGCCCGGGTCGGCGAGCACAGCGAAGTCGTATGAAAGTTGGCGAGCCGGATGCCGCCCGCGGCGAGGCCGTCGAGTACCGGTGTCTCGATGTCGGAGCCGTAGCAGCCCAGCTGGGCGAAGCCGACATCATCGAGCACGATAAGGACCACGTTGGGTGTTCCGGCTGGTGGTACCGGCTCGGCTGGCCACCACGGCGCGGAGTCCCGCCAGTCCCGGCCGATGTGGCCGCCAGAGTCCTGCCCCAAGGCCGCTGTCCTTCCTTGCCTGGTCGCGCGAGGGCCACCAGTCTGTAGTTTGGACCCGTGGCGGAGCAACTCGCGGCCCAGACGGCAGGACGCAACCTGAAGACCGCCATCCGCTATGTCCTCGGCGTTGCCCTCGGGGTACTCGTACTGCTGCTGCTGGTCGGCAAGCGCGGCGACCTGGTGGCCGCATGGCGGCAGCTGCGCGATGCCAGCCTTGGCTGGGTGCTGCTGGCGGTCCTGGCCGAAGCAATGTCGCTGCTCGCTTTCGCCTTCCTGCAGCACCGGGTCCTGCGGCTCAGCGGCGCGCGCATCGCGATGCCCGCCCTGTTCCTGCTGACGCTGGCCAACGATGCGATCGCGAACACCGTGCCTGGCGAGCCCGCGGTCTCAAGCGCCTACCGGTACCGGTATTACCGTCGGCGCGGGGCGACCGGAGCGAGTGCGGGCTGGACCGTCTTCACGATCTTGATCGCGCAAGCTATCGGTATGGCAGCGCTGCTCCTGGCCGGCGTCCTGGTGGCCCTAGCGAGCAGCACGACCAGGGGCGGCGCGGGCACTGCCTTGGTCGGCCTGGTCATCGTGGTCGCGGCCGGCGCGGTCCTGGTTCGCCGGGACCTGGTCATCGGCCTGGCAGGTGCGGCGGTGCGC
This sequence comes from Streptosporangiaceae bacterium, assembly GCA_052143255.1. Classification (GTDB taxonomy): domain Bacteria; phylum Actinomycetota; class Actinomycetes; order Streptosporangiales; family Streptosporangiaceae; genus JAJYUU01. Next base: position 78,419 of record JBKQTJ010000342.1, on the reverse strand, counting down.
GGCGTACGGCGGCTGACCGGGCATCCCCGCGGGAACGTCGGCGCGCGGATTGAGGCGACCCTCGCCCGAATGCGAGAGATCCCGCTCAGCAAGCAATCGACGATAGGCGTCGTCGCCATCGCCACCGCCGTCTGGTGCTGCGATTTCCTCTGCCTGGTCTGCGCGTTCGGCGCAGTTCACGCCGCGATTCCATGGGATGGCGTGCTGCTGGCGTACGGAGTGGCCCAGGTCGTCGGGTCGCTGCCCATCGTGCCCGGCGGCATCGGGGTCGTGGAAGGCAGTCTCGCGGTGATTCTCGCTGCCTACGGGTCAGGACGGGTCCCGGCGGTTTCGGCGGCGCTCGGCTTCCGGATCGTTAACTTCTGGCTCGCGATCACCGTTGGCTGGGTCAGCGTCGCGGCAATAGCGCTGCTCGCCCGTCGCCGGGCCGACGCAGCCGTTCGGCTTGGGCCTGGCGGCGACCTCCAAGCCGTCGTCGCGTTGCCACCTGACTAGCGCGCGAATCCACCGCCGTCCCGGCGATGCACCGCGACCCATAGGCAGTCAGCCCGGCTGCGAGCCGGTCACCCGGGGTCGGCGGACCACTCGATGGTTGGCGGCCGGCCTGCCGTGCAAGTGGGGTGGCCTTTCGCATCGGTCAGGCCGAGCCGGCCGACGAGCACGCTAGTCCTGACGGCGTCCTCGAGCACGGCGGGCGCGACTCCGTCCAGCCACAGCTTGGCCCGGCGAAATAGCGTAAATACGCCTGAGGCGTCGACAGTTCCCCAGCTCAGGTAGATGAAGCGGCCGCCCGGCGGCCCCTGGACCCAGGGACCCCTGACGTCCCGGCCAGCCTCGGTGTCGGTGACGTGGCAGTCGATCGTCCACTGCGCCGCGGGTGCGTCGCCAGGTGTCAGGCCCAGCAGTTCGTCACGCTTGGCACGGCGCTGGAGGCCGACGTGGATGTTGTCGTAGCCGGGGAAGTCGAGGCTCGCGCCGCAAGACCGGCCAGGCAGGTCAGTTCCCTCGATCCGGATCTGCATTGCTGGTCTCCGCGGGAGCTCTCGGCGGTATCACGATCTAGCACGGGCCCGTTCCCGCCTTGATCGTGCGCTCGGCGTCTCCCTCGCGCTGCCGATCGCGGTCACCGTCGCTGGTGCCGGCTGCTAATCCTGCCAGGACTTGCCGTTCCAGTGCTCGATCAGGGTGCTGGACCAGTCGGCGGCGCCCACGGCCCAGGCATCAGACGGCGAGATGGCCACCACGCCGAGCAGCGCGTCGATGGAGTAGGCCGGCGGGTTGGGGGTGGGCACCGTGGTCCACCGCTTGCCGTTCCAGTGGAACGCGGCGGTGCCGCAGTAGCAGCCGTTCGGGTTGGTGTAGCCGACCGCCCAGGCGTTAATGGGCGAGCTTGCCGACACAGCCCAGAGGTTTGTCGACCCGGTGGGGTTGGGGCTGGGCACCGGGCTCCACCGCTTGCCATTGAAGTGCACGATCACGCTCTGGTACGTGGGGCCGTTGTCGTTGTAGCCGACCGCCCAGATGTCGTTCGGCCCGGTCGCCGTCACGCCCTGCAGGAACCCGCGGTCGTTGGCCGTACCCGCCCAGATCCGCTTCCACCGCTTGCCGTTCCAGTGCTCGATCAGCGCACCGTTCGGGCCGCCGTTGCCGGTCCCTCCGACCGCCCAGGCGTCGGTGGCCGAGATAGCCGCCACGGCAAGAAATTGGCCGCTGTGGATGGGCAACCGGAAGAGCTGCTGCTTCCAGACCTTGCCGTTCCAGTGCTCGATCAGCGGAATGGCATAGCCGAGCGCGCCGGGTCCGCCGCAGATACAGCCGACCGCCCAGGCGTTTGTCGGCGAGGTGGCCGACACCGCGTTGAACCACGCGGAGCCGCCCGGAGTCGGCGTCGGCACCTGGGTCCAGCTCTTGCCGTTCCAGTGATCGGCAAGGGTCTGAGTCGGATCGAACCAGGCTGTTCCGCCGACCGCCCACACGTCGGTGGGGGACTGCGCCGACACGTTCTGGAAGCCCTCGCTGAACGAGTAGTCCGCCCACGAACTGCCGTTCCAGTGGGAGATTTGTCCGCCTGCGCCGCTCAGGCCAACCGCCCATACGTTATTGGGCGATGTCGCGGTGACACTGTAGAAACGGCCCGGCCAGCTGGGGTAGGTCGCCGTAGACACTGACCCGGTCCCGGCCGCGGCTGCGAGGCCGGCCGGGGCCAGGGTGAGTAGCGTGAGGCTCGCCACCGCGGCTAGACCCATCAGCTTCCGCCTGCGCTGCTTCGTCATGGCCTCTCCAAAGCCGGACGTGCACGACACGCAACGACGTCCAGCGCAACCATGCTGCGTCTATACGGCCGAGCGGGGCAAGGGGAGGGTTCCCCAGCGTCGACGTCGGGCGAGCTGTGGCCATGCTCAAAAGCGCACCGGCATGTGCTTGATGCCGTTGATGAAGTTCGACCGCAGCCTGCTCGCCTCGCCGTCGAGCTTGATCCCGGGCATTCGCTCGGCCAGGGCCTGGAGCAAGATGCGAAGCTCTAGCGCCGCCAGGTGTCGGCCAAGGCAGAAGTGCGGGCCGCCGCCGCCGAAGCCGACGTGCGGATTGGGGTCGCGCCCGACGTCGAACTGTTGCGGCGCCGCGAAGACATCCTCGTCGCGGTTGGCTGCGGCGTAGAAGACCACGACCTTGTCGCCTTCAGCTATCTGCTTGCCGCCGAGCTCGGTATCGCGCGTCGCCGTCCGGCGGAACAGGTTCACCGGGCTGACCCACCGGACGATCTCCTCGGCCGCTGCGGGAACGAGCGCCGGCTCGGCCAGCAGGCGCTGCCACTGCTGCGGATGCTGGAACAACGCGAGCATGCCGCCGGCGGCCGCGTTCCGGGTGGTCTCGTTCCCTGCCACTGTCAGCAGCAGGAAGAACAAGTCGAACTCGCTACTGGTGAGCGCCTCGCCGTTGTCGTCGGGTTGCAGCAGCTGGGTAATGATGTCATCGGCGGGCTCCGACCGGCGGCGCTCGGCCAGCGCCGCACCGTAGGCGTAGATCTCGGCTGCGGCGTTCTGCTGGGCCTGGGGCGCGATCTGGAATTCCGGATCGGCAGCGCCAATCAGCAGGTTCGACAGCTCGAAGATGCGGCCGCGATCCTCGACCGGCGCGCCGACCAGCTCGCAGATCACCCAGAGAGGCAGCGGGGCGGCGACGTCGGTAACGAAGTCGGCCTGACCGCGGCCCTGCACCTCATCCATCAGCTCATGGCAGATCTGCGCGATGTGGGCCTCGAGCCGCCCGATCATCCTGGGCGTGAACCCTCGGTTGACGAAGGCTCGTTGTCGCGTGTGCTGGGGCGGGTCCATGTTGAGCATCATCAGGCGCTGCATCTCGATCTGCGCCTGGGGAATCTCCCCGAACAGTGACAGCCGCTTGGCGGAGGAGAAGATCTCCGGGTGTCTGGACAGGTACTCGACGTCCGCATGCCGCGTCACGGCCCAGAAGCCTGGCCAGCCAGGCTCACCGCCGTGTGCGTGCCAGCTGACCGGCTCGTGTTCGCGCAGCCAGGAGAACTGATCATGCGGCGGACCGCTGCGCTGGTAGACGTCGGGGTCGACGAGATTGATCTCCGGCGCCACGTTTCTGCCCTTCGCCAGCTGATGACGGCCCTCGGACTATCAGGGGTCTCTCTCGACTGTACGGTCGATACCCCACGGACATAATGCTGCGCAACGGGCTATCAGGGTGCACCTCATCCACAGCCGCGGCGTCATGGCGCCCGTTAAGCTCGCGGACATGCTGACAGAGACGGAACTAGTTCGTCCCGACGGCCGCAGGGCCGCCCTCGAAGCGTGCCTGGCCACGTCGAAATTCGATCCTGAGGCGTTGGACTGGCTCCGCGAGCAGGCGGGAAGAACCCCGTGAAGTCGCTGTCGCGCATCTCCGGCCGGATGGTTGACCGGGTCCTCGGACTTCCCGCGGGCGGCGAGGCGTATCTGACGCGTCGCGACGTCGGCGTGCCGATGCCCGACGGCGTCGTGCTACTCGGTGACCTGTACCGGCCTGCCGGAAGGGACGATCCGCGCCCGGCCGTGCTGATCCGCTCGCCCTACGGCCGGGGTGGCGTGGCGGCGATCCTGTTCGCGGCTCCTCTCGCACGCCGAGGGTTTCAGGTGTTCATCCAGAGCACCCGGGGCACGTTCGGTTCCGGCGGCGAGTTCAGGCCATTCCTGCATGAGCATTCCGACGGAGTGGCCACGGTGGCATGGCTTCGTGCCCAGCCATGGTGCGACGGCACCGTGTCAATGGTTGGCGGCAGCTACCTGGGCCACACCCAGTGGGCGATCGCACCCTATGTCGAGCCGCCACTCACGTCGGTCTCCCTGCACATCACCGCGGCCAAGATCACCGCCGCGTTCTACGAGCACGGCGCGCCTGGCCTGCGGAACGCGCTGAGCTGGACTGCGCAAATAGGTAATCAAGAGCGCGGCCGACTGCGGAGCGTCATCCCGAACCCGGTGCAACTGGCAAGGATCAAGCGCGCGCTGCGGAAGGTGCCGCTGCAGGCAGCAGACGTCGACGTGGCCGGCGCACCGGTGCTGTTCTGGCGGGACTTCGTGGACCACGCGGCACCCGGTGACTCGTTCTGGTCCGGCGCGGATCACGACGCAGCGGACCTCACCCGCATGCCTCCGGTCAGCATGGTAACCGGCTGGTGGGACCTTTTCCTGCCTGAGCAGCTGCGCGACTACGCGGCGCTGAGGGCAGCCGGGGTAGCTGCCAGGCTGACGGTCGGGCCGTGGTTGCACGCGGAGCCGGCTGAGCTGCGAGCGATCACCCAGAACGACATAGCCTGGCTCACCCATCACCTGGCCGGGGGCCCGCCCCCTGCCGGACCACCTGTGCGCCTCTTCCTGCAGCAGGCTGGCACCTGGCTGGACTTCGAGCAGTGGCCGCCAGCTGGCTCAGCCGCGGTTAACTACTACCTGCGGGCAGCTAACGGCCTGGCGAGCGATCCGGAGCCGGCATCAGCCGGGCCTATGACTTTCACCTACGATCCCGCCGATCCGACGCCGTCCGCGGGCGGCCCGCTGCTGACTCCGCCAGGAAAGCAAGCCGACAACGGGGGCATCGAATCTCGTCAGGACGTACTGTCTTACACCAGCGAGCCGCTGCGCGCGGATCTGGACTTCATCGGCCCGGTAACGGCCCGCATCTACGTTCGCACGAGCCTGCCGTATGCGGACTTGTTCGTCCGGGTCTGCGACGTCGACTTCAGGGGCGTATCCCGCAATGTCGTGGACGGCATCCGGCGGTTGACGCAGCAGAGCCTGTCCGCGCCGGGCATCCAGGCCGATGCTGACGGAGTGTTGGCAGTGGACATGAACCTTTTCCCGACGGCATACCGGATGCGGGCCGGCCACCGGATCCGGGTGCAGGTCAGCGGCGGCGCATTCCCCCGGTACGCGCGCAATTTCGGTTCAGCAGAGCCCTTTGGCGCGGTCACGACCGGCCATCGCTGCCGATTCGAGATATTCGCTGACTCTCAGCATCCGGCGCACGTGCAGCTGCCGGTCTTGAGCGGGGCATAGCCAGAGACACTGGCGCGCCCAACACGCGATCGCGGTCTGCCTCGGCGCGGCGTTCGCGCGAAACCGGGCGCAATCCGATGTCCGCCTGGCCGTTCGTGCAACTTGGCCGGCGGTCGCAGCCAAGCTAGAGCTGCCCCTTGGCCGGGTCTCCGGCCGGAATCTGCTGCGTCACGATGACTTCCGGCCTTCCGGCGACCTTCCCGGCCAACTTCGGGTTCAGGGCGGCGAGAGCTGTCCCCTTGCTGTGCGTGCCGAGCGCCTCCGGGCTGGCCCACTTCTCGATCATGATCAGCCGGTCCGGCGCCTCATGCAGCGCGTAGAGCTCGCACCCGTCTTCGCCGTGCACTTGGGCGATCGTGTCGCGGAAGGCGGCGATGACCTCGTCGCGGTGCTCGGGCTTGGGCACGATGGTTGCCACAACCACAACGGACATAACGTTCCTCTCGCTTGCTGGCTGCCGCGGCGGACTCTGCGTGCGGAAGCATGGCGGGAGGCATCGGCGCGGCGGGGTTGATGATAAGGATATTGCCGCTGGCCGAGCAGCAGGGCGCGAACCGTGCGGGCATACATCAGCACGGCAGCCCGCCGTGCGTGTGGGGCCTCCGATGTCGATCGTCGTAGCCCCGACTTCGCTGAGCAAACCGGTCGCCTAACGAGTTAGCCGGCCGGGGTGCCTGACTCGCTCACCGGTAGGTCGCCCTCACCGTCTGGCCAGGCAGGCACGACGCCGGGCGGGAGCGGTACGGCGAAAGCATTGAGCAGGAATGAGACGAGCGTGTAATAGCCGCACAGGGACACCAGTTCCACCATGCCGGCCTCGCCGAGCAGCGTGCAGCCGGCGTCGTAACTAGCCTGGCTGAGTTGCCCGGTCCGGGCGAGCTCGCTGGCAACGGCGTAGACGGTCTGCTCGTCCTCGGCCTCGAAGTCCGGCTCCTCGCCGCGGCCGATCGCGTCCACTGCCCCGTCAGCGACGCCGCGCTCACGGGCCATCCGGGCGTGCGCCCACCACTCGAACTCAGCCTTCCACCGGCTGCCCACGGTGATGATGGCCACTTCAGTCAGCCGCCGTTCGATTGACGTGCCGAATCGTAGTGCGGCGCCCAGCGAGCTGAGGCGACGGCCGATATCCGGGGCGCGCAGGAATGCGTTGAACGGCCCGGCCAGGCCGCCGGTCTCGGTGACAAGTTCGTGCCCGCGGGTACCGACGATCTTGTCCCAGAGTTCCTGGGCAGTCGGGTCCAGCTCGTCACGGCGCAGCTCTGTTAGGCGGCTCACACCTGGACCCTAGTGCGCGTTACCCGCGGGTGCCGCCGCGGGCTAGCCGGCTGCGGAGTGATCGAGCACGACCTTGCCGAAGGCTTCCCCGGACTCCAGCCGGGCGAATGCCTCGGCTGCCCGGCCGAACGCGAACACCGAGTCGATCACCGGGGTAATGCCCCGGCCCGCCATCAGCTCGGCGAGCTCGGCGAGCTGTTCCCGGCTGCCCATGGTGGCGCCGAGCAGCTCGAGCTGCAGGAAGAACATCCGCCGCAGGTCGATTTCGGCCTGGTACCCGCCGGTCGCGCCGCAGCTGACGATCCGCCCTCCTGGTGCGGTGCTCTTGAGCGAATGGTCCATCGTGGGGCTGCCGACAGTCTCGATGACCACGTCGACGCGCTCGGGCAGCCGGGCGCCCGGCTCCACGGCAGTAGCGCCAAGCGCGGCGATCCGGTCCCGCTTGGAAGCGCTGCGGCTGGTCGCGTAGACCCGCGCGCCGAGGGCCTGGGCAAGCACCACTGCGGCGGTCGCCACGCCTCCCCCGGCGCCCTGGACCAGGACCGCGTTACCCTCCCTGACCTGGCCCTTGTACGCCAGCATCTTGTATGCGGTGAGCCAGGCCGTGGGCAGGCAGGCCGCCTCGGCGAACGACAGCGCGGGCGGCTTTGCCACCAGGTTGCCGGCGGGCACCCAGACGACGTCGGCGAACGTGCCGGGGTACCGCTCCGACAGCAGGGTCCGCTTCGGGTCGTACGTCTCATCGCGGCCGGCAACCGGATCGCCGATGACAGCGTGCACGATGACCTCGGCACCGTCCGGGCCGATCCCGGCGGCGTCGCAGCCGAGCACCATCGGCAGCTGGCTCGCCGCCAGGCCAACGCCCCGCAGTGACCACAAGTCGTGATGGTTCAGGGAACTGGCCCGGACCTCAACCCGCGCCCAGCCGTCAGCCGGCCGGCCAGGCTCATCGATATCGCCGACGGTCAGGGCACCGAGCGGGTGCTCGGCGTCGATAGCTGCGGCGTACGCGGCCCGCATGGTGGTCACTGGCGCTCCCCGTCTGAGGTTGACCGGAACGCGTCTACCGTACGGGACTCAGATGTCAGCCGCGCGCAGCGCCTCCCGGTGCGAACTGGCCAGGCGACCGGCCGGCACCAGGTGGTCCGGCGAACGACTGCGCGATCGCAAGCCACTGCCGCGCGGCAGGCCCGCTGGCCTGGACGGCGGTGTCATCAAGGTGCCTTCGCTTGGTTACCAGCAGGCAGAAGTCCAGCGCGGGCCCGGTGACCCTGTCCGCCGCTTCGGCCGGGCCCCAGGTCCAGGTATCGCCTGCCGGTCCGGACAGCTCCACCCGGACCGGGGCGTCCGGCAGCGGGATGCCGTTAGCCGCGAAGCTGTACGCGCGGGCGAGGACACCGATGTGGGCGACATGCCGGAGCCTGGCCGTGGCCTCGCGGTGCCCGCCCACTGCGTCCGCGATGTCCTGGCCATGCGCCCAGGTTTCCATCAGCCGCGCGGTAAGCGACGACGCAACGCTCATGGACGGCCCGTACCAGGGCATCCGCTGAGCCGGGTCAAGGCCGGCGAAGACCGCGAGCAGGCGCGACCGCGCCCGCGCGAACCAGTCGCGCAACGCCGCCGGGCTGAGATCGCGGTACTGGCGGGCGATAGCGTCCGGGTCCAGGCCGTCGGCCACCGCCAGCCGGGCGACCTCGGCGAATGTGTCCGGGTCGGTTGCCGCGGTGACAGCGGCCTCGTCGAAGTACGCGAGGTGACTGATCTGATCGCTGACCGTCCAGCCGGGAGCGGGCGTCGCCTGCTGCCAGGCCGCATCGGGCAGCAGATCAGTGATTGTGCGCAGCGCTGCCGTCTCGGCAGCGAGATCGTCGATCAGCTCGGCAATGTCAATAGGCATCGTCGGCCTTCCTAACGGCGGGTCCCGGCCAGCGGCTCCGGTCTCGGCTGGCTAGCCTCCGCCTCCAGGTACCTGGCTCGACGGTACCGGCTTCGTCTCCGTGCCGCCGTTCATGCAGGTGTATGTGGCCGTCCAATGCACACCGTCGGTGCTCTGGAAGCTAGGGGGCACGCTCTGGTCAATGCCCCCCTGGCAGCCTGATGCGGCACTGCCGCCGCCCGCGCTAATGGCAATAAGACCAATCAGAAACCCGCTGCAGAGCCATACCGCTGAGCCGATCGCCCAGTTTTGGAGGAACTGCCTGCGCCGAGGCCGGCCCTCCTGCGCACGCATGACGATCGCCACAATCAGTGCAATGAACGGCATGAACAGGGCGAGCAGGACCGCCCCTGCCGTCGCGCCAGGACCGTACGGCAGATCATCGACGGGCCCGAAGGCCGGTATGCTCGGATTCGATCCGCTGGCGCCGCCAGGTGATGGCGCGGGTTCGGATGCCGGAGGCACGCCGCTGGACTCCTGCCGGAGCCGGTCCTGGCCCAGTCTCCGGCCGCAGCGTCCGCAATAGGCCTGCCGAGCGCTGTATCCCGTGCCGCAGTCTGTGCAGTAGCCGACCGGGGGCTGATCATGGCTGCTCGCCAGTTCGGCGAAAGACTCGAAGGGGTCGCTGGGCTGTGTCATCGGTGTCCCCCGGATAGAGCACCGGACGGTTCCGGCTCGCCAACGATACCGTGGTTAACCGGGCCGAAACAGGCCTCCGTCATCTATGTCACGACCCGGGAAGTGCGATTGCCACCCGCTGGGCTAATCACCACTGAGCTCATGCCGCCGCCCGCCGTCGACCTTTGACGGCGCGGGCCGACGCTAGTACGAGCGGGGCAGGCCGAGCACGTGCTCGGCCAGGTAGTTCAGCACCATCTCCTGCGGGACCGGAGCGATTCGCAGCAGCCTGGACTCGCGCCAGTACCGCTCGACGTGGTACTCGCTGGCGTAGCCGAACCCGCCGTGCGTCTGGACTGCCGCGTCGGCCGCCTCGAAGCCTGCCTCGGCCGCGAGGAACTTGGCCAGGTTCGCGTGCTCACCGCATGGCAGTTCCCGGTCGATCCGCCAGGCGGCCTGCCGGATCGCCAGCTCGGCCGCCGCTAGCCGGGCGTGCGCCTGCGCAAGCGGGAATGAGATGCCCTGGTTAGCGCCGATCGGCCGGCCGAAGACGATCCGGCCCTTCGCGTATCCGACCGCCCGGCGCAGGGCAGCCTTGCCGATGCCGAGAGCCTCAGCCGCGACCAGTATCCGCTCGGCGTTGAGCCCGTCGAGCAGATAGCCAAATCCCTTGCCTTCCTCGCCGACCCGGTCGGCCTGGTCCACGAACAGCCCGTCGTAGCGCACCTCGCAGGATGCGACCGCATTCCGGCCGACCTTGGGGATGGCCGTTATGCTCACCGCCGGATCCCGCAGGCTCGCGATGAATAGCGTCAGCCCGTCAGTCCGCCTCGCACAGTCCTCGGCCGGGGTCGTCCGGGTGAGCAGCAGCACCCGCTCGGATTCCAGTGCCTTCGACGTCCAGACCTTGCGCCCGAAGACGCGGTACCCGTCACTCTCGCGGACGGCGCGCGTCGTGATGGCGGTCGTATCGAGTCCGGCGTCCGGCTCGGTGACCCCGAACGCAACGTGCAGGTCCCCGCTGGCCACACCCGGCAGGTAACGTTGCTTGAGCGCCTCGCTGCCATGCCGGACCACCGGGTGCATGCCGAATATCGACAGGTGAATGGCGCTGGCGCCGTTCATGCACGCGCCAGACGCGGCCACTTCCTCCAGGATGATCGACGCCTCGGTGATGCCTGCGCCCCCGCCGCCGTACTCAGCCGGGATCGCGACGCCGATCCAGCCGCCATCGGCCATCGCGCGATAGAACGCCCACGGGAACGTATGGGTCGCGTCGGCCTCTGCCCAGTACTCGTCGGGGAACCGCGCGCAAATGCTCCGGATAGCATCCCTGATCTGCCGGTGCTCGGTCTCCTCGTGGAAATCCATCTGCCGCCCTTCCGGAGCCGCGGCCCGCGGTGAACTTGGCCGCGGCGCTCTCGGCTGGCTGCGACGGCGACTGTTGCGCTCGGCCGTCGTTACCAGTACTGGGTCGTAGCGCCCGAACTGTTGATAACCCCGCCAACAGTCTCAGGCCGCTCGAATACCGACTGGATGGCTACCCGCCCTGGGCCCTGCAGCACCAGCCAGATGGCCTTGGACTCCCAGCGCGCGGAGCTGAACCAGTACCGGCCCCTCGGATACTCGAAATGGAGGAACATCCGGACCGAGCGGTCTTTCCAGATCAGCCCGCCCGGCTGGATCAGGATCCGCTCACCCTGGCGCAGATCGCGGATGAAGGTATTGCCCGGCGCGTGCAACAGCAGCAGGCCTGGCCCGCCCTGGGCGGTGAACCTGTCCATGGTCTGTCCGAGCGGGTAGTGGTACTCGCGCTCGTCACCCTTCTGGGTGACGAACCAGACGCCGGAGTTCTCCCAGTGGTAGCCGACGTTCCCGGTGGCGACCAGGAACCGGTGCTCGACCACGTCGACGGCGTGGTTGGCCGGCAGCGGCACCGCGAGGGTCTCGCCGGGATGATCGGCGCTGATCGCGATGTGGCCGGGGCCGCGCGCGGTCATCATGATCAGCGGCATGCCGGCCAGCATGCGGTTCCAGCCGCCGGCCATCTTCATCATGTCAAGCTGGACGCTCGGCTCGCAGTGCAGCAAGACGTGGTGCGAGAAGTAAACCGAATCCTCAGGATCCAGCTTCATCTCCGCGACTGGCACGTACTTGCCGCTGATCTGGCAGGTCGACCGGTTGAACCGGATCCTGGCCATATCCCGGATCGGCGGCTGCTCGGCCCAGCCCGACTTCGTGACCCGGGCGCGCACGTCTGTCGGCGCCCCGCAGTGCGGGCAGGTCGTGCCCGAGCCATCACTGGGAATGCGGCAATAGGGACAGGTGTAGCTGGCGGCTGGCGTGGACATGTCGCCGCCTACTCGGAGCCGTGGTGAACGTACATGGATTGCACGCCGACCCGGCCAGGTCCGGTCATCTCGGCCAGGTACATGCTGTGGCTGCCGAGCATCCCGGTCTTGAACCTCTGCTGGACGGTGTTCATGACCACCGACGAGTCCTTGTACAGGAAGCCGCCGGGCTCGACGAGGATCTTCTCGCCGGGCTGCAGCGTCTTCTGGAAGACGTTGCCGTAGCCGTGCAAGAGCAGCAGGCCTGGCTCGCTCTGAGTGATGAACCGGTCCATGTACATGCCGCTGCCGCCATGCAGGACGTTGGCCAGGCCCTTGATCCGCACGAAGGAGTAGTTCAGCGAATGCGTGCCGGCCAGGAAGGCATGCTCACGGACATCGATCTCATGTGAGGGGTGTATCGGCAGGACCACGACCTCGCCAGTGGCGTCCTTGGACAGCGCGATCCGGCCCGGGCCGTGCGCGACACTCATGATGTGCGGCATGCCGCCGATCATCCGACGTGCCCCGCCCGGAGTGTTGAGCGCGGAGAGCGGTACCTGGGGTTCTTTCCAGAGCATGACGTGGTGCTCGAAGAAGACCGAGTCGCCCTGGGCCAGCGCAAGCTCGGCCACGGGCACTATCTCGCCCTCGATCTGGCAGGTGGAACTGGAGAAACGGAACTCGGTCATGTCCCGCAGCCGCGGGGCCTCGGTCCAGCCCGAATCAGAGACAAGATTCTTCTTGTCGAGCGGGGCGCCGCAGGTCGTGCAGCTCGTTCGCGCTGGCTCATTCTGAGCCTTGCACCACTGGCACTCGATCCTATCCATCCGGACAGGCCTTTCTAATCGGGGGCGTTCGGCGGACACCGGGGAAACAGCAGGGAAAGCGGCAAGCAAAAGGTGATATGGGCAGCGTGGGACGCTGGCAGTGATCGTAGCCCAGGCCGGCGTTCCAGCCCCGGTTATGCGGTCAGGGCGTCGGAGCGGCAGTCGGCGTCCCGCACTCGGCGCAGAACTTCGCGGTGGCGCTGAGGCTGGCGTTGCAGTTGGTGCAGTGCTTCTGCGTCGCCGTCCCGCACTCGGGGCAGAATTTCGCGCCCACCGTGACGGGGCTCTGGCAGCTGGCGCATGCCATCGTGGCAGCGGCCGCCGGCGCTTCGGCCGGGGCGGCGTCCGGCGGCGGAGCAGCGGCCTGCGGCGGCGCTGGCTGGCTCGGGGCAGCCTGCTGCGCGTAGCCCTGGCCGCTCCCGGCGAACCCGGTGCCCGGCGGCGGCGCATACGGCGCCTGAGCCGGGGCCTGCATCGCGTTGCCGGCCATGCCCATGCCCATGCCCATGAACATCGGCGCCACCGCGCCACCGCCCTGGGCCATTCCCTGGCCGGCGCCCTGCAGCGCCTCGGCCTGCGCAGCCTGCAGGAAGCCGCCTGCCAGCCGGCTGTAGGCGGTGTCCCCGGCCAGCTTCTTCAGCCGGGCGTTGTCCTCGTCATCGAGGTTGACGTCGACGTTGCCAAGGCGGGTCAGGCTGATGCCGTAGTCGGCGAGTTCCCGGTTAGCCGTCTCCAGCGACTGCGTCTCGATCTCCGGGCTGTGCATGGAAAGCCCCAGTATCGGCCACGCGCCGGACATGAGCTGAGTGGTGACCGTGGTCCTCGTTACCTTCAGAAGCTGCTGGGTGACCCAGCCGGTGATGGCCTGGTTGTCGGTCACGTCAACGGTTCCGACGAGGTTCAGGATCAGCTTGGTGGGGTCATTCACCCGCAGGGCGTACTCGCCGAAGGTACGCAGCGTCACGATGAGGCCGCTCACTGGGTCCTGGACCTCGTCGAGTCGGCCACCGAACCGGTTGTTCGGGAACTCGCGCGTGCCGATGAAGTAGATCTCCGCCTTGAACGCGTTCCCGCCGGATGCCCAGTCAACGAACATGCCGAGGAACGGGAGCTCCTTGGCATCCAGGGTGTGCTGGCCCGGCACAAGCACGCCCATCACCTGGCCCTGGCTCATGAATACTGCGACCGCATCCGGCTCGACGATGGCTCTTGCGAACTTCCTGATGTTCTGGTCCGGCCACTTGAAGACAATCTGGCCCTTGGCTGTATCGGGCGCTGCGATGAACTCGCGGCGGGCCTCGTTGAGAATGCCCATCGAAATCTCTCCCCTGAACCCTGGTGGGACTCGCGCTGCCTGCCGCTGGGGCCGCAACCTACCCGGATCATACGACGGGAGGACGGTCATCTCGCCATATCTGCTGTCACAGCTCCCGTCATACGGCCCGGCCGCTGATGTCCGGTCGTGCATCGCGCGCCGATGGACTGCGAATGCGCGCTAGCGTCAGGGCCGTTGCTCAATACGTCCGCGCTGGAGGCTGCGGTGGAACAGATGCGGGATAACGCAACGCAGGTGCTCGAGGGCACCGCCGAGGGCGGCTTGCGGTGGGTGGTCGTCGCTTACGGGGACCGCGAGGACCTCTACACGATGCTGCGCGTCTATTCGGGCGATGAGCTCGTCGTGCCCGGCTCCGGTTTCGGCGGGCCGCCGCTCTACCCGGGGGACGTCCTCAACGAATGGCGCGGCCGGACAGACGAGCTGCCATATTTCGTCATGGCGCGGACGGTTCCCGAGGCCGACCGGGTAGTGGCGACCACCGATCTGGGCGCAGATGTGACACTGGCACTGTCGGCACCGGTCGAGCAGTTCGGCGTGCGATTCGCGGCCGCCGCGCTGCCGGCCGGGCACAGACCCGGCAGCATCCGAGCAGAGCGCGACGGCCAGGAACTAGCGAATCGGCCGCAGCCGATGCCGCCGAGCCGCGGGCCCGGCCGGACTTAGCGGCCGTTGCGCGGGCGTCGCGTTGCACTTCGGCCCGATAAAGGAGGCTTTTAACGGTGCGATTGGCCGTGGCCGAGCCTGGTGACGGCTGGGTCAGCAGGCTGGCTCGCCGTCCTACCAGAGCCCGATCAGCGAGCCGAGAACGCGGGCGGCCTGTCCGCCTTCCTGCTCGGCGATGGCCACCGCGGCCGGGACATCGAGGTCGCTCGCGAGCGCGGCCCGGACGGCGGCCACGGCAGAGCTTGCGTGATCGACCCGTCCCGCCGCGGACTGGAGGCGGTCAAGCAGGCCCGCCGCGGCGTCCAGCCCAGCGCGCTGGAAGTCCCAGTCAGAGCCCCAGTGCCGGTTCAGGATGACCAGCCGGATCGCTGCCGCGGGGTAGCTTTCCAGCAGGTCGCTCACCAGCACCAGGTTTCCGGTCGACTTGGCCATTTTCTCGCCCGCGATAGTAACGACACCTGCGTTCAGGTGCGCCCTGGCGAACGGGCTCACTCCGGAGAACGCCTCGGCCATCAGGGCCTGGTACACGTGATGCGGGAATCGCAGGTCCGCCCCGCCCGCGTGCACGTCGACGGCGGGCCCGAACGCGTGCATTGCCATCGCCGCGCACTCCGCGTGCCAGCCGGGCCTGCCCTGTCCCCACGGACTCGGCCAGGCTGCCTGATCGGGGTCTGGTTCACCGGGCTCGGCAGCCAGCCAGATGGCCGCGTCGAACGGGTCGTCCCGGCGCGGGTCGTCCGGCCTGTCCCCGTACTCCGCGGACAGCCTGAGTGCGGCATCGCGGGTCAGGCCACCCCGGCTAACTGCGCCCGCTCCCCTGAAGTAGACGCTCCCGTCTCGCTCGTAGGCGGCACCCCGGGCCAGCAGGCCGCGGGCAAGCGCGATGACCTGGCCCACGAAAGCGTGCGCGCGCGGCTCTAGCTCGGGTTCGGACACCCCGAGCGCCGCCATGTCGCGCTCAAAGTAGAACTGCTGGATCGCGGCGAACCGGTCGTAGGGCGCGCCAGCCCGCTTGGCTGCCGCCATCAGCACGTCGTCGACGTCCGTCACGTTCCGGCAGGTGATCACCTCAGTCCCGGCTGACCTGAGGACCCTGGCCAGGGTGTCCACCCAGACGAAGGTGGCCGCATGGCCGAGGTGGGTGACGTCGTACGGAGTGATCCCGCACGCGTAGATCCTCGCCCGGCCCGCTAGCGGGAGAAGGCTGCCGCCGAGGGTGAGGACTGGCATCTGGCCCTCGGTCACGGCGCTGTCCACCGGTGATCCGGCCATGTCAGGCCAGGCTGAGGAACAGCTTCTCCATCTGCTCCTCCGTCATCGGGGCTGCCGGGCCGGCGGCCAGGCACTGACGCAGTCCGCTCGCGACGATCTTGAATCCGGCGCGATCAAGCGCCCTGGACACCGCGGCGAGCTGGGTGACCACGTCCTGGCAGTCCCGGCCGTTCTCGATCATGGCGATCACGCCTGCCAGCTGGCCCTGCGCCCGGCGGAGCCGGTTGAGCACCGGCACGGTAGCGTCTTCGCTCATTTTCATCATGGTGCCCTTCCGTGACAGCCCGATAATACCCCACAGGGTATAAACGCGAGGTGCCCGGGTGCCGGACGCGCTAACAGAACTCCGCCCTCGCGCCGCCGGCTCGCCGGACCAGCTAAGTCGCTCAGAGACTACCGGGCTCCGGCGCCACGATTTAATGGACGGACGAGCGCATACTCGGCGGCATACTGGCGATTAGACACCTGCGGGCCTGGCCCGGCGGCGGGATCCGGCCTGGGTCGTAGCCGGCACGCGGAGGGGTGAGAAGTGAGCATCGGCGGTGCGCTCGCGGAAGCGCGCAGCGAGGCCGGGCTCAGCGTCACCGAGGTCAGCGAACGGACCCGAATCCGCGCGGCGATCATCCGGGACATCGAGCGCGACGACTATGCCGCCTGCGGCGGGGACTTCTACGCCCGCGGTCACATCCGGGCGATCGCCAAGGTTGTTGGCGCCGATCCGGTGCCGCTGATTGCGGAGTATGACGCCGCCCGGATGCCGCCTGACGAACCTGACGGCGAGGTCACCGGGGCCGCGCCGCTGGGCTCGCTTGCTGCTCCTTCCCCCGGGCCATCCAGTCGTCCGGCCCCCGCGGGCACCGCCGAAGCCGAGCCCGCCAGTCAGCTACCAGCCGGCTTCGGCCGCGATGAGCTGACCTCGGCAGCGCTGCAGGCCAGGCTGACCGGATCCGGGCAACCGGCTGGCGGCCGCCTGCCGGATCCAGCTCACGCTGCCGGGCCCCGGTTCGCCGAGGCGGCCCGAGGGGCTGGCGCTTGGCTCGCTGCCCAGCCCGGCCGCGTGGAGCGCCTGGGCGGACGGAGCCGGGCGGACCGATCTGCGCGTCGCAGTCAGCACAGACCGCGCCTCACCGCAGCATTGGCCTTGGCGCTCCTCGTGGCCATCGGCCTGCTGATCTACCTGCTGGTTTCTGGATCGTCTGGGAATTCGAGCGCGATCCGCCAGTCCGGCGTGGCAGCGCAGCGGCACCATGGTGCCTCCGCTACCCGCCACGGCGGGCGTACCACGGTGCCCGGGCCGGCCAGCACCGGCTCCAGTGAGCCGCCAGCCGTCCTGCTGACGCCGGCCAGCATCGCCGCGTTCGGGCCCAGTGGTCTTGGCCGGGGCGACAATCCGCAATCGGCGACGCTGGCGATCGACGGCAACCCGCGCACCGCATGGCACACCGACTGGTACACGACGCCGGATCTCGGCGGGCTGCAGTCCGGCACCGGGCTGCTGCTGGACATGGGCCAGCCGGTCGGGATCTCCTCCGCGACCATCTTGTTCGGGTCAGCGCCCGGGGGCGAGGTTCAGTTGCGGGCCGGGAATGCGCCCGTCCTGGCCAGCCTGCAGCCGGTAGCGCAAGCCGCCGATCCCGGCGGAGCAGTTACCGTCCCGGTCAGCCGCCCGGTCCGGGCGCGCTATCTGCTGGTCTGGCTTACCAGGCTGCCACGCGACACGTCGGGCACGTTCGAGGCCTTCATCTATGACGTCGCGGTACGCGGCACGCGCCGGGGCTAGACGGCGGCGTCATCTCGTTCTCCGGTTCGGACCCGGAGCACGCTATCGACCGGACTAATCCAGATCTTTCCGTCACCGATCGATCCAGTGTTCACCGCTTTCGCGATGGCGTCCGTCAACGGCCCGGCGAGTTCGTCTGGCACGACCATGTCGACGCGGACCTTCGGCAGCACGAGTGCGCTCTGGTCGCTGCGGGCCGCGGCGCCATGTCTGCCGAACTGCTGACCGAAGCCCATCGCCTCGGTCGCGGTCAGGCCGTGCGCGCCGTTCTCGGCTACGGTCTGGACGACGTCATCAAGCTTGTCGGGCCTGACGACAGCCGTGATCAGTTTCATCGGGCCTCCTCATCGGCCTGCCTTCGCCGGATGATGCTCGACCACGGTGTCCGATGACGGGAAGAACACTGTCTCCCGGCCATCGCGCCACTTCACCAGGTAGGGCGGTGCGCCCTCCTCGCCATGAATCTCGATGATCTTGCCATGCCGGTCTTCGTCGCCCTGGTGGCGTCCTTTGACGGTGAGCTCGTCGCCGACGCTCGCTTTCATGATCATCCACCTCCCTGGGGGCATCTCTCAGGCCAGGTTCCAGCCAGCCGTTCCTGCCTGCCAGGGCCAAAGGTCCGCACTTCGGCGGCGAGCCAGCAACTGCGTGGCGGCCGGTGGCCGGAAGCTGCTCCGCGCTGGCGGAGGCAGGATGTCCCCCGGCACCCCATCCTGCCAGAGCGTTCTGCGCGTTCCCCGGCGCCCGGCTGCGGCGTGCGCACTGCGGGCAGGCGATTGCGATCCTTGCTGGCATGATGCGGCAAGGTCTGGAGCTGATCGGGATCCCGGCGAACTCCAGCGGCACGGCCGACGGAGTGGCCAGAGCCCCGGCTGCGCTTCGGGCGCATGGCCTGGCGGCAGCGCTCACGGGCCGGCCCGGCTCCGTTGATGGCGGGGACCTGCTGGTGGAGTTCCGGCAGCCACGGCGGGCTGCGTCAGGCTTGATCGCTGAGGACGCGCTGGTCGCGATGATAGGGCAGTTGGATGCGGCAGTGCGGTCAGCCCGTGCGCGCGGCAAGTTCCCGTTGCTGATCGGCGGCGACTGCCCGGTGATTCTCGGGGCCCTGGCCGCGCTGCAAGCAGGACAGGCCCAGCCGGGCCTGCTCTTCGTGGACGGGCACGAAGATGCCTGGCCGCCCGCTGCGTCGCCGACGGGTGAAGCCGCTGACAGTGAGCTTGGACTGGCGCTGCGGCTGTTCGACGTCGGGGTCAGCCCGCAGCTGCGCGAGATCCTGCCGCGGGTTCGACCGGAGCATGTCGTTGCGATCGGTCCTCGTGACCAGGAAGAACTCGCCGCCGCGGGCATCCCGACCCTCGCGGGCCAGCTACGCGCGCTGATCCGGCCGGATGAGCTAGACGCGACTGACTGCGCTGCCACCGCCGCCGCCACGGCGCAGCTTCTGCCCGCGCCATGGTGGCTGCACGTGGACCTCGACGTGCTGGCTAGCGCAAGCCTGGCTGCGGTGGACTATCCGCAGCCGGGTGGACTGAGCTGGGACCAGCTGAGCCAGATCACCGCCGCCGCACTTGCCGCGGACGGCTGCGCCGGGTGGTCGGTGTGCATATACAACCCGGACCTGGATCCGGACGGCCAGAGCGCAGCAGACATTGTCAGCTACATCAAGCAAGCGGTCGCCACTGCGCACCGGCGCTAGCCGAGCTGCAACTAGCATGCGAGGAATGAGATTCGCGATCGCGATCCCGCAGTTCTATGCCGACGGCGAGTTCGACCCGGACGCGTTCCGGGCTTACTTCACCAGGGCAGAGGAACTCGGTTACGACAGCGCCTGGGCGCAGGAGCAAGTTCTCGGCCCGGCACCGCAGCTGGGGCCGGTCGAGGCGATGACCTACGCGGCCGCCTGCACTCGTCGGCTGCGGCTGGGCTGCGTGGTCTTCGTGTCCACGCTGCATACGCCAGTGCATCTGGCCAAAAGCCTGAGCACGCTGGATCAGCTGAGCCGGGGCAGGCTGGACATAGGCATCGGCACCGGCGGGAAGCACCGTCCGTTCGCGGCGTTCGGGGTGGCTCCGGAGCGGTACGTCGCCCGGTTCACCGAGGGCCTGGCGCTCATGAAGGCTTTGTGGACCGAGCAGCGCGTGACTTTCGACGGAGAGTTCTGGCAACTGGCCGACGCCGCCATGGCGCCCAAGCCGTTCCAGAAGCCGCATCCGCCGGTCTGGTTCGGCGCGAACGGGGCCGCCGCGCTGCGCCGCGCGGCCCGGCTGGGAGACGGCTTCTTCGGCGCGGGTTCCGCCCCTACCGCCAGGTTCGCCGAGCAGGTTCACCTAGTGCGGCAGGCGCTGGCCGACCTGGGCCGACCAGCGCAGGGTTTTCCCATCGCCAAGCGCGTGTACATAGCGGTGGACGACAACGCCGAGCGGGCTCGTGACCGGATCAATGTCGCGCTGGCGGGCCTGTACGGCCGCAGCTCGCCCGACATCGAGGCTGCGGCCATCGCCGGCCCGGCCGCTGAGTGCGCCACCGAAGTGGCCAAGGTGGTCGCGGCCGGGGCGGGACTCGTCCTGTTCACTCCGATGTTCGAGCAGGCCGAGCAAGCCGAGCGGATTGCTGCCGAGGTCATTCCCCGGGTGACGTGACCAACGGCCTACCAGGCGCTGAATCCCGATGCGGAAGACCCGTCAGGTCCGGCCGAGCTGAGCCTGCGCCATCGCCAGGACGCGCGTGACCTCGCAGCCGAAGCGGACATCGCACGGGTGCGCCAGCCGCCCTGCCCTGGCGTTGTCGGCCAGCTCGGCGAGCGCTACTCGCAGCGCAATCACCGGGTCGTCGGCCTGCGTCGGGGCCACCGACCGTCCCCGTTCCCCCCACAGCCACAGGTCGGAACCGGATGCGGCGTCAGTGGCGCTCAGTGTGAGCATCGCGGTGCTTGTCGCACCGCCAGCGTGCTGCAGTACCAGGCAGCTGAGGTCGGCCTGTCCGGCGACCGCCGATACCGACACGACCGGGCCGAGACTCGCCAGCAGCATCGAGACCGTGTGCGGCCCGACATCCCACAAGCCGCCCATCTGCTGGCGCCACGGCGTGTTGAACGGGCTGTCGCCGGCCAGCGCCGACCCGAGCCAGCTGGCCATTCCGCCAGCCCAGCCGCCGCTGCTCGTCACCTCAGCTAGCCAGGCCCGCACATCCGGCTGAAACCGGGCCGTGAAGAACACCACCGACGCGACTGCGGCATCCTCGACCGCCGCGGCCAGGTCCTGTGCCGCCGTGAGGCTGGTCGCGACGGGCTTTTCCAGCAGCAGGTGCTTGCCGGCCTGGGCCGCCCGGATGGCGATGGCGTTCTGGACGTCAGGTGGCACCGAGAACGCGACCGCATCGATGTCGGCCAGGAACTCGTCGATATCAGCGTGCGCGGTAGCAGCGTGCTCGCCGGCCAGGGCCTGCGCCGCGGCCAGGTTGCGCCCCCAGATCGCGGACAGCTCTGTGCCCGGGGTGGTCGCCAGCGCGCGTGCGTGCGTGATCCGGGCCCAGTAGCCGGTGCCGACGAGGCCGAACCTCAACGGGGTTCCTGCTGGCGTCGCGGCTTCCGGTCGATTTTGCACGAGCTGAGCCTATGGCCGGCTGGCGGCAGCGCCGCAAGGGGCCGCCGGCCAGCCGGCTCGGTACCGGATCCATGAGTCGTCATCGACGACCAGAATCAGCTCATGGCACCGGCGCATCCCAGATCCGCGTGCTCCAGTTGCTGAGTGCGTCACGCGGCTCCGGTGCGACGTACTCGGACGCCATGTAGATCCGGCCGTTGTAGTACTGGGACATCGAGTAGTCGCCGTACCGGCACTGCCCGGTGGAGTACGGCGGATAACAGGTGAAGTCGTCCAGCGGGTTCGCGCCGGCCGCCGCGATGTGGATCGGGCCGGCCGGGCCGCTGCTGCCGTTGAACGTCATATAGGCCGTGCTCGGGTACCGGGTCGAGGCCGATATGGCAAAGCTCAGGTAGCCCTTTCCGGCCTTGTTCACGCCGATCACCGGGTACAGCAGGTCCTCTGGCGTTTCCACATACCCGTTGCTCACCAGGCTGACCGCCAACCAGCCCGGATGCGGCACCGGGTGCAGGACGAACCAGGCGGCCCCGGAGTTCTGGCCGGTACCGAAGTTGAAACCGGTGTCCAGCTCGGCATACAGGTGTCCGTTGGCATAGGTGACCTCCTGTACCGCGTTGAAGTCAGTCTGAAGGGACGCCGTCGCGCAGAAATTCACCGAGCAGCCGTAGGGCGTCGGGCCGCTGCGCTGGGTGGCCAGCGGCGGGAACGAGTACGGCTCGGAGGCCATGGTGGCCTCGACCAGTCGTGGCCGCCTCCCGGAGTTAAGCAGCGAAGTGTCCAGCAAGGCGTAGACCGTGAGGCCAGCGCTATAGGCGAGCTTGGAGTTGGACTCGACGAAGTACTCGGTGTTCGGTTCGGACGAGCCCTGCGTCACAGTCGCCGGCGAGAGATGGTAAGCGCCGAACCGATCACGCGACGGCCGCACCACGTACCGCTTGACTGCCGGAACGGGCTTGCCAACGCTCATCGCGGCACTGATCAGGGCGTCCTTGGACATGGCGTAGATGAGCGTGCCGTTGAACTTCGGCTCGTCAACGGAGTATTCGTTGGTGGCGATGAAGAAACCGCTGCTGTTAATGCCGACCTGGTCGAAATCACCGAAGCACGGGCAGCCGCCTGCGGTGTTCGAGCTGTCCGAGGTGTCAATGGCGAACGCGGTATACGGACCGAAGGGGCTGGTTGTCTGGCTCACCGCGAGGAGCTGCGTGCTCAGCGGTGCGGCGATGCCGTCCCCGTAGGTGAACTGGGTCAGGAACCAGTGGCCGGTCTGCGGGTCACGGTAAGCCCGCGGGTCGGCCAGGCTGAGGTAGGCGGGCAGCCCGTAGATCTGGTAACCGGGAATCGCGCCGAGCAAGGTCCTCCCGTCCGGTGCGTAGATGTTGAGCGCGTCATTGACGTACTCCACGATCGCTGTCCCGGCCGTGCTAGGCCCGACTGCCAGCGCCTGGTCCGGCGGGCTGACGTCACCGATGCCGCCGACGACCGGCGAGTTGGCGGCGCCGTTGATCGCCGAGGTGATGCCGTCGAAGCCGCGCGCATCCGGCACATTGCCGGTGAAGGCGTTTGTGACGGCGGTTCCCGGCACGCCGGGACGGCGCGCGTGAGCGCTAGAGCCGCCCGCCGCGGCATTCGGCGGGCGCCCGAGCGGGACCATCCTCGGGCGCCTGCCGGCCGGTGCCGCCCTGTTCATACGGCGCCGAGCGTCCGCCGCCGCCAGCGCACGCAAGTTGACAGTGCCCAGCCGGTGCAACGTGACCGTGCCGCCACCTGCTTCCAGGACATGTGAGGTGACAGCTGGCGGGCCACTGGCAGCCGTCGCTGCGGCTGCACCGCAGACGGATGCGGAGGCTAGCGCGGCAGCCCCGATGGCGGCCACGGCGCCCCGGGCGCACCATCGCCAGGGTGTTGGTGGATTAGACGACTGTGTCATGCTTCGCCCTTCCTGTAATGGCTCCTAATAGGGGCAGATCGATCCGCTGGATTTATTCAGCTCAGTTATCACGCTAACTCTTGCTAAATTGCCACCGACATATCTCTCATCCACCACCAAAGCGACGACTAACCGAGTTGCACAGGAATGCGCCAGTTGACATTAACTGTCACGGCAAATGGCACTGCGCCGCTGCGTGCGGCGTGGACTTCCGCCTCGCCTACGCTGGCGCGGTGGCCAGTAGTGCGGATCTCAGAAGCGCCGACAGCAGGCGAGTGCCCGCCGCGATGCGCAGGGATGTCCGGCTGCTCGGCGAGATCCTGGGCGAGGTGATCTCCGAATCGGACGTGCCGGACCTGCTGGCCGACGTCGAGGACCTCCGGCACCGGGCGATCGCAGCGCGCCGGCACGAGCCGGCCGGTGACCGGGCCGTGGCCGTACCGGACCACGCCCACTCTCGTAGTGCGCGCGCCGCGGCAGACGACGCCATCGCCGCTCTGGTGGCGAGCTGGCCCGTGCAGCGCGCTGAGGCAGTAGCCCGCGCTTTCACGGTCTACTTCCACCTGGCCAATCTCGCTGAGGAGCATCAGCGGATCCGGACGCTGGGCGAGCGTGACACTGGCTCCGATCCGGTGCGCGAGTCGCTCGCCGCCACGATGGCGAGCCTGGCCGAGACAATCGGCGAGCACGAGCGGGCTGCCCTGGTCGGGCGCCTTGCGGTGCATCCGGTACTGACCGCGCATCCCACCGAGGCCCGGCGGCGCGCGGTGACCGAGGCACTGCGGCGGATCGGCGCGCAGCTCGACGTCATCGACGGCGCGCACCTCGGTGCGGCTGCGCACGCCGAGGCGCGGCGCCGGCTGCGGGAGGAGATCGATCTGTTGTGGCGCACGCCCGCGCTGCGCAGCCAGGCGATGCATCCGCTGGATGAGGTCCGGTCCGGTGCCGCGGTGTTTGACGAAACACTGTTCCGGCTCGCGCCGGCGGTCTACCGGGCGCTCGATCAGGCGCTGCAGGGCGAAGCTTCCGGCGCCTTGCCGCCGGTGGCGCCCCCGTTCCTGCGCTTTGGCAGCTGGATCGGCGCAGACAGGGATGGCAACCCGTTCGTGACCGCGGTGGTAACGGAGCAGACCGCAGCGATCCAAGCGGATCACGCACTGCGTGCACTGGAGAACGCGACCACGCGGATCGGGCGGTCGCTGACGGTGGCCGACATGCTCCCGGCCGATGATGCGGGTGACAGCTCGACCACCGAGAGCCCGGCCCGGGCGGAACTGGCTGCCGCGCTGACCGCGGCCGGACGGGCTCACGCCAAGCTCCTCCGCGATCTCAGCTCCCGCTCGCCGGGCGAGCCGTACCGGACCTACTTGCTGTATGCCGCGGAGCGGCTGCTAGCGACCCGGCTCTGCCTGGCGGGCGCAGCCGGCCGCGAAACCATGGCCAGCACGGGCCTGGCGTACGGGGCGGCCCGCGAGTTCAGCGATGACCTGCGGCTGGTCCAGCGGGCGCTGGCCGAGGCGGGCGCGGCCCGGCAGGCATACGGAGAGCTTCAGCACCTGATCTGGCAGACCGAGACGTTCGGCTTCCACCTCGCCGAGCTGGAAGTACGCCAGCACAGCGCTGTCCACGCGGCCGCGCTGGCCGAATTGCGGGCCGGCCGGGAGCCGTCAGCGCAGACCGCGGAGGTACTCGCGACGCTCCGGGCCATCCGCTCGATCCAGCTCTGGCACGGCACCGATGCCTGCCGTCGGTACGTGGTCAGCTTTACCACCTGTGCGGCGGACGTATTGGCCGTCTACGAGCTCGCCGAGTACGCCAGCCCGGGTCAGCCCCCTGTCCTCGATGTGGTGCCGCTGTTTGAAAGCGGCGACGACCTGGCCAGGGCGGTGACGGTCCTGGACCAGATGCTGACGCTGGAGCCGGTCGCGCGTCGGCTGGCACGGACCGGCCGGCGGCTGGAGGTCATGCTCGGCTACTCCGACTCGGCAAAGGAACTGGGCATGGTCAGCGCGACGCTGCGACTGTTCGATACCCAGTTGCGGCTCGCCGCCTGGGCGGCGGCACACGATGTGCAGCTGGTGCTGTTCCACGGCCGCGGCGGCGCGCTCGGCCGTGGCGGCGGGCCGGCCGGCCGGGCCGTGCTGGCTCAGGCACCGGGTTCTGTCGACGCCAGGTTCAAGGTCACCGAACAGGGCGAGGTCATCTTTGCCCGGTACGGCCACCCGGTGATCGCCCAACGGCATGTGGAGCAAGTGACATCGGCTGTGCTGCTGGCGTCGGCGCCGAAGCCTGGTACGGCAGCGGCGGGGAGTGGTCATGAGCCATTCGGTCCGCTATCGAAAGCACTCGAGGCGGGAGCCCTGGCGGCTTATCGCGCGCTGGTTAGCGCGGACGGGTTCGCCGAGTGGTTCGCCCGCCTCAGCCCGCTAGCGGAGATCGGTACCATGCGCCTCGGGTCCCGTCCGGCACGCCGCGGCCTGGCTGGCCCAGTCGGACTGGCCGACCTGCGGGCTATCCCGTGGGTATTCGCCTGGGCCCAGACCAGGATTAACCTTCCGGGCTGGTATGGCCTTGGCAGCGGCGATCGAGGGCAGCGAAGGGCTGATGGCGGTCCGGCGCGCTTACCGCGACTGGCCGCTGCTGGCCGTGCTGCTCGACAACGCCGAGATGAGCCTGGCGAAGACCAACCGGCACATTGCGGTCCGGTACCTGGCCCTCGGCCGGAGCGAGCAGCTCACCGGCCGGGTGCTGGCCGAATACGACCTGACCCGCAGGCTCGTCCTCGAGGTCACCGAGCATGACCGGCTGCTCGCGGACAGGCCGGTACTGTCGCGTGCGGTCGCGCTCCGCGATCCGTACGTTGACGCGCTGTCGCACCTGCAATTGCGCGCCCTGGCGGAGGTGCGCGCGGCCGAAGGCCGGGCGCCGCCCGAGCGGGCCGAAGCGCTCGAGCGCTTCCTGCTGCTCACCGTCAACGGCGTCGCGGCCGGCCTGCAGAACACAGGCTGAGCGGGGAACGCGTCCGTGGTGAGCCACGGCCGTCAGCCGGGGCTCACGGCACGGTTCCGGCCACTACTGACCGGGTATAGAATAAGTGTTCGATCAGCAGGGAGCGGCTATGAAAGGCGACCGGGTTGAGATCGTGGTCGACGACGGCGGCGGCAACCGGACCTATGAGGTGGCCGCGACCAGGGCGGGGCGCCGGGTTGAGGTTGCCACCCGGCGAGGCCTGGTAGAGGTCAGCGAGGTCACCCGGAACGGGACGCCGGTGCGGACCGCCCGTTTCATGGCCAGCCGGATTATTGCCCTGGTGGAGTACCCGGCAGCGGACAGGGACCGCGCCCCGGCGCAGGGCTGACCCGACCTCAGGGTGTTGACCGGCGGCGTAGGCCGAGAGCGGCGAGGCCACACCCGGCCAGCGCGATGAGGGGGCCGGCCACTGCCCAGAAGGTGACGCCGGACATGACGCTGCCGCCGAGGATGCCGACGCCCTGCAAAGTGAAGATGATCCCGGCCGCTGCCAGCACCACGCCCGACCCGACGAGCACTCCCCAGTTCACGATCGCTCCCTCTCAGTTGCGCTGGTACCGATGCCGCGCTGCTGGTACTCAGCCGTGCGCGGCCGATAGCGCGGTCAGAACCGTCAGCGTGATCGAGAACACCACTGCCAGTCCGTGCAGCTTGATCAGCCGCGGCGGGAACACCCAGGCGCTGGCGAGTTTCCGCTTGGCGTCGCTCCGGCTGCGGCTGAACCAGCCGAGCCCTGCGCTCATCGTCACCAGCAAGATGCCGAACGCTATCCAGGCGAGCGGCCGGTAGTGGACCAGGACGAACATCGACCAGGTGGCGAGCCCGGTCACGGCAAGGGCGGGATGACTGAACTCCAGCAGCGGGTGTTCCCCGGGCGGGGTGGCCACCCGGGTGTGCGGGGCCGGTGGCGGAGACCCGTCCGCAGCAAGCGGGACCGCCGCAAGCCGCGCAGGCGCATCCGGCACCAGGCCCGCGGCTGACAAGCCTGCCGCCTGCAAGGTGCCCGGCTGACGGGACCCGGGCCGCGAGACTGCCGCCCGCGATACGGCCGCCTTCCTGGCTGCGCCGCCGGCCCGCAGCATGGTGAGCCCGATCGCCGCGGTGGCAAGCCACAGCAAGAGCACCACGATGGCCAACGCCAAGTCCTCCGCACTGACGGCAGCTACCCGCTGACCTGTCTTGTCGCGCCGCGTCGCCCGGCACTGCATTCCAGCGGGAAGGCCGGCGGCGGCGTCAGGCCCACCACGCTAGCCGATGCCGGTCACCGGGCCAGCCCGGACCGGCGGCGGACAAGCGTGACGTGCTGAAATGGCCTTAGCTGTCGGCGAACGCGGGGCATTAAGGGCGTCCGTGCGTCAAGATGGTCGTCGTGCCTGCGCAAGTGCGAGGAGGACCATGCCGTTCGATGTAGCCGGGGCGTTCGCGGCACGGTCCGGGGAGAACTTCGCCCTGCACGAGCGCTACCTGAACCGCCAGCTCGCCAGGACGCTGAAGACGATCGGGTTCGACCGAGAGTATGTCCGGGGTGAAGGCTGCTACCTATATGACGCAGCCGGGCAGCGATATCTCGACTTCCTGTCCGGATTCGGCGTGTACGCCCTAGGCCGGAGCCACCCGGGTGTCAAGGCAGCCCTGCACCAGGCGCTCGACCTGGACTTGCCCAACATGGTCCAGATGGACTGCGCCCTGCTGCCCGGCCTGCTGGCTGAGCAGCTGGTGGCACGGGCGCACCCGGCCATCACCCGGGTCTTCTTCTGCAACTCAGGCGCCGAGTCCATCGAGGCTGCGATCAAGTTCGCGCGGCAGTCGACCAAGCGACCCAGGGTGCTTTACGCCGAGCACGCCTTCCACGGGCTGACCACAGGTGCGCTGGCCCTGAACGGAGGCGCCGAATTCCGGCGCGGCTTCGGGCCGCTGCTGCCCCAGACTGTCCCCGTTCCCTTCGGTAATCTCGAAGCGCTCGAGGATCAACTGCGAGCCGGCGATGTGGCCGCGTTCATCGTGGAGCCCATCCAGGGCAAGGGCGTCTACTGCGCGCCCGCCGAGTACTGGACGGCTGCCCAGGAACTCTGCCGGCGCCACGGGACGCTGCTGGTCATCGACGAGGTGCAGACCGGGCTCGGCCGGACAGGCCGGTTCTTCTGCCACGAGCACTGGGGTCTTGAGCCTGACATCATCACCATCTCCAAGGCACTGTCCGGCGGTTACGTCCCGGTTGGCGCCATGCTGACCACCGACAAGATCTACACGAGCGTCTACCACTCGATGGAGGACGCGCTCAAGCATTCGACGACGTTCGGCCGCAATCAGCTGGCGATGGTCGCGGGCCTGGCAACGCTGGCAGCCTTCGACGATGAGGACATCGTTGCCCGGGCGCAGCGCGCCGGGCTGGAACTCAGCGACGGCCTGAAATCCATGGCTGAGCGCTACGAGCTGATCAGCGACGTGCGCGGGCTCGGCCTGATGATCGGCATCGAGTTCGGCGAGCCGGAATCGCGGTCGGCGAGCTTGCGGTTCCGTGCCGTCGAGCGGCTCCGGCACGGCATGTTCTCGCAGCTTGTCGTCGTTCCCTTGTTCCACCGGCACCGGATTCTGACCCAGGTGGCTGCCGACAACGTCAACATCGTGAAGCTGCTGCCGCCGCTCATCACCGGGCCGGAGGAGGTCGGCTACTTCCTTGCGGCGTTCGAGGACGTCATGACAGACGCGCACCGCGGCGCTGGCCTCACCTACGAGTTCGGCAAGACGATGGCGCGCGGAGCGCTCGGCCGCAAGACCGCGCGGACTGGGCAGCGGCAGGCCAGTACGGCGGCCGCTGACGCCGCTGACCCGGCGACCTGGCAGGTGGCGCCGCAGCGCCCGCAGCGGGAACCGGGCCTGGCCGCCGAGGCTGGCTACCCGCCTACGGCCAGGCAGCTAGAGACCGGTGACCGTGTCGTTGTCACCGGTGCATCGGGGTTCATCGGCTCCGCCGTCACCCGGTTGCTCACCGAGCGGGGCGCGCACGTCGTCGCGGTCGTCGAACCGGGCGCGGACCTGCGCAACCTCCGCGACCTCAACGTGGAGCAGACGGTGGCGGACATCCGCGATCGCGTCGCGGTCCGGTCGGTCTGCGAAGGTGCTCGCTTTGTCTTCCACCTGGCGGCGATCTACCGGTTCTGGGCCCGGGACCCGGCTGTCTTCAGCGCTGTCAACGTCGGCGGTACCCTCAACGTCCTGGACGCGGTCCGGGCCGCGGGCTGCGAGCGGCTGGTTTTCACCTCCACGGTCGGCGTTCTCGGGCTGGGCAAGGCCAGCCAGGGCGAGCCCGCGGACGAGACGTCCTATGCCGATGTCGGGCACTTGTTCGGCCACTACAAGAGGACCAAGTTCGCGGCCGAGCACGAGGTACTGCGCGCGGCCGCGGAAGGGCTCGACGTCTGCCTCGCCATGCCGACGTTCCCGCTAGGTCCCGGCGACCGCACGCCCACGCCGACCGGCAAGCTGGTGCTGGACTTCCTCAACGGCAAGATGCCGGCCTTCGTGGACACTGCCCTGAACGTCAGCCACGTCGATGACCTGGCCCTTGGCCACCTGGCCGCGCTGGAGCACGGCCGCACCGGCCGCAGCTACATCCTGGGCGGGGAGAACCTGTCCATGCGGGCGATCCTTCAGATGCTCTCGGAGTACACCGGCTTGCCGATGCCGCGCGTGCAGGTCCCCCGCGCCCTGGTGCTGTCGGCGGGCGTTGCGTCGAGCTTCGTCGAGGGCAGGCTGCTGCGCCGGGAGCCACGCGTGGCACTCGAGGCCGCCCGGATGTCGACCACCAAGATGATCTTCAATGATGACCGCGCGCGGTCCGAGATCGGCCACAAGTCGCGGCCCGCCAGGCTGGCCATCGAGGACTCGGCCCGCTGGTTCGCCGACCACGGCTATGTGTCGGCCAGCCGGCTGGCCGCGATCAGGTGGCAGCGATAGGCGAGCCAGCGGGTCGTCGGCTAACGTAACCGCTTGGTGGTTTTGCCGGTAATGCGGCGTGGATGGTGCGCCTGCGCTATTGATCGCGGTTTTCCGCGATTACGGGCTGTCCCAGAATCGTTGGTGGTCATGCTAGGTCGGTCGGGGTGGTTTGTGATGTGGCTGGCTGCGGTCGCGGGATGGCCGGGGCGGCCGGGGTGCTGGTTAGGCGGCCAGTGCTGTGAGTGCCTGCCGGGTGAGGTGGCCGGCGGTGATGGCTTTGAACAGGTTGGCGACGGTGCAGGCGAGGTTCCATTCGGCGGTTACGCGGGGGATGCCGCGGACCGATAGTTGCCGGAATCCCATGTTGTGCTTGATGTGGCCGTGAGGGCGTTCGCCGATGTGGCCGCGGTGCCGGTAGGCGGTGATGCCGTCGGCGGTGGCGAGCCGGGCGGCCATGGCAGTGGTGGCCGGGCCGGCGCGGTTCCAGCCGCCGCGCGCGGGCTGGCCGGCGGCTGTCTTCTCGATGTTGCGGTGCTTGCCGGTGGCGATGAGCCGGTCGGGGCCGTCGATGGTGAGGTTGTGCTCGGACAGGTAGCCGGCGTCGGCTAGCAGCAGCCCGATCTGCCCGCCGTCACTGTCACTGTCGCCACTGGCAGGGGGGCGGTGCGCGGCGATGCGGGCGGCGGCGTCCTGGGCGGCGTGCAGCATCGGCTCGAACCAGGGCGTGTCGACCGGGTCGGTGGTCAGCCGGGTGGCGATGATCAGCCCGTCAGAGCTGGTGACGTTCTGGGTGTTGTAGCCCTGCAGGAACCCGCCGCGGACCGGCATCAGCCGGGAGTGCGGGTCGGTGAGGTTGCGGACCGGGCCCGGGCCCTTGCGGGCGGCGTCGCGGGCGGCCTTGCGTGCCAGTGCCCGGTCCAGCCGGGCGGCGGCGCGGCGGACGTCGACATGATCGGCGGGCGGCACCGGGACCCGGCCGCGCAGCCCCTTGCCGGTCGCGGCGATCGTCGCGGCGTTGCGGGCGTGCCAGTCATCGAGCCTCGCCTGCTGGGCGGCGGTGACCTGGTCCAGCCGCAGCTGCGCGGCGGCGACGTCCGCGGCGGCCGGGTGCCGGCCCGTGGCCCGCCCGGACGCCACCGCTTCCAGCCGGGCCGACGCCTGCTGGTCGCGGGCCTGGCGGGCGGCGTCCTGCTCGGCTTGCAGCTCGGCCAGCGCCGCAGTGATCCGCTCGCGCCGGATGCGCGGGTCGGCCAGCTCGGCCGGCACCTCATCACCGCGCACCCCCGGCCCGAACAGGGCATCCTCGGCCGCGTCGGTGGCAGCGTGCTCGGCGGCCAGCTGCGCGGCGAGTTTCCGCAGCCCGTCCTCGGTCCGGTTCGCCGCCAGCGACGCCGACGCGGCGATCTTCATCCCGTCCAGGGCGACCAGCCCGAGCCGGCCCATGCCCAGCCGCGCGCACAACACCAGCACCTGATCGAACAGCGCCGCGGCGGCCGGGCCGAGCCCGGCCCGGAACCGGGCGATCGTCACGTGATCGGGCACCTGCCCGGCGCAGATCACCTTGAACGCGATATCGGTGCGGCACAGCGCCTCGATCCGCCGCGAGCTGGTGACCCGGTTCGCGTACG
This sequence comes from Streptosporangiaceae bacterium, assembly GCA_052143255.1. GTDB lineage: Bacteria > Actinomycetota > Actinomycetes > Streptosporangiales > Streptosporangiaceae > JAJYUU01. Next base: position 46,689 of record JBKQTJ010000342.1, on the reverse strand, counting down.
CCCACACCAGCAGCGCGGTCAGCATGTCCGGGTCATAACCCGCCGCGCCGGCCCCGCCGGCCCGCCGGGTCGCGTGCACCGCGCTAGTGTCCAGGTGCCGGTCCACCACCTCGATCACCAGCCACACCGGGTGACCGGTCGGCAGCCAGTCCCGCATGTCCGGGGGCAGTAAGAACGGTTGATCGCGGGGCACCGGGCGGTATCGCTTCGCCATGAGCCGATCATCTCAAAAGATCATGAACCATCAGGAAAGCCACGCCGCACAGCGACCGCCGATTCTGCAACAGCCCGATTATCGCCGAAAACCATGATCAGTCAGTAGGCCTTTAGATAACTGGCCGACGGCCAGATCACTCCGGCCGGGTGACGACAAGGGCCGCGCAGCGGACCAGGCTGTTAGCGGTTATCGAGCCGACCAACAGCCTAGGGGGATCGCCGTGGCCAAGCCGGACGGCACCTTTCTTTACGTCGCCACGTATCCAGATGAAGCCTCAGCCCGGGAGGACTACCAGATCGTCAAGGGACTGCATTCGCAGGGCCTAGTCGGCTCCTACGATGCGGCTGTCGTCACCAAAGACGCCGCCGGGAAGGTACACGAGAACAAGGACGAAACCGCCACCCGGCACGGAGCATGGTGGGGTGCCGCAGCCGGGGCGGCCGTCGGCGTGCTGTTTCCGCCGGCAGTACTAGGCGCGGCGGCTGCCGGTGGCGTCATCGGCGGCATCAGTGGTCACCTGGCGAAGGGCATGTCGCGGTCCCGGGCCAAGGAACTCGGTGACTTCATCGACCCAGGCCAGGCCGGGCTCATCGTCGTTGGCGAGACGACGATTGAAAGCGCGATCGAGGAAGCGGTCACCCGGGCCGACAAGGAGACCGTCGAGGACCTGAATGTGAACCCGGCGGATATCGACAAGACCCTGCAGGAAACTGTCAGGAGGATGTAACGACGCTGCGCTCTGCGCGCTCCTTGATGCCGAGCAGCATCTTGCGTTCCATGATCAGGCTGCCGGGTTCCATCAGGTAGGTGTACAGGGCCCGCACCGGACGGGCGGCGCCAGGGGTCGCGATCCGGTTCCGGCTGATCAGCCTGGTCGCGGCGCCAGCGGGCAGCAGTTCGAACGCCCAGACCCAGTTGCCGTCGTCAGAGTGCAGCACCATGGATTGGCTGGGCTGGAGAACTGCCACCCGGAGCGTGGGCCCCCTGGCGCCAAGCCGCTGCGCGTCGCCGACCCGCAGATCCTGATACTGCGGCAGGATCTCGTGTGCGCTGTGCATGCCTAGCCCGAGGAGGTTCTCGATCCAGTCATAGGTGTAAGCGCCCCCGCGGCCCGGACCCATCTGCACCAGCCACGGCCAGATAGCGCCAGGCGGTGCGGCGACGGTGACGGCCCGGGTGGTGAGCAAGTCCGGGTTCGCCAGCAGATCGTCGCCGGGCATGGTCCGGCCCACCTCGTCATCCGTCGCGCCCCAGTGCAGGCACCAGGCACGCCACAACGGATAGGTGGCCACATCGACAGCGGTGGCAAGAGCAGCCCCGCTCGCGGCCACGGCGGCTGCTCGCCGGAATCTGCATCCGGCCGGACTCACGGTCATGTGGCATCTCCTGGCGTGGTTGCGCTCCGGAGTGCCGGCCCTCGCCTTGACGCCCGCCCGATCGGCACTGCGATCAGCATGCCTCCGCCAGCTAGCAGGACAAGCCCTCCGGTCAGGAGGCAGGCCGCGATCCAGCCCAGCGTGGGCAAAGTCGCGGCGAGGTCGACTCGCACATTGACTGCCCGCGCCGCGTCGGCGTTCATCACCACTACCGTCCAGTCGCCAGTCCGTACTGGCCAGGTTAGGGTCTGCGGGCCCACTCCGACACCGCGTCCGCAGCTGTTTGCTGCTCGAATCGTCGCGGCAACGCGGGTCGTGGCGCCGCGGGCGAACGTCCCGGCAGCCGAGGCTTAGGTCCCTGCGCTGCACCTGGGTTCGCGCCGCGCCTGGTCTCGCGCTGCCCGAGGGTTCAGCTGTCCGCTCGTTCTGGTTCACGCAGTAGTTGCCGGATCCTGCTTGGCTGCCGCCATACAGCGCCCTATTGTCGGACATTGTTTGCAGAACTTCTGCGCTCCGGCCTGAGGCGGCGGCGAGTGGCTCCAGGAAGCGGCTTTGGTGAATCGGAGGAAGTCGGATGGCCGGTAGGTTCTCAGCCCGCGCGCTGACGCTGCTCGCCGCGAGCACGCTGGCGGTCAGCCTGGGCGGCGCGGCGGCTGCCTCGGCGGGCGCTAATCTGCTCGGCGCCGCGGTGACCGCCAAGCAGTCCCAGCCGCCGCAACCCAGCAGTTGCGCACTCGGACCGACTGGTTCGATCCAGCACGTTATCTACATTCAGTTTGACAACACGCACTACCGCCGCGACGACCCGAACGTGCCAAGCGACCTGCAGCAGATGCCGAACCTGCTCACGTTCATAACCGGCCACGGCACGCTGATCAGCCACGAGCACACGCCCCTGATTGCGCACACTGCCGACGACATCGTGACATCCGAGACGGGCCTGTATGGCAGCCGCCAAGGGATTCCGATCGCGAACGAGTACAACTACTACAAGCCGGATGGCACCAGCGACACGGCCGGCTCCTTTGCGTACTGGACCGACCCGATCGTGGATTACGACACCAACCTGGCCGGCACGGCCGTCGGCGATCACACTCATACGATGATCACGCAGAACGGGAAGAACGCCCCGGCGCCCTGGGTCCCCTACACCCGGGCTGGCTGTAACTTCGGCACCGTCGCCGCCGCGAACACCGAATTGGAGAACACGCTCCCGGACGTGGCGCTGGTGTACGGCAAGAACTCCCCCGAGGCCAAGGAAGCTGGCAAGACCAACTCCTCGGGATCCGACCAGGCGCAGGCAGAGGCGGACTTCATGGGCCTCGCAGTCCACTGCGCTCGCGGCTCGGCGGTGTGCTCACGCTCGCACCGAGCGGTGCCCGACGTGCTGCCGGATGAGCCAGGCGGCTACCACGGCTTCCGCGCACTGTACGGGAACAGGGTGCTCCAGCCGGTCATCAGCCCGTCAGGGCCGGTCCGCAGCCTGGGCGGCAGCGTCATCAAGAACTCCTACGGCCAGATCGGGTTCCCCGGTTACGACGGCATGACCGGGCCCAACGGTCTTGCGTACACCCTGGACATGCAGCTGCACGGCGTGCCGGTGACCTACACCTACCTCAGCGACCTGCACGACTCGTGGACCACCGGCAGCCCCTTCGGCCCGGGCCAGGCAGGTTATGAGCACCAGCTGAAGGTCGAGAACGCCGCGTTCGGCACGTTCTTCGCCCGGCTCGCCGCGAACGGCATCACCAAGGCGAACACGCTGTTCGTGTTCACGGCCGACGAGGGCGACCACTTCGTCGGGAGCAAGCCGAGCCCGGCCGGCTGCAATGGCGTGAAGGTCATCTGCCACTACTCCCGGATCGGCGAGGTGAACGGGAACCTCACCGGCCTGCTCGCGGCGAAGGGCATCACCACGGCGTTCGACGTCAACGCCGACTCCGCGCCAGTGATCTACGTGCGCGGCCAGCCTGGCCGCGAGACCACCGCGGTCAGGGCGCTTGAGCGCGCTGCCGGCAAGCTGACCGGCGACGACCTGGCCACCGGTAAGACCGTGCACCTCACTAACTACCTCGCCGATCCGGTTGAGCTGCGCATCCTGCACATGGTGACGGCTGATCCGAAGCGCACGCCGACCGTGGTCCTGTTCGGGAATACCGACTTCTGGCTGTATGGCGGTGCCACCAGCTGCGGGACGTCGTGCTTCAGCGAGCCGAAGGGCACCGATGCATGGAACCACGGCACGGTGGGCTCGCAGATCAACACCACCTGGCTAGGCATGGTCGGTCCCGGCGTCGCGCACCTCGGCGTCGACAACTCGGTCTGGTCTGACCACACCAACATTCAGCCGACGACATTGGCCCTGCTGCGGCTGCATGACGACTACGCTCCCGACGGCCGGGTGCTCGGGGAGATCATCTCCCCGTCGGCCCGGCCGGCCGGGATGCGAGCGCATCGCGGCGAGCTGCTGAAGCTCGGGCAGGTCTATACCCAGATCAACGCGCCCGTCGGTAGCTTCGGCATGGACACCCTGGCTGCGTCGACCAGGGCGCTGGAAAGCGGATTGGCAAGCACCTACAGCAGTATCGAGAAGCAGCTGGCAAAGCTCGGTCAGCAACGGGACACGATCGCTGCCAAGATGCGCCGGCTGCTGCTGGGCGCGGCCTTCGGCGGCAAGTCGCTCGGCGTCGGGCAGGCCGCGGCGCTGATCAAGCAAGGCTACCTTCTACTCGGCAAGGCGGCGGCGCTGGCAGCGTGACCACCGAGCCCCGGCCGGCTCGCGCGAGGCGAGCATAATGGCCAGCGTGGAAATGATGGCGGGCAGTCAGGCCTACGTGATCGTCGGCGCCAGCCTCGGCGGGGCCAAGGCCGCCGAAGCGTTGCGCGCTGGCGGTTTCGACGGAGCGGTCATCCTCATTGGCGAGGAAACTGAGCTGCCCTACGAGCGGCCGCCGCTGTCCAAGGACTATTTGCAGGGCAAGGCAGGCCGGGAGTCGATCTACGTTCACCCCCGGCCGTGGTACGACGAGGCGGAGGTCAGCTTGCGCCTGGGCGTCCCCGTTACCAGCGTTGACCGGGCCGCGCATGAGGTGCGCATGGCCGACGGCGCCAGCACCGGATACGCCAAGCTGCTGCTCGCCACCGGCTCGTCGCCACGGCGGCTCGAGGTCCCCGGGGCCGACCTTGACGGGGTTCTCTACCTGCGCAGCGTTGGCGACAGCGACCGCATCAAGGCGGCGTTCCAGGCAGCTGACCGGGTTGCCGTGATCGGGGCGGGGTGGATCGGGCTCGAGACGGCGGCCGCCGCGCGCGCGGCGGGCGCTGAGGTCACGGTGCTGGAGGCAGCCGAGCTGCCGCTGCTGCGGGTGCTGGGACCCGAGGTAGCCCAGGTGTTTGCCAACCTGCACCGCGAGCATGGCGTCGACATGCGCCTCGGCGTTGACGTGGCCGAGATCAGCGGTGCGGACGGCCGCGCCGACGGCGTGCGGCTGTCGGACGGCAGTCAGGTCCGCGCCGACGTGGTCATCGTCGGGATCGGCATCGTGCCGAACGTCCAGCTCGGTCAGCAAGCCGGCCTTGACATCGACAACGGGATCAAGGTCGATGCCCAGCTTCGCTCGTCTGACCCGGACGTGTTTGCCGCCGGAGATGTGGCCAGCGCATTCCATCCGCTGCTCGGCAAGCACATCCGCGTCGAGCACTGGGCCAATGCGCTGCATCAGCCGCAGGCTGCGGCGAAAGCCATGATGGGGCAGCCGGTCAGCTATGACCGGGTGCCCTACTTCTACACCGACCAGTACGACCTGGGCATGGAATATTCCGGCTACGTCGAGCCTGGCGGCTGCTCCGAGGTCGTGTTCCGGGGCGATGTGGCCGGCCGGCAGTTCATCGCATTCTGGCTCGGCTCAGACGGGCGCGTGCTGGCGGGCATGAACGTTAACGTCTGGGACGTCAACGACGCGGTTCAGGCCCTGGTCCGCGGTGGCCGGCCGGTGCCGCCGGCCGCACTGCGCGATCCTGCGATCCCGCTTGAGGAACTCGCCGGATCCTGAGCCACCGGCCGCCCGTCCGAAACTCCGCGCCGATGAGGTGCCTGGCCTCAGGGTTGCTGGAAGTCCTTCGTAGTCCAGATGCGCTCGCGCAGGTAGCGCTTGACGAAGGCGATGTACTGCTGCGCGGGCTGAGTGTGCCAGCGGCCCGCGAACCACCGCCCCACGCATCCCCAGGCGTCGCCGGCGTGATACTTGCCGACGTGCGGCACGGTGTTCAGCCATGTCTCGTAGCCGTCGTAGCAGGTCCGCCAGATGGCATAGGCGAGGTCGGCGTTCATCGCCGTTGACCGCGCGATGCCCGGCCAGCTTGACGTCTCATAGGGGTAGCGGTTCTGCAAGATTCCCCAGCTCTGCGGGCACAGCCCTGGCCGGCCGTCCACGCCGGGACCGTGACCGGGCGGACAGCCGCTGGTCTCCCAATCGCCCTTGGTGGTCTGGCGCCACCAGCTCTCCACCGCCGCCTGCGCAAAGACAATGTTCTGGTTGATGCCCCACTTGCATGCCGCCCAGCGCAGTATTTCCGCGGTCGTGCCGGTGAAGTCGCCGTTGATGCGGGGCACAATTAGCCGGTTCGCCTTCGGACTGTCGCCGGTGAAGAAATGCGAACTGACATGCTGGCCGGTCACCCGATTGAACCGGCGGTTCACGCCCTTGTTCTCCCGCAGCGGCCTGGCCCGCACCCACTTGGCGCACTGCGCTCCCGACGGCAGCTTGGCTCCGGGCGGCAGCGTCCGGAAGAAGGCGGGCGCTGAGGTCGCGCCGGCCGGTCCTCCGGAAGTTGGCCGCGCGAGCGCCGTCGAGCCGCCGATTGCGGTCGCCGAAAAGGTCGCCACGACGGTGACCACCACCGCGCGGACAACCGAAATACGGATATGAGGTGACTGGTTCATAGCAGGAGCTTAGGGCCAACGGCAGCTACGCGCCGGGCGGACGGAATGAGCGCGTGCTCTGGGACGGAATCTGGTAGCACGGCCGGCCGTTCACGGGTGCGCCGGCACTATTCGATAGCCACCGGTACCGCGCGCCGATGAGCGGCTAGGCCGCGCCGAGCCCGATCAGCAGGCCGTCGTCGGCCACGGCCGGCGAGCTTGTCAGGAAGATCACGACGCAGTCGGCCGGGGCAGTGATCGTCTCCAGCGTCTCGGCTCCGTCCAGGCTGCTGACCGTGCCGATCACCTGGCCATCGGCCAGCCTGTCACCGGGACCGACAGCCGGCTCCCACCAGCCGGCCCGCCGGCAGTGCAGCCAGACAAACCGTCCGAGGGAGGTCGGTTCCTGGCTGGCCCCGGCCGCGGAGCCGTCGTCGGTCATGCCGAGTGCGCCAAGCACCCGGTCCAGGCCGGCCACGTGCTGGCGCACTGCATGTTCTTCCACCAGGCCGCAGCCTCCGGCTTCGGCCGTGATCGCGGGAATACCGACGGCCGCCGCTGCGCCGCTGCTCGTGCCAGCCACCGCCCGATCCGGACCAGCTTCCTGGCGGATCACGTACGGCAGGCCGTAGGCGGTCGCCAGCGCGCGCGCCTTCTCCTCGGCCGGCCCGGCCTCGTAGAGCGTGAACGGCTGCAGGGCCTCGACCAGGTCGCCGCAATGCGCGTCGACGAACGCGTCGGACCCGCTGATCAGCTCATGAAACGCGTCGTACGCGAGGCGCTCGGCGAGCGTGCCGTCCGCTTTTCCGGGGAAACAGCGGTTCAGGTTCTTGCCGTCCTGCGGGACGACGAACGGGCTCCGCGCCGTGAACGCCGGCAGGTTCAGCACCGGCACGGCTCGTACCCGGCCGCGCAGCTCGCGTGCCTGCAGAGCGCGGGTCCATCGCCGGACCCCGGCCATGGAGGCATATTCACAGCCATGCACGCCCGCGATCACCGTGAGCAGCGGCCCGTCCGCCGACCCGGTTAGCTCGACCACGGGCACGGCCAGCCCTGCCAGCTCGATCGTGCGACGGACCACTGTCAGCGGCACGCTCAGCCCTCCCTCAGTTCGCCAGCTTGCTGCCGCGCCGGAGCAGCCGTCTCCGTTAACCGCCATGCCCGCTAGCTCGGGCGATATACCGGGGCGCGAGGATTAACTCAGCGGCCGCTACCGGCCGGCGAAGGGCGGCGCAATGAACGTCTTCATGTCCACCGATATGGAGGGCACAGCTGGGGTTGTCGACTGGGAGCAGTGCGTCGGGGACGGCCCGCAAGCGGCAGCCGGGCGCAGGCTTCTGCTCAACGAGGTGAACGCGGCGATTGAGGGTGCGCTGGCCGGTGGGGCGACGCAGATCGTGGTCAACGATTCGCACTCGACCATGCGCAACCTGCCGGCGGCGGAGCTGGCCGGCCAGGCCTCCTACATCTCCGGCAGCTACAAACCGCTGTACATGATGCAAGGGCTCGATAGCAGCTTTGATGCAGTGCTGTTCATCTCATATCACGGCTCGGTTGGCGCGCCCGCCGGGTTGTCACACACCTACAACCCGCGGGCCGTCGTCGAGGCCCGGCTCGATGGCACCGTGACTGGCGAGGCAGGCATCAATGCACTCGTCGCCGCGCATTACCGGGTGCCGGTGGTGCTGGTCACCGGGGACCGGTGCGCCTGCGAGGAAACGGCGGCGCTGCTGCCCGGAATACACCAGGCCGTGGTCAAGGAACCCGTGAGCCGGCTGGCGGCCCACAGCATGCACCCAGACCGGGCCTGCGCCCTGATCAGGGACCGCGCGCAGGCGGCAGTAGCTGCCGCCGGCGCTGCGCCACCGCCCCGCCTTGACCCAGGCGCGCTGGAGATCTCCGTCCGTACGACTGACATTGCCGAGGCCGCCAGCTGGGTGCGCGGCGTGGACCGGACCGGCCCGCGGGAGCTGCGCATACATGGGCCGGACCAGCTCGCCACCTACCGCGCGTTCTGCGCCGCCATCATGCTGACCCGCTCGGTCGCCGAGACGGTGTGACCTCGAGTCGGAGAGGGCGTCCGCACCGCAACCGGCTGGCTGGCACGCGGACCAGATGCCCGGTTGCCCGCCGTCAGCTCGCCGCTTGCCCGCGCTCGAACTGCCCGGCCTGATCGGCGACGGCAGCGAGCACGTCGGCGTCGTTCCCCAGCGCCGGATCCAGCCAGCCCAGCACGCGCGGTATGGCTGCGCGAAGCGGGCCAGCGGCCAGCGGGACCACCTCGCCGGCGCGGGCGTCACTGACCGGTGCGCCTAGGCCCCGCAGGTGACAGACCCAGGCGGCCAGCACGCGGGTGGCACCAGCCGGCACCCGGCCGACGGCCCGCTCGGCCCGCAGCACGGGCAGGATGCGGATCGGGAGCTTCTGCGAACCGTCGGCAGCGATCCGGTCGAGCCGATCCTGCATGCGCGTGTTCGACAGCCGCTGCAGCACCGCGCGACGGTAGGCGGCGACTTCTGCGGCGGGCTGGGGCAGGTGCAGCTCGGCTGCTCTCCACCACTCCTCCAGCCAGCCCCGGCAGGCCTGGTCCGCCGTTGCGGCAGCGACGGTGCGGTGGCCGACTATGGATCCGGCATACGCCAGCAGCGAGTGCGCGCCGTTGAGCAGCCATAGCTTGCGCTGCTCATACGGCGTCACGTCGGTGACGAAGGCCGCGCCCGCAGTTTCCCACGCCGGCCTGCCAGCGGGAAACGTGCCGCTCAGGACCCACTCGCGAAACGGCTCGCAGACGACCGGGCAGCGGTCGTCGAAACCAGTCGAGTCCCGCACAGCCCCGACGTCCGCTGGCGACGTGCCCGGCGTGATCCGGTCGGCCATGGTCGTCACTACAGCCAGTGATTCCGCGAGCCAGCGCGCCAGCCCGGCGCTGACGAGCTCAGCCAGCTCCCGCACCACCAGTTCGGCCAGCTGACCGTTGTGAGGCGTGTTATCGCACGGAACCAGCGCGACAGGTCCGTTGCCCCCCCGGCAGCGGGCGGCGAAGCCAGCCAGCAGGCGGGCCGGCGCTGTCGTTACCAGTCCGGCCGGGTCCCTGCGCAGCACAGCGAGGTCGGCCTGCACCTCCGGGCGGCGAAGGTCGATGCCGCCGTGCGGGCCGCGCAAGTAACCAGCCTCGGTAACCGTGACGGTGACCACCGACAGCTGCGGCGACTCGAAGTAACGCAGCCAGGCGTCATGCTCGGCCGCCGCGTGTGCGCGCGAGAGGCTGCTCAGCACCTCGAACTTGTCGCCGCCGTCAGCGCGGGTCACCAGCGTGAACAGCCCTTCCTGCGCGTTGAGCTGCCCGACCACGGGTCGGCTGGCGGTCCCGGTGAAGGCGGCGATCCCCCAGTCTTCGCCGTCACTCGCATGGTCGGTGTACCAGCACTGATGGGCCCGGAAGAAGTTGCCCAGGCCGAGGTGGATCAGCCGCACCGGGGCAGCGGCACGGCCTGGTGCGGTGTCGCGGGCCAGCCTGATGCCGTTCACGGCCGAAGCGTATCGGGCGCGCTGGATTCACCCGGGCGCACCTGGCGCGGGCCTGGACGTCGGGGCCAGCCATGTGTCATCCTCCACGCATTGGCCGCAAATCGCTCGATGGGGACGCTTGCTAATGGTGCGGATCGTGGATCACGGGACCTGGCAGCTCACCGCGGCGGACGAGGAGCTGCACGCGCCGGGCACGGAGCTGCTCTGGAACGAGTCGTACTACTTCGACTTCGCCGCACCGGACGGATCGGTTGGCGGCTATGTGCGTCTCGGGCTCTACCCGAACTGGGACCGCGCCTGGTACTGGGCCTGCGTCGTCAGGCCAGGACGGCCGACGGTGCGGCTCGCCGACAGCGCTGTGCCGCTCCCTGCGCCGGGCAGCACCGAATTGCGCGTTGCCTCGTTTACTGCCGCGCAGCAGATCGCCCAACCGCTCCGGGCGGCCCGCGTCGTCCTGGACGGGATAGCAAGGGCGTTGCCCGCGCCAGCCGCTGCCTACCAGGCGGACCCCACGGCCGAGCCGATCCAGCTTGCCCTTGACCTGGAATGGAGCACAGTCGGCGGCATCTACCCGTATAAGGACCTGCCACGGTATGAGATCCCGTGCCGCGTGACCGGGGTGGTCCGGCTCGACGCCGAGGAGCTTGCAGTGGCCGGGTGGGGCGAGCGTGACCACAGCTGGGGCGAGCGCGACTGGTGGCAGATCTCCTGGGTGTGGTCATCGGGCCGGCTCAGCGACGGCACGGCGTTCCACGGCATGCAGGCCAACATCGGATTCCCGATTCCGTGGCCATCGTTCGCGGTCACCCCGGCTGGCGAGCTCAGGCACCTGGCCGGGTTCTCGGCTGCCACCGTGTTCGGCGCCGATGACTTCCCCGAGCGGTCCCGGCTGCGGCTGCCCGGAGCACCGATGCTGGCGGTCCCGGTCAGCTTCGCGCCCGTGGCCATCACGTCACCCGACGGTCGCGTCTCGCACTTCCCGCGCGCCATGTGCCAGTTCACTGCGGACGACGGCAGGACCGGTTACGGCTGGACAGAATGGAATCAGCCGCCAGGCTGGCGTGGCCATGACTGGTCCGGGCGCGAGGCCGACCAGCAAGGTCGGGCCCGGGATGGCGGCCAGTGAAACAGGCCGTCTCCGGCATCAGTGACATCACTGCCGAGTTCCTGACCGGCGCGCTGGCCCGCCAGCTCGGTGGCTGCGCGGTCGCGGCCGTCGCGGCCACGCCGGTCGGTACCGGGCAGGTGTCGGATAGCTACCGGCTGCGACTCACCTACGATGGCCCGGCCGCCCTGGCGCCGACCATGATTGCCAAGCTTCCCGCGGCTGATCCGGCCAGCCGGGCCGCGGCACGGGCGTTCCGGACCTACGAGATCGAGGCTAGCTTCTACGACCAGCTCGCCGATGGCTTGCCGGTCGCCCTCGCAAAGTGTTACTACGCCGCCTACGACGGCCGGCCCGATGAGTACCTCGTGCTGCTGGAGGATCTGGCTCCCGCTACCCCGGGTGACCAGCTGGCCGGACTGCGAGCGGACGAAGCGGCTGCGGCAGTCGACGAGCTGGCGGCGCTGCACGCGGCAGGCTGGGAGAGTTCTGAACTCGCCGCGTTGCCCTGGCTGAACAGGTCCAGCCCGGATGCGGCCGCGCTGATGACCGCTGCGCTCACTGGCCTGTATCCGGGGTTCCGGGATCGTTACGCTGCCCGTCTTGATCCAGGCACCGTCACGCTCATCGAGGATTTCCTGCCCCGGGCCGGCAGCTTCATGTCGGCCAGCACTGAGCCGGCCACCATCGTGCACGGGGACTACCGGGCGGACAACCTGCTGTTCGGCCGCGCCCGGCCGGCCGTACTGGACTGGCAGACCTGTAGCTTCGGGCACGCCACCGGTGACCTGGCGTACTTCCTCGGCTCGAGCCTTCCGGTCGGGGCCCGGCGCCAGCACGAGGAAAGCCTGGTGCGGCGGTATCACTCGGCACTGACCCGGCGCGGCGTGCGGCTGACCTGGCATGAATGCTGGGACGGGTACCGGCGGCATGCCTTCAACGGCATCGTCATGGATGTCATCGCCGCTATGGTCGTCCAGCAGACCGAACGAGGCGACCAGATGTTCGCGGCGATGGCGAACCGGCACGCCCGGCACGCTCTCGACCTGACCTCACTGGCATTACTGACCTGAGGAACTGAGCTAATGGCAACACAGATACCAGCGACCGCCCTGCAGCTGCGATCGCTGGTTACCGCGGACCAGAAGGTGCAGCTGTCACTGGACACGGTCGAGGTACCAGCACCCGGGCCCGGCGAGGTGCTAGTGCGGGTCGAGGCAGCGCCGATCAATCCGTCCGACCTCGGGCTGCTGCTGGCGGGCGCGGACGTGACCGCCGCGGTCTCCAGCGGCCCGGCCGACCGGCCGGTCGTCACGGTACCGCTGCCCGATGCCGCCATGCGCGGCATGCGCGCACGGATCGGCATTTCGATGCCAGTGGGGAACGAGGGAGCCGGGACGGTCGTGGCCGCTGGATCGTCGCCTGCCGCGGCGGCGCTGCTCGGCAAGTCGGTTGCTGCGGTCGGGGGCGGCATGTACGCCCAGTACCGCAGCGTGGACGCGGCGCTGTGCATGCCGCTCCCGGCGGGCACCCCGACAGCGGACGGAGCATCCGCGTTCGTCAATCCGCTGACCGCTCTCGGCATGGTCGAGACCATGCGGCTGGAGAATCACACCGCGCTGGTGCACACTGCGGCCGCCTCGAACCTCGGTCAGATGCTCAACCGGCTGTGTATCGAGGAGCAGGTCCCGCTCGTCAACATTGTTCGCCGGAGCGAGCAAGAGCAACTGCTCAGGTCGGCGGGCGCAAGTTACGTATGCAACTCCTCATCCGCCGCGTTCATGACCGAGCTGACTGCTGCGCTAACAGCCTCTGGCGCGACGTTGGCGTTTGACGCCATCGGCGGCGGCAAGCTCGCTAGCCAGATTCTGACGTGCATGGAGGCAGCAGCCAGCGCGACGAGCACGGGTTATAGCCGATACGGATCCGCCGTCGCCAAGCAGGTGTACATCTACGGCTCGCTTGACCGTGGCCCGACGGAGCTGACCCGCAATTTCGGCATGGCCTGGGGTGTCGGCGGCTGGCTGCTGACACCCTTCCTGCAGCGGATCGGCGTGGAGCGCATGGCGCAACTCCAGGGCCGCGTCGTCGCCGGGCTGACAACGACGTTCGCGAGCGGCTATACCGACGAGGTCTCGCTGGCGGGTGCCTTGCAGCTGGACGCCCTTCGGGCGTACGCCCGGACGGCTACGGGGTCGAAATATCTCATTCTGCCAAGTATGGACGGGTAATCCCGACGGCCAGTCTCCACAGCACCTTCACCTGATCCGCAATGCGACTGCGCACCAGGATGCTGTAGTTCATGGTGTGATCCTGGCGCTACTGCGGGGTGCAGGTCCGGTACGGGGGGTTCCGGTCCTTAGGCGCTAACGCGGCTGCTGCCGGATTCTGGGGATAGCGGTTAAGCCGTGATCCTGGATGTTCGCCGGGGGCTGGCCGGATCCGGGGGGAAGTTCGGCCGCCCGGCGGATTTGCTGCAGGTCCAGGGGCAACATACGTGGACCGGCGTCGGCGGAACGGAAATCCGACCACGGTTGGGGATCCCCGGGTGGGCATGGGGTTAGCGCGTCGCGTTGGCGGTAACTACTGGGGATGGCGCTGTTCATAGCATCTGCACGGGCGCACCTGAATCACCGCGTCCATCGCCTTTGGTGGCATGCGCGAACCAACGTTCTGCACGGTTAGCCGCGCAGAGGGCGGAAGATCATGCTGGTATCCGGCTACATCGGCCGAGCCGCCGACCAGGTGATCATTACGGACGCGGTTCTGCTGGTCGAGGACGAGCGCAAGCTCAGGGCGCCAATGCACTCCTATCTGGAGCTCGCTGGTCACGCCGCGCTGTCGGCCGAATCCGGTGCCGCGGCCATCACCGTGGCGGCGACAACGACGCCCGGTAGCATCGGTCTGGACCTCGGCCACCCGGACATCCTGGGCGAAACCGTCGCGCTGCAGGTTAGGTCCGCCAGCTCTGGGCCGGTTATCGACGAGAGCCGGCGCATGGCGCGGGCCGAGATAGACCCGGCGAACTGCGAGATGGTCCAGACCGTGCTCGGTGGTAGTTATAGGCTCGGCGTCACCGCGGATGGCTAGCCCGCGTAGCCGGCGCGTCCTCGGCATCGGCGAGCTCGGGCGCCGCCTGATCCTGGCTTTCGTGGGAGTGGCACTAGTGGCCACGGCCGCGGAGGTGCTATCCGCAACCATCACTGCGGGCGCCGATATACAGCAGTTCGTCGGGGCACAGGAGTCGGAGCAGGCAACCGCGGCAGCCAGAGCCGCCGGTACTGCCTACCTCGGGCATGGCCACTGGGACACCGCTCGGCTCAGGCAAATCATCGGAGTCATCGGCGGGACCGCTGCCACGGCAGCCGTCCGGAACCTGACCGGCGCAGTGATCCAGTCATCCCCGCTGTATGCCCGGTTCCCGGCGCGGCCCGACGCCAGCGCGCCGGTGGATGCGCGAGGCCGGCGGGTCGGCTCGATCTCGCTCCGATTCGACCACGTGGGCCTCGGCGCGGCGGCAGCCAGGCTTGAGGCAGAGCGCTGGAAAGCGCGCTTGTATGCCACTGTGATCGGGGTGGCGGTCGCTCTGCTCGTCTCGGTGGCGATAACCAGGCGAATCACGGCGCCGCTAGAGCGCATGCTGACAGCCATGTACGAGCGTGCTGCAGGCAATCGCAGCGCGCGGATCAAGGACGTGCGCGGCGTCGGCGTGCTGCACGAGCTCCTTGAGGGCTTTAACAGAGCGACGGACGCGCTTGATCAGCGGGACCGGGCACAGCGTAATTTGGTCGCTAACGTCGCCCATGAGCTGCGCACGCCGGTTGCGATCCTGCAGGCAGGCCATGAGGCGATGCTCGATGGCGTCACTCCCGCTACGCCGGAAAACCTCGGCTCACTCCATGACGAGGTCCTGCGGCTCAGCCGCCTAATGGACGATCTCCAGCGGCTGGCGGCCGCGGAAGCTGCGGCATTGCAACTCAGGCTAGCCCCCTATGACCTCGCTTCCGTCGCCGGCGAAACCGTGGCCAGCCTCAGTGAGCGGTTCAGGCTGGCCGGCTTGGAGCTGGAACCGCAGCTGGCCGAGGTTCCGGTGTCGTGCGACCGGGATCGGATGCGTGAAATCGTGATGAACCTGCTGACCAACGCGATGAAATACACCCCAGCCGGCGGCCGCGTCGTGATCGCGACAGGGCCTGAGGGCCGGCACGGTGCGCGGCTGGTTGTCCGTGACAGCGGTATCGGCATCCCCGCTGATGAGCTACCACGCGTGACCGAGCGGTTCTTCCGCGGCAAGCGGTCTCAGGAACTCGCGGCCGGAACCGGTTTCGGCCTGACCATCGTGGGCGAACTTGTCCGGGCTCACAACGGCGCGCTCGACATAACCAGCGAGCCGGGAATCGGCACGCGGGTCACGGTGACTTTCCCGCAGGCACGCACGGCGCCAGGGACCACCCGACGTTGGCGCGCCGCCGGATGACCCAGGCGGGTCGGCCGGGCTGGGCTGCATCCCGGCGGTGGGCGCCCCTCGGGCTGGGCCGGATCAGCACCCGCACCAGGCTGAACGCTCGCTCCTGCCGGGTCGCCGGGACCGCGACCGCGCAGGCGCCAACAGCTCGCTTCGCACCCCCGGATTAGACTCGGCTTGCGTCGAGGACGCGGCCCGTGACGCACCTCGCGCGCGCTGGAGTGCCAGGACGGCGAGAAGATCGGCACCCTCTGCAAAGCAGTCAGCAGGGCGATGACACTGGCTGGAGTAGGGTCGCCAGCCTCCGCACGGCTCCGGGACCTGATCGTGCTGGCGGACAGGGAAGCTGCCTGGGACCAGTTTCAGGCAGCTGTCGACGCTGAGATGCACGGTTCCCACTGCTCGATTGGGGTCGGCAGCCGCTGACACGAGCTGAGCGACTTCCCGCGTTCGTATCGGGAGGCCCAGCTTGCGCTGCGCATTCAGAAAGCTGTCGGCGCGCACTAGCAGGTAACTCTGTTTGACGAACTGGGTGTTTATCAGGTGCTGGCCACAACGACGGACATGTCCGCTGTGGAGAGCTTCGCCACGGGCTGGCTCGGCACGTTGATCCAATATGACTCCGTGCACGGCCTTCAGCTGGTCGCGACCTTGGGCACTTACCTCGATTGCGGCGGCAGTTACGATGCCACCGCAAACGCCCTATCGGCGCACCGGAGTACGCTTAAGTACCGCCTGAGGCGGATTCGCGAGGTGTCCGGTCATGATCTTGGCGATCCTGATGCGCGGTTCAACCTCCAGTTGGCTGCCCGTGCCTGGCGCACGATCCTCGTGCTGCGCCAGTCCTGACGACGCAGTTAGACCCCAAGCCCGGTCCGCATGTCCCGCCCGGAAACCAAGTTCGCCCGCGCGGGATGGTGTAGCGAGGCGCGCTGTTGCCGAAGCTAATACCAGGACGTGTAGCCAACCGGATTGGGTGCGGGATGAGCGTAACTCTCGACATGCACAGCTACGTCCGAGAGCTGGAGGAAAGCCTGCAGCTGATCTTGTTCGGCCGCGGCGGGACTTCGACTGGTGCCGTGCTACTTGTCCGCGGCGCACTCGCCGACGGTGACCACCCGAAAGCCGAGCAACTCGCACGCGCTACGCAGCAGCTGGCGGACGGTAGCCCAGCAGAGTCCGATATCGCGGCGGCCGCTTGTCATGTACGTGGCCTGGTCGAACGGGACTCCGCGGCGCTCGAGCTCGCGGCAGGGCGGTATTCAGCTCCGCTCGGCCGCGCCTGCGCGACTGAGGACGCTGCCCTGGTCAGCGCCGAGCAGGGCAATCAGGTCGCGGCAGTGACCCAGCTGCGTCATGCGTATGCTCAGTACGAGCAGCTCGGCTGCGCCGACGGCATGGCCCGTGTCCGCGCGCGGCTGCGGGCGGCGGGAATCAGGCAGCGCCACTGGAAGCGGGCAAACAGGCCTGCCTTCGGGTGGGACAGCCTCACCGATACCGAGCGCCGAATTGTCGAATTGGTCGCGCTAGGGCTCAGCAATCGTCAGGTGGCGAGCCAGGTGTTCCTCAGCGCGCACACGGTCGCCTTCCACCTGCGCCACATCTTCTGGAAGCTGGACGTCAGCTCGCGCGTGCAGCTAGCGCGACTCGCCGCCGAGCGTGGCTCGCCGGGCCGCGCCGGCGCTGCGGACGCCAATAGCGCGCATCGCGCTGCAGCTCCGCGCGGTCACGGCCCGGTCGCCATGGCCGACGGAAGGCTTGCCTCGCCCGGAGCGAACTGGACCTCGTCGGCGTAATCGCAGGTGCCGTCGGCCTGAAACTGGCGCGCTGCCCGGACCACCTCGGCACCCAGTTCCCGCAGCTGGACAGCCACCATCTCGTCGGTGAGCCGCCCGTCGGGATCGAAGGTCTGCCAGGACTGCGCCACCGGGAGCACGAGCGGGACACTCCAGCCGCGCAGCGCCCTCGCGATGAAGTCCATCGAGTTAATTGCCTGCAGTCCCTGCACGCCGCCAGCGGTTGCCACCAGGCCAACGGGCTTGTTCGCCAGGTACGGCGGGTCACGCTCGGCCAGCAGGATCAGCCAGTCGAGCGCGTTCTTGAAGGACCCGCTCACTGAGCCGTGGTAAGTGGGGGTGCTCCAGACCATCGCGTCGCTGGCGTACACGGTGTCCGCGAACTCTCGAGCCGAGGCGGGCGTGGCCCGCTGCGGGGTGTACATCGGCAGGTCAAGGTCGCGAACCCGGATGAGCGTGGCCTCTGCCCCGGCCGCCGCCGCCCCGTCCAGCGCCGTCTGCAACGCGGTCAGGCTGGTTGAGCCTGCGCGCAGCGAACCGCCCAGCCCGACTACCCCTACGGACATTGCCATCTTTAACCCCCTCGATGCTGGGCTTTGGCTTAGCTTCCGCCGGATGCCGCCGGCCGCACGTCACCAGGATTTGTAGTTTTGGGCAGGCTCGGGCGCCAGTGGGCTGGGCATCGGCACAGAGGAATCAAACGCCCAGGCCCCTTAGGGCGAATAGTCCGCTTTATCGTCACGGTTGTCGACTGCCGACGCGCGCACTTGGCACTGATGGCGGTCGAACTCCTACAGTCATCACGTGGCATCCCAGGCAAGCGCTGATACCGGACCAGAGACGGCCGCCCCGGGCACGGCCAAGACAGGTGTCGCCGTGCCCGGTCAGGCCGCCGAACAAGGCGGCCTGTGGTCAGTGCAGCGCCGCGGGCTCACCACGGGCCTGGTGCTGACGATTACCTTCATCGCGTCCGAGGCGCTCGCGGTCGTGACGATCATGCCCGTTGTTGCCCGGAGCCTGGGCGGGCTGAGCCTCTACGGCTGGGTTTTCAGCGCGTTCATGCTGGGCAACGTGGTAGGCATCGTCTCGGCCGGGCGGCAGGCTGACCGCTACGGCCCGGCGAGGCCGTTCCTAGGTGGACTTGCCTTGTTCGGCGCGGGACTCGCACTAGCGGGCCTCGCCCCGACAATGCTGCTATTGGTGTGCGGCCGGGCGCTGCAAGGTATTGGAGCCGGGGCCGTGCCTGCCGTCGCCTACGTGGCCATCGGGCGCTGCCTGCCCGAGGCCTTGCGGGCCCGGATGATGGCCGTGCTGTCCACGGCCTGGGTGCTGCCCGGCCTCATCGGCCCTGCTGTCAGCGCCGCAGTAGCGAGTATCTTCGGCTGGCGCTGGGTGTTCCTCGGCCTGCTGCCGCTGGTAGCGGTCACCGGCTCGTTCGCCGTGCCCGCATTGCTTCGGTTGGGCAGGCAGCCACGCGCCGAAGGCGAGTCGCCCGCTGCCGAGCACCGGCTCAGCCACGGGCTCTCGGCGGCGGGCGGAGCAGGGCTGATCCTGGCGGGCCTGACGCTGGCAGCAGGATCCCGCCAGCTTCTAGCTGGCATCGGCCTAGCGGCTGTGGGCATCGTCGCGCTGGCCGCCTCGCTGCGCCGGCTGCTTCCGGCTGGCACTTTCACGGCGCGACCGGGCCTGCCCGCGGTCATCCTCAGCCGTGGGCTGCTCACCTTTACCTTCTTCGGGGCGGATGCCTACGTCACGCTGACTATCAGCACCGTCCGCCATCACTCCCCCGCGCTAGCCAGCGTGGCCGTGACCGGCGCGACGCTGGCCTGGACTGCTGGCGCGTGGGTGCAATCCAGGCTGAACGGGCAATGGGAGGCCCGCCGCCTCGTTGGCTGTGGCGTGGCGATAATCGCGGCGGGCCTTGCTGGCATGACGCTGGTGCTGCTGCCTGCCACCCCGGTTTTTATCGGCCTCGCCGCCTGGACTGTGGCCGGATTCGGCATCGGCCTCGCATATGCGCCCACGTCGCTGCTCATGCTCCGCGAGGCACCGGCGGGCCGGGAAGGCTGGGCGTCAGCATCGCTGATCCTCGCCGAGGTGGTCGGCACTGCCCTTGGCATCGGCGCAGGAGGTGCCGCCGTGACCGCAGCGACGGCACACGGCTGGCCGCTCGCGGCCGGCGTCGGTACTGCCTTCGCCATCGCGGGCGCTGGGGCTGTCGCGCTGGCATTGGCGAGTCGTCGACTGCCGACCACGACCCTCGGCGAGGCCAGCCGGTCCAGCTAGCGCCGGCGGGCGGCGCCGCTCGGTTGCGTGGCCACGTGCGGGGCACGGTGGGCAACGAGGACAATCCCCGTGACCATCAGCAGCAGCGCGGCGACCTCGGCGGCGATCCCTGCCGGGGTGCTATTGAGCTTCTCGTTCAGCCAGAGACTGGCCAGCACGATGGAAATCAGCGGGTCACAGGCGGTGATGATCGACAGAACCGGCGCGATCAGCGTTCCCTGCTGGAAAGCATTCTCGTTGAGCAGGAAACCCAGCGGGCCTATGACCGCGAGGGCGTAGATCGGCCAGTCGCTGAGCAGGCTGGGCAGGCCGCCGCTCACGTCGGTGACCACCAGCTTGACCAGGAATGCTGCGGCGCCGTAGTTAATGCCGCAGGCAAGGGCCAGCGCCAGCGGCCGCAGGTTCTCGTTTCGCGCAGCGATCATCAGGCAGGCCAGGACCCCCGCTGCGAGCCCGGTGGCCAGCGGGAGCACGACGTGAAAGCTCACCTGCGACTGACCGCTGGACGGCCGCGCGATGACGAGGAACCCGGCGATGCCGGTAGCGGTTGCGACGACTCCGCCGAGCAGCACGGGATCCCAGCGCTTGCGCAGGAACGCACTGATCAGTACCGCGAATATCAGGTCCCAGACCAGGAGCGGCTCCACCAGTGCGAGCGGCCCGAATCTTAGCGCGATGACCTGAAGCCCGAAGCCGACCACGGTGCCACCTACTGCGGCCAGCCATAGTGGCTGGCGGACCAGGTCAAGGAATATCCGGGGCGATAGCGTGCGCCGCCGCTCGACGCGCTTGGTGCTGCGTTGATCGGCTACCGAAGCTATGCCGAACACGAGTGCAGCTGCGATCGCCGCGGCCACAGCCGCTACCGAAGACAACGATCCACCCGCACCTCGCCACAGATCTGCCGGAAATACGCATAAATCGCGCATCAACCAGCTCGCGCTGGCTCCCCAGGCCTGGCAGAACGTACCCACCGGCATGCGGTAGTAAGGTCACAGGGTGTTCTTTGACCTCGTGGTTGCCGGCCAGGGCTTCTAGGGCACGTGCAGATCGCTGAGGCGAGCGCGCCGTGACCGGCCCGGAGTCGGCATCCGATGACCGGGACGGCCTGAGCTTCGCTAGCAGGGCGGGCCGGTGGGTGCTGCTCGCCACCGTATTGGGGTCAGCGATGGCCTCGATCGATGCCACGGTCGTCGGCATCGCGCTGCCCGCTATCGGCCGCGACTTCAGCACCAGCCTGGCCACCTTGCAGTGGGTCGTAACGGCGTACACGCTGACCCTGGCTGGCCTGCTGCTGTTCGCCGGCGCGCTGGGCGACAAGTACGGCCGCAAGCGCATCTTCCTGCTCGGCGTCGCCTGGTTCGCGGTGGCCTCGGCCTTGTGCGGCGCGGCGCCAAATGCGGCTGTCCTGGTGGCGGCGAGGGCGTTCCAGGGCATCGGGGCGGCCTTGCTCACGCCGGGGAGCCTGGCCATCATCGAGGCTTCGTTCCGGCCCGACGACCGGGGCAAGGCCATCGGAGCCTGGTCCGGTTTCAGCGGCGTCGGCGTCGCGATCGGCCCGTTCCTGGGCGGCTGGCTGATACAGGCGGTGTCCTGGCGGCTGATCTTCGTGATCAACCTGCCACTCGCCGCGGTCGTGGCGCTGGTTGCCTGGCGACATGTGCCCGAATCGCGGGACCCGGACGCATCCGGCAAGGTGGACGTTACCGGCGGAGCGCTTGTGACGCTCGGCCTCATCGGGCTGACCTACGGGCTGATCGAAGGCCCTTCTCACGGCTGGGGCAGCCCGGCGCCGCTGGCCGCGCTCATCGGCGGCGCTGTCCTACTGGCTGCCTTCGTGGCGTGGGAACGCCGGGTTGCCGCGCCGATGCTCACGCTGAGCCTGTTCCGCTCTGCCCAGTTCGACGCTGCCAACGTCGTGACATTCGTGGTATATGCCGCACTGGGCGGTGCGCTGTTCCTGTTGCCGATACAGCTCCAGCAGGTTTGCGGGTACACGCCGCTGCAGGCCGGGATCTCCCTGTTGCCGGTGACCGTGATCATGCTCGTGCTGTCCGCCCGGTCTGGTGCGCTTGCCGCCCGGATCGGGCCGCGGCTGCAGATGAGCGCCGGCCCGATCGTGATCGCCATCGGCCTGGCGCTGTTCACCCGCATCGACTACTCCGGGAACTACCTCACGCAGGTCCTTCCGGCCGTCCTGGTCTTCGGGCTGGGCCTGGCCATCAACGTGGCGCCACTGACCGCGACGGTGCTGGCCGCGGCCTCGGCCCGGCACGCTGGCATGGCATCGGCTGTCAACAACGATGTCGCCCGCGCCGCCTCGCTCATCGCCGTCGCCGTCCTCCCCGCCGCTGCCGGCCTGACTGGCGCGGCCTACCTGCATCCGACGCAGTTTTCCGCAGGCTTCCACACCGCCGTGCTGATCGCAGCGGGGGTGTGCGTGGTCGGCGGCCTCCTGGCCGCAGTGACGATCCGGAATCCCGTCCGCCGGGCCGGTGCGAAGGCTGCGCGACAGCCTCTGGCGCTGCACTGCGCTCTGGACGCCACGCCGCAGCAGGCCACGTCGCAAGCCGGGCCCGGACCCGCCGGCGGTTGACGTGGCCGGAGTCCGCTGGTCTGCGTACCGCTAACTCAGGTCAGCCGTACCAGGCCGCTGATCGTCAGGTACGCGCCTAGCCCGACGGCGATCGCCACCATGAGTTGTCTGGCATGGGTCAGCAGCCAGTCCTGCATCTTATGCAGCCTCGCCTTGGTGGCCTCGGGCCGCAGTTCCAGGAACGCGAACGGAACGAGAAGCAGCAGGAATTCGATGACGACGAACAAGACCACAGCGACAATCTGCGTGGCCGTCGACGAGTTCCCGGTACCCAGGTTGCGGAGCGCTGCGAGATAGGCCGCGCCTGGCAGGCCAATCACCACGCCGACCACTGCGGCCAGCGGCAGCCGAGGCTCTCCCAGAACCCGCTGGGCCCAGCCGTTCCCGGTCTTGTTCGCGGCCTGGCCGTTGTTCGCGGGCTGGCCGTTGTTCGCGGGCTGAGTCGGTGGCCGGTGACCAAGCAAGCGTCCAGTCGCTATCAGCACGCCAGCGGCGATCAGCAACAGGCCGATGGCGAGGTCGAGTCCGGCGCTCGCCGAGGCCTGCGTTGTGGTGGCGCTCGGACGGGCCAGCAGCACGTCCACGAAGCCGACGGCCAACGCGACGGCCATCCCGGCCAACAGGAGGCTCAGGAACATGGCCCGTGGCCGCCGGTTCTCGGCGAGTAGCAGATCGAGGGCCAATAGCTTCGGGTTGAGGGCCGCGGCGAAAGCAAGCAAGAAGAACTCGGCGGTCACCGTCGGCTGGCCGGCTTGTTCATCGGGTCTCCCGCAGATCGGCCCCCAGCCACTGGCTGGGTATCGCCGAAAGTCAACATGCCAGGCCCGGGGGTTGCCATCACCCTGTCTGGGTGATCTACCTGACCTGACGGCCAACGGCGGCGGGGCGCACGCGCAGGCTCCCTGCCCGGCCGCGGATTTCCGCCCTTTCGGGCGCGCCGACAGGGCAGCCGATGATCGTCGCTGCCTTACGCCTTGCCCCGGTTCTTGGCGGCAAGAATGATCTGGGTCACCAGCCTCGGGCTCACGCCGAGCTTGGCCGCGATCTCGCCGGGGCGAAGGCCCTGCTGGTTGTAGAGCAGGGCGAGCTTTTCCTGCCGTCGGGTCCACGGCGGCGGCGTAACTGCTGCCCTGGTCGGCGGTGTCTTGCGCGGCCGCGACGGATTGCGGCGACCCGCCGCCGCAGCCCCGGCTGCCGCTGGCTGCGGGCGCGGGCCGGCAATCGCAGCCGCCGGCCCGAACGAGCCCCTGCGCTGGTCTCGGTACTTGCCGTTGGCGAGGTCCTCGCGGGCGCTTTCATCCAGGATGAGGAATTCCTCGGCGGCTTTATTCATGCCTATCGCGACCATCGTCAGGCCGTTGCGATTTATCTGCTGGCATTTCGGTGCCATGCAGTAGTCGTATTTTGCTGCCCGCTCAGGATGCAGTTCAGTTCCGCAGGTAATGCAATGTGTCACTAATCATCTTCCAGCAGCCGGGATTACGTCGCTTAGTAAAACGCCCGCGGCACGTGCCCTGTTCCTGGCCCAGCCAGCCGGACGTCGTCCCTGGCGCCGCTGCTCCAGAGGTCCGAGGCAAGCCCCAGGTTACGGCGACGCCTGCGGCTGTTCCGCTGCCTAGCGCCCGACGCTAGCGCCGTACCCGCTCTGCGAGGATGGGCGCGCCGTCCCCGGTCAGGCCATCCAGGGCAGCAGCTCGGCCGGTCATCGCCAGCAGCAGTGCTACCGCAGGCCCAGAGACTTCCGGCCCGGCGCCGTATACCCAGCCGGTGTCATTGGCAAGCAATCGCAGGCCTTGTATCCGCTTCTTCCCGCCGACCGGGAAGCTTGACTTGGTGTACATTTCCAGGCACTCGTTCGCGGCTGCAGCGGGTACCGTCCGCTCCAGGCCGAGCGGGCGCCGGATGTCCTCGCCATGGACGATGACCTCGCCGAGCATGGTTGCTACCGGGGCCGGCGGGTGGTTGGTCGTGGTGGTCCGCAGCCGTAGCCGGTCGGCGATCTGCTGCGCGGTCAGCTGGCCGCGGTCCCGCGCGTCTCGCTCCATGAACGTGTTGAACCGGAACCCGGACGCGGCCATGCCCTGCAGGAAGTGGCCTTGGGTCTGCTCCGCTCCGGCCAGCACGTGCGCGGCCACGAAACCAATCGTCCAGCCGTCGCAGAGCGATGGCGCGTCCCACTGTTCCGGCGTCAGCGCCTCGATTGTCGCGGCCACGGCCTTGCGCTCGGCATGGATCCTTGCCCAGGTGCTCGCGTTATCCGACATTTCCGGCCTCGATTCCTCTGTGATCACCGCGTGTCCCGTTGTCTCATATAACGAACGGTGGGCGCGCGTCTTCGACATTTACCGGAAAGACTGGCGGTGGCGGCCCGGCGCAACGGAACGGCGCCACTCGCGTGCTGAACTGCCATCAGCACGCATCCGCCATCCATCGGTAACCAGTTCCCGGAGGCGCTCCGCATCGACCGCGGCTAGCCGCAGCATCACCAGCGGCGAACCGTCGTAGCCGGGCGCGGTGAAGAAGAGCGCAGGCTCGCCCAGGAGCAGGGCCTGCTTCTCGGCTTCGTCGCCGACATATAGCACCGCGATGTCGGTGCGGATGATCCTCGGCTTGCCTGGTCTTCGCTCCGGATACGACCAGACAAACCCCTTGCCCGCCACCCGGAAGTCGAACCCGTCGCTGTCGATCTCTTCCACCTGCGGCAGGCCCAGCGCGATGCGGCGTACGTCGTCGGCGTCAGCCACCGAGACCGCGCCTGTATCGAGCCAATCGCATGAGCACATGCTAGGTAGCGGCACTGACATGCAGGCTGTTCTTGATCAGGCTGTTCTTGATCAGGCCGGGCGGCCGGGCGCTTCCAGTCCGAGCCGGCGCTGCTCGATGACCAGGCACCGATCCTCTACGTACAGCAGGCCGGCGGCCTCGGCGATGGCGCGCGCCTCGGCTGAGACGATGCCGAGCTGCAGCCACAACGCAGTGGCGCCGGCGGCGACGGCCTGGCGGGCGATCTCTGCCGCCTGCCACGATGGCCGGAACACATCAACCAGCCCGACCTGCTCGGGCACTTCCGCGAGCGACCGGTAGACAGGCTCGCCCAGGATCTGGTTGGCATGCGGATTCACCGGGATGATGCGCCAGCCATGTTCCTGCATGTGTGACGGCACCGAGTTGGCCGCTTTGCCAACGGCACCGCTCGCGCCGACGACGGTGATCGTGTCGTAGCCCGTGAGCACCCGCTCAACAATGGCGTCGGTGGTCGTCACAAGGTCAGTTTAGCGTTACCCGCTGACGGCGACCCTCGCCTGCGACCCCAATGCGGCTGGTAGGCGAGCACCTGCTGCAGCGCACGGCTGACGGGACCGCTCAGCCGAAGCGAGTGTCGCTGTTAGCCGATGCGGAGCGGAAGAGCGCGCGGACCGCGGATCTGGCCCGCGGACCATGTCACGGCCGCCGGATCATCGAGGCTGAACTCCGGTATCCGGTCAAGCCAGGCTCCCAGGGCAACTCGCAGTTCCATGCGCGCCAGGTGCGAACCCAGGCAGCGGTGAATGCCGAGGCCGAAAGCTGCGTGCCTGTTGACCTCCCGGTCGATGATGACCTCAGCGGCCCGGTCGAACTGGGCTTCGTCGCGGTTGGCGGCCGGGAAAGACAGCAGGATCCAGTCGTCGGCCTTCATGTCAACGCCGTGCCAGTGCATGTCTTCCTTCACCAGCCGCGCCATGGTGACTGGCGCGTACGCGCGCAGGAATTCCTCCATCGCGGTCGGCAGCAGCCCAGGATCCGCGACGAGCCGATGGCGGTCTTGCGGATTCTTCGCCAGGTGCCACAGCGACGCGCCGATCGCGCTCCACGAGGTGTCGATACCGGCGATAAGCAGCAGGGTCATTGCACCGACGACGTGCGAGGATTCCAGCTTGCGGCCGTAGAGCTCGGCGTTGATCAGGTACGTCGTTAGGTCCTGGCGCGGATTGTCGAGGTGAGAGCGCACTTGCGCTAGCAGGTAGTCGAACAGTTTCGTCATCCGCGCGATGCGCTCCTCAGGCGGCAGGTTGATGCCCTCGAGCGTGTTCTCGACGAACTCACGGAACTGCGGCCCGTCCTCCGGCGGGAAGCCGAGCATGTCGGCGATAACGCGCATGGGAATGTGCTGCGCGTAGCTATAAGCGGCGTCGATGACGTCCTGCCCGGCGAAGCCGTCGATGAGCGAGTGGCAGTACGCCCTGGTGGCCGGCTCGTGCTTCGCGATCGCGGTTTTCGTGAACGCAGGCAGCAGTAGCTTGCGGGCATCGTGGTGGAACGGCGGGTCGGAGGAGATTGGCGGCGCGCCGCCTACCGGCGCCAGTTCACGCGGCGGGCGGAAGTTGCTCATGATGATCGACCGCGACGAGAACCGGTCGGTGTCGTAGGCGATTGAGGCCACGTCCCGGTAGCGCGTCGGCAGCCATCCGCCGCCGAAGCGATCGGTGCGCGCGATCGGGCAGCGCTGCCGGAGGTCATCTTGAATCTTGTAGGGGTCGGCGGACCACTCCGGCTCGAGATGCGAGAAGTCGGTCGCCCAGTCTGACACCGGGCCCGTGATGATCTCGTTGCGAGTGCCAAGGGGCTGGTCATCGCGTACCTCGTGGAAGTCCCTTATGAAGCGGTCGTCCACAGTCATGTCAGTTCTCCTCGACCAGTTCGATCGCGCGTTCCGGACAGTTAGCCACCGCCAGGCGCGCCTCGCGGTCGTGGCCAGGCGGCACGACGCCGTCGCCGAGGACCTGCCCGAAGCCCTCGTCGTCGTCGCCGAAAAGATCAGGGGCGAGGTCGTAACAGCGACCATGTCCCTGGCAGCGCTCGGAGTCGATCCGCAGCTTCACTGCGCTCCTCCCGTCTGCGGTGGGGTGCGGCCGAGGCCAGCTACTACCCGGCTGAGCAAGGCGGCCCACTGTTCATCGTCAACAGCATGCAGGTCCGGGGTGATCAGTGCGCTGCCCATCGCGAGCAGGAGGCAGAAATGGGCGAGCGCGCTCGGCGACAGCTCGGCATCAATCTCGTCACCGGCCTGGGCTACGCGCATGAGATCGGCGAGCCAGTCAGCCCGCTCCGCGACGTAATGGCGCAGCGGACGAGCTACTTCCTGGTCGCGGCGGGCCGCGACCAGCGCCTCGACAAGGAGGTAGCCCTGCGTGTCATGGCGGCGGGGTAGCTGCCGGCCGATATCGAGCAGCAAGTCGGTGACGGACCGGCCCGGATCGGCGGCGAACATGTCGGCCAGCACCCGCCGGCCGTGCGTTCGCAGGGCAGTCACGAGCAGTTCCGCCTTGGAACCGAAGTGGGCGTACAAGGCGCCGTTGCTGACGCCTCCGGCAGCAGCGATATCGGCCACCCGGGTGCCGTCGTATCCCCGTTCAGCGAACGCGTCGGCCGCGGCCCGCAGCAGCCGATCACGCGTGTCGGCTGCGGTGACGCCCGCGATGCGGCCCATAGCCAGAATTAAACGAACGTTCAACTGATTCGTCAAGGGGGACACCGCCGCGGGGCCGCCGTTCGACGCGCCGTCGCGCCGCGCGGTCGCGGCGCGCTGGGTGCCGCCGCAGCGGTGATACGGCCAGGCCCTGGCTCGCGTGCCGATAACCGCAGACCGCGACGTTTGCCGGCCGCCAGCAGGGTAGTGAGCTGTGCACCCTGCCGAACTCGAGCTACTCATGATCATCCTTGGGGTCATCCTTCTCGTCATCGGATTCCGCGCCAAGATCACCTTCGCCTGGACGATCGGGTTCTTCCTTTCGTTTCGGATCGGACGGCCCGACCCAGCGGCATGAATGGCCTACTTTAGGACAACACCGCCTGCGCGGCCGGTCGTGTTCACCAGGTGGTCCCGCCTTCGATGGGCTCCGACCTCGTACTGGCACCAGCACGGCGCCAGCCGCGGCGAGGGCGGCGCAGAAGCACCGGACCTAACCGGGAAGGTCGCGATGTGAGCACCGCCGCTGGACTGGTTGCCCTGCTGGGAGTCGGGGTGCTTGCGGGCATTGTCAGCACCGTCGCCAGCCTCGCCTCCGTGGTGTCCTACCCGGCACTCCTGGCACTGGGGCTGTCGCCAGTCAGCGCCAACGTGACCAACACCGTGGCGCTGATGTTCACCGCCGTCGGGGCGGCCGCTGGCTCGCGGCCGGAGCTGGCCGGCCAGCGGCACCGGGTGCTCCGGCTCGGCATGCTGACGGCGGCAGGCGGCGCTGTCGGCGCGGCCCTGCTGCTGCTGACGCCATCGCGGGGCTTCGAGTACGTGGCGCCGGTCCTGATTGCGTTTGGGTCGCTGACCGTGCTGCGGCGCCCTGTCCCGGTGCCGCAGGGCGCCCAGCAGGACGAGCCCTCACTCGCAGCCGGCGTGTCCGGGACGGGTGCGACCGGCAGGACCGGCCGGGATGGTGGGTTGATCTCGCGCGCCGGAGTCTTCGCAGTCGCGGTCTATGTCGGGTATTTCGGGGCGGCCGGCGGCATTCTTATGCTCGCGGTGCTGATCCGCATGATCCCGCAGTCGCTGGCCAGGACCAACGCGCTGAAGAACGTGATATCCGGCCTGGCGAACGCAGTCGCCGGCGTCGGCTTCGCGATCTTCGGGCCGGTGCGGTGGGCCGCGGCGGTGCCGCTAGCTGCGGGCTTCCTGGTCGGCGGCTGGATCGGCCCGTCGCTCGTGCGGCGCCTGCCCGCGCGGGGGCTGCGCATCTTCGTCGGCATCTGCGGCCTCGCGGTGGCGATCCGGCTCGCCGTCAGCGCTTATTAAGCCCGTGACGGTTCCGGATCCCGCGCGCCGTCCGAAGCCGGAGGCGGCACCGGGAGATAGCAGAATTACGACGCCTGTTAAGTGTCTTGGCTATATCGGGCGGTCAGGACGGCGGGGAACCCCAGATCCGCGGCCATGACTGCCGACGACAGAGGCGCAGTGAGCTGTTGGAGCCTGGCACAGCCGTCCTCGCCGATTGCCTCGTACGGGTAGACGGCCAGCTCGTCGGTACGATCCTCGATTGACCGGCGGCGGCGGTGGCCCGCCTCGCTGAGGGTGAGGCCGGGACCATCAGCGAGCCAGCCTTGCTCCCGGAGGCGGGCCACGCCGGCCGCCCACTCCTGCTCGGTCCAGGCGCGCGCGGTCCGCAGCGCTTCGGCGGGGATGCTGCCGGTGGCGGCGTGCGTAATCAGCGCATCCAGGCCGTCGAGCCCTTCGATCAGCAACAGCGCGACGTGACCGTCACCGCGGTACTCCCGCAGCAAGGTTTGCGCATGCCACAGGACCAAGTGCGGCGCGTCGGGCCACGGCAGCGAGGCATGCCCGGCGAACAGGGCCCGGCCCTGCGGTCGGCCGCGTGCCCGGTCGGCTGCGCGCCGGGCCAGGTCAGCCGCTTCCCGGACGTTCGAACTGACAATTTCGGCGGCCCAGGCCTGGCGCAGCGACCGGTCGGCCGCCTCGAAGCGGGCTGCCAGCACCTGGCCCGGGGTCGCGATCTGCCAGGCCGCGGGGATGACCTGTCGGATGATCGCGGGGCTGAAGTTGAAGAAGGTCGCGATCACGGTCTCGGCCGCAACCGGGCCCATCGCGGCCGATCGCGAGGCGAAATAGGTCATGCGCTGATGGGTGATCCCGATCCGGGCGTAGGACTGAGCGGCGTGCGGGGTGAAGTAGATCATCCCGTGAATCGGCTCGGCGACATGGTAGGTGCGCCTGGCGGTGCGAGGCGTGACCGCGCTCACTGGTCCGGGCCGGGGATGCGCGGACGCCGGACGGTGTCGGGCCGGGAGGGCAGGTTGTACATCGTTCCCCTCGAGTGTGATCGGAACGCTGCCTTCGCGATCCGGTCAGCTGCCCGATCACGCAGATCACGCGTCCGGTGGCGGCCGCGGGCGGGCCGGGCTGCAGGCTTGCTCCATCAGCGATAACGAACACGAACCGGTACCGATCCTGGCAGAGCGGCTGCGCGTCGGGGCCGGATTCGGCGCGGGCGACCGAGAGCATGTGCTGTACAAGGGCAGGTCATCGCGGCGAGGTCCGCCTGAGTTGGTCGATCCGCCGGCCCGGTTCGCCAGCCGAAGGCAGCTACCGCGACGGCACGAGGAACGCCCCGCGCTGCTCGCTCAGCCAGTCCTCGATGTCGCGTGGGTCGTCTCCGGTAAGGTCCCGCACGCACGAAGTCACCGCGTCGGCGCCGCCGTTCCGGATCCAGTCGAACAGCTCGATGGTCGCGTCTGCTTGCCACTGGCTCTGGCCGCTGGCCAGCATCTGCTCTTTCGCTACCTGTTCGGGCATGTCCGCGTAGTCAACCTGGCGGGCGAACACAGCCGAGACCTGAGCCGCGACGCCGGCATAGGTGAGAGTCTCGGGCCCGGTCAGGACGTAGGTCTGCTCCTCGTGGCCCTCGCTGGTCAGGACGTGGGCTGCGACCTTCGCGACGTCGCTTGCCGCCACGAAGCCGATGCGGCCCTGACCCGCGGGCGCGAAGATCGAGCCCTGCTCGCGGATGGTTTCCGCGGCCTCCAGCAAGTTCTCCATGTACATGGAGGGTGCCAGGTAAGTGACTGGCAGGCCGGTCGCGTCCAGGTACGCAGCTATCTGGCGGTGGTTGCGCATGAATCGCACCTCGCAGCCCGGATCCTCGAATCCGTCGGCTGCGATCTTCACGACGTGCGGCCGATGGCCCGCGGCTAGCAGCGCGTCTATGAAGATCAGCTCAAGCTCCACCTGCCCTTCATGTGCCGGGCTCAGCAGGAAGATCGGGTCATATGCACGCAGGACCTCCGCTGGTGGCGGCCCGTCAAGCGTCGCTACCAGGTGATCAGGCGATCCGGGCAGGTCGGCCGCGCGGGCTGGCACCCGCACCATCGCCGTCGCATCGGCCCTGGCATCCGCCAGCGCCTCCATCAGGTGGTATCCGACCTGCCCCGTTGCTCCGGTTACCAGGATCACGGCCACCGGCCCTGGGACGCAGTCACGCCGACCGAGCAGAGTCGGTCGGCTTCTCTCAATGGCACCTCGTGCACCACGTCACCAATTCAAGCATCCCGGTTTGCCGCGATGTCCGGACCCCGCGCCAAGGCGTCTCTTAGCAGATCCGGTCGGCCGCCGAGCGTGCATGCCAGCGGGTACTGGCGCAAGATCGCCGTATGCCGTTGTTTCCCCGTTCGGTTGCCGATGAGCGTGACAGCCTGCTGACTTTCCTCGCGCAGCAGCGTGATGCGCTGCTCGCCATGCTGGCACGCCGACATCATCAGGGAAACGCTCGACGGGCAGCGCGCCGCGCCGCTGACCGACGCCTGCCTAGCGAACCCGGAACTCTAACGCCCGCGTCCCGACGTGCGGCCGGGCCGACCGGCCGGGGCAGACCGGCAGGTGGCCGACCTCGCCGAGCTGGTTCGCACCAACGGCCGCAGACGTCAGCGCCGGAGTGCTGTCAGGACCACGGCCACATCCGTGCTCGGGACGGACAGTTCAACAACACCGCGATCGGTGTGGCATACGACGACCTGAAATTCAGGAACCGGAACGCCGAAGGCGTTGCCGCCCTTCTTCAGGTTCCATTCAGCCCGGCCAGCTTCCCGGACTTCGACGGAATGGACCCGCTTATCGATCGCAATCGGCGTGCGCTGAACGCTCCAGAACGGCCGCCATACGATCCTGTCTTGCGTCAACTCAAGTTTTCCCTGCCTAGGATGCCGCGGGTACGGATCGGTCGACCCCGCGAGAAAGCAGCTAACGGTCCGGACCTCTCCGGCGCGGAAGGCTTCCTGATCGGCCGCAGCAGCGGCCACGGAGGGTGGCCGGAACAGCGCCGTTAGCGAACCCCAGGCTGAACGGGTTCCGGCTGAAGGCCGTGTGTCACGTTGTCCGCCAGTCACCTCACGGCCCTCGTTCTGGCTACGGAAGCCAACCAACCCGGCTTGATCATGGTGACTGCGAAGCCACCGTGGTTGTTGTGGCGCCACTCTCGCACAGTACGTGCGGATGCGCCGGATGCGCGCTGTTGTGCGGCCCCAGGCCGGGGATTGTTAGGACCGCACTAGCCGGGCGATCGCATCGGAGGCTTCGCGGACCTTGGCCGTGGCGGTGTCGCCGCCCTCGGCAACCGCGCCGGCGACGCAATGGCCCAGGTGGTCCTCGAGCAGCCCGATTGCGACGGACTGCAGCGCCCGCGTCGCAGCGGCGACCTGGGTGAGGATGTCGATGCAGTACTTGTCGTCCTCGACCATCCGCTGCAGGCCGCGTATCTGGCCTTCGATGCGGCGCAGCCGCTTGATATACGCGTCCTTATTCTCCGTGTACCCGTACATGCCGCCCTCCGGCCCGACAGGTGCTCGTGGCTGAGCGCCTGCGCTTGCGCTGCCAGGGTACGCCCGCCCAGGCGTTTGATCGGTCCGCGCAGCGATCACACCAGCCTCAGCCTGACGAGCCGTACTGGATTGGCACCCTGATCAGCTGCGTCCGCGTCCACGTTTTGCCGCCAGTCGGTAGCTGCCAGACGGTCAGCATGGCGCGGCGGACGGCGAGCGCGTCGATCTGACCGCCGCTGCCGGGGGAAAGCGTCGCCGTGCCTGCCGGCAGGGAAGGCAGCGCGATCCAGCGGCCGGCCGCGGTCGTAATCACCTCGGCACGGCCGGCCGCAGTGATCACGGCGGCTGTCCCGGCGGGCCCGAACGAAGCCGATGACACAGCGGTGTCGCCGGACGGCAGCGGCGGGGACAGCGCCCAGTGGCGTCCGTTGTCTGACGACCAGGCGGCGAGCAGGCTAGCGGCGTGCCCGGAGCCGACTGCCAGCAGCGCCACGACCTGGCTCGCGCTTGCCGCGAGCCGCAGCACGCTCACGCGCAGGCCGGCCAGGGCGGCGGGCATAGCAGGGCCGACCGGCTGCCAGGTCCTGCCGATGCCGGCGAAGATGCCCGCAGTGCCCGGCCGGGAGCATGCCCCGGCGAGCAACGGAACGCCCGACGGGCTGTAGGCCACCGCGGTAAGCGCCCGCGGGCCGCAGCTCCGGCCGGCTGACGTGGACGCCAAGTTCTGTTCAGTGGCGAGGGTCTTCCATCTGGTCGAACCGGCGGCTTCAGTTTCGACCGTGCCGTTTGCCAACAGCGCGAGCAGGCCGCCGCCAGTCGGCTGCCTGGCGAGGGCGTCGGGCGTGCTCGCGAGCTGGGCGTCCAATGGGCTGACGGCCGACCATGCCTGTCCGCCGTCGCGGGTCTGCGTCAGCGGGGTGTAAGTGAGGTACTGACTGGGCCGGATCGCGGTGATCACCGGCTGGCCGGCGTCCGCGGCCAGGACCAGGCCGCCGTTGTCGGCGGTGCCAGGCGGGGTTACCAGCCTCCAGCGAGTGGCCCCGGAGGGTCGGGTGAACAGCTGCCAGAAGTTATTGTGCTGGGCCGCTGGTCCCCCCATCACCACGGCGGCCCACGAGCCGGCCGGAGTAGCCAGGGACGTATCCAGCGAGGCTGCGGGCACGGTAATCAGCGCGGCCTGCCCGCGCGCGGGCGGGGCACTGCTGCTGCAGCCGACGACGAGCACCATAGCCGCCGCCCCAGCCGCCGCCATGGCCGTAACCTCGCCGCGGCGGATCGCCGCCCTCATGGCTGCGCCAGCAGTTGACGCGCGGCGTCGGTGAGCTCGGCGGCGAACGAGGACTTGGTCGCGCTGGTTCCCGGGCCGGGGTCGAAATTCATCTCCCGCCGCACGCGCCCGCTGCGGTCGATGACGAAGGCGACCTCGCTGTGGCCGATCATCGACCCGGCCGGCTCAATCTGCGCCGCGACTCCGTAGTCGCGCCACACGTGCTGGAGCTGGGCCAGGCTGCCGGTCAGGTACAGCCAGTTCGGCACGCTGTCCAGGCCCTCCTGCCGGTCGAATGCCTGGGTGTAGCCGACCAGGTAGTCGACCGGGTTGGCGACGATGGCGACAAGCTCGACGCGCCGGTCGCTGTTGCCCAGTAGTTCACCAGCCTGGCGGAACTCCTGCGCTTCGATCGGGCAGTCGGATGTGCACGTCGGGTCCAGGAACGTCAGGAGCACCACCTTGCCGCGAAGGCTCGCCAGCGAGACCGGACGGCCGCGCTGGTCGGTCAGGCGGAACGCCGGCGCCGGGTAGTTCAGCGGGGCGCTGTTCCCGTCAATGGCCTGCGCCAGGATCGTGTCGGCGACGGGGCTGGCCTGCGCGGCCGCCATCGGCGCCGCGCCCAGGATGATCACGCCGATGGACCCGACGGCTGCGACGGAGCTGATACTGGCCGACGCCAGCGAACGGAGCGCGGACGGAATCTGCAGTCGCTGTCGCCAGCTTCCTGAGGCTCGGTGCTCGGCGCTGGCAGGCTCGGCGGCCGTTACCTCGGCAGGCTTGGGCGCGGATGCCAGGGCCAGGTACCCGCTGACGGCGAGCAGGATGAACGGGATCATGCTGTTCGGATCGGTGCCGAGGCCGCCGAAGAAACCGAAGTCCTCGATAAGCGCCCAGTCGGCCATGCACAGCACCACGAACCCAGCCAGGACCGGGCGGATCAGGCGTGGCCGTCGGCTGACGAAAGCCGCACCGGTGACCGCTAGCGCGGCGACGGCGAACGCGTTCACGGCGAACCCGTGCGCCTCATCGAACCCGGTGAACGCAGTTATCCAGGCGGACAGGAAATGCGGCTGCGGGGTTGGTGCCATGGAGGAGGTCATGCCGGCCAGAGTGCCCGGCCGACCGTGCACGGTTCCCTGCCAGAAACCGCGGCCCGGCCACGCCTGCAACACCGCCATGCCCACGAGGAAAAGCCCCAGCCCACCGAGAACCGCGGGGCCGAGCCGCCGGCTGCGCCAGGCACGGTCGGGCAGTGCGATCAGTGCGCCTCCGACGGCGTAGAGCAGCACCGCGCCCGGCGCGCCGAACAGCCAGGTCAGGCCGGGGGCGAAGATTCCGCCGAAGGACTCGCCGAAGACCCAGACGACCAGGCCCCAGCCGATGCTCACAAGGCCGGCCAGCCGGGACAGTGGCCCACGCGCGGCCACGATCAGCCACATGCCGATCCCGACCTGGATCCACACCGCCGAGGCACCGGCCTGCAGCGGGTGATACGACCATGCAGTTCCGGCCCAGTTCACCACGGCCTGCACCCAGTGCGGCGAGCTTGCCGCAATCGGCTCGATCACCTGCGACGGCAACCCGATCGCCATCTTCGGCTGCGCCTGCAAGATCCCGTCGAACAGCCACAGCACGCCAAACCCGATCCGCAGCACCTGCCGCCAGGCAGGCTCCGCAGACGCTGGAGCCGTCGGCAGGGCGTTTCCAGCCGCGGGCAGCCACGTGCGCAGGCTCACCCACCCCAGCCCGACCACGAAGAAGATCAGCAGCGCGATCAGCCCCTGATGCAGCAGTGCCGCCCTGAACGCCGCCACCACCGTCGGGTCGCTCACGTTAACGCCGGAGTTCATCCCGGGCATGACGCAGCCTCCTCAGTCTCGCCTGGCAGGCCGTGCGTCACATGCTGCTGGCTGCCGGCTGGTCTCCGCCGCGCATTCGCGGGCGGGCTCGTGGTGCCGAAACGCCGCAGCCGCACGCTGCTCGCGACCACGAACGCCGACGAAGCTGCCATCGCTGCCCCGGCGATGAGCGGGTTGAGGAACCCGGCCGCGGCAAGCGGGATCGCCGCGATGTTGTATCCGAATGCCCAGGCCAGGTTCCGGCGGATCACCGCCAGCGTGGCCCGGGCCAGGCTGACCGCTGCCGGAACCACGAGGAGGTCATCGCGCAGCAGGATCATGTCGGCGGCGGTGATCGCCACATCGGTACCGGAACCTAGCGCGAGGCCCAGGTCAGCAGCCGCCAGCGCAGGCCCGTCATTGATGCCGTCCCCGGCCATGGCGACCCGCAGGCCTTGTGCCTGAAGTTCCCGTACGACCGCGACCTTGTCCGCGGGCAGTGCCCCGGCTATTACCTCATCGACGCCAGCCTCGGCCGCGATGGCCTGCGCAACTACGTCGGTATCCCCGGTCAGCAGCACCGTGCGCAGGCCTAGCCGCTGCAGCGCTGCAACCGCCGCAGCAGCCGACGGCTTGATCGTGTCTGCGAGCGCAACGGCACCGCGCGCCTGTCCGTCCCAGCCGGCCAGCACCACGGCACGGCCCGACTCCGTCCACGCCGAGCAATGCGCAGCCAGGGCGTCCGGAACAGCGAGCCCACGGTCGCCGAGCAGTTGCTCCCGCCCGGCCACCACCTCCGCGCCGTCGACAACGCCGCGGACACCCAGGCCGGGCATCGCCGCGAAGCCGGCCGCCTGCGGCAGCGGCCCCACCTCCTGCTCGGCGAACGCGCTCATCGCCACCGCGACCGGGTGCCCGGAGGCGCATTCCACGGCGCCCAGCCGACTCAGCAGCATGGCCCGGCTGGTGCCAGGAGCCAGCTGCACGCCGGCCACTGTCATCATTCCGGTGGTGAGCGTGCCAGTCTTGTCCAGCAGCACTGTGTCCACACTGCGGGAAGCCTCCAGCGCCTCGTAACCCTTGATGAAGATGCCGAGCTGGGCGCCCCGCCCGCACGCGACGACGAGGGCCGCTGGGGTTGCCAGGCCCAGGGCGCACGGGCAGGCGATGATCAGCACGGCGAGGGCGGCGCTGATCCCGCGCTCAGCGGCAGCTCCTGCTAGCAGCCATCCCGCGAGCGTCAGCGCCGATGCGACGAGCACCGCCGGCACGAACACGCCGCAGATGCGGTCGGCGAGCCGCTGGGCGGACGACTTGTCCGCTTGGGCATGCTCGACCAAGGCGATCAGGTGCGCCAGTTGGGTGTCATCACCGGTGCGGGTGGCGGCGATGACTAGCCGGCCGCTCACCACGACCGTCCCGGCTGTCACCAGGGCGCCCGCGGTGACCTCGGCTGGCAGTGGCTCGCCGGTCATCATGCTGGTGTCAACTGCCGACTCGCCGAACTCCACGACGCCGTCGGCAGCGATCGCCTCTCCTGGGCGCGTGACGAACCGGTCACCACGGCGCAACTCCGCGACCGGCAGTCGCCGCTCTGTCCCGTCGGCGCCCAGCACGCACGCGTCTCGCGCACCGGCTCTTGCCAGCTCCCGCATCGCGTCCCCGGCGTCGCGCCGGGCCCTGGCCTCATACCACCGGCCCGCCAGCAGGAACGTGGTCACCGATGCAGCAACCTCCAGGTAAATGCCGCCGCCGGAGGCGTGGATCAGCAGCTGCGCTGGGCTGACCCGAGCCTGCCTGGCATCCAGCACGAACATCGCATACACCGACCAGGCGCAAGCCGCCCAGATGCCCAGCGATACCAGGGTGTCCATCGACGCCGAGCCGTGCCGGGCGTTCTTCAGTGCCGCGGCGTGGAACGGCCAGGCTGCCCACCCGGCCACTGGCAAGGCCAGCGCGACCAGCACCCACTGCCAGCCGGGAAACCGGGAGGACGGGAACAGCGACAACTGCACCGACAGGTCGCTGAGCGGCACGAAGAACACCAGCGCGACAATTAGCCTGCGCCGTAGGTAAGCAGCCCGTTCGCCATACGCGGTAGCGCCGTCGGCGTTCGCAGGATCGTCGGCCGAGGGCGACCGTGTGAATACGGCGTCATAGCCTGCTGCTGCCACCGCATCGATCAGCTGATCGGATGCCACCGACAGCGGCGCCGTCACGACAGCCTTCTCGGTCGCGAAATTAACCGACGCGGTGACATCGGGAATCGAGCCGAGTTTCTTCTCCACCCGTGCCGCGCATGCCGCGCACGTCATGCCCCGGATGGATAGCTCGACCTCTCTGAGTTCCGGCGGTGACGCCTTACCGGTAACCGCAGCCGATGTCATTCCTGTCTGCCTTCCAGCCTGACCGCCGCTCTCGGGGGACCCCACGCGCCGGGCCAGAGCCTGCTAGTACGGCGAAGTAGCGCCGCACGCCGGAAATCTACACAGCACCGAAAGTGCTGGGCAACATTATCGGCACGATGAACAGACTTATTTCGCGGCACAGATACCCGCGCCGGGTTCCGGTAATACCCTGGGCTGGTATCACAATGCCGCTTTGAATACCACCGTGTGGTACCTGGCATACCCACCCAGGGTTTTGAATATACCCGGCTGGGGTTTACTGGCAATAGAGAGCTGGTTCAAGTTATGGCCTATTCGGCTACCTGTGCTTGCGACGACAAGCCACGCGGAATAGCCTTTCCTAGTCATGCTGCACAATGAATTTGGACCGCGACGGCAAGCCGCGACTTCGAGCGGCGCCACTACAGGGCCCCGCCGATGACAGGGCCGGGCTGGCTGGCGGCCGGCGTCGCGGCGCTGATGTTGCTGATCGCTTGCAGCTGTGGCTCTCGCCTGCTCATCGGCTGGGTCCGCGGCCGGACCGCCGGACTCGAGGCAGATGCTCTGCATGCCGTCATGGGCGTGGCCATGGCCGGCATGCTTGAGCCGCGCCTGAGCCCGGCTCCGGCTGCCGTCTGGCGTGCGATGTTCGCGGCCGCGGCAGGCTGGTTCGCCTGGCGAATGATCAGCAGCCGGCGCCCGCGCCGGTGCCGGAGCTGGCGGTGCGCTCATCCCGGACCGCACGCCGTCGAATGCGCCGCGATGGTCTACATGCTCCTGCCGGCTGGCGCGTCCGGCCGTGCGCCTGCGATGGCAATGTCCGGCATGACGCAGGCCGGCACACCGAACCCTGCGCTCGCGCTGGTTCTCGCGCTGTTCATGCTGGGCTACATCCTGTGGACCTCCGACCAGCTCGCCGCGCTGTCACGCGCCGGACTCGCGGGCGCTACGCATTCAGGGAGCGGGGCTGTCGCGGCACTCGCCCCGAGGTTCGCCGCCTGCTCCAAGATCGCCATGGGCATCGCGATGGGCTACATGCTCGTCACCATGGTCTGAACCAGGACGATTAACGGCGGGCAGGGCTCCGAACCATGGGAACGGGCTGCGCGACCCCCTGCCGCGCGGCAGTGCGCGGTGTGCTGGACGGAAATCCGATCCGGCTCAGCGGGTTTCGCCGCTAAGCGCGACAGCGGCGTTGAGCGCGTCCAGACCTGAACTCTGCCTGCTCGCATCGGCGGTGTCGAACGGCCCAGCCCAGCACAGGCCGAACTGGTTGTCAGCATTCCTGCTGTTCTCCCAGATGGAGCCGGCGTTACGGAGGATGTAGTCGCGGTACTCCGTGCGTCGGCTGTGCCGGTAGAAGTCGCAGAGGTTACGCACGAAGATGCCTTTGAACTGGCTCCCGTCGCCGTGGCGGCCGACCATGTCCGCCTCACCCGGCTCGGCCAGGATGCCCGGCCGCTTGGCGGACGGCGGGCTCGAAAGCTCGCCCAGCGCTGCGTCCGCGATGGATTCGCCCTGCCGCAACAAGGCATTCTCGCCGGTGATTTCGTACAGGTCGGCGAGGCCACCCAGGATCACGCCCTGGTTGTAGGTATAGGTGGGCTTGCCGTTGTTCTGGCAGTCCGCCGTGAGCCCGTCGTTGACAAGGCCGTTGTGGCCGATCATGCCGCTGGCACCGAACCAGTGCCATGCCCGTAGTGCCCAGTCCCGGTAGTTGCCGTCGCGGCCAGGCGAGCGCAGCTGCAGCCGGGCCGCGACCGTCAGGAACAGCTCGTTGGTGATCGCGTTCTTGTACTTCCGGTCCTGGTTCCACCACAAGCCGCCGTCGCAGGTGTCGTCCCAGGCGGTGACCATGTTGTCGAAGATGCGCCGTGCAGCGTCCAGGTACCGGGCCTCGCCGGTGAGGTCATAAGCCCTTATCCAGGCCAGCGCCCACCACCCGTTGTCGTCGAAGAAACGGTCGACGAAATGTGAATGCCGCCACCGGGCGACCCGGAACGTCCAGTGGACCGCCCAGGCGTGGCTTCGCTCCCCGGTCCGCTGGGTGTAGTCGATGACGGCGGTCAGCGCGTTCGCCGCGTTCCACCAGCCGGTTGTCCGCCACCGTCCGGTCAACCGGCAATACCAGCGTTGCAGTACGGCTGCCCCGGCGGCCGCGTACGCGCTGTAGTCGGGCTGCCGTGTGTCAGTCATTGCGGTAGGGCTCCTCTGCCTGCCGTGCCGCGCGAGCCGTCGGCGCCACTCTAACCTGAGCGTGCCGGGGACCTGGGCATTCCGTTGGCCGGGCCGGATCGCCGCCGACCGCGGCGATGGCGGAGTCTGCGTGCCTTCCGCAATCCTGGTGCCACGTGCGCTGCGGGCGGTCTAAAGCAGGCTTGCGAGCACGGCCGCTTCGCTGATCTCGGCTTTCCTGGTGGCGGTGAGCAGCGTCAGTTGCCGCTTATTGGCAAGCGAGCGCAGCTGCGCTAGCGCTTCTGCCCGCTGGGGATCTTGAAGCTCCAGCAGGTAACGCCCACGGAATTCACCGAAGCGGTCCGGTTCATGGCTGTACCACTGGCGCAATTCATTGGACGGTGCGATGTCCTTGCACCACTCATCCAGCGCCGCTTTGGCTTTCGAAAGCCCCCTCGGCCAGAGCCGATCGACCAGCACTCTGGTGCCGTCGCTGGGCTGCGGCGCTTCGTACACCCGGCGTACCCGGACCTCCGCTCGGTTCATAGCCCGTTCCTTACCCTCCGTCACGGCAGATGGCTGGTGTCGTTGACGCGGCGCACCGCGGCGTACGCAGGTCCGTGCCACTGGATCTCGTTGATGCAGGCTGAGCCGAGGTACATCCGGTAGAGCGCGGCGAGCGGGACGTCGAGGGCGCGGCACAGCAATATCTTTATGGGCGTGATGTGGCTTACCACCAGGACCCGCTGACCGTAGTGCTGTCGCAGGAGCCGCTCGCAGGCGCGGTCGACGCGGCGGGCCGTATCGGCGAAGCTCTCCCCGCCCGGCGGTGCCTGCTCGGGGTCGTGCTGCCAGGCAGCAACGGCTTCCGGCCATCGTTCCTGGACTTCTGCCAGGGTGAAGCCTTCCCAGGCGCCGAAGCTGGTCTCGCGCAGATCATCGTCGGTGTCGGCGGTCAGCCCTAGCTCGGTAGCCGCGATGGCGGCGGTGGCCGCCGCCCGCTGTAGTGGAGAGCTGACCACGGCGTCGATCCGGGCACCGGCGGCGAGGCGGCCGGCCGCGGCCTTGGCCTGCCGGGTGCCGTCGGCGCTAAGGGGCACGTCGCGAAGCCCGCTGAGACGGTGTTCCGGTGACAGTCGGGTATCGCCGTGTCGCAGCAGGACCGTGACCGTGGGCTGCCCAGCGGGGATGCTCCAGCCGAGTGTCATGGCTGCCCGGCAAGGATGGCGAAGAATCTGTGTGCGGACTGCTCCCACGTTGGCAGGCTCCGTGCCCGGCTGGTCGCTTCGGCGCCCATCCGGCGGCGTTCGGCCTCGTCCTCGGCGAGCCTGCGCAGTGCCGCCGCGAGCGCAGGGACGTCGCCTGGTGCGATCACGATGCCCTGCTTCTCGTTATCGACCAGGTGCGGCAGGTTGCCGCAGCGCCAGCCGATCACCGGCAGGCCAGCGTCCATGGCCTCAGCGACGGCGGTCCCGTAGGTCTCCCACCGCGACGGCTGGACGAAGAGGTCGGCCGAACGGTACAAGCGCGCTACCTCCGCGTCGCTACAAGGCCCATGGCGCACCACCCGGTCGGATAGCTCGCCCAGCCCGCGGATCACGCGCTGCCCGTATGCCGTGCCTAGCCGCTCGTCGCCCGCCAGGTGCAGGCGCAGCATGCCGGGCGCCAACTGCCCGACTGCGGCCAGCAGCTCCACGATGCCCTTGTTGGGCAGCCAGTTAGCCACGCACAGGGCAGCGGCTCGCGCTCCGTGCCTGAGGTCGCAGACTTGCGTTCCCGCCTGCTGGTCCCGGCCAGGCGGCACGACGGCGGCGTGCTCGAGCCAGTCGGCTAGCAGCGCGCTGGCGACGATCACCGTGTCGCAGCGCTTATAGACAGATCGGTCCAGCGATGCCTGCAACCAGCGCCGGAAGGGCGGATGATCGATTCCGCCGGGCGGCTGGTGGACGACGGCGGCCAGCCGCTTCGGGCGCCGCAACAGCAGCCACGGTGCCAGGGAAGCCGCGGCGATGCTGTCGACTAGCACGACATCGGCCTGGCTGGCAGTGCGCAGCGCCCGGCCACCGTGCAGGAAAGCCAGCCGCGCTGGCAGCGATGCGAAGCTGAGGCGGGCGTCGTTTCGCCCGGCCGCCTCGGCCATCCGCCGCTGATACCGGTATCCGCCCGACAGGGTGGCGGGGTCACCCCGGGTAATCACGCAAATGGTCAACATGGTGCGCGGTATCCGCCGAACGCCGCCGGAGTTTCCCACACCCGTACCGCCACGGCGTCGGCACCTGCCGCGGCGGCTACGGGCGACAGGACCTCGTGCACCCAGCGCGCGAATACCTCCACCGTCACAGCCTGCGCGTCAGCTGGGCGGACCTCGTCGAGATTGCGGCCCTCGATCTGGCCGGTCATCTCGGCCATCGCCGCCTCGAGCACATCCAGATCGCAGACCATACCTCGCTCGTCCAGCCGCTGACGGTCCACCACGACCTCGATCCGGTAGTCGTGATCGTGCAGCTGCCCTTCCGGGCCAGGCAGTCCCGGCATGACATGAAACGCACGGACATTCCGGCTCAGTCCGACTTGATGGGTCACCGGCAGTCCAGTTCGTAGTCGAGAACCGCGTGCATCAGGCCGGGGGT
The DNA here is from genome assembly GCA_052143255.1 of Streptosporangiaceae bacterium. Classification (GTDB taxonomy): domain Bacteria; phylum Actinomycetota; class Actinomycetes; order Streptosporangiales; family Streptosporangiaceae; genus JAJYUU01. The sequence goes on along the minus strand of JBKQTJ010000342.1, from coordinate 3,800 downwards.
GCCCTCGTCCACCGCACGGAAAGCGTCAGCGGCCTTGGCGAAAGGGAAAACGTGCGTGCACAGCTCCGCCAGCGGAAGCTCAGGCATCAGCGCCGCGGCCTCCCGGCGGCGGCGTGCCCTCGTCCACGTCGCGGACAGTCCGGCCGGAACAGTCGAGACCTGCGAACTGCGGATGGTAAGACGGCGCCGGTGAAAGGCGCCGCCGAGCGGCAGCACCACCGGTTTCGCGCCGAACCACGACGCGACCAGCAGGGTGCCTTCGTGGGCGAGCATGTCCAGCGCAGCCGACGGCGCATCCGGGTTTCCGCTGGCGTCGATAACCAGCGGGACTTCCTGCTTCGCCAGTTCCGCGGGCGCCGCGGTGGCGACGCCGAGGCTACCGGCCAGGGCGCGGCGCCAGGCCTGCGGCTCGGCGAGCAGCGGTTGCTGTCCTGACCGCTGCAGCAAGAGCGCGGTCAGCAGCCCCAGGACTCCGCCGCCGAGCACGATGACCCGGTCGCGGTATCCCGTTCCGGCGTCGAGAGTCACCTGCAAAGCCGTCTCAACCAGCGGGAACAGCGTCGCGGACACAGGATCCAAGACGGGAACGGGAACGAGGTCAGTGGCTCGGACCGCAAAGACGTCCTGATGGGGGTGAAAGGCGAAAACGGCTCGGTCTGCACCACCGGCCCGGTCGCCATCGCCGGCCCGGCCAACGCAGGCATAGCCGTAGGCGAAGGGGTATCGGAAGGCACCGCCCAGCGCGTCGATTGCGTCGTCAACCGCTACGTCCTCGCCGACCTCGCCGCGGTAAACCAGTGCCTCGGTGCCGCTGCTGATGCCGGAGAACATGGTGCTGACGATGACCTCGCCAGTGACAGGCCGTGGCGTGGGCAGATCCCGGATCTCCACGCAGCGCGGCGCGGTGTGGAACAGCGCACGAGCCGGCACCCAGCGCACCTACCCGCAGGCCAACCCGGCAAACGCCGCGATTGGTCCCTCCAGCCGGCGCGTAGCGGACGTCGGGCGCGCGGCACATCTCGCGGGCCGGCTCGCGGGGTGGCCGGGCTCTGGTGTTAGCGTCGCAGAATACGGGCGATCGCCCAGTGGCGTTCGCCCGGCTTTGAAATTCAGCGCTCGATGGCGGGGTCGTCGGGGCCAGAGCTGGTTCATCCGCGCGGCGGCCGGTAGGGGGCCGGCAGAGCTCTTGGCCGGGTATGCCGGCGCGCCCGACCCGCTGCCGCCGCCGCAGCTGGCGGGACGAGATGGGCGTAAAGCCAATAATCCTGTGGGCTCAGCGACAAGGGGGACCTATGCCTTACATCACTGTCGGGCAGGAGAACAGCGGCTCAATCAGCCTGTACTTCGAAGATCACGGCAAGGGAAAGCCGGTAGTCCTGATCCACGGCTACCCGCTCAGCAGCCGGGCCTGGGACAAGCAGGTGCCGGTGCTGCTGGAGGACGGCCGGCGGGTCATCGCCTACGACCGGCGCGGGTTCGGCAAGTCGAGCCAGCCCGCAGCTGGTTATGACTACGACACCTTCGCCAGCGACCTGAACGCGCTGCTGGAGACACTGGACCTGCGCGAGGTAACCCTGGTCGGTCACTCGATGGGCACCGGCGAGGTGACCCGCTACCTGGGCCGGTACGGGTCGGCCCGGGTCGCGAAGGGCGTGCTGGTCTCCCCCATCCCGCCGTTCCTGCTGCAGGCGCCGGATAATCCAGAAGGCCTGCCGAGCAGCGTGTTCGATGGGTTCATGCAAGCCGCACGGGACGACACTCCGCTGTGGATGAAGGGGTTCCTGGACAACTTCTACAACATCGACAAGCTCCGGGGCAGCCGCATCAGCGACCAGGCCTACCAGGCCAGCTGGAACATCGCCGCCTCGGCCTCGGCTGCCGCCGCCGTAGCCTGCATCGCAACCTGGGAAACCGACTTCCGCGCCGACCTGCCCAAGATCGACGTGCCGATGCTGGTCATCCAGGGCAATGAAGACAACGTCCTGCCCTATCCGAAGACCGGGCAGCGGCTGCCCGGCATGATCCGCGACTTGCAGGTCGACGTCATCGAGGGCGGCCCGCATGCCATCGCCTGGACCCACGCGGACCAGGTCAACGCCGCCCTGCTCAAGTTCATGGCCTGAAGCAGGGGAACCGCCCACGTCGAATCACTTCAGCGCCGCCAACCTGAAGTTCCCGGTGACCACGCGCGCCTCGACTTCACCGACCTGTTCCTTTTCCAATCACCCACAGACCCCGGCAAGACCGTGATGATCATGGACTGCGACCCGTTCCTGACTGGGTCGGAGTTCCACCCGGTGCGGTGTACCGGCTCAACGTCGACAATGACGGCGACAACCTGGCCGACGCCACGTTCTCATTCGTGTTCTCCGATCCGAGGGACGGCCCGCAGACCGCGACCGCCGTGTACGGCACCGGCAGCCAGGCCCAGCAGCCCGAAGCCGCCGGGGAGGTGCTCATCGAGGGCGCACCGGTCGGGTTCGACGCCAGCGGTCAGCCCGTCCAGGCCGGCCCGATCCGGTACTTCACCGGCGTGCGCAGCGATCCGTTCTTCGCTGACGCCGAAGGCGCGATGCACGGATTCGACTGGACCGGACAGGACACCGCCTGCCGAATCCGTAACCGCGGTTAACCACCTCAAGAAGGCTAATGGGCCGTCACTCCCCGGGCGGGAGCAACGGCCCGTTAGAAGGCTCGCTAGCGTCACTGGTCCGGTATCCAGCTGCCGTGGAACCCCAGCGGAATCCTCCCAGGCAGGCGGACGCGCGCGACCGGCTCGGCGGTGAAGTCTTGCGCAGCCAGGATCACCAGGTCGGAGGCGCTGCGCTCTGGGTTGTGCACGTAGGCGAAGACGTACCCGTCGTCTTCGGCTGCGCCTGGTGCGGCTGGCGTGAACACGGCTTCGCCGGCCGTGGCGTCGCGGCCGAAGTCGTGGCTTTCTGCGGTGCCGTGCGCCAGGTCGTGCTTGAGGAGGGCGTTGGTGAAAGCCTGGTCAGCGAAGTCTCCGCTCAGCGGCGTGATCGCCTGGCCCACTTCGCCGATCATCGCGCTGTACCCGTAGCGATGATGCCGGGAAACGACTCGGTCGTCAACGCGGGGGAACTCTTGCGCGCGGTCGTTCATGGTCTGCTGCGTGACCGTGCCGGCTGCCGGGTCGATGGTCCAGCGGTCGAGGGTGGCAGGCCCGTGCCCGTCCCACAAGGTGGCCACGTCGAACGGCTGCGGGTACTGGCAGAGATCAACTACGACGCGCCCGCCCTCGTCGTAGGCGTTGAGAGTGTGGAACACCCAGCATGGGTTGATCTCCAGCCAGCGAACCTCGGCAGCGCTGCCGTTGCGGGGCAGCAAGCCGAGCCGGGCCTGATGGGCGGCGTTCCAGGTGTAGGGCAGCTCCTTCCCCGCGGACACCGCGTCCATGCTGAAGGTAACTGGCAGGTCAAACAAGACGACGTAATTCTCGGTGAGCGCGAAGTCGTGCATCATCGGCCCGCCATCTACCGGAATGTCGGTAGTGCGGCTAACCTTGCCCGCCGTGTCGACGACGACGTGCTGCACGTGGTCCCAGGCCCAGTAGTAGGCGATGGCATGTAGCTCGCCCGTGCCCGGATCGGCCTTCGTGTGCGCGGCGTACCCGCCCGGCAGCGTCCCGCCGAAGTCGCACGGTCCGCGCGTCTCCAGCTCCTCCGACAGCTCATACGGCAGCGGACCGGCCTCCACGGTCGCCAGGGTGCGCCCAGCGTGGCTGATGATGTGGGTGTTGGCGGCGAAGTCCATCCCGTCGTGTACCGGCCCGCCTGGCC
>JBKQTJ010000341.1:0-110422 GCA_052143255.1 Streptosporangiaceae bacterium | reverse complement strand
CGGACCGCGGGCACGCCCACGGGCAGGCCAGAGCCGGCCAGGTAGATCGCGAACTGCCGGATGGTGGACAACCGGGCAGACAGCCATGCCGGGTGTCCTCCGACGGGTGCATGTGCCCACGCCAGCGACTCACTCTGGGAGAACAGCAGGCCATCGTCACGTTCGGCAGGAAGGGTTCCGGCGAACTGGGTGAGCAGGCGTTCGGTCTTCGGGTTCGGCTGGAACCCGCGAGAGGCGCGGAAGTCGATGTAGTCGCTGATCAAGGCAGATAGCTCACGCATGGACGACCTCCGCCGGCCAGGGCCGGGCAAGGACGGCCAGCGACCGCAGGTCGATGGAGGCATAGGCCATGGTCACCGCGCCATCGGCGTGACCGAGAAGTTCGCCAACCTCGGTCAGGCTGCCGCCCGCGGACAGAACGGCGCGGGCTGCTGAGTGCCGGAGCCGGTGTGCCCTCACGGTCCCCAACCCCGCCCGGGCGGCATGCCTGGCCACGACCTGGGTCACCGCCCGGCATGTCATCGGCGACGGCCCGCCTCGGGCCTGCAGGAACAGCTCACGGTATGCGATGCCGGCCGGGCGCCGGCGCAGGTAGGACACCACCGCGTGCCCGACATCATGAGGTACCGGAAGACACAATCTGCGTCCGCCCTTGACCCTCGGGGTCACCGTCGCCGCGCGCCAGTCGAAGTCGTCCAGGCACAACCCGGCGACCTCGCCAGCGCGCAGGCCCAGCCGCGACAACATCAGCAGCATCGCGAAGTCCCGGGACCCCGTCGTCGTCCGGCGATCGGGAACCGCCAGCAGCAGCCGGAGATCCTCGGCAGACAACGCCTTGGGAAGGTGACCGGACCGGTGCGTCACCACCACCCCGACCGCCGCCGTCAGGTCGCAGCCTGTCCAGCCCGACATCCACGCCAGCCGCAGAAATGACCTGATCGCCGTTGCGATCAGCTTCAGCGACTGCGGCGCGTACCGGCCACCGAGGCTCGTCACATACGAACGCACCCGCTGAGCCGACAAGCCCTCAAAATCAACCACGCCCTTCAGGTCAGCCAACTCGGTCAGGAACGGCACGACATGACGCACGTAGCACTCTCTCGTGGCTACCGAGACGCCCTTGCCGGTCATCAGGAAGCACTCGAAATCACCGGCGGCCACCTCCACCCGTATCCGGCACCCTCCGGGGCAATCGCTGCTGCTCACGCTGCATCTCCTTCCTTCTGCACTAAAAGGAAGGCCAGCATCCCGCTCAGGCAGCAGAGTCTGTGATTATGCCGGCAAAACCAGCCCCGGCACGGTCCCCACCAGCCAGAACACGCCGTCAGTCGGCATAACCCCGACATCGGCATAACCCTTCAGCCCGGCCAGTGACCTGGCCTTCGCCTCAAGCTCACGGTTGACGGTCCTGGTGCCGGACAGCTGGATGAACCGGTTCCGTTTCACCGGCGTCTGGCCGGCGACGGCCTTCTCCGCCTTGGCGACCTGCTCATCGATGCCGCGCAGGGCACGGCGGCCCGGTCAGCGCGCTACTGATAGTAGATAACCCGGTCCCGGCGGTTCGCGGTCGGCCCGGCCGGGCTGGCCTGGGTGAACACCTGCCCGTCAGGAATCTCCTCGCCGGGGTGCTCGCGGCGCCACCGGGACACCACGTGGGGCACGTGCGGGATGCGCGCCCCGAGGGTGAACGACAGCCCGGCGGCCTCGATCTGCTTCTGGTTCGCCTCCGGCACCATGCCCGTATCCGCCACGACCGTGACATCCGGCAGCTGGTGCGCGGTCATGAACGACTCGATCACCGGCAGCATTGTCTTGGTCTCGGCCTTGCTGCCCTGATGCGCTCACCAGCAGCGGCAACCCGGCCTGGTCGGCGAGCACCCCGATGGTGATCTGCGGTTCCAGGCGGCGTTCCGTGGCGAACCCGCTCTCCCGCTTCAGGCGCCGTAGGCTGCGAGCGCGGCGCGCAGGCGCTGCTCCACCTGACTGGGCTCGACCTGCTGAAGCTTGACGTTGTCACAGCCGACCCAGGACGCGGCCTCGACCAGCGCCCGCGCCATCGGCTCGGCGGCGCCTGGCTTGTCCATCGTCAGCTTGCGCGCAATCAGGGTGCTGCCGCTGCGAGCTGGATCTACCCGGCCCACCAGCTTGCCGCCAGCCAGCAGCGGCATGGTGAAGTAGCCGTGCACGCGCTTGGCCTGCGGTACGTACGCCTCCAGGCTGTGCTCGAAGCCGAATACCCGCATTGTCCGTTTACGGTCCCAGACGAGCGAGTCGAACGGCGAGAGCAGGGTCGTCCGGTGACGACCGCGCCCCGCCGTCGCCGGCCCCGGCCGCCCCGCCGCTGTTTCGCGCCCGGTCGCCAGCCCGGGCTGGCCCGCTGACTCCAGCGCGCCCGGATCGGCCCAGGCACGGATCGCTGGCGCGAGCTTTCCGGGTTAGATCTGGACCGGCAGCTGGCCTGCAGCTTCGGCGGCCGCGGCCGCCGCGGCGGCCAGGGGTGCGCCTGCCTGCCGCAAGGACGCGCTGCCGTAGCGGACCCGCTGGTAGTCCGACAGGTCCGCCTGAGTCACAACGCCCAGCGCTCGGGCTGCCACCGCGGCCAGGTGGGAGAGGCAGTCCGCGTCGCTGAGCCGGACTTCCGCCATGCCGGCCGGCAGGACGCGCTCCGGCAGGTCGTAGACGCGCCGCCAGCCAGTCCGCCGGGCGCAGATGACCTTGCCAGTATCCAGCAGCCACTCGACGGCGATCTTGGTGTCGGACCAGTCCCACCAGGCCCCGCCGTTCTTCGCGCCGCCCAGCTCGGTCGCCGTCAGCGGGCCCTCGGCCCGGATCCGGGCCAGCACCCGCTCGCACACGTCCGGGTGGCTCTGATGCCAGCGCCGTCCGCGCTCGGCGAAGGCCCGGCGCCGGAACGCGTAGTACGGCCACTCCTCGATCGGCAGCACGCAGGCGGCGTGCGACCAGTACTCAAAGGCGGCCGGCTGGCGGGCGTGCCAGTAGGCCCGCTCGACCTTGGCTCGGCCGACGGCGCCAAGCCGGGCATACGCGACCAGCTCATGGGACCTGGCCAGCACGCTGATCGTGTCCAGCTGGACCGCGCCAAGTCGTTGCAACATGCCCGGCACGCCGCCACTGCGGCCTTCGGCCCCGACAAGACCCTGAGCACGCAGCGTGAGATGGCGGGCTTCGTCCTGGCTCAGCGTAAGGACGGGATCTGGAACACTGGCACGGAGGCGAGGGCTAGCCACGCTCGCAGGCTACCGGGAGGCTCCGACAATTGACCTCGACAGCACGGTTAAACGCCTCAAACCGCATATGTCGGGTCCGCCGACCGCTGTTGAAGCCGGTCAGTATGGCCTCACTCTCGCCGACCCATGCCGGAAGCGTTCTGGCCGACCCGCGGGTTTACCGACAAGGCGCGGTTCTGGTGGGGTTTAGTACCAGTCGTCGAAGATCCCGATGGACAGCGCCATCAAGCCGCCGACTGCCGCGATGGCGAGGCTGACCCAGAACAGCCACCAGGTCGGGCCGAACACTAGCGACAGGCCGCCGATCAGGAAGGCCGCCATGATCACTGAGACGGCAACCCAGGAAACCGTGCGCCCGTGAAAAGAGGCGAAAGTTACCGGCGTTCCCGGCACCTGCGACACGAACGGGATTACTTCGTGCCCAGTGCCCGTACCTGCGCCAGCAGCGGCGCTGGCGCCGTATCCCGCGCCGGTGGACCCGACGCTTCCGGCAGTGGCTGGCCCGACCTGCTTAGCCATGCGCGCTGCTCCTCTCCTGACGCCTCGTCTATGTACCTATCATTGTGGTCAGGGACTCATCATGGGGCGCACTCGACCCCTCAGGTGCGACCAGGGTCAGTCCAGACGGGCTACCGAGTACCCAGTCAGACGATCTGCAGGGAGCGGGACGACAGTGCCAGCCATCATTGACAGCCTCCTTCGCGCCGGCGAGGGCAAGACGCTGCGCAAGCTTAAGGCGATCGTCAGCCAGGTCAACTCGATCGAGGAGGACTTCCGGTCGCTCACCGACGCCGAGCTGCGGGCCATGACAGGCGAGCTCAAGCAGCGGCATGAGGACGGCGAGACGATCGATGACCTGCTGCCCGAGGCGTTCGCCACGGTCCGGGAGGCCGCCACCCGAGTGCTGGGCCAGCGCCACTTCGACGTTCAGCTGATGGGCGGCGCGGCCCTGCACATGGGCAATATCGCCGAGATGAAGACCGGCGAGGGCAAGACGCTGACCGCGGTCCTGCCTTCCTACCTGAACGCGCTGGGCGGCCGGGGCGTCCACGTCGTCACGGTCAACGACTACCTGGCGAAGTTCCACGCCGAGTGGATGGGCCGGATCCACCGGTTCCTCGGGCTCGAGGTCGGCGTGATCCTGGCGAACATGGATCCGGAGGAGCGCCGCAGGCAGTACGCGGCCGATGTGACTTACGGCACCAACAACGAGTTCGGCTTCGACTACCTCAGGGACAACATGGCCTGGGGGATCGAGGAATGCGTCCAGCGCGGCCACGCCTTCGCCATCGTCGACGAGGTGGACTCGATCCTGATCGACGAGGCCCGCACGCCGCTGATCATCAGCGGCCCGGTCGACCAGAACAGCATCTGGTACCAGGAGTTCGCGAAGATCGCGCCGCGGCTGCGCCGGGGCGAGGACGGCGAGGGCGATTACGAGGTCGACGAGAAAAAGCGGACGATCGGCATCCAGGAGTCAGGAGTCGAGAAGGTCGAGGACTGGCTCGGCATCGACAACCTGTATGAGCACGTCAACACCCCGCTCATCAGCTTCCTGAACAACGCGATCAAGGCCAAGGAGCTGTACTCCAGGGACAAGGACTACGTCGTCATGAACGGCGAGGTCCTGATCGTCGACGAGTTCACCGGCCGCATCCTGCATGGCCGCCGCTGGAGCGAGGGCATGCACCAGGCGGTCGAGGCCAAGGAGGGCGTGGAGATCAAGGACGAGAACCAGACGCTCGCCACGATCACGCTGCAGAACTACTTCCGCCTCTACGAGAAGCTCTCCGGGATGACCGGAACGGCCATGACCGAGGCCAACGAGTTCCACCAGACTTACCAGCTTGGCGTCGTGCCCATCCCGACGAACATGCCGATGATCAGGACCGACCAGCCGGACCTGGTCTTCCAGAGCGAAGAAGCTAAATGGGACGCCGTGGTCGAGGACATCGTGGACCGGCACGAGAATGGCCAGCCGGTCCTGGTCGGTACCACCAGCGTGGAGAAGTCCGAGCTGGTGTCCAGGCAGCTCAAGCGCCATGGTGTGCCGCATGAGGTGCTGAACGCCAAGTACCACGAGCGGGAGGCTGCGATTGTGGCCCAGGCCGGCCACAAGGGCGCGGTCACGGTGGCCACGAACATGGCGGGCCGCGGTACCGACATCATGCTCGGCGGCAACCCGGAGTTCCTGGCCGACATCCAGCTGCACCAGCGCGGCCTGTCCCCGGTTGACACGCCGGAGGATTACGAGGCGGCCTGGGGTGAGGCGGTGGAGAAGGCCCGCAAGGCCGTCGCCGACGAGCACGAAGAGGTCGTAGCCGCTGGCGGGCTGTACGTGCTCGGTACCGAGCGACACGAATCCCGCCGCATCGACAACCAGCTGCGCGGCCGGTCCGGTCGTCAGGGCGACCCAGGCGAATCCAGGTTCTACCTGTCACTTGCTGACGACCTGATGGTCAGGTTCAACGGCGACAAGATCGCGCACCTGATGCAGATGCTCAAGACCCCGCCGGACATGCCGTTGGAGTCCAAGAACGTCAGCCGGGCGATCAGGTCAGCGCAGAACAACGTCGAGCAGCTCAACTTTGAGATCCGCAAGGACGTGCTCAAATACGACGACGTCATGAACCGGCAGCGCAAGGTCGTCTACGCGGAGCGGCGCGCTGTGCTAGAGGGAGCCGACCTCACTGACCAGATCAGCGGCATGATCGACAACGTCGTTGAGGCCTACGTGAACGGCGAGACGGCCAACGGGTTCGCTGAGGAATGGGACCTGGACAAGCTGTGGCGCGCGCTGCGCCAGCTCTACCCGGTCGGCATCACGGTGGATGAGCTGGTGGAGCAGGCCGGTGGCGACCGGTCGCACCTGACCCGCGAGTTCATCGCCGAGACGGTGAAGGCCGACGCGCACGCGGCCTATGAGCGCCGGGCCGAGGAGCTAACGCCGGAGGTTATGCGGGACGTGGAGCGCCGGGTGGTGCTGTCGGTGCTCGACCGCAAGTGGCGCGAGCACCTGTACGAGATGGACTACCTGCGCGAGGGTGTCAGCCTGCGCGGATACGGCCAGCGGGACCCGCTGATCGAATACCAGCGCGAGGGCTACGACATGTTCACCTCCATGATGGACGGGATCAAGGAGGAGTCTGTCCTGAACCTGTTCAACCTGCAGATTCAGGTGCAGACCGACCCCATCGTGGACGGGGACGTCGGCGCCGGGCTTGCGCCAGCTTTGTCGCAGCCGGCCCTGCCCCAGCAGCAGGCAAAGCAGCAAGCACTGCCCCAGCAAGCACTGGCCCAGCAGCCGGCGCAGGCCCAGCCGCGCCAGGAAGCGCGGCCGCAGGCGCAGCCTCGCAGGCCAGCCCAGCGGGCCGGCCAGCAGCAACCCGCTGCTGTCGCTGCGGAGGGTGAGCTGCCTGCCGGCCTCGCGCGCGGCCTGGCCAGGCCGCAGCGCTCGGGTGACATGAGCTACAGCGCGCCGAGCGAGGACGGATCGGGCCGGGCTGAGCACAAGACGGCGGGCGCCGCCGGTGGCGCGAGCTACGCCGGCGTCGGGCGGAACGCGCCCTGCCCGTGCGGTTCGGGCCGCAAGTTCAAGCAATGTCACGGTGATCCTCGCGCGCGGCAGTAGACCGCGCTAGATACCGGGAACGAGGACCGGCTCGGCCGGCGGTCGGCAGTCGGCTGGCGGCCGTGCGGGCCAGCATGGACGCGCTGGCCACCCGCCGGCCACGGACAGCCCATCCTGGCCTGCCGGTTCATGCCGATTCGATCGCCGTGCAGCACCAGCGCTCGCCGCCCGTCCGGTACGGCCGCGGCGGAGCGCGCTCCAGCCGCAGCGCCAGCGCGCGCACCCGCGGGCCGAAGCCGACCACGGCTGTCAGCTCGAGCACATCCTGGCTGGGCGCGGACGTCACGATCCTGCGGACCCGGGGCCGCTGGTCGGTCACCAGCATCGGGCCAAGTTGCCTGATGCGCTGCCGGGCCTGCTCGGTCGTCCAGGGCGTCAGCTGCTGGGCGGGCCGCGAGCCCGCCAGCGTCTCGGCCAGCACCTGGGCGAATTGGCTGGGCCAGCACCCGGCGCCCGGTGGCAGCGTCGCGGCGCCAGCCGCACGCATCGGCTCAGCCAGGCCGCGCGGCTCTTGCGGGTCTCCCCCATCGGGCGCCTGCCGGTCGCCGTCAGGTTGCTCGTCGTCGTATGGCGGCGCGGTGTCGGGCACGGCTAGCCTGCGGACGGCGACGGCGACGGCGACGGCGACGGCGACGGCGTCCGGCACCGGCGCTTGCCCGCCAGGCTGCCCGAGCCGGGCGGGCGGCGCGGGCACCACGGCTGGCGTGGCCGGAAGGTCGGGAGTGTGCCAGGGTAGCTGCGGGGGCTGGGTCTGCTGCATGTCAGGAGTTGTACTCGGTGCCGGTGACATTTCCGGTCCGGAATGCGGCGGGCCGCCCGGTGGTTCATGCCCAAGGCATGCGAATCAACCAAGGAGCCTGACGTGTCATTGCCACCGCTGGTGGAGCCAGCCGCCGATCTGAGCGTCGATGAGGTGAAGCGCTATTCGCGCCACCTGATCATCCCTGAGGTCGGCATGACCGGGCAGAAGCGGCTGAAGAACGCCAAGGTGCTGTGCGTGGGAGCCGGTGGCCTGGGCTCGCCAGCGTTGCTGTACCTGGCCGCGGCCGGCGTGGGCACCCTCGGCGTCGTCGATTACGACGTAGTGGACGAGTCCAACCTGCAGCGGCAGATCATCCATGGCCAGTCGGACATAGGCCGGTCCAAGGCCCAGTCGGCCAGGGACAGTATCACCGAGATCAACCCGTATGTGAATGTTGTGCTGCACGAAGCGCAGCTCAACGTCGACAACGTCATGGAGATCTTTGCTGACTACGACCTGATTGTGGACGGCACCGACAATTTCGCGACCCGTTACCTCGTCAATGACGCTTGCGTGCTGCTTGGCAAGCCGTACGTCTGGGGCTCGATCTTCCGTTTTGACGGCCAGGCCAGCGTTTTCTGGGCCGAGCACGGCCCGTGCTACCGGTGCCTGTACCCCGAGCCGCCGCCGCCGGGCATGGTCCCGTCCTGTGCCGAGGGGGGCGTCCTCGGCGTGCTGTGCGCCTCGATCGGGTCGATCCAGGTCAACGAGGCCATCAAGGTGATCACCGGCATCGGTGAGCCGCTGGTCGGGCGGCTGATGATCTACGACGCCCTGGAGATGAACTACCGGACCGTGCGAGTGCGCAAGGACCCGGAATGTGCTATCTGCGGCAAGAACCCGACCATCACCGAGCTGATCGACTACGACGCGTTCTGCGGTGCAGTGTCCGCTGACGCCCAGCAGGCGGCGACCGGGTCGACCATCACGGCGAGCGAGCTCAAGGGCATGCTCGACCGCGAGGACGACATTTTCCTGGTCGACGTCCGCGAGACGAACGAATACGAGATCGTATGGATTCCGGGGTCGGTGCTCATCCCCAAGGACCAGTTCCTGAATGGCTCGGCGCTCGAGCGGCTGCCGGCGGACAAGAAGATCGTTCTGCACTGCAAGACCGGTGTCCGCAGCGCCGAATGCCTGGCCGTGGTGAAGGGCGCGGGCTATTCTGACGCCGTGCATGTCGGCGGCGGCGTGCTCGCCTGGGTTAGCCAGGTGGACCCAAGCCTGCCAACGTATTGACGCTGGCCCCGTAAAATCCGGCTGTGACATGGCAGCCACAGGAGTCCGGGGCCTGGCGAGCCGAGCCGGACCGCAACGACGGCCCGGCTCAGGCGGTTGGGCCTCGGGCGCTGCCCGCGTACTGGCACGAGCTGCCGGGCCCGCCGCCGCGCAAGAGCGGCCGGGGAGCCCTGTTCGGCCTGCTCCTGGCAGCCGGGCTGTGCGGCCTGGCGGTATCGGCCTTCGGTATCGCGCATCAGCTGCTGCCACGTCAGTTCACGGTGGCCCAGCAACGGCAGATCACGACCTGGCAGATGACACGCCGCTGGCGCGCGGTGCCCGCGGGCGGGATCTTCCGGCAGACCGTCCGATACAACCTTCCCGGGGACGCCCTGAATGCGCAGCGGGGGCTGGCGCTTGACGCGCACCGGCTCGGCATTGCCACCAAGACGAGTTGCGCTGCGGGCGTGTCAGCCCCGGCCGCGGCGATTCTGCTCGCCCACGGCTGCTCGGCTGTCCTGCGGGCTACCTACCTCGACTCGTCCGGCAGCCTCGTCGCGACCGTAGCCGTCGCGGTCCTGCCGGACCCCGCCGCGGCGCGCCAGGCGGCCAGCGACCTCACCGGGTCGCCGGACGGTAATCCTGCGCTGGTGCGCTCGCTCCGGGTTGCCCGGACTGCGGCGGCCGGCTTCGGTGACGCGCAGCGACAGCTATCCCGCATCGCCTACGCCGGGCCGTACGTGATCATGTCCACGGTGGGCTTCGCCGACGGCAGGCACAAGGTGCGAGTCTCCGCCGACCTGTACCTCGACCAGGAGATGCTGAGCCTGGTGCGCGGCTTGTCCGGATCGGCGGACGCGGTCCTTGGCCTGCCCCCCGCCACGCCCGTCTGCCCCGGGGCGCCGGGATGCTGACCAGGTCGCGGATGCTGGCCGCGACCGCGCTGGCGGTTGCGCTGTTCTCGGCCGGCTCGATCGCGGTGACCGTGCCCGCCAGCGCTGACGCCGTGCGCAACACCGAGATGTGGGTCCTGGCGGAGCTGAACGTGCCGGCGGCCTGGAAGATCTCGCAAGGGCAGGACGTGGTCGTGGCCGTCATTGATAGTGGCGTCAAAGCGGATGTGTCCGATTTGGTTGGTTCGGTCCGCACCGGCCCGAACCTGACCTGGGTACCGACCCCGCCGGCCAATCCCGCCTGGGGCGTGCACGGCACCTGGATGGCCTCGCTGATAGCCGGCCACGGTCACGATGGCGGCGGCGATGGCATCATCGGAGTCGCGCCCCGCTCCACGGTCCTGTCGATCCGCGTGATCACTGACCCTGGCGACCCCGGCTACAGGGCGTACGAACGTCAGCCAGCCTCTCGCGGCCAGGCCGAACTGGCCACCGCGATCAGGTACGCCGTGCGGCACGGGGCCGGCGTGATCAGCATGTCGCTCGGCTACACGCTGGAAAGCCGTGCAGTGCGCGCGGCGCTGCAGTACGCCTACGACAAGAACGTCGTCGTGGTGGCCTCGGCGGGCAACTCCGGCACCGCTGCCGGAGCTGACGGCACCGGCCATGCACCGTACTCGTTCCCGGCGAACTACCCTGGGGTGCTCGCGGTAGGCGCCGTCAACGGGGCCGGGCAGGTGTCCGGCTTCTCCAGCGAGAACTTCTCGGTCCAAGTGGCAGCGCCGGGCTACCGGGTGCCGGCCCAGGGCCGGGACGGGGGGTACTGGTACGTCAGCGGCACGAGCCCGGCTTGCGCGCTGACCGCGGGAGTGGTCGCCCTGATCAAGTCGAGGTACCCCGGGCTGTCCGACACCGACGTCATCTCGGCAATCACCAGCACCACCAGGCGTGCCAGCCGGCCGCCGGGCGGCTATGACGACCAGATCGGTTTCGGCATCGTCGACGCCGCTGCGGCGCTCGCCAAGGCCGGGCGGCTGGCCGTCAGCGCGCCACCTGCCCGCGGCTTGCAGCCGTCGGCGCACTTTGGCGGCGGCATTGCGGCGATCCCGCGGCCGCCGGTACCGGCGCGCGGACCTGGCCCGCTCGTTCTCTTCTGCCTGCTCGGTGTGCTCAGCCTGGCGGTTGTGGCCTTCTCCACCAGCAAGATGTTCAGCTACCGTGACCGGGGCGAGACGTGAGGCCTCCGGCCCCGGCAATCGATGATTACGCTGCCCGGGTGCTTGACGTGGTTGATTCCATCAAGCCCGGAACCGTCATGTCCTACGGCGACGTGGCCGAGTTCCTCGGCGCGGGCGGCCCCCGGCAGGTCGGCCGGGTCCTGGCCCTGTGGGGTGGCGGCGTCGCCTGGTGGCGGGTGGTCCGCGCGGACGGCGTGCTGCTAGCGGGCCACGAGCGCGCAGCACTGGCCAGGTACAAGGCGGAGAACACCCCGCTACGGCCGACGGCTGGCGGCAGCCTGGCGCGCATCGACATGAAGCGGGCCCGGCGGACTAGTTAGCTGTGCCGGGTGTATCAGGGCGCGAATGTCAGCACTGTCTGCTGGAATGCGAAGCGATGGAAACTCAGACGCCCACCTATCGCCTCGTCCGGCTACCAGGACCGGCCGGGAATCCGCCGCTGCCCGATGACGGCCAGCGACGCGTCATCGAGCACGTCGGCGGACCGTTGCTAGTGCTGGCCGGCCCTGGCACTGGCAAGACCACCACGATCGTGGAGACCGTGGTTCACCGGGTCAACCGCCGAGGGGTGGACCCTGGCCGCGTACTCGTGCTTACATTCAGCCGCAAGGCGGCCGAGGAGCTGCGCGAGCGCATCATGGTGAGGCTCGGGCGGACCTTGCGCCAGCCGCTCGCTTTGACTTTCCACAGCTACGCCTACGCACTAGTACGCCGTGAGTACGCGCTCGCTGGGGAGCAGGCGCCGATTCTGTTGCCAGGGCCGGAGCAGCTGCTGGAGGTTCGCCGGCTGTTGCGCGGCGAGGCGGCGGACGGTGCGGTCGGCTGGCCCGAGCGGCTGCGGGCCGCCATCGGCACCCGCGGCTTCGCGGCTGAGTTGCGTGACTTCCTGCTGCGCGCAGCCGAGCGGGGACTAGACGGCGCCCGCCTCGCAGCGCTCGGCCGGGCGCATGGCCGCGATGACTGGGCTGCCGCCGGGCGGTTTCTTGACGCTTACGCCGCCCGGTTCGACCTGGCTCCCGTGCCCGCCTACGACTACGCGGAGATCGTCAGGATCGCAGGCGCACTATTGCGCCGCAGAGCTGTCCGCTCTCGGGAACGCGATGCATACGACGTCGTACTCGTCGACGAGTACCAGGACACCGACCCGGCGCAAGAGGAGTTGCTAGTCCAGCTGGCCGGCGACGGCCGCGAACTGATCGCGGTCGGCGATCCGGATCAGTCGATCTACGCGTTCCGTGGCGCGGATGTGGACGCGATCCGGCGGTTCCCGGATCGATTCCGCGCACCAGACGGCCGGCCGGCTGAAGTGGTCGCGCTGCGCACTTGCAGGCGGAGCGGACCGGAGTTGCTCGCTGCCTCGCGTCGGATAGCTGCGCGGCTGCCGGCCGCGCTCGGCTACCTGTCGGCTTCGCCGGGCTACCTGTCGGCTTCGCCGGGCCATCAGCAGGCCGGTACTAGCAGGGAGCACCGTCGGCTCATCCCGGCCGACTCGGCCCTGCCTGGCTCTGTCCGCATTATCACCGCTGCCAGCGCAACCCAGGAAGCGGCGCTGATCGCCGACACCCTTCGTCGTGCCAACCTGATGGACGGCATTGCGTGGCAGGACATGGCGGTACTGGTCCGATCCGCGGTGCGGCAGGGCCCGGTCCTGCAGCGGGCCCTGACAGCGGCTGGCGTGCCAGCCACAGTGGCCGGCGATGAGCTGCCGCTGACAGCCGAGCCTGGCACGCGCCCGCTGCTCCGGCTCGTCGCCTGCGCGGTGCGACCGGATCTGCTGGACGAGCAGGCCGCTGCGGAGCTGCTGACCGGGCCGCTGGGCGGTACCGATGCTCTTGGGCTGCGCCGGCTGCGGCGCGCACTGCACGCGGCCGCCCGGGAAGCCGGCCGGCCGGCCGCCGACGAACCGCTGGCGCTGGCCATCAGCGATCCGCGCGAGCTGAGCCTGGCTGGCTGGCCGACGTCCGGCGCGGCGGACCGGGCGGTCGGATCGGCGGTCGCAGCTGCCCGCCGGGTTGCCTCGCTGTTGGATGTGGCCAGGCAAGCAGCGAAGGGCGGGTCGCCGCACGAGGTGCTGTGGGCGGTATGGGATGCGTCCGGCCTGGCGGGCCAGTGGCAATCGGCCAGCGCGGTCGGCGGGACCCGCGGCGCGATCGCGGATGCCGACCTGGACGCCATGGTTGCACTATTCGACGCCGCCGCTAGGTTCGGCGCGCGGCTGCCGGACGGGTCAATCCAGTTGTTCCTCGACAGTGTGTCCGGCCAGGAGATCGCCGGGGACACACTCGCGGCGCAGGCACCGCGCGGTGACACCGTCACGGTGCTGACCGCGCACCGCTCCAAGGGGCTGGAATGGGCCCTGGTCGTGGTGGCCGGCGTCCAGGAAGGCAGCTGGCCTGACCTGCGCCAGCGCGGCTCACTGCTGGGCATGGACGAGCTGATGGATGTGGTCGCCGGCCGCGAGCCGGGCGCGAGCCCCGCGAGCGCGGGCATCGCCGCGGTGCAGGCCAGCGCCAGGCAGCTTGCCGAGGAACGCCGCTTGTTCTACGTCGCGGTGACCAGGGCGCGTAGCCAGCTGGTGGTGACGGCCGTCGGCGCGGCGGACGCCGAGGAACGGCCATCCAGGTTCCTGGCCGAGCTTGCCGGCGATGAGATCGAGATCGAGCAGGTCGCCGGCGCTGGCCTGCGCTGGCTCTCGCTGCCCGCACTAACGGCCGATCTGCGCCGGGCCGCTGCCAACACCAGCCTGCCGGGCCAAGTACGCGCCGAGGCAGCCGGTCACCTGGCCAGGCTGGCCGAAGCGGGCGTGCGAGGCGCCAGCCCGCGGCAATGGTATGCGCTGACCGAGCTCACGGCGGCGGACCAGGCGCTGACTGGCGAGGTGCGCATCTCGCCATCGCAAGTAGAGAAGTTCACTAAGTGCGGCCTGCGATGGCTGCTGGAGGCGGCGGTGGGCGCGCAGGCGCCGGGAGCGGCACAAGCATTCGGCATCGTCGTTCATGCTGCGGCCGCCCTTGCAGCCGAAGGCGCCGACGACGACGAGGTGACCAAGCGCATTGACGAGCTGTGGCGGCACCTTGACTTCGGCAGCCCCTGGTACACCGCCAAGCAGCGGGCCAGCGCGGAAGCGATGGTGGCCAAATTCCTGGACTGGCACCGCCGCAACCCGCGCCAGCTCGTAGCCGTGGAGCAGAAGCTGAGCGTCACGATGGGCGCGGTCACCATAACGGGCCAGGTGGACCGGCTGGAGCGGGACGCCGACGGCCTTGCAGTCGTGGTGGACCTGAAGACGGGATCTAGCAGACCGGCCGACGCTGAGCTGGATCGCAACGCGCAGCTTGGTGTCTACCAGCTCGCGGTCCTCCTCGGCGCGTTCGAGCAGCTCGGCCTCACCGAGCCAGGCGGCGCGGAGCTGGTTCAGGTCGGCAAGGCCGCACTGTCGGCGAGCGTCCGCGTGCAGCCGCAACGAGCGCTCGGCAGCGACCTTGATCCGCAGTGGGCACAGCGCCTGGTGCAGACCGTCGCGGCCGGGATGGCGGGCCCGGTGTTCCGGGCAACTGCCAATCCCGGCTGCCGGACGTGCCCGGTCGCGACTAGCTGCCCGGTAGACGAGCGCGGGGGACAGGTGACGCCGTGACCGGGGAGCCGATGTCCAGCCCGGCTAGGTACAGTCCGGCCCAGCTGGCCAGGATGGTCGGAGTGCAGGAGCCCACCGCTGAGCAGGCGGCGGTCATCGGCGCTCCGCTCGGACCGATGGCGGTGATCGCCGGCGCTGGGTCGGGCAAGAGCGAGACGATGGCGGCCCGCCTGGTGTGGCTGGTTGCCAACCAGCTGGTGAGCCCGGACCGGGTGCTTGGCCTGACGTTTACCAGGAAGGCCGCAGCCGAGCTGGCCGACCGGGTAAGGAACCGTCTTACCGGCCTGCGTCGCGCTGGCCTGGCGCTATCTACAGCCGGGCAGGACAGCGCGGCCGGGGTCAGCCCTGCCGGGGTCAGCGCGGCCGGGGTTGGCGTGGCTGGGGACGACGGCGAGCTGGCTGGTGATCCGGTTATCGCCACCTACCATTCCTACGCCGGGCGGCTGGTAGCCGACCACGCGCTGCGCGAAGGCCTGGAACCGTCACTCCGACTGATCACCCCTGCGGTTTCCTGGCAGCTTGCGGCCCAGGTAGTGGCCGCCTATGACGGCCCGATGGACGCGACTGACTGGACTCCGGCCACGGTGACCTATGCGGTGCTGACGCTGGCCGGCGAGATGGCCGAGCACCTTCGCGGGTCTGCCGACGTTCTCGAGATCGGCCAATGGCTGGACCGTTGCTGTGCGGCCCTCGGGTGCAAGGTGCCCAAGCTGGTTCGTGACGTCCTGCGCCACCAGCGGGTACGGGAGCAACTTCTCCCGCTCGTCAGGGCGTACGCGGGGGCGAAGGCGGCCAGGGAAGTGATCGACTACGGCGATCAGATGGCGATCGCAGCCAGGATCGCCACGCGCCACCCGGCGGTGCGCCTGGCTGAACGGGCCCGTTACCAGGTCATCCTGCTGGATGAGTACCAGGACACTTCGCATGCGCAGCTGGTGCTGCTCCGGTCGCTGTTCGGTGGCGGGCATCCGGTGACGGCTGTCGGCGATCCTTGTCAGTCGATTTACGGCTGGCGTGGCGCCAGCGCGGGCAACCTGCGCCGTTTCAGCACCGACTTCCCCGCGGCGGCCGGCCAGCCCGCCTCGGTCCGGGTGCTATCGACGAGCTTCCGCAACACCGGGCGGGTGCTGACAGCGGCTGGCTCGATCCAGGCGGAGCTGCGGGCAAGCGCGCCTGACGTGCCCCTGCTCGCGGCCCCGCCAGGCCGGGCCGACCGCGGGCTTGTCCGCTGCGCGCTGCTGGAGTCGGCGCAGGCCGAGGCGGCCTGGGTAGCCGACCAGGTCGGCAGCCTGCTGACGCTGCCGGCCGGGACAGCGCCAGACGGCCTGCCGTGGCCGGACGGGCGCGCGGCGGGCGTCCGGCCTCGCGACGTCGCGGTGCTGTGCCGCAAGCGAGCCCAGTTCCCGGTGATCCGGGCCGCCCTAGAGGCGTGCGGCGTGCCGGTCGAGGTTGTCGGCCTGGGCGGTCTGCTGACCGTGCCTGAGGTGGCCGATATCGTCGCGACGCTCAACGTCATGCACGATCCGGGCGCGTCCGGAGCGCTCGCACGGCTGTTGACGTCGCCGCGGTGGCGGATTGGCCCGGCGGATCTAGTCGCGCTCGGCCGACGCGCACGGCAGCTCGCCAGGCTCGGTGACGAGGCAGACAGATCGCGCCCGGCAGCCGGAGACCACGTCGCTGACGCGATCAACGACCTGACACGTGACCCTGGCAGCCTGGTCGAGGCGCTCGACGACCTGGGCAGCCCGGCATCCTACTCGTTCGCCGGGCATGCCAGGCTGACCGCGCTTGCTGCCGAGCTCCGCGTCTTGCGGGGGCACGCAGCCAGGCCCCTTGCCGAACTGGTGACCGAGATCGAGCGGATGCTGGGCCTGGATGTCGAGGTCGCCGCGAGGCCCGGCCTGGATCCCGCCGCCGCCCGCGCCGACCTGGACGCGTTCGCAGACGCTGCCGCCGCCTTCGCCGGTGATGCGCAGGAGCCGACACTTGGCGCGTTCCTGGCCTACCTGGCGGCGGCGGAGTCCGAGGAGTTCGGCCTCGAGGCCGGCCAGGTCGGCGATACCGACTCAGTGAAGCTGGCGACGGTTCATGCCGCCAAGGGCTTGCAATGGCCGGCGGTGCTCGTGCCCGGCCTGGCCGACGGTCCGCAGAAGCACGTCTTCCCGGCGCGGCCGCGAGTGACGACGCGGTGGACGGAGAACCCGAGAATTCTCCCGTTCGGCCTGCGTGGGGACGCAGCCGACCTGCCCCCGCTCCGCGGGCTGCAGCCAGTTGAGCTGGCTGAGTTCGGTGCCGCATGTACCGCGCGCGACCTAGCTGAAGAACGACGTCTCTGCTACGTGGCAGCGACCAGGGCGGCCTACTGGCTGGGGTGTTCCGGTTACTGGTGGGCCGATGGCGTGTCGAGAGTCGGGCCGTCGCAGTTCCTCGACGAGATCCGGATTGCGTGCGCGGACGGCGCCGGCGAGATCGATGTGTGGCATCCAGAACCCGAGCCCGACGCTGAAAACCCGGCGCTGGCTGAGCCTGCGACCGCGCAGTGGCCTGCTGCTGCCGCGGCCAGCGCACGGTACGAGGCTGTCCGCGAGGCCGGCGAGTTGGTGCAGGCCGCGATACGCGCGCAGTCGGCGGCCTCCGCGGATGGCACCAGCGCCGCGGATGGCACCAGCGGGCAGGCCGCCGATCCCTACCAGGAGATGATCTCAGCCTGGGTTCGCGATACTGACCTGCTGCTAGCCGAGCGCGCCCGGCGCCGGGCCAGCCGGGATGTCGTCGTTGGCTTGCCGCAGCGGCTGCCGGTGTCGTCGCTGGTGACGTTGGCCAGGGATCCCGCCGAGCTTGCGCAGACCGTCCGGAGGCCGATGCCCCGTCCGCCGGCGCCGCAGGCAGCCCGCGGCACGACTTTCCATCAGTGGCTCGAGCAGCGGTTCGGCCAGGCTCAGCTGATCGACGCCGAGGACCTGGCCGCTGCCGCCGACGACATGGGTGGCTCGGGCGAGGACCGGGACCTAGCCGAACTGAAGGCCGCGTTCGAAGCGGGCGAGTGGGCGAACCGGTGGCCGGCTGAAGTCGAGGTCGCGTTCGAGACCCTCATTGCTGACCGGCTCGTCCGCGGCCGCATCGACGCCGTCTTCGCCGATGCGCCCGACGGCGGGTACGACGTCGTCGACTGGAAGACTGGCCGGCAGCCCGGCTCGGCTGCGGAGAAGCGCTCGGTCGCCGTCCAGCTTGCTGCCTACCGGCTCGCCTGGGCTGGCCTGGCGGGAGTGCCGGTAGCGGAGGTCCGGGCTGCGTTCTATTACGTCCGGGACGACATCACCGTGCGGCCGTCCGATCTGCTGGACGCGGCTGGCCTTGCCGCCCTCATCGAGGACCTTGAGCTTGCGCCGGCCCAGTCCGGCTAGCGCACCTTAATGGCCGAGCCCTGCGCGTGCGGCGTGGTCGGCCACGGGAGCCGCGACTCGGGCAGCAGGTACCTGGTCAGCTCGGTGATAACGAACCCAGCCGCGGTGATCGCAGCGACTGTGTCCCGACTGGCATGGCAGCCGCCGAAGCAGGCCGGCCAGAAGGTCGCGTCTGCGAGTCGCTGGATCCGCCGGTGAGCCGTCGACTCCGCGCTCACGTGCTCCCAGAAGCGCAGCTCACCGGCGGGCCGCAGCACGCGGTACATCTCCCCCAGCGCCACTGCCTGGTCAGGTACCGAGCAGAGCACCAACGAGGCAACCACCGCGTCGAAGGCGGCGTTGTCAGCCGGCAGGTGGTCGGCGCTGCCGGCGGTGATAGTGATCGGTACGGCGGCCTGCCGCGCAGCCTGCTGACCGAGCGCGCGCAGATAGGGGTCTGGCTCGACGGCAAGCACGCTGCTAACCGATCGCGGGTAGTGACCGAAGTTGAGGCCGTTCCCGGCGCCGACTTCGATCACAGATCCGGTGAGCCCGGCAAGCAGGCGGTCTCGGTGCGGGCCGACGACGGGTTCCAGGCGCGCGCTGAGCCGGGCATAGAAGCGAGCAAAAACCGGGTGGCTGCTCGCCGGTGTAGGCATGCATCTCCTTCGGTTCGTGACGCTGGCCGGTCGTGGTCGCGGAGTTGCCCGGGGTCTGGGCCAGGCAACTGGCTGCCCATGAAGGTGGCCTCAACTGCTTGGCCTCAATTGTCCCCGATCTGCTGTCCCGGTGGGCGACCCGCGCTGACTAGGGTGCGCGCCCGGATTGGGTAAGATGCGCGGGTCGGACGGGACGGAGGCACGCGGGTGACGGAACGTCGAGTGGCCATGAGCGATGGCATCGCTGAGCGCGTCGTAAGGCGGGCAGTCTCGCATCTGGCGAACTCATACGCTCACAGTCCGGCGAGGGCGAGCACCGCTAAGGACATGATCGTCCGGGCATTCGAGGGCAAAAGCGAGGAAGCGGACGCCGTCGATGGCTATGCGGCCGCTGCCGCGATGGCCGCCCTGGCGCACGGCATTGAGGCCGAGGTGGGCACGGGGCTGGACTGGCTGGCCGTTGCCGCGCTCCAGGAGTGGGACTTCCACCACCCCGAGAATCCGATCTAACCGTCAGCTGGGGTTGCGTCGGCCGAGCTGACGTCGGTTATCTGCAGGCTGGCAGCGAAGACCCCGCCCAGCCGGGATCCATTCAGCCGTGCCTCGGGCGGAGCCAGCGCAGCGCCGGCAGTTGCACCGCAGAACGCTCCGGCGAAAGCGAGCAACGGGCCCCAGAACAGCACGGGCCACCATCCGACGACGATGGTGATCATCAGGCCCGCGACCGTCCCGGCAGTGATGCCGGCCCCCAGGCCCTGGCGGACGCGCGGCCACTCGGCCACCGGCCACTCGGCCGTGCGGACAGGGTCCGGCTGGCCAGGCCGGACAGCGCGGACCTGGCGGACGCTGTCGTTGCTGCCGGCGGCCGGGGTCCGCCTGGCCGCTATCAGGGCCACGGCGCCGGTGACCGGCAGCAGAACCGGGATCACTATGCCGAGATGGGCCAGGTTCATCGCGATCGCGAGACCCCCCAGACCGCCAGGTTGCGCGGGCAGGCCGGCCGCCGCCTTGATCAGGTCCACGAGCAGGCTGCAGGCAATACCCGCAGCAGCTCCGATGCCGAGGCTAGCCGGAGTCAGCCGCGACCTGCGTGATGTCACGGCGAGGATCCCGGCTGCATACAGGCCAGTGCACAACTGGAACGGGCCGAACCAGAACAGCACCCAGCAGCCGAGAATGGCAACCGGACTGGCCACGAGGACAGCGGGGATGCGAGTACGCGGCCCGGTGGAGAGGACCAGGACCAGCGTCAGCAAGATTGCCAGCAGTACCAGGTCTGTCACCTCGCCCGTCAGGCTGAAGTTCCCCGCTGCACCGCCCGGCTCATGGTCACCGACGCGCACGCCTGGAGCAGTCTGGTCCAGGTGGACGACGGACAGGACCATGCCACAGAGCATCGCGCAGCCGCCGATCCGCAGCAGTCGCATCGGGGCGTTAGCGCCGCCCGGCCCGAAAACCCCGCGCCGGCGTGCCACCCACGGCAGCACCGCGAGCACGGCCGCCAGCTCGATCACCCGGACCCGGTCAACAAGCCTGTCGGCATCACCCGGCAGGGCATGCTGCCAGCTCAGCCATGCCGCCCATGCCGCGACAGCCGCTACCAGCGCAGCGCCTAGGGTGTAGCCCATCCTGCGTGCCACGTGAGCCTCCTTCGCCACCACTCGCAACCCGCCCGCTAGCCAGCGCGAGCGCGGCCACCCGGCCGGCACCTGGCCAGCCTCGGCCAACATTGCCTCGCCCCACTCCCGCCGGCCTGCGGGCAGCGCCGCGGCCGTCCGACGCAGCAGCCAGGCCAGCGCCCGGGCTGGCTGCTCCATTACCGCTCCTCGGCAAGCCGGCGCCGTCCGGCAGCGGCGGTCCGCCGGGGCGCGGTCGAGCCCGGCGCGGCCGAGCCTCGCGCGGCCGCGGCAGCGGCCGCAGCATGCGCGCGGGCCAGCGCGGCCTCAGCCTGGGCAAATCCGTCACTAGTCAGCCGGTACAAGTGCCGCCGAGGCCGGCCAGCCGGCTGGACGTCCTCCCAGCACGCCTCGACCAGACCCCGGTCCGACAACCGCACCAGGATCGGATAGAGGGTCCCGGACTTCAGCTCGGTCTGCTTGGCGAGGTCGTAGCCATGCCGCCAGGCCGACGCCTCGGAGCACAGCGCTGCCAGCACGGCCAAAGTCTGCGGAGAGAACTCTCGGTTAGCAGCCACGCCAGAACTCTATCTAGATAGGGATGTGCGCGCACGGTTATCGGCGAAAGCCAGCCGCGGCGGATCCGGCTACGCGCTGTCGGCGAGGTGGCTCTCCAGTGACGTCATCTTCGCGTTCAGGCCGTCAGTCACGCCGGGCCGGATATCTGCCTTCAGCGTCACGCTGACCCGCGGCGCCCGCGCGCTGACCGCTTCGACGGCAGCCTTCACCACCGCCATCACCTCATCCCAGTCGCCTTCGATGGAAGTGAACATGGCGTCTGTGCGGTTCGGCAGCCCGCTAGCGCGCACCACCCGGACCGCGTCGGCCACATAGTCAGCCACGTCAGGCCCGACGCCGAGCGGCGTTACCGAGAAAGCGACGATCATCGGTCCTCCGTCATGATCCCGGCTGGCCATGTTAGCCGGGCGCATCGCGGAGAATACTGGAAGGCCAAGCGCGCCAGCCAGCCCACACCTGCCCGTGAGGAGACCGATGGACATTCGCCAGTACATCGAGGAGCACGCAGCGGAGTTTTTCGGCTCGCTCAGTCAGTGGCTGGCCATCCCGTCCATTTCCGCTGACCCGGCGCACCGCGAAGACATCGGCCGGTCCGCATTCTGGCTGGCTGAGCACCTGAAGGAAACGGGCTTCCCCATAGCCGAAGTGTGGACGACAGGCGACGCAGCGTCCCCGGGACTCCCTGCGGTGTATGCCGAGTGGCCAGCCAGGGATCCAGCAGCGCCAGTGGTGCTGGTCTACGGCCACCACGATGTGCAGCCGGCGGAACCGCTCGAAGAGTGGGAGAGCCATCCGTTCGAGCCAGTGCAGCGGGACGGGCTGCTGCTCGGCCGCGGCGCGTCCGACGACAAGGGGCAGGTGCTGTTCCATGCCCTCGGCGTAAGGGCCGCGCTGGCAGCTACCGGGGCGACAGCCCCGCCGGTCACGCTCAAGCTGCTCATCGAGGGTGAGGAGGAGTCCGGCTCGCCGCATTTCGCTGACCTGTTGCGCGCGAAGCGCGACCGCTTGCGCTGCGACGTCATCGTCATCTCCGACACCACCATGTGGGCGGCTGACGTTCCCTCCATGTGCGTGGGCATGCGCGGGGTTGTCGAGGCTGAGGTCAGCCTGCGGGGACCGGAGCGTGACCTGCATTCCGGCTCGTTCGGGGGCGCGGTGCCGAACTCGCTGCACGCTCTGGCCGATCTGCTGTCCGGATTGCACGACAGTGATGGCCGCGTGACCGTGCCCGGCTTCTACGACAACGTGCTGCCGCTGTCGGACGCCGAGCGCGGGCTGATTGCGCGGCTGCCGTTCGACGAGAAAGCCTGGCTGGCCGAGGCTGGCAACAGCCGCGCCGCGGCGGGGGAGGCCGGTTACAGCACGCTAGAGCGAGTGTGGGCGCGGCCGACCGCGGAGATTAACGGCATGTGGGGCGGTCACACCGGGCCCGGCGGCAAGACGATCGTGCCCGCCCAGGCGCACGCCAAGCTCTCGTTCCGGCTGGTGGCCAACCAGGAGCCCGCGGACGTGATCGTCGGCCTGCGCCAGTACGTGCGGGACCACACGCCAGCCGGGATCGAGGCAGCGGTGACTTCGCACGGGAACGGGGTCCGCCCGTGCTTCGCCGCGATGGATTCGCCGGCGGTCCTGGCCGGGCGACGGGCCATGGAGCGCGCGTTCGGCACCCAGATCCTGTTCACCAGAGAAGGCGGCAGCGGGCCAGAGGCGGACCTGGCCGAAATCCTCGCCGCGCCGCTGGTCTTCGTGGCGGTCGGACTGGATTCCGATCGGATTCACGCGCCAAACGAGCGAGTGGATATGGGGCTGCTGCTCAAGGGTGCGGAGGCGTCGGCGTATCTGTGGGACGAACTAGCCGCGGCCGACCAGCTGACGGCGGGCAGGTGAACGCTGCGGCGAGCATGCCCGGACCAGTGCTGACCGGGCTGGCGCTCGCGCGCGGCGAAGTGGACCGCTCCGCGCACCTGCGCTCCGATTCCGCTTGGCTCGATGCGGCCTGGGCCAACCCGGCTACCCGCGTGCTTGCCGTCGAATACGGGCGCGCGCTGTGCGAGATCGATGACCGGCGGGCCCGGCTTTTGTTCATCTCGCCTGCGGCTGCGCCAGACGGCGTGCGCTTCCTGCTTGGCGTCGACCACGAGGGCATCGCGTACTTTGGCGTAGCCGGGCCGATTCCTGAGCCGCCAGAATCAGCGGGCAATAGCGTCAGGCCGGCGCCGCTGCGAGAGGCCGGCCCGCTGCTGTCGGACCGGGACGCGGGCCTCATGACGCACGCGGTCGCGCTGGCTAACTGGCACGAGACTTTCACCCACTGCCCGCGGTGCGGCTCGCCCACGGACACGATCTCGTCCGGGCATGCGCGCAAGTGCCCGGTAGATGCCAGCGAGCATTTCCCGCGGGTGGACCCGGCCATGATCGTGCTGGTGACTGACCCCGCCGATCGCTGCCTGCTGGCCCGCAACGCGCTCTGGCCCGAGCGCCGCGTGTCGATCCTGGCCGGCTTCGTGGAGGGCGGTGAGTCGGCCGAGCAGGCGGTCGCCCGCGAGGTGCACGAGGAGACGGCCGTAATTGTCAGCGCAGTTCGCTATCTCGGCAGTCAGCCATGGCCCTTGCCGCAGAGCCTGATGCTCGGTTTCCGCGCGGAGGCGACGAGCGTTGACATCCACGTCGACGCGAACGAGATCGCGGAGGCCCGCTGGTACAGCCGCGACGACCTGCGTGAAGCTGTCGCCAGCGGCAAGCTCCTGCTGCCGCCGCCGATCTCCATCGCGCACCGCATCATTGAGTCCTGGTACGGAGCGGACCTGCCCGGAGCCTGGTAACCAGCTGTCGCCGGCCGAGCTCTTCCCACTCACTCGCCGGCCGGATCGCGAGCCCCGCGCACGGCGACGACCACCAGGCCGACGGCGAATACCAGGCCGGCGCACAGCGCCGCGCCCGCGTCGTGTGGTTGCCGCGCGGGCCAGATCCACGGCGTCGTCAGCGCCGGGCCGTGCCAGTCGGTGTAAAGGCCGTACACACCGAGCACCATGTACGCGATCGGCCCAGCCCAGGCCAGCGCGCCGCCGATCGCCGCTGCGCAGAGCAAGCCGATACCGGTCAGCCCGGCAACGTTGCGCAGCACATCCAGGGTTCCGCCGGCCAGGTGCCCGCCGGTTCCGGCGGCAGCCAGCGCACCGGCGGCCGTAGCGGTCAGCGCCAGAGTGGTAGCCAGCCGAAGGAGCGGCAGCCGCAGGCCGGTAGCGCGTTCCGGCTCACCGAATGGGCTCGCGGTGGCGACGGCGATCACCGCGGCTGCGGCGGCCTCGAATATCAGTGGCAGCTGCAACGCGCCGTAAGCGTCCCAGTGCCAGGTGAGCGCGATCCTCAGCCCGCTGGCGCAGGCCGCTATCGCGGCCACCCCGACTAGCGCTCTGCGGCTGACCAGGTGCAGTCGTACCAGCCGCAGGCCCATTCGGACCGGCCGCCCCGTTAGGTTTGGCGCTGGGACTTGCGTGGTGCCCCCTGCTTGGACCGTCATGGCAGCTGCCCCACGGCGATCTGGCCCGCCCGCAGCGCGGCCAGGTGCGTTGCGAGCCAGGCGTGCCGCTCGGTGGCAGGCAGCGTGGCGAACCGCCTCGCTGCGGCAGAGGCCTGCGCGCTGAGTGCGCCTGAACCGGAGGTGCTGGCTGGCAACGGCAGAGCCCCGGCGACTTTCAGCATCGCTGCCGCGACCGCTTGCTGTGCCTGGTCGCGCGATTGGCCCGCCAGCAGCCTGGCCACGATATTGACCGCCGTATTCGATCGAACCATGGCAGCGAACTGGCCCGCCGTGGTGCCCTGCTCGCCGGGTAGCAGATCGGGCAAGACCAGGGGGCCCGACATTCCGATCGTGACCCCGTTACCCGATACCTGCGCGAAGGTCGGCGCGTTCTGGCTGATCCGCGCTGGCGCGCCAGGCAGGCCAGCCACCTCAGCCAGCAGCGGGTTCAGGGCAGCGGTCACGGTTGGCAGGTAGGCCGCGTAGGCCGGGTTGAGGCAGACCGGGATCTGGGTGCGGCTGCAGACCGGCGTATAGGAGATCGGCCGGTCGTCGGCCGCGTCATGCAGGGCCGGGATGACAACCATGCCATGCGGGTCCGGTCGGCCGGTGCCAACCAGCGCCACGGCCGTTATCGCGGCCGCTAGGCCTGACGCGGCGAGCACCGCCGCGGCCTGGCGTAGCCGCCTCCCGTCTGCGCTGGCGGGGAGGCCGAGGACGCCGAGGGCCGCGAGAGCGAGCCCGGCCAGGAAGATCACCTGAGCAATAGAGAGGTCGGGCAGATAGTGGTAAAAGGTGCCGACGCCAGCGTCGGGGCCGATGTCGGCGGAGCCTGCTAGCTGCGGCGAGAGCAGCCAGAGCGAGTGATCGGTGTGCGCCCCTTCGGAGCTGAGCCCGAGTGCGAAGAAAGCGGCCACGGTGATGAGCGGCGTGGTGAACCGGCTCGGAAAGAACGCGCCAGCGGCGAACCCGACGGCCGACAGCGCCGGGATGCCGGCGGCGCCAACCGCGGCAGGCCACCACAGCGGGCCGCCCCAGGTAGCCTGCCGGGCGATCATCGCGTAGGTCACGCCCACACAGGCGAAGTAGGTCACCAGCGCCCAGAAGGTGGTGGCGCACCAGGTGACGAGCTGCGCTGCCCAGCGCGGCCAGGCGGTGGTAGTGACCAGGTCGGTCATCCTGCGGCGGCCATCCCGCCAGCCCATCCACGCGGCCGCGCCTATCACTGGCGGCACAAAGTCGAGCAACGCACCGTGCTGCATTGTGGTGGCGCGCAGATTCCACATGGCCGGCAGCTGCATGCTGCTGCGGTACGCGTTGTAATAGAACAACGCTGCGGCTACCGGCATCATCCAGAGCATGGCGTTGCGGCGCAGTTCCAGCCGAAGCAGCCGCCCGATCGCTGGGCCGGCCCGCCGAGCCGTTGGCCTAGGCGCGGAAACCGCCGGGATGCTGGCGGCGGTCATGACCGTGCCGCCGCAAGCACTGCGCTGTAACCGCGCTCCAACGGGGCATCGCCCACACTGTGCCCGGCGCCCCGGGCGGCGAGCTCAGCCGGCGTGCCGTGAAACACAATCTTCGCCTGGTCCATTAGCGCGACCTCGGTGCAGGCGGCGCCGACGTCCTCCACTAGGTGGGTGCTGACCACGACGGTGGCGGCCTGGCCGAGATCCCGCAGCAACTCCCGGAAAGCCACCCGTTGCTCCGGGTCCAACCCGGCGGTGGGCTCGTCCAGCAGCAGCAACTGCGGTTCGTTCACGATCGCCTGCGCGATCCCGGCCCGGCGCAGCATTCCGCCGGACAAGGTCCGCAACTTCAACTTCGCCTGGCGGGTCAGGTCAACGCGGTCGACGGCGGCCGCGACCGCGGCCGGTACCCGGCTGGACGGCACCTCCTTCAGCAGTGCGAAGTACTCAACGAACTCCGACACGGTGAATCCCGGGTAATAACCCATGTTCTGTGGCAGGTAGCCGAGCCTGCGCCGGATCTCCCGGCGCGGGCCGTAGTCGCCGGGATCTCTGTTCAGCAGTCGCAGTGATCCCGACGATTGCGGGATGACCGTAGCCATCATCCGCAGCAGCGATGTCTTTCCGGCGCCATTTGGTCCTAGCAGCCCGAAGACGCCGGGGCCGCTGCGCAGGCTCACTCCCATCACCGCCTGGGTCCGGCCGAACCGGCGGGTCAGGTCAGTGATCTCGACGTTCGTGAAGGTTCGTTCCATGCAGTCCAGACTTCCTGGCCAGGCCACCACCGTCGTCACACTGGGGAGCGCAATCGGAGGTCAGACCACGGTGCTACCGCGGCCCGGACGGCGGGTTACCTCATACCTGGGTATGCACTCGCCGGTATGACGACTGCGCAGCTCGGCGGGCCTACTCTGGGAGCGTGAAGCCGAGGCCCAGCACGATGTCCGCTGCTAGGGACGTGCTGGCGCCGGCTGGGAGTACTTGGTGGCACGGCCTGATGGAGGTGCTGGCCGGCCGCGATCCGGCACCGGGGTGGCAGTGGCGGTCCGGCCAGCAGCGGCTGGCGGTTTACGGCGGCCTGGCCGCAGTGAGCCTGGGCCTGGGCGTTACCAGCGGGGCTACCAGCAGTCCGAGCCAGTTGCTGCTCGGCCTGGCGGTCGTTGCGCCGCTCCTGCTAATCGTCCGGTATCCGCTGCTCGGCTGGCGCCTCAGCTGGCTCGCGCTGACACTGGCCCCGCTGGCGCATGCGCGTTGGGGAGGAGGCTGGCCGTGGGGACCGGCGCAAATACTCGTAATACTCGCGCTGTTCTGCGCGGCGGGCTTGCGCCATCCCCGGACGGTGCTGTGGTGGATGTGGGCGCTGAGCCTCATCCCGTGGTGCTGGTGGCTAGCCGCGAACGTGGCTAACCAGAAGGGTCCGATCGCAGCCAGCGTCGCGTTCACGGCCGTGACGATCGCGGTAGACAGCATGAGTTCTCGGCGACGCGTCGAGCAGGACCTGACGGCCCAGACCGAGCGCACGGAGCTGGAGCAGGCACGCCGGACGGTACTGGAGGAGCGCACCCGGATCGCCCGGGAACTGCATGACGTCGTGGCCCATCACATGTCGCTGATCGCGGTGCGGGCCGAGACCGCGCCGTACCGGCTCAGCGGCCTGCCCGAGCCGGTCAGCGACGAGTTCCGGTCGCTCAGCGCGGCAGCCCGCGAGGCGATGACGGACATGCGGCGGCTGCTTGGCGTCCTTCGCAGCGACGAGGCGACCGGCCGCGCGCCACAGCCCCAGCTATCGGACCTGCCCGCACTCGTCGCCGCGGCCAGGGTCGCCGGGGTCTCGGTCGAGCTCTCGGTGCCCGCCGAACTGGACCACGTGCCGGCTGGCATCGGCGTCTGCGCGTACCGGATTGTGCAGGAGTCGCTCTCTAATGCGAGCCAGCACGCTCCAGGCGCACCCGTCATCGTGTCGGTTGATCATGGCGACAGCGCGGTACTGCTCCGGGTAACGAACGGACCGGCTGGGCCGGTTGGGCCCGGCGGCTCAGCCGGCAACGGCGTCGGGCATGGCCACGGCCTGGCCGGGATGCGTGAGCGGGTTGCCCTGCTGGGCGGTTCGCTGTCGGCCGGCCCCGCGCCAGATGGCGGCTTCTTCGTGTCAGCGGTGCTGCCGATCGGCCGGGCGGCGGCATGACGGCGAGGCAGCAGACGGCGGCCGGGCAGACGGCCGGCGGTACCGTGTTGAGCGGCACGATCACGCGTTGCCTCATCGCCGACGATCAGGCGATGGTCCGGGAGGGATTCGCGGCCGTGCTCGCCGCGCAGCCCGGCCTGGTGGTGGTCGGCCAGGCCGCCGACGGCGCCGACGCGGTCAGCCAGGCGCGGCAGCTGGAACCGGACGTCATTCTCATGGACGTGCGGATGCCGCTGCTGGACGGCCTGCAAGCCACTCGCCAGATCCTTGGCCCGGCGCCGGGTCCGCACGCGCCACGGGTGGTCATGCTGACGACGTTCGACCTCGACGAGTACGTGTACGAGGCGCTGCGCGCCGGGGCCAGTGGCTTCCTGCTCAAGGACGCGACCGCCGCCGAGCTGGTGCACGCGGTCCGGGTGGTCGCCGCCGGCGACGCGCTGCTTGCGCCGTCGGTGACTCGCCGGCTGATCGCCGGCTTTGCCCGCCAGCCGCGCGCTGGCGCCGCGATCCCGGCCACGCTCGTCTCGCTCACTCACCGGGAGACCGAGGTGCTCCGTCTCGTCGCGCGTGGATTGTCCAATGCCGAGATCAGCAACGTCCTGGTAATCGCTGAGCAGACCACCAAGACCCACATCGGCCGCATCCTGGCGAAGCTAGACCTCCGCGATCGGGCGCAGGCTGTTGTGCTCGCTTACGAATCGGGACTTGTCGCCCCGGGCCAGTGAACCTCGCGGGCAATCGAAACGCCTCGCCAGGCGCCTGGTGACAGTGCAGCAATAGGTATCTTGACGATGCATCGCTAAACTACTTATTATCGTTGTATGAAATCGCCAGGGGGTTCGATGCGCGAGCCGACCTATTTCGTCCTGGCCGCGTTGCTCAACGGGCCGCTGCACGGCTACGCCATCATCAAGCAGGCCGAGCAGATGTCGGGAGGCCGGATTCGCCTTGCCACCGGCACCCTGTACACCGCACTCGACCGGCTGACCGACGAGGGCTTCGTGCGACTGGTGAGCGAGGAAACAGTCAACGGCCGGATCCGCCGCTCCTACGGGCTGACCGACGAGGGCTCTGCAGCGCTGCGCACTGAGGCAGCTCGGATGGCCGAGGCTGCAAGGATCGTCACCGAGGCCGACCGGGACGCCGCGGTCCGACCCGTCCGGTCACGCCGCCAGGTGCGTCCGGCATGAGCACGCTCGAGCGCCGGTACTGCTGGCTGCTGCGCGCCTATCCGGCCAGCTACCGTGAGGAGCGCGGCGACGAGATCCTTGCCACGCTGCTCGAGGCGAGTGCCGACGGCCAGTCATGGCCATCGCTGCGGGATTCGCGTGCGCTGATCGTGGGCGGGCTGCGGGCCCGTGCCGCGCAGCGCCGGCGGCTTAGCGCAGCGGCTAACATCCGTCTTGCGCTGCTCCTCGGCGTGGTCATGTATCTCAGTCTCGCTGCGGCGAACCATCTGGCCGCGTTCGTCTATGCCCAGCTAACGTCGAACGCCCCTGGCACTAATCGCTTGCTGGGTCCGGCTGGCTGGCTAGCGCCGGTGACGGGGCTGCTGATTGTGGCAGCGGTGGTGCTCGCCTGGTTGAGTCGCCGCGCGGTCGCGGCAACTGCTGCGCTCGCTGGTAGTGCGGCGATCGCCGATTACTGGAACTCGTGGAGATTCGCAGTCGGCTTCGTTGGCTGCCAGTTGCTCGGCTTGGCGGCACTCGCTGTCCTGGCCCGTCGAGCGGCGCGGCCAGCACCGTCGTGGCTGTGGCTGATCGGCTTGATCGTGGCCGCAAGAGTCGTGCCGTACGTCGGCCTGCGGTACGGCCTTGCCTTCGGGTATGAGCTGCTGCTGGTGTCCGTTCTCATCATCAGCATTGGCTGGGTCGCCGTCGATGCGCGGCCCGCTGTCGGCCTGGCCACCTGCCTCGCACTGCTGACGCTGCAATTCAGTGTGGACGCTTGGTGGATAGGTGCGGGCTTCTGGGTGTCCTACCCGGTCATCATCGCCGCCGCGGTAACCCTCGCACCTGCGCTATGGCGGCTGCGCCGTCAGTCGGTGCGAGCAGTGCAGTAGCCGCGGGCCGCGAAAGAACGTGGCGCCGGGGCGGCACGGGGGCCTGCCTCGGCGTCGAGGTCAGCTGCGAGTAGGCAGGCCGTCAGCCGCACGCGGTGAGGATTGCGTCGCTGACGGCGGCCATGTGCTGGGCTCCCTCTGAGCGGGACACCAGCCTGGCGGTGACGTAGCCGACGGCGATATTCCGCTCCGGGTCAGCCCAGCCGATGCAGACGTAGCTGCCGTTGTGGCCGAACGTCGCCGTGCTGGCCTGGTCCCCCATCGGGTGGTGGCGGCCGCCGACGCGAGCATTGCCCTTGTGCCCGCCACCTAGCTGGAAACCCTGCGACCAGCGGACCGGCAGGTGCAAGTAACGGTCCATCTCGCCCTCGCTGGACGGCTGCCTGGCTTGGGCGACCGTCTCGGGCTGTAGCACGCCGACGCCGCCGAGCTCACCGCCGTTAAGGAGCGCCTGGTAGAGCCTGGCGACGTCGGCGGCCGTCGAGGACACGCTCGCGGCCGGGATGACGGCCCGTCGCGTCCGCTGCCGGTTGATGACCAGCTGGGCGGCTATCTCGGCCGGTCCATGGCCGGAGACCGGCACGTGCCGCGACCAGACCTCGCCGGGTAGGCCGAGATAGGTGTCGTGCAGGCCGAGCGGTGCAAGCAACTCCGTGCGCATGAACTCCGCTACCCGAACGCCAGTCACTCGCTGGACCAGCTCGCCGAGTATGAAGCCATAGCTGATCACGTGATAGGCGGGCACTTCGCCGGGCCGGTATGACGGGGCGGCCCGCTCGATCGCGCGGACCGAGGCGGCCCAGCCGGTCATCGCCAGCGCGTCGCGGGCCATGCTGCGGACGACCGGTAGGCCGCTGCGGTGCTGGAGCACCTGGCGGATCGTGATGTCCTGCTTGCCGCGCTGGCCGAACTCGGGCCAGTACCATGCCACCGGATCATCCAGCGCCAGCTCCCCGCGCTCGGCCAGCAGGTGCACCAGCAGCGCCGCCATCGGCTTGCTGGCCGAGAACAAGAAGAACAGCGAGTCGCTCGAGCAGCTGACAGCGTGGTCGACGACAACCTTGCCGCCCGCGATGACGCATAGCTGGGCCGGACAGCGACGGGCTTCGACGAGTCGGACGGCCTCGGCTAGACCGGTCACGTCGGGACGCTACGTCACGCTGGCCCGAGCTTGCCGACGGCCTCGGTGACGTCGACTCCGGGCGTTGGCAGGATCGCGATTACCGGAGTATCCAGGCCGGTGCCGTGATATTCGGCGACCCGTTCCCGGCAGTGCTCGAGCGCGCCGTGGATGACCAGCTCGTCTACGAGCTCGTCCGGGACCGCTGCCAGCGCGCCCTTCCGGTCACCGGCGTTCCATGCGGTGAGCATGGGCGCGATCACGTCGCCCCGGCCGAGCCATTCGTGGAACGCAGCGTAAACGGGCACGGTCAGGTACGCGGCAACGACCCGGCGGCCGATGTACCTCGCGGTATCGACGTCGGTCGTCGGGCAGACGAAGATGCGGGCGACCAGTTCGCAGTCATCGCCCGCGACGCCGCGCACCTTCGGCACGTCAGACGGCGACAGCCAGTTGGTGATCGCGATGCCGGCCTCGGCCGCGGCAAGCCGCACCATGCCTGGCCGCAGCGCCGCGAGGGCTAGCGCGGGCGGTGTGGCCGGTGCCGGATCGAGCCGGAAGCCGTCGACCGAGAAGGTTTCATAGGTCCGCGTTACCTTCCCGCCGGCGAGCGCTTCGCGCAGGAAACGCAGCATGTCGCGGGATCGCTGGTAGGGCTTCTCGAACGGGATTCCGTTCCACTGCTCTACGGCGACCTTGGAGGAGGTGCCGATGCCCATGACGAAGCGGCCGGGAGCCAGGCTGGCCAGCGTGCCCGCCGACACCGCCAGGGCGACCGGCGCGCGGGTGTAGATGCCGACGATCGCGGTGCCGAGCCGTAGTTGCGGAGCCCACTGGGAGGCCAGGATGAGCGGGGTGAAAGCGTCAGCGCCGTTGAGTTCAGCCGACCAGGCGTCGGTGTAACCGAGGTCGGGCAGGCTCGCGACCAGGTCGCGCTGCTCGGCTAGCGGCATTCCGGTCAGCGGCAATGTCAGACCCCAGCGAGATAGTGATCCCATGGACGTCCCTTCGCGGCGTGCTCACGTGCCAGCGAGTATGCCAGGGTTTGCCCGCCGGGCTGAGGCTGCTGTCCGGCTACGCCAGGTCCGCGGCCGGCTCGGGTACCGCAGCGCCGCGGTCGTGCAGTTCGCGCAGCCGCTCGGCGCTCTGCCCATCGGCGGGCGAGTAGGTCGTCATGCGGGTACCGAGGCGCTGGCCGAGCCACAGGTGGGTGTAGTTGAGCTTGAGCAAGCCGACATCCGGGTGCAGGTATCGCTTCGTCAGGTTCTCCGGGCTGGCGACTTCATGCCGCTCCCACAGCTCGGCGAACTCTGGCGAGGCCTTCAGCAGCCTGGACACCAAGCACTTCCAAGCCGGCTCGGCGACATGCTCGGCCATGGCAGCACGGTATTCAGCCACCATCCGCCGGGTGCCCTCCTCCCAGTCGAGCATGCACGCGCGGCAGCGCGGGCTGGTGAACATCCGCCACAACGAGTTCCGCTCGTCGAACGGCAGGTCGCGGAGCGGGCCCAGCAGGTTCTCGTAGGCCTGGTTGAACGCGAGCAGGTCATAGCGGGCATTCCGGATGCACGCCGGGAACGGCTCCAGCTGATCAAGCAGCAGCTGGGCGGTGGGCGGCAGCGTCGCGCACTCACTCTGCCCGTTGCCGTCCGGGGTGTCGGCCAGCCGGAACAGGTGATCGCGCTCGTGCGGGTCCAGCAGCAGCGTCCGGGCGACCGCGTCGAGGACCTGCGGGGAAGCGTTGATATCGCGGCCTTGTTCGAGCCAGGTGTACCAGGTGACGCCGACTCCGGCGAGCGTTGCGACCTCCTCCCGGCGCAGTCCGGGCGTGCGGCGCCGAGCGGCCGGCGGCAGGCCCACCTGCTCCGGCGCGATCCGCTCTCGCCTGCTGCGCAGGAAGCCCGCCAGTTCCTGCCTGCGCAGGGCGGCGGTCTGCCGTGGCACCATGGACGATCCGTTGGACGAGGTCCATTCTGGCGGGCTGGTCAGCAAGGTTCGCTCGCTCATGACTACCATCTTGCCTTATAACTTGTACTGTTGCCAGGTAGTCTCGGTACCAGTATAAGCACGCTCTAGTACCTGGTTAAGATTCTCGGCCAAGCTAGGTGCATGGCATCCACACTGCAGTCATCCAGACGTGCCCCGCAGCTAACGACGGCACCCGCCCAGCAGCACGGGCCGGGCACGCTGACCCCAGCCGGCCTGACGGTCATCCTGGTTGGCGTCCTGCTACCCATGATCGACTTCTTCATCGTCAACGTGGCGCTGCCCACGATCGACAGCGACTTGAAGGCGAGCCAGCCGCTGCTCGAGCTCGTGGTGTCCGGATATGCCACTGCGTACGCGCTGCTGCTCGTGCTCGGGGGCCGGCTCGGCGACAGCATCGGCCGCAAGCGCCTTTTCATGCTGGGCATGGCTGCGTTCACGGCCACCTCGCTGGCCTGCGGGCTGGCCCCGACGGCCACGTTCCTCGTCGTCGGCCGGGTGGCTCAGGGCGCGTCGGCGGCGATGATGGTCCCGCAGGTCCTGGCCACCATCCAGGCCGCCACGACCGGTGAGCGCCGCGCCAGGGCGCTGGGCCGGTACGGCGCGACCGGCGGGCTCGCCGCCGTCCTGGGCCAGGTGCTCGGCGGCCTGCTTGTCTCGGCCAATATTGACGGTCTCGGCTGGCGGCCGATCTTCCTGGTAAACGTGCCAATCGGGCTGGCTGGCCTGGTGCTGGCCAAGCGGTACGTGCCAGACACCAGGCACGGCGCGCCTGCGCCGATCGACGGGCCTGGCACGATCCTGCTCGGCCTGACCGTGCTGGCACTGCTGGTCCCGCTCACTGAGGGCCGCTCGCTGCACTGGCCGGCCTGGACCATCGCGCTGCTAGTTGTGGCGCCGATCGTCGCGGTCGCGTTCGCGCGTTTCGAGCGCCAGGCCGAGCGGACGGGCCGCACGCCGCTCGTTCCGCCGTCCCTGCTCCAGCACTGGAGCATGCGCCGGGGCCTGCTGCTGGCGCTGCCGTTCTTTGCCGGGTTCGGCGCGTTCATGTTCTGCTACGCGCTGCTGGTCCAGGACGGCCTGCATGCCAGCGCGCTGAAAGCAGGCATCGGCCTGGTGCCCATGGCGGCCACGTTCCTGCTCGCGTCGCTGTCGACATCCAGGCTGCTCGCGCGGTTCGGCGCCAAGGTGCTGGCTGCTGGCGGCATGCTCCAGGCCGCCGGCCTGATCATCCTCGGTATAACGGTGTACCTGGGCTGGCCCGGGCTGTCCGTCGGCTGGCTGGCGCCGGGTCTGGCAGTGGCCGGACTGGGCCAGGGACTGGTCATGAGCCCGCTGTTCGGCGTGGTGCTATCAGACGTCCCGCCTGCGGTCGCCGGCGCCGGCAGCGGCGTGCTCACTACGACGCAGCAGACTGCGCTGGCCCTGGGCGTGGCCACGCTGGGGAGCTTGTTCCTGTCGCTGACGGCCGGCGGCACGAGCATCAGCACCGCGTTCATCATCGTGCTGGCCGTGCAGGTCGTGGTCGCGATCGGCGTCGCGGCCGGAGCCCGCGGGCTGCCGAGCTGGCGGCGTCGCGAGCAGGCGCTCCCCGTGCAAGCTGCCACTGCGGAGCTTTGACCTGTCGCCATATTTGCCTGCCATCGGCGTGAGCTACATCGCGCCGGTGGCACGCTCGCATTCGGGCCTTGGCACGAAGATGCCGCCAACCGGGAGCCTGCCTCGGGTGTCTTAGCTGCAGACGCAATACCGCTCCGACGGTTGAGGGCAGGGATCGACGATGATGAACCGGATAACAGCAGTGACGGCCGGTCTTGCACTGGCGCTCGGCGGCGGCCTTGCGGCCGCCGCCAGTTCCGCAGCCGCGGCAGCGAGCCAGCCGAACGGGCCGGCCTCGCCGGCCGTAGGGCCGGTGCCGGCCGGATTCCAGCCGGTGTCGATGACGTTTGTGTCAGCGAGCGAGGGCTGGGTACTGGGTACCGCGCCGTGCTCGCACAAGCCGTGCACGTCGGTAGTGCGGACAACCGATGGCGGCCGGACCTGGGTCGGCATTCCGGCGCCTAGATACCCGCTGGCTGGGTCCGGCGCCTCGGGCGGGCTGACCAGGCTGCGGTTCGCGGATCCCGAGGACGGATTTGCCTACGGCTCCCAGCTTTGGGTGACCCACAACGGTGGCGCCAGCTGGCGGCGGGTCAGCCAGGTTCCTGGTTACATCGTCGACCTCGAGGCCTCGGCCGGGCGGGTGTACGCGGCGAGCGCGAAGTCGAGCCGGGTAACGATCTACGAAAGCCCCGCTGGCCGCAACGCCTGGCACCGGGTTACCGGGTTGGCAAGTGTCATCGGCTACGGCGGGCTCGGCACGATCACCCTGCATGGCACGGCCGCATGGATCATCCTCGGCGGGCCGGACGGCGGTCGGCTGTACGCGACTCAGACCGGCTCGAGGTGGGTCCGGGAAGGATTTAAGTGCGCCACCGACTTCTTCATCGCGAGCGTCGCCGCCTACGACAACCGGCGAATTACGCTGCTGTGCACTGGCCTTCCCGCAGCCGGCTCGACGCAGAAGGTGCTGTACTCGTCGGCTGACGGCGGAACGCATTTCACCAGGGTCGGCTCGGCTCCGAGCGGCGGTGACGGCGGGCTGCTGGCCGAGCCGACCACCCGCAACCTGTTCGTGGCGACGTCCTCCGGCGCCACGTGGCTCTACGCCAGCACTGACGGCGGGCGGCGCTGGCATGACAACCTGACCCTTGACGATGGCGGGAAGGGCTGGAGCGACTTCGGCTTCACCACTGCGACCCAAGGTGTAGCGATCGAGGGCAGACCATCCGATGGCAGCCACCTGTACCTGACGCGGAACACCGGCCAAACCTGGCATAAGGTCCGGTTCTGAGCAGCCTGGCCTTCGAGCGCAGGCATCGACGCTCCGGGCTGAGCCGATTCGTTAGCGTCAGAGCGGCATCGCGGTTCAAAGAGAACAACAGCCCTGTCACAACGCCGCTAAGCGAAGTCGCAGCCAGCTGGGCAAAATCGTTCTTCTGTCCTTTTTGTCACTCCGGCGGCGAGCCTCAACCGGTCAGCGCCAGCGTCGCGCCGTCCGGATCGACCAGGCGGTGCGCGCCCTTGGTCGCCGGGAACTTGGCCAGCGGTCCGCGTAGCCGTGCCTTGGGGCCGTCCGGACCCACCAGGATGGCGCCGTCGGCGCCGCACGCGACCAACTCGTCACCGCTCCTCAGCAGGACCGCGCCGTCGCGGCTTGCCGAGATCGCGGTCCGTCCGGCAGCGAGTCCGGCAAGCACGGCGTCCGGGTCGTCCGCCTCGGCCTCCACCCAGGTCGTCGGCGACCCGGGTGGCGCATCCGATCCTGGCTCGTGCCAGTCGCTCCCGCCCACCGGAACGGCCGACGGGTCCCAGGCCTGCCACCATCCAAGTGGCATGGTCCAGCGGGTATCCAGCCAGCTCCAGTGCCATACCTCGAGCAGAGGCGGCCGCCGCTTCATCGGCACGGTCCAGGCGAGCTGGCCGCCATAGGGATGGTTGATGGACAGCAGGCCGCCGGCGCGCTCGCACGCGGTCAGCCAGTCGTCGGCCGGCTCCCGGAAGTCGATCCAGCCGATGTCGCCGAATGCGTTCGCGTGCCCGGCCTCCACCGTCACCTCCTGACCGGGTATCAGCACGATCCCGTGTGCGGCCGCAGCCGCCGGCAACTCCGCGTGATGGCTGATCGTGTTGTGGTCGGTAACGGCGACGTAGTCCAGGCCGCGGCCGACTGCGAACCTGGCAAGCTCGGGGACAGTCATCACCCCGTCGGAGTGGACCGTGTGCATATGCAGGTCGCCCGCGAGCCAGCGGCAGCCAGGTGCAGCAGGCAGCACGCGTCGCGCTGGCCGGTCAGTGAGCGGCGGCATCGGCTCGGGTGAATCGGCCGGCAGCAGTTCACCAGGCGTGCTCGACACGTCGATGGTGACCCGGTACTCGGCTCCGGCCACAGGCACCCGGTACAGGCCGATCATCACTTCCCAGCTGCCCGGCTCGAGCTCGCCGGGCAGGTAGCCGGGCGTGGCCTCGCCGGGAGTTATGACGAACAGCCGCCGCGAGCCGCCGGACCAGCCGCGAATTCCGGCTGCGCCCATGCAGCCGAGGTCCATGATGGCGCCTGACCGCTCGTATTCAAGCTCGACCCGGACGGCGCAGGCGCCGGGCGGGACTTCGAACGGCAGGTAATGCCAGGCTGAGGCGAATCGGTCCGCTAACGTCCAGCGCCCCGCGTGCCGAGTCGTGACCATGACTTCCATCTGATCAGACCGACCCTGTTGATGCGGGCACAGGGCCGCCGCGCACGTCGTTGACCGAGCTAATTCAACAGGCGTAGAATTCATCGACCGTTGAAATAGAACCTGGCGCGCGGAGGGCTGCGATATGTGGGCCATGATCGTCAAGGAGTTCCGGCAGCTACGGCGAGACCGCCGCACGCTGGCGATGATGATCGCGATGCCGGTCATCTTGCTGGTGGTGCTCGGCTACGCCGCCAGCTTCGACGTCACGTCCATCCCGGTCGTGGTGGCCGGCCCTGAAACCGCGGCCCTGGCCAGGACCCTGCCAAGCCAGTCATGCGGACCAGGTTGTTCCTTCGACGTGGTCAGCACAGATGCAGCCGCCGGGCAGACATCGGCGCAGTACCGGACGTGGGCCCAAGACCAACTGCGGGACGGCCATGCTGCTGTCGCGGTCATCACTGGCGGTGCGTCACCTGCGGTGCTGATCGACGGCAGCCAGCTATTCACGGCGCAGGCGACGCTCACGGCACTGTCTAAGCTGCACCACGTGGCCGTAACGGGTGCGAGCGGCGCTAGCGGTGCGAGCGGCGCGAGCGGCGCGGCGATAACGCCGCAGGTCACTATCTTGTACAACCCGAAGCTGGCAACCTCTGACGTCATGATCCCCGGCCTGGCCGGAGTGGTCCTGGTTTTCATCGGCACGATCATCACCAGCCTCGGCGTTGTCAGGGAACGGCAGTCAGGCACGCTCGAGCAGCTCGCGGTGATGCCGCTGAAGCCGCGGGACGTGTTCCTCGGCAAGATCGTGCCGTACTTCGCCGTCGCCGCGATCGACCTCGGCCTGGTGCTGGCGGCTGGCATCGCCGTGTTCGGGGTGCCGTTCCGCGGCTCGCCGGCGGTATTTGCACTGGGCGCTCTGCTGTTCCTGTTCGTAACCCTTGGCACGGGCGTGCTGATCAGCACGGTGTCTCAGAATCAGGGCCAGGCGATCCAGCTTGCATTCATGCTGATGCTGCCGCAGATCCTGCTATCCGGGTTGATCTTCCCGCTGTCATCGATCGCGGCCGGCGTCCGGTGGATCTCCTACCTGCTCCCGCTGACCTACTTCAACGAGATATCCCGCGGCGTCATGCTGCGGGCCGAGCCGATCGGCCCGCTCTGGCAGCCATTCACGTTCCTCACGCTGCTTGGCGTCGTGGTGGTCACGCTGGCCATCGTGCGCTTCCGCAGCTACCTGGCGCCGGCGCCAGGTAGCCGACGGCTGCTCCGCCGGCCAGGCAGCAGGGACGGAACGGCGACGGATGAGGGGAACGAGGCCGCCTGTGAGCAACCGGCCGGAAGCTTCCTCGCGGCGCCAGGCGGCCAGCCAGCAGGCGGAGGCCAGTCGGCATGACCGGGCCGATGATCTTCGGTGGGAACACGCGGCGCGGAGCCGCCCGGTCGTTCGGCGCAGCAAGGCTCCGGGTCAGCTACGACGAGACGCTCGCTCTCGACGACGTCTCCGTCGACATCCCGACCGGCCAGGTCACCGCGGTCGTGGGCGGCGACGGGGCAGGCAAGACCACGCTGCTGCGCTGCCTCGCCGGGGCGCTGCAGCCAGGCAGCGGCCAGCTCCGAACGCCCGGCTCGCGCCAGATCGGCTACCTGCCGGCCAGCTCCGGTACATACCCGGACCTGACCGTGGCGGAGAACCTCGCTTTCCGCGCCAGTGCCTACGGCTTGTCCGGCCCGGCTGCGGAGCTGCGCAGCGCGGAGCTTGTCGAGCGGGCCGGTCTCGCAGCTGCCAGGGAGCGGCTGGCCGGGCAGCTCTCTGGCGGGATGCGGCAGAAGCTCGGCGTCATAGCCGCGCTCCTGCACCGGCCGGAACTGCTGATCCTTGACGAGCCGACTACCGGCATCGAC
Organism: Streptosporangiaceae bacterium; assembly: GCA_052143255.1. Lineage (GTDB taxonomy): Bacteria > Actinomycetota > Actinomycetes > Streptosporangiales > Streptosporangiaceae > JAJYUU01. Next base: position 71,003 of record JBKQTJ010000341.1, on the reverse strand, counting down.
CCGGTGAGCCGGTCCGGCCTGTGGTGGCTGATCGCTTCCGCGGCTGCGGACGGCGCGGCAGTGATCCTCTCGACTACCTATATCGATGACGCACAACGGGCAGCCACGGTGCTGGTGCTCGACTCGGGGCGGCAGCTGGCCGCCGGAACACCCGAGCACATCGTCGCTGCGGTGCCAGGCGCTGTGGTCAAGAGGGCGCAGCGCCCCGCTGGCCCCGCAGGTGATCTGGCCTGGCGGCGCGGTGCGAGCTGGCGGGTGTGGTGCCCGCCCGGCACTGAGCTGGCCGGCCAGCTGGTGCCGGCGGACTTGCAAGATGCGGTGACCATCGCCGCGCTCGCCCGTGAGCCAGCTGCGTCGGCGGAGCCAGCTGTGTCGGCTGAGCCTGTCGCAGGCGCCGCGGCCGAGGCCACCGAGCCGGCTGAGTCCGCCGGAGGCGCCGCGGCCGGGCATGCCGAGCCCGCCGCGCGCGCCGACCTGGCCGGGCCTTTCGCTGACGCGAGGCCAGTCCCGCCGTCCGGCCCGCTGGCCGAGTGCACCGGAGTAACCCGCCGGTTCGGCGATTTCACCGCGGTGCGCGCGGTCAGCATCGCGGTTCGCCCAGGTGAGGTCGTTGGGCTGCTTGGCGCGAACGGCGCCGGCAAGACAACGCTGATCCGGATGTTGCTCGGCCTGATTCCGGCATCGGAAGGACGGGTGCGGCTTTTCGGCGAGCCACCTAGCCGCCGGACCCGGCAGCGGCTTGGCTATGTCCCGCAGGGCCTTGGCCTGTATGAGGACCTGACAGCCGCGGAAAACATGGCGTTCGCCGCCGCAGTCTTCGGCAGCTCGCCGGCCAGCCTGCCGGCGGACATCACCAGCAGGGCCGGAGTTCCTGTCGGCAGGCTGCCCCTTGGCTTGCAGCGCCGGGCGGCGTTCGCCCAGGCGCTCTCGCATCGGCCGGACCTGCTGATCCTGGACGAGCCCACCTCCGGCGTCGACCCGCTCGGCCGGGCGCGGCTGTGGCAGACCATCGGCGACGCCGCGCGGCAGGGTGCGGGCGTGCTCGTCTCTACGCATTACATGGAAGAGGCAGGCGAGTGCGACAGGCTAGTCATCATGGCGGACGGCCGCGTCGTCGCGGCCGGCCCGGCTGACACAATCGTCGGCGCCGCGCAGGTGACCGTGGTGGAAGCCAGCGACTGGGCGGTCGCGTTCGGCAGGCTAGAGCAGTCCGGTCTTGCTGTTTCGCTCGCGGGGCGGGTGCTGCGCGTACCGGCCGCGAGCCCGGCCGAGGTGAGTCGAGCGCTAGCTCGCGGCGGCCCCGCCGAGTCCGACTGGCGTGTCTACACGGCCCCGGCGACGCTGGAGGAGAAGTTCTTCGAACTCGCCCTGCACGCAACGCCGGACGCCACCGCCCAAGGCGCGGTGCCGGCATGACCCGGTCCGCCCGGACTGGCCGGCGCGCCGGGGACAGCGGCACGCGCGAGGCGATCCTCGAAGCGGCACGCGGCCAGTTCGCCGAGAACGGCTACGACGGCGCGACGATCCGCGCGATCGCGGCCGCCGCGGGCGTTGACCCGGCGCTCGTGCATCACTACTACGGCAACAAGGAGCGGTTGTTCGCAGCAGCCATGCAGCTTCCGTTCGTGCCAAGTGAGGCCATTACCGCTGCCCTCGCACCAAGCGCGGGCCGGGCGGGTGAATCGCTGGGCACGCATCTGGTGAGGTCCGCGCTTGCCCTGTGGGAGAGCCCCGAGGCACGCGGCTCGTTCCAGGCGCTGCTCCGGTCGGCGCTGACCAGCGATCAAGCGGCGGCCATGCTCCGCGAGTTCATAACCGAGGCGATTCTCATGCCAGTGGCTAGCGCGGCGGGCGGCACTGACCCTACGTCGACCCCGTTCCGTGCATCGCTCATCGGATCGCAAATGCTCGGGCTGGCAATGGCGCGCTACGTGCTGCAGTTCGGGCCGGTGGCCGCGGCCAGCCCGGAGCAGCTTGCCGCGGCTATCGGGCCCACCATCGATCGCTACCTGAGCGGAGATCTCAGCTAGGACCAAGGGAACGGGGCCAGGTCCGGCTCAACCCAGCCGGTCCGCGCGGCCGGGCGCGCCAACGCTGCCGCGCTGTAGTGAACGCTGAGCAGCCGCTTATCCAGCAGCGCCGGGTGCCGGCTGGCGAAGTCGGCGAAGTCGCCGGTCTGCCCTGCGGACAGGTCAGCCTCCGCGTGATGCCCGACTATCTCGGTCCAGGCGCGGGTCATCGTGGCGTGGTATTTCTGCGGCACCTTCTCCTGCGCGGCGAGGTGCCGGATCCACGCGCTGATCTTCTGGACTGCCGCCGCGGTGCCGTGCTCACGCGCGGCCAGGAACGCCAGGTGGACGTGCTGGTAATGACCGAAGCCACCGCCGTGCGGCGCGACCTGGCTCAGCAGACGGGCCAGTTCGGCGGGGACGTCACGGGTGTGGTCGTTCATCTGTGCATCTCCGTCAAGGCTCGGGTAACTTCGCGGAACCCGGCTAGGTCCCGGGTGCTGACCGACGCCAGCGCGGTCTGTTCCAGCTCGCGGACAGCCGCCTGCACCGTGGTCGCGGTGCGCCGCCCCGCCGCCGTCAGTGCGATCCGGAACGACCGGCGGTCAGCTGGGTTCAGCTCGCGTACGATCAGGCCCTTGCGCTCAAGCCGGTCGAGCACGCTGGTTAGCGTCGTTGGCCTGGTGCCTGTCTCCGCGGCCAGCTCGCCCACCGCGCGCGGTCGGCCGTCCGCGAGTACGGCCAGCACGTTCTGCTCTGACCCGGTCAGGTCAAGGCGCGCAAGGCCGGCTGCGAGAACCTGCAACGTCACATGAGTTGCCTGGTGCAATGCCGTCACGACGCCGTCACCTTCAACCGTCACGAGATCGGATAATACCAGATCGGAGTAAGTGGTGACGCTGGTTGCTAAGATCCGCATGATGGACCCGATCCTCGGCGACTGCTCACTCGCCAGCTTGCGGAAGCGAACCAGCCACAAGTGGCGAACCTATCCCGCCGACGTGTTGCCGGCTTTCGTCGCGGAGATGGACTTCGACCCGGCGCCGGAGATCAAGGACGCGATACGGGTGCTGCTCGATGCCGGTGACCTCGGTTACCCGCACCGGGGCGGGCTAGGCGAGGCATTTGCCGACTACGCAGCCGATCGCCTCGGCTGGGCGCCCGATCCCGACCTGGTCTTCCCGGTGCCCGATGTCATGACCGGCGTTGCCGAGGTGATCCAGGCGATCACCGAGCCCGGCGCTGGCGTGGTGATCAACCCGCCGGTGTACGCCCCGTTCTTCTTCCGGCTCGAGCTAGCCGGCCGGCGGATCGTCGAGGCGCCGCTGCTGCGCGGCCAGGACGGTGCCTATGACCTCGACCTGGATGCCATTGATCGCGCCCTGGCGCAGCCCGGCACTGGCGCATACCTGCTCTGCAATCCGCATAACCCGCTGGGCCGGGTGTGGTCTCGCCACGACCTGACCTCGGTCGCTGACCTGTGCGACCGGCGCGGTGTGCCTTTGCTCGTCGACGAGATCCACGCGCCGCTGGTGCTGCCGGGGGCGCGGCACGTGCCGTTCCACACGGTTGACCACCCTGCCGCGCAGCGCGCGGTTGTCTTCTCATCCGCGTCGAAGGGCTGGAACATTCCCGGCCTGAAATGCGGCATCGCGGTGGCGGGCGACCACGCCGCGGCAACCATCCTGGAGCAGCGCTGGGAAGCCCTGCTCGCCTCGCACCTGGGCGTGCACGCGACGATAGCGGCGCTGCTGAACGCGCGGCCATGGCTGGACGCCGCGGTGGCGCAGGTTGACTCCAACACCCGTCATCTCAGCGCGCTACTTGCCGAGCGCCTGCCACAAGTCCGTTACCGGCCGCCGCAGGCGAGCTTCCTGGCCTGGCTTGACTGCCGGGAGCTAGGCCTCGGCGACGATCCGGCCGCGGTATTCCTGGACCGGTGCAAGGTTGCGCTGTCGCCTGGCCCTCACTTCGGCTCACAGGGCCGTGGCTTCGCCCGGCTCAACATCGGCACCGCGCCGGAACTCATTGCCGAAGCGGTGGACCGGATGGCCGCCGCTCTAGCCGATTAGTCGCGCGCTTACTCGTGATCATGGATTGGCACAGGCGCACTGCTAACTCACCGGCCCGGCACCAGCTATCTGCCGTGGCTAGTCCCAGGCTGTGATTGAGCCCGCGGGACGGGGGTTAGTGCTGGGGCTAGTGGTTGGCCCACTGCGGCCAGTCTGCCGATACCAGCCGGTTCTGACCTGGTCAGCGGCATCGTTCCGTGCGAATGTGGAACCGAGTCCCACGCCCAGTTGATGGTGTTGGAGGAGTCATATGGGCAGGGATGTCCCAGCCGTGACCGTCAGTCAGCAGGACCGGCGCGCCTACCGCGAGAAGGTGCGGCAGTGCCTCGACGTCTTCGCCCGGATGCTCCGGGAGTCGAGGTTCGACACCGAGCCGCGGCATGTGGGTCTGGAGATAGAGCTCAACCTGGTCGACTCAACCGGGATGCCGACCATGAAGAACACGACCGTACTGGCTGCTCTGGCAGACCCGAGCTGGGCGAGTGAGCTTGGCCGGTTCAATCTGGAAGTCAATGTCCCGCCGCGGCAGCTGACCGGTGATGCGCTCAGCGCGCTTGAACAAGGCGTGCAGGACAAGCTCGTGCACGCTGCCAGCCGGGCACAGGGCAGCGGTACCCGGCTGGTCATGATCGGCATCCTGCCAACGCTGCGGCAAGGCGACGTCACAGATGCGGCGATGTCAGCTAACCCTCGCTATCGGCTGCTGAACGATCAGATGATCGCCGCTCGCGGGGAGGACATGCGGATTTCCATCGACGGGCCGGAACGGCTGCTCACGCACGCGGACACGATCGTGCCGGAAGCCGCGTGCACGAGCGCGCAGTTCCACCTGCAGGTCAGTCCCGAGGCGTTCGGCAATTACTGGAACGCAGCGCAGGCGGTCGCCGGCATTCAGGTCGCGCTTGCGGCTAACTCCCCGTTCCTGTTCGGGCGGGAGCTGTGGCGCGAGACCAGGATCCCGTTGTTCGAGCAGGTCACCGACACCAGGCCGGAGGAACTCAAGCAACAAGGCGTGCGGCCGCGTGTCTGGTTCGGCGAAAGGTGGATCACCTCGGTTTTCGATCTATTCGAGGAGAACCTGCGGTACTTCCCGGCGCTGCTGCCGCTTCGAGAAGACGAGGACCCGGCGGCGGCGCTGGACAATGGGGAGGCGCCCCAGCTGGCCGAGCTGACATTGCACAACGGCACGGTGTACCGGTGGAACCGGCCGGTGTACGCGGTGGTCGACGGGCGGCCGCACCTGCGGGTAGAGAACCGGGTCCTGCCAGCCGGTCCGACGGTCGCCGACGTGATCGCGAACGCGGCGTTCTATTACGGCATCGTGCGAGCCCTGGCGGAAACCGAGCGGCCGGTCTGGACGCAGATGTCGTTCGCGGCCGCGGCGGACAACCTGACCGAGGGCGCACGGCACGGGATTGACGCACGGGTCTACTGGCCGGGGGTCGGCGAAGCGCCGGTGGCCGAGCTGACCTTGCGCCGGCTGCTGCCGCTGGCCTGGGAGGGACTGCGGCAGTGGGGCGTCAACGGCGACGACGCCGACCGCATGCTGGGCATCATCGAGCGGCGCTGCCTGACTGGCAGGACGGGTGCTACCTGGCAGGTGGATACCGTGCGCAAGCTCCAGTGCGGGCAAGCCGACCGGCGTGCGGCGCTGCGGCGGATGACCCAGGGTTACATCGAGCGCAGCGCGACAAACCAGCCCGCGCACACCTGGCCGGACCTGTAGGACAGCTGCCCCGATCACCCGACGACCGGGCCGGCGCGGGCTTGCCTGCCCAGGGCCGGCAGGACGGCGCAGGCCTGTCGCTATCATCACCGTTAGTAGTGCTCTCGCTCCGCGGGGGTAAGGGAGGACGGGGACTGGCGGAGCTCCGGAACATCGCACCTTGGGGGCTGGACGATGGCGCTTAGATCCACCGCTGAGCAGGAAAGTCCGCGGGCAGGCCGCACTATGGGAGTAGATGCGCAGCTGGTCAGGAAATGCACCGCTGAGTTCCTCGGCACCATGATCCTGGTGTTCGTCGGCGCCGGCGTGGCAACCGTGACGTTCGGCTTCCACGGCTACGGCACCAGCGTTGCCGCCGGGACCGTGGCGGTGGCGCTCGCATTCGGCCTGGTCCTCATCGGCTTGGTCGCGATGATCGGGCCGATATCCGGCTGCCACGTCAACCCGGCCGTCACACTCGGCGCGTACCTGACAAAGCGCATCCAGGCGGTCGACGCAGTCGGTTATGTGCTGTCGCAGCTTGTCGGCGGCATCATCGGCGCGCTGCTGCTGCTGTGGGTTATGCACAGCTCGCCGCTGTACGCGAAGAGCAGGAATGGCCTCGGCGCCAATGGCTACGGCAGCCTGTCGCTGCTGCACATGTCCGGCGGCGGAGCCTTCCTGGCCGAGGTCATCCTTACCGCCATCTTCGTGCTCGTGGTGCTGAGTGCTACCAGCCAGGACGCCAGCCGGGCCGTCGCGGGCGTTGTCGTGGGCCTGACGCTGGGCCTGGCGAACCTGACAGCCGTCCCGATCGATGGCGCGTCCATTAACCCCGCCCGCAGTCTGGGCCCGGCACTGATCACCGGCGGGCTCGCGCTGAGCCAGGTCTGGCTGTTCCTGCTCGCTCCACTCGTAGGCGCCATGCTCGCCGGCGGAATCTACTTGCTCTTCCACCAGGTCCCGACCAGTCCGGGTCCCAGCCCGCTGATTGCCCGGCTGCGCGGCGAGCCGGTACCGACGCACGCGGCAGCTAACGAGGAACTCCGGCCGGCGAGCCAGGGTGACGCTGCAAACAGCCCGGGCGCCAGCGGGGCTGCTGCCGACGCGACACCAGCCGCAAGGCCCGCAGAGCCACCGGAAACCTGACAAGCCGGCCCGGTGTCTGGCCCGTCGGGTGGTGACTAGGGCCATCGGCGGTGGTCGCCGCCGGGAACCTGGCAAGCTGCCCTGCCGGGCGACAAGCGCCATCCGGCGTCGGGCTTGGCCGCGGTTACCGCCGTGAGACGATCGCCGGGTGAGTGACCTCTATCTGCCGGTGCAGTCCGCCGGGCTGCGCTTGCGCAGCACCTCGGGCCGCTGGGTGCTGCTGGCAACGGTGCTCGGGTCGAGCATGGTCATGCTCGACGCGACGGCAGTCAACGTGGCACTGCCCACTATCGGCCGGCATCTGAATGCCTCGCTCGCCGGGCTGCAGTGGACCGTTACCGCGTACACGCTGACGCTCGCGGGGCTGATCCTGCTCGGTGGCTCGCTGGGCGACCGCGTGGGCCGTCGGCGCGTCTTCCTCGTTGGCGTCATCTGGTTCGCGCTGGCATCAGCGCTTTGCGGACTGGCGCCCAACGTCGGGGTCCTCATCGGCGCCCGGGTGCTGCAAGGCGTCGGCGGAGCGCTGCTCACGCCCGGGTCGCTTGCCATCATCCAGGCCTCGTTCGTGCCAGACGACCGGCCGCGCGCGGTGGGTGCCTGGTCAGGTCTGGGCGGCGTCGCCGCGGCGGTCGGTCCGGTACTGGGCGGGTGGCTAGTGCAGACGGCAGGCTGGCGGTGGGTTTTCCTGCTGAACCTGCCAGTAGCAGCCGCGGTCGTGGCCGTGGCAACCAGGCACGTCCCCGAATCCAGGGATGCCCGGGCTCACGGTGGCTTCGACGTAGCCGGCGCGGCCCTCGCGGCGCTCTCGCTCGGCGGCATCACCTATGCGCTGATTGAGGCTCCCGAGCGGGCAGGCAGCCTGGGCAGCGTGATCGCCGCGGGCGCGGCCGGGTTCCTCGCCGGGACTGGGTTCATCGTGATCGAGTGGCGCCGGACTCGCGCACCGGATCCGGTGCCGCCGATGCTGCCGCTTGACGTTTTCGCTTCGCGGCAATTCAGCGCGATCAACCTGATCACATTCCTTGTCTACGGTGCTTTCGGCGGATTGCTCTTCCTGCTGGTGCTCCAGCTTCAGGTGGTCGCCGGCTACTCGCCGCTGGAAGCCGGCGCGGCCATGCTGCCGGTGACGGTGCTGATGCTGACCCTGTCGGCACGGGCCGGCGGCCTGGCGCAGCGCATCGGGCCGCGCTGGCTGATGACCGCCGGCCTAACGGGCTGCGCGACAGGCATGGCACTGATGTCGCGGATCGGACCGCACGCTGTCTACCTGACCGACGTGCTGCCCGCCGTCGGTCTCTTCGGTCTCGGGCTATCGATGACTGTGGCGCCGCTAACGGCGACGGTACTGGGGAGCGCCGACGTTCGGCACGCCGGAGTGGCGAGCGGCGTGAATAACGCGGTTGCCAGGGCGGCCGGCTTGGTGTCCGTTGCCGCGCTCCCGGCGGCTGTCGGGCTTGGCGCTGCGAGCTATCACGAGCCCGCCCTCTTCAACAGCGGATTCCATCTGGCCACTGCGGGGTGCGCCGCGGTGCTGCTAGTGGCTGCTTCGCTGGCTGCCCTCCTCATCGACAGTGATGTGCTGCGGCCCGGCGGTAGCGCCGTGGCGGCAGCGGAAGGGAAGACGAGCTACGCGGTAGGCGCGCCGTCACTCGAGCCCTCACCGCCGTCGTGACCGTTACGGCTAGCTGTCCAGCCCGAGAGTGAAGGTCGGCTTGGGCGAGGTTTCTGGCAGCCTGTGCTCATCGGCGAGCCGCCGGACCGCCGTGCCGGTGGCCAGGAACTCGGTCGCATGCTCGCCCCAGACGTGATTCTTTACCTCGACGGTCACCCCGACGATGCCGGAAGAGCCCGACTGCTCGGCCTCGGCCTGCATGCGCGTCAGGGCCAGTTCGCGGGCTTCGTAGACGCCTTGGGTGAACTGCACCATCTCCTGGTTCTGGCCGGTCTGGCGGAGTGACTGCATCACGCCCTGATGCGCGATGTGGTAAACGCAGGTACCGAGGACGAACGAGACCGGGACGGCCCCGGCAGCGAGCAGCCGGAAGAAGTCCTGCGCCGACAGGTCCGAGGTGAAGGCCCTGCCATCGGGTGCGCGATGCGCGCCCTGGCCGGTCAGGTGGCGCACGGCAGTGCCGGTCGCCACGAACTCGAGGCATCCCTGGCCCCACGCATACATCTGCATCCGCAGTTGCACGCCCACGATGCCGTCAGCGGCCAGGTGATCCGCCTCGGACCGCATCCTGGCCATGGCCAGCTCCCTGGCGTTGTACATCGCCTGGGTGAGGACCTGGAGTTCCTGGTTCTGGCTCCAGCGGCCGACTTGCAGGCCGACGTGGTAGATCGAGGAGCCGACCACGAAGCCGAGCGGCTCGAATCCGGCCTCGCCGAGCAGCACGTATTCCGATACCGACAAGTCCGAGGTGAAGACGCCGGACGGGCTGGCACCCGCGGTCTGGGCGAGCCGGGTATCAGCGGCTTGCGGCTCCCAGGTCGCGGCCGGGTTCTGTTGGCTGGAAAACAGCGGCATGGCGTGCCCCCTCATCGGCGTCGCTTGAACCGGGCACTGGCAGCCTACTGCGGGGCCGCCGGGTCTTTCTCGCCGCCGGGTGGTGCGGTCTGGTGTACCTCGACCGCTAGCTCCGGTCTCAAGAGGCCCGTCTCGGCGTACGTCCGGTAGGCCCGCATATCCGCCTCTGTGAGCGGCGGCGGCACGAGCGACCGTGGCCAAAGTCGGCGCGCCCGCACCACGTCGAGTTCCACCACGTACAGGGTGATCTGGGCCTGCAGGTAAAACCACGCGAGCAGGCCGAGTACGACTGCGAACACGCCATAGGCGGAGTTCGTCGCGTGCTGGACGATGGTCCCGCCGATCGACTGCAGTATCTGCCATGAGATGGCGGCCAGGACTGCGCTCAGCCGCATCTCCCGGCCACTGACCTGTTTCGACGTAGCGATGCGGAAGGCGAGCCAGAACAGGACGATGTTCAGCAGGAGCGACACCACGATCGCGGCAAGCGTGGCGAGCGCGCCGCCAAGGAGACCGTTATGGCCAGCGGCAATGGATAGCGCGATCGTCACGATCTCGCCTGGCCCGAGTACGGCGATCAGGCCCAGGCTGCGCAGCAGGTTCTTGGGGAATCCCGGCCGCCGGAACTTCGGCACTCCCCAGACCGTATTCATCGCGTTCTGAATGGACACGGCCACGCCGCGCCCGGCATACAGGGCCAGCAGGATACCGATGACCAGGGCGAAGCCGGTCTTGCTCAGGCCGTGAGTCGGACTGCCGCCCAAGTGTGTGCCGATGACCGGATAATGCCTCAGCGCCTCGGTCAGCCGATTTCCCAGCTTCGCGTTATTCCTTGAGATGATGTCGAGAATGCTGTAAGCCACCAGCAGCAGCGGGAAGAGCGAGGCGAACGCGTAGTAGGCGATCAGCGCGGCGAGGTTACCCGCCTGGTTATCGCTAAATTTCTTCCAGGTAGCCACAGCGACGGCGAGCACCGGGTTGCGCTGCTGCAGCCGGTCGGCTGCATGCGCCAACTGCATTGGCCTGCTCAGCAGCGACCCGCCGCCAACTGGCTGGTCCTGCTTGCGGTGCGCACCGCGACCGTTCCCGGCGTTCATGATGCCGGGACGTACCCGCGCTGAGCGTGGCTATCCGGTCCCGCCCGGGCTCCGCCTCCTGAAGCCCCGGTCTAAACCGTCTAACGGCGATCAGCGGCCTGGGCCGGGAGCGAGATCAAGTTCGCCGTTCCCGACATCGTGACCCGCGGCGCAGCGCAGCTCGGCGCGCACCGGCTCGCCACAGCCCGAATGACGCAAAACCACGGGTGGCCCGTCGGGAGCCAGCCACTGGTCACCCCACTGCATCAAGGCGACGAGCACCGGCAGGAGCTGCGCCCCCTTCGCCGTGAGGCGGTAGCCAAGCCGAGTGCGCTGCCCTGGTTCGCGGTAGGGCTCGCGTTCGAGCAAACCGTCGTCAACGAGTTCGCGGAGCCTCGTCGCGGCCACCGGCTCACTGATCCCGACCCGCTCGGCGAACTCGTCGAACTTGGTCGCGCCGTAGAACGCCTCGCGCAGGATCAGCAAGGCCGATCGGCTGCTGACGACGTCCAGCGCGCGTGCCATCGAGCATCGGGTCACCTGCCAGCTGCTGCGCGGCGACAGTGCCTGGGAGAGCCGGACTGTATGTTCGGCGCTCGGCGCCAGTCCGGCCCGTTCTTCCGGGCTTCCCGGCAGTTCGGCGATTGCTGAGGACGCCGATGCCGTCTGCGCATCCATGCCTGCTGACGATTTCACGAATTCACTCTATCTGGCTTGTGCAAGGCTAAGCTAGGAACGTAGGGTCTGACTATGAGTTTGCTAAGCCAGCAGTCTGGCCCGGGCCCGGGCCAATCGGACGGCCTGGGCACCGTCCAGACCATCCGGCCAGGTCAGATTCTGGTCATCGTGTGCGCCGGCGTTGTGATGGCCAGCCTGGACCTGTTCATCGTCAATGTCGCGCTGCCGCAGATCGCCGTCGAACTGCGCGAGCCCAGTCTCGGCACGCTGTCCTGGGTGCTCAACGGCTACGCGATCATCTACGCCGCGCTGCTCGTCCTGTTCGGCAGGCTGGCTGACCAGCGCAACCGCAAGAGCGGCTTCCTGCTTGGCGTCGCGATCTTCACGGCGGGATCGGCCGCCTGCGGCGCGGCTGTCAGCGTTCCGATGCTGATCGCGTTCCGGCTCGTTCAGGCTGCTGGTGCCGCGCTGCTGACGCCGACTTCGCTTGGCCTCGTGCTCGCCAGCTATCCGGCCGAGCGACGCGGCGGTGCGGTGCGCGCCTGGACCGCGGTCGGCGGAATGGCCGCGGCTCTCGGCCCGGTCGCGGGAGGTCTGCTCGTCGCCGCGAGCTGGCGCTGGGTGTTCTTCGTCAATGTCCCGATCGGCCTGGCCGCGCTGATCATCGGCTGGCGGAGCCTTCCTGATGTGGCTGGCCACCAGGGCTCGCGTCCCGACGCATTGTCCGCGCTGCTGGTGACTGCCGGGGTCGGCGGCCTGACGCTTGGCCTGGTACGCGGCGGTAGCTGGGGCTGGACCTCCGCCACTACTGCGGCGGTGCTGGCCGCCTCGGTGCTGGTACTGTGCCTGTTCGCGCTGCGGTGCCTGCGTCATCACAACCCGCTGATCGAACCGAGCCTGTTCCGCGTGCGTACGTTCTCCGGTGCCTGCGTGGCGATGCTGCTGTTCTCGATCTCCTTCGGGGCGATGCTGCTGTCGATCGTGCTGTGGATGCAGGACGTCTGGGGCTGGTCAGCACTGCGGACTGGCCTGAGCCTGGCCCCCGGACCGCTTATGGTGCCCCTGTTCAGCTTCCTGGTGACCGGACGGCTACTGACCAGGTACGGCCCGGCCGTGGTGATCGGCACCGGGGCGACCGTATTCGCGGCCGGGATCAGCTGGTGGGCCGGAGTTACGCAGCTGCATCCCGACTACCTCGATGTCTTGCCCGGCATGATCGTCAGCGGCATTGGCGTCGGGCTGACGCTGCCTTCACTCATGTCTACGGCAGCGAGCTCACTTCCGCCGCCGTCATTCGCCACGGGCTCCGGAGTGGTCAACATGCTGCGCCAGGTCGGCTTCGCTGTCGGGGTGGCGATGCTGGTGGCAGTGCTCGGGAGCCCGCATGGGGCAGCCGCCGAGTTCACCGCGTTCCGGCATGGCTGGTACGCCACCGCCGCGGCCGGACTCGCCGCAGCGGTGTCCGCGATCGTGCTGCGGCGCCGGCCCGCTGTGGCGCCGGCCGTGCAACCGGTCGCCTAAGCCAGCCGTACGAGCACGTCCGCGGCAGCCCGCTCGCCTGACCTGACCGCGCCGTCCATGTAGCCGGCCCAGACCGTCGCCGTCTCGGTACCGGCCCAGTGGATCGGGCCGATCGGGGAGCGCAGCGCGTGCCCGTAACGGGTCCAGACGCTGGGCCCGAACAAGGTGCCGTAGCAGCCGCCGCTGAACCGCTCCTGTTGCCAGTCGCGCTCGAGGTAGTGCTCCGGCTTCCCGGCACGCGGACCGAAATACCGGGCCAGGGAGTCGGTCACGGCGCGGCGGCGGACCTCCTCCGGCTCGCGGCCGAGCCGGCGTGCCTCGTCGCCTTCCAGGAAGGCAAGCAGGATGCCGGGGGAGCCGTCGGGCGGGGAGTTGTCGAAGACCACTCGCGTACCCTCGAGGTCGCCGATGGCCTGACCGCACAGGCCATCCTTGCGCCAGAACGGCTCGTCATAAATGACCTGGCATTTGATGACCGAGCCCATCGGCGTGCGCTGAGTGAGCTGCTCACGCCGGTGCGGCAGCACGGGCTCGTACTCGATCCGTCCGGCCAGCAGCGGCGGAGTGGTGACGATGATCTGGCGTCCTTCGAACTGGCCGGCCGGCGAAGTTGCCGTGACCTTGTCACCGCTGACCTCTATCCGGCCAACCGGCGATGCGAGCCTGACGATGTCACCCAGCTTGGCGGCCAGCCTCTCGGGCAGCAGTGCCGAGCCGCCCACAAACCGGTCCTGCTGTGCGCCGCCGGTCGTCTCAACGAGCCGCTGGAACGAGCCGCCCGAGTGCGAGTAAAACAGCACGTGCAGGAGGGACAGCTCGCCCGGCTCGGCCGCGAAGACCGCCTCGGCAGCAAGTGCGAGCAGGGTTCGCGCACCCTTGCTCGCCGTGTTTCGGCGAGCCCAGGTCTCGAAGGTCTGGCTGTCGAGCCTCTCCGCGTTCGCCGCAGTCCACGGGGTGTCGGTGGGCACCTTCTTGGCCATGGCTTCCAGCCGAGCCTGAGCCTGCCCGATGTCCGCAAGCACCAGCGGGTTGACACGCGGGATCGCGTTGCCGTAGGTGCTGCGCTTGCCGTTGAGGTGCAGTACCTTCTGGCCGGTGTCGTACGTCGGGAAGGTGGCGACACCGAGGTCCCGCGCCAGTGCAAGCAGCCTGTCCTGCGTCGGGCCGGTGTACTGGCCGCCCATCTCGACGATCTTGCCGTTGCCGATGTCCTGGTTGACCACCCGGCCGCCGACGCGGTCCCGGGCCTCGAGGACGAGAACCGAGCGGCCGGCCGCGGTCAGGTCGCGCGCGGCAATAAGCCCGGCCAGGCCAGCACCGACCACCAGGACGTCCGCCGCTTCGGTCATACCACTCACCTCTCCCAGCGGAGCTTCGGCGACACCTCCACGGGCGCCCTGAGCCTGGTCCCCAGTCGCCAAGCAGCTTAGGATGACCCGGCCGGTGGCCCCGGGCGGGGGATAGCTGCCGGGTTAGCTCAGCCGGAGCGCCTCCGCTGGCGATAGCCGGGCGGCGCGCAGCGCTGGGTACACTCCGGCGACCGCCCCGACAACAAGGGCGATAGCAATGGCCGCGGCCAAGTCGGTAACCGGGACTACCGCGTGCCAGTGCCGGGCCTCGGCAAACACGGCAGTAGCGAAACCGCCCAGTACTGCGCCGGCCGTGCCACCCGCGCCCGCTAGCAGCACAGCCTCCGCCGCGAACTGCAGCGCCACGTGCCGTCGGCTGGCGCCGATGGCGCGCCGGACGCCAATCTCGTTGCGTCGCTCTAGGACGGATATAACCATTACATTGCCGATGCCGATCCCCCCGACCAGCAGCGCGACCGCGCCTAGGGCGAGGAACAGGCCCTGGAAGGCGCTGGCCGCGTCGGCCCTGGCAGTCAGCGCGTCGGCGGGATCGGTGACCACGGCGTCCTGCGGTGCAGCAGGATAGGCCGTTGCTGCCAGCACGGACTCCACGGCCGGCACGCTGGCCGGATTCGTCCGCACGTAGACCTGGATCGGGTTAGGCCTCGCGCCCAGCAGCCGTTGCGCCACCGGCAAGCCGATCAGCGCGGCCCGATCCAGTTCGGGGGCGAGGATGAGCGGCTGCAAGATCCCGACGACGCCGAACCAATGACCGCCAAGCCATACTTCGACCGAACCGCCGGCCTGGTCAATCCCCAGCGCCTGCGCTGAGTCGGCGCCCAGCACCACGGCCGGGTAGCGGGCCGTGGCAGCGTTCAGGAACCGGCCGGCCGCGAGGTGGCCCTGCAGCGTCCGCAGCAGGCCAGGATCTGCCGAGTACACGGTGATGGCGTTGGTGTTAGCGGCCGGGATCCGGTCGGTTCGGTAGATGCTCGCAGGCACGTCGCCGATCGCTGATGCGGCTATCACCGGTCCGATCCGGGCGATCATTGGAGACGCCGTTACCGGCATGCTTGCGGTCTGGCTGGTAAAGGTCTGCCCAGGCGTGACGGTCAGGAGGTTGGTCCCGAGCGCGTCGATCTCCGCGACCAGTTGCGACTGACTGGAGCTGGAGATGCCGAGGACGGCGACCATCGTCGCGATCCCTAGCGCAATGCCAAGCGCGGACAGGATGCTGCGAGCCGGGCGGATGGTGATGCCCGCAGCGGCTAGCGACAGCAGGTCGGCGGGCCGCAGTGCGCTTGCGGGCCGGGCTGTCATGCGGCACCGCTGTCGTGCTCGACGAACCCGTCCCGTAGCTGGATGATCCGGTGCGCCATCCGAGCAATGTCCGGGTTGTGGGTGACCACCAGGATCGTTACGCCGCGGTGATTCAATGCCGACAGGATGGCGACGATGGCAGCGCCTGCGGCGCTATCCAGGCTGCCGGTCGGCTCGTCGGCCAGAATGATCGCGGGTTCGCCGACCAGCGCCCGGGCGATGGCTACTCGCTGGCGCTCGCCGCCGGACAGCTCAGCAGGCCGATGCGCGGCCCGGTGACCGAGGCCGACCTGCTCCAGGGCGGCCGCCGCGGCTGCTCGCCGGTCGGCTGCGGGCCTGCCGAGATACAGCAGCCCGCTGGCGACGTTGTCGACTGCGGAGAGGCCGGGCAGCAGGAAGAAATGCTGGAAGACGAAACCGATGCTGGCGGCCCGGATGCCGGACAGCGTGCGGTCCGAGAGCCCAGCTACCGACTGGCCTGCGATCCGGACGGTACCGCTGGTCGGGCGCTCCAGCGCCCCAGCGAGTGCGAGCAACGTCGACTTGCCCGAGCCCGACGGGCCGATCACGGCAGTCAGTTCACCGGCCGCGACGAAAAGGCTCACTGATCGCAGCGCGGCTACCGGAGGCGTGCCGGGATGAACCTTGCTGACGTCGAACAGCTCGAGCGCGTTCACTGGGCCGTCACCACCGTCGTGCCCGGGACCAGGCCGCCCCCGCTGACCTGGACCCGGCCGCCAGCGAATACACCGGTGCGGACGCCGACAAGTTTGTGCGCCCCGGACGGCAGCACAACTTCCAGTCCGTAACCACCACCTGCCAGCGCCAGGAGCGCGGCGACCGGCACCGCCAGCACCCCGCGCACTGACTGGATCGTCAGGGACACCTGGACGGGCACGGCCGTGCCAGTGCCGGTGGAGCCAGGCTGGGCTGGCGACACCGTGAGCACGCTGGACGGTGTCGGGCTCGATCCGCCCTGGCTCGACCCTCCTGGCTGCTGGCTGGCCGCGTCAGCGGCAGGCGGCGGTCCGATCGACGTCACCCGGCCGGGCGTGCTGATCTGCGACGGCAAGATGATCGATACGCGCTGGCCGACCCGCACCGTCGGCATACCAGGAGTCACCGGCACCGTGACGATCCGCCGGTCGCTGTCCACCAGGTAAGGCTGCTGCCCGGCAGCGGCCAGCTGACCGGTGGCGACCTGCCAGCCGCCTACTCGCACCCGGCCAGGCAGGAAGAGGATCTGGCCGAGCGGGATCTGGCCGGTCTGGCTGTAGCCGTGCGCGGCCTGCCAGCGCTCGACCGCGATCGTCGTCGCCACCGTGAACTCGCCCGTCGGGGCGATGAGCCGGCCGTCCGCGAAATGGCCCGCGATGAGGCCCTGCTGCAGCTCGCGGACATCCGGCCCGGCGGTCATGCCGAGCTGAAACGACCGCCAGGCCGGCACAGGTCCGGCCATCAAGACCACCGGCAGGTCATCAACCCGGTACAGGGTCCCGCCGGGCGGGATGACCCGGCCGGGCCTCGGCAGCCAGGTGTAGGTGCCGCTCATGGCGTTGATGACGGGCGCGGTCGGCCGATATCCCAGCGTCCCCTCCGTGAGCACCGTTGCGGCGAGGTTCGTCCTCACTACCTTGGCCACGGTCATCCCGGGCGCGATCGCGGCTGGTGCGCTTGGGGCTCCGGTGAGGCTAACCGCGGCAACCGCGCCCGCTGCGGCGGCACACGTAAGCGCCACCCCCCAGGCCGCCTGCGATCGCCTCATGGCCCTGTTCCGTCATCGCTGATCCCGGTTGGGAGGAAATGGCGGCAGCCCGAGTCAGCGGCCCGGAACTGCGGGGAGTCGCGGCCGAAATCGCTGGTGATGCCGGGCACGCTGCCAAGGTTGAGCTCACCCTGCGGAGTCGGATCGAGCATGTTGATGTCATGACCGCGCATGCATTGCGCGTAGCGGGTCAGCGCTGCCAGGTGCGGCGCGGCCTGGGCCGCCGCGCCGGCCTGCTTGACGTCAACGATCGTCTGGATGAAATGGATGCACTTGGTGTAGGCGGGCCTGGTCGCCGCGTCCTGGGTGGGCATGTCGATGCTCAGCCCGTTGTGCCCCGGCCGGTGGAACGGGTCGGACATTGCTACCCCGTGCACACGCATGCAGTGCGCGAAGTTAACGAAGTCCTGGTCGGACTGCTGTGTTGTCAGCGGCTTCAGGGCACCCCGTGTCCGGCCCGACTGGCCGGCCAGACTCGCCACCCCCGCGCTACCTGGGACTGTGCCGTTGGAACCTGCCGAGCAGGCTCCGATTACCACCGACAAAACGCACCCGACAGTGACTGCTGCAAACCCGGTGCGCCCGTGCCGCTGTCTGGCCCGGCCCGGATGCCGATACGTCATGACAACCTCCTTATGGGCCGCGGCGGATGTGCTGCGGCCATGGCCAGCCTGCCGGTCAGGTCATCACGCCAGGGTCACGCTGAGATGGCCCGTGTTGTCGCAGTGCGGCGTCGGCGCGACGAGGACGCGCAGGTTGCCGCTCGGCTGCCGGACACGGTGGCCGCCCCGTTGTGATCCTGATGTGATCCGCAGCGGTGCACGATGGCAGGATGCGGGTGCTAGTGGTGGAAGATCACGTCGAGCTTGCCAACGATGTGGCCGAGGGCTTGCGGGATCAGGGCATCGGCGCCGACGTTGCTTACAACGGATCGGACGCGATCGAGAAGGCACTGATGACCGCCTACGACGTCGTCGTGCTTGATCGCGACCTGCCGCGCATCCATGGTGACGCGGTGTGCGCGACCCTGGTCAGCTCGGCCGCACGGGCCAGGATCCTGATGCTGACCGCAGCGGCCGCCGTCGGTGACCGGGTAGACGGACTGAACCTTGGAGCTGACGACTACCTGGTCAAACCGTTCGCCTTCGAGGAACTGGTGGCGAGGGTCAGGACGCTCGCCCGCCGTGAGCCGTCACCGCCGCCGGTGGTGGTTCGCGGTGACCTGCTGCTCGACCGCGCCCGGCGGCGTGTCAGCAGGGCCGGTCGGCCAGTCCCGCTGACCCGCAAGGAACTCGCCGTACTTGAGGAGCTGCTGGTTGCGGACGGTGCCGTAGTGAGTGCCGAGGACCTGCTCGAGCGCGTCTGGGATGAGAATGCCGACCCGTTCACCCGCACCGTGACCGTCACCATTGGCAGGCTGCGCGGCAAGCTCGGCGACCCGAACCCGATTGAGACAGTCGTCGGCAGTGGCTACCGGGTGCCATGAGGCTCCGCCGCGTCGTCTCTTTGCGGCTGCGGCCGCGCCAGCTCTGGCCGCAGCGGATCCGCACGCGGCTGACCGTGCTGTTCGCTGGCCTGTTCTTGCTGGCTGGCTCGATCCTGCTCGGGCTGACCTACGGACTGGTTGCCGCCAGCCTGCCCGCGACGAAATCACCGCCCGGGCTAACCAAGGAGCAGCAGCTCAAAGTGGCGCTAAGCTGCACCAGAAAGGCCGGCGGTGACCTCGGACAGGCCAAGCAGTGCGACCTGCGGGCGTACGCCGAAGGCGTGGGTGCTGGCTCGTCCGACCAGCGCGACCGGGCGCTGCATAGCCTGCTCACCTACTCGCTCCTCGGACTTGGCGTCCTGACCTGCGCTTCGGCCGGCCTTGGCTGGCTGGTCTCGCGCCGCGTGCTGGCACCGGTCCGCACCATAACCGGAACCGCGCAGCGTGCCTCGCAAGAGCACCTGGGCGAGCGGCTCTCGATGCAGGGCCCGCACGACGAGCTCCGAGAGCTCGCCGACACCTTCGACGACATGCTGGACCGCCTGGACCGCGCTTTCACCGCGCAGCGGCAGTTCGTGGCCAACGCCTCGCATGAACTACGCACTCCGCTCACCGTCATGCGGACCGCGATCGAGGTGACCCTGGCCAAGCCCAATGTTAGCCAGCAGCAGCTGGTCGACATGGTGGAGCGTGTCCGCCGATCCATTGACAAGGCCCAGCAGATGGTGGAGGCACTGCTCACGCTCGCGCTCAGCGATCAGGGGCCAGCTTCCAGCGAGCTCCTGGACCTGTCCGCATTGGCCGAGGATGCACTGGACCTGGCCCGGCCCGCCATCGACACCACCGGTCTGCGGGTTGACACCGAGCTGTCTACGGCAAGTACCCGAGGTGACGCCCACCTAGTAGAGCGCATGGTCTGTAACCTTGTTGACAACGCGGTGCGGCACAACGTGCCCGGCGGCTGGATCCGTGTCCGCACCGGTTGCGGCGAAGGGACTGCGTTCCTGCATGTGGTCAACAGCGGCCGGGTAATTCCGGAAGCCGCGCTCGCCAGCCTGCTTGAGCCGTTCCAGCGGCTCGACGGGCGTACCGGCAACCGCGACGGAGCTGGCTTGGGCTTGTCGATCGCCCATTCGGTCAGCGTGGCGCACGGCGCGACGATGGTGATCTCGAATCCTGCCGCTGGCGGACTGGAGGTGCTCGTGCGGATGCCAGAGATCCGCTAGCTGTTTCGGTTGATCGAACGCCAGCCGCCGGCCCGGCTATTGGCGATGATCTGCCTGAACAGCTCCGTTGGGGCTCGCGCGTTGTTGGTCTCGCCCTGCCGGACTGCCACCATCCGCGCGGTTTTGTCATCGTGGCCAGCCGTGATGATGCCGCGCGGATCGGGAACGATACCGCCGTCGTACAGGAACACGTTCACATGATCGCGGGCGGTCAGCAGCGAGCAGATGTTGCGTTTCAGCACGAAATACGACCGTTTCGTGTGCTTGATGGTCTCTGCGACCTCCGGGTCCGGGGCGTGGACCAGGTCGCGGACCTGGCGGCAGATGTCCTGCTGCCAGTCGGGTAGCGCCACACTGTAAGCGTCTACGCTCGGGTCAGTGGCGTCGCTCATATTCCCGTCACGGTGACGCTCCACCGTAGCGGAGCCTGCCCGCGAGGGCAGGACCGGCAGAGCAGGACCGGCAGAGCAGGACCGGCAGAGCAGGAGGTGTGCCCAGATGCGTGCGGTTGGCATGGTGCTGCACCCGCAGCGGGACTCGGGTGAGGCAGTGGCCGCCGTCCTGGACTGGGCGGCCCGCAGGCGCATTCAGGTTCTTGGCATTGACTCCGAGATCACCAGGCTGAATTGTGCCGCGATCTCGGTTCCGGTCGGCGAGCTTGCCCAGCGCTCCGACCTGCTGGTCAGTCTCGGCGGCGATGGCACGATGCTGCGGGCCATGCGGCTGGCCGACAAGCAGCACGCGCTGGTGCTCGGAGTCAACCTCGGCAAGCTAGGATTCCTGGCCGAGGTGGACGTGCCGGACCTGCCCGGAGCCCTGACCGCAATCGATGCGCACGAATACCTGGTGGAGCCACGGCTGGCGGTCGATGCCGTCATCGGTGACCAGGTGGAAACCGCATTCAATGACGTCGCTCTCGTCCGCTTCCCAGGCGAGCCAGTCGCGGCCGTCGCGGTGCGCGCGGCGGGCCATCCATTCGTTAGTTACGCTGCCGATGCGGTCGTGGTCGCCACGCCGACGGGGTCGACCGCCTACAGCTTTTCCGCGGGCGGGCCGATCGTCAGCCCTGCCGTCGAAGCACTGCTCGTCACGCCCGCGGCGCCGCACTCTGCCTACAACCGCGGGCTAGTTCTCTCGGTTGATGACAGCCTGGCCCTGGATCTGCTGCCCGTCAGCGGCAGGCTAGCCGTCGAGGTCGACGGCCAGGTCGCCGCGCACGTTGGTCCCGGCGACCGGGTTGACCTGCGGCCGCGTCCCGGTGCCGCGCACGTAGTCCGGCTTGGCCGCACCACGTTCTACGAACGGGCCCGCCGCAAGCTGCGGCTGGCCGACTCTGCCGAGATCCCGGCACCCGCCCCTGAGATAAGGAGGGTTCAGATATGAGTAGCAACGACTTCCCAGCTCCGGATAGCGGCTTCGTGCTGACCCACTTTCTCGTCGTCGCGGATCAGGACCGTTCCCGTGAGTTCTATCAGCGCGTGTTCGGAGCCACGGTGGTGATGGACCGCGACCCGGTCATCATGAAGATCGCCAACAGCTGGCTCATCCTGAACGTGGGCGGCGGCCCGACTGACGACAAGCCCTCGGTGACGCTGACAACGCCGGCCGACCCGAGCCGGACGAGCGCGTTCCTGAACATCAGGGTCGCCGACATAGCCGCTGCATACCGTGACTGGTCGGCCAGAGGAGCCGAGTTCCTTACCGAGCCTAAGGTGCACGCGCACGAGATCCGCGCTTACATCCGCGATCCGGATGGGCACTTGATCGAGGTAGGGCAGTCGACGACGGGACGCTAAGGCGCCCGCCGGACATGTCCGGCCGCTGCACATAGCTACGCCGACCCCGCCGTCCCGGGCTACGCCGCTTGGCGATGTTAGCGTCACATGGTGACCGAGTCTGTGCTGCGACCTTCGCGGGCCGGATTCCCGCTCGGCGCCTCGGTGACCATCGCCGAGCTGACCGCTGACCCGCATCCGGTACTCCGGCGACTTCGGGGCGCCGAGCCCGTCTCCTGGCTGCCAGCGCTTGACGGCTGGCTGGTCAGTCGAGCCGACCTCGCCGGGCAGGTACTGCGTGACTCGGCCGTGTTCACCGTCGATGATTCGCGTTTCACTACCGCTCGCATAGTCGGGCCCAGCATGCTCTCGCTGGATGGCGCGGCGCACCGTCGTCATCGCGACCCGTTCGCCAGGTCGTTGCGAACGGCCGAGACGAGCGCGCGGCTGGCCGCCGCCGCCACAGGCGAAGCTGCCCGGCTGGTTTCCGCCCTGGCAGCGAACGGGGCCACCGCTGAGCTGCGGCGTGCCCTGGCGGGCCCGCTCGCGGTGGCCGTTATGGCCGACATGCTGGACCTGGACGCGACCGCCGGTCAGCTGCTGGCCTGGTATGACGCAATCGTGGCCGGGGTATCCGCGATGTCAGCGCCAGCCGAGGCAGCGGTCGATGAGCGCGCCGACGTGCGCAACGTCGTGCCCGCCGCCGCCGCCGCTGCATTCGGCGAGCTGAGTGCCCAGGTCGAAGGGGTCCTTGGGCGCGGCAGACGGCGGTCAGTGCTCTCCGCAGCATCAGATCAGCTTGCCGTGGCCGAGGTCGTGTCCAACGCCGCCGTGCTGCTGTTTGGCGGCATCGAGACCACCGAAGGGATGATATGCAACGCCCTGTGGTACCTGCTGACCGACCAGGATGCGTTGCACCAGGTCAGGGCGGACCGCAGCCTGATCGAGGGCGCAGTAGATGAGTCATTGCGGCTGGAGCCTGCCGCCGCGGTGGTGGACAGGTATGCGACAGCCGACGTCGTCCTTGGCGCGGCGCAGATCCAGCATGGTGAGCTCGTTGTCGTCTCGCTGGCCGGAGCCAACCGCGACCCTGTTGTCTTCGCCGATCCGGACCGGTTCGACGTGCACCGGGCAAACGCACGACAGCACCTGGCCTTCGCCGTCGGCCCGCACTTCTGCATCGGCGCGCAACTGGCCAGGCTGGAGGCGACCGCGGCAGTTGCCGCGCTATTGGATCAGCTGACCGGCCTGCACCTGGATCCCGCCCGGCCGAGCTCTCCGCAGGGCTTGGTCTTCCGTAAGCCACCGTCGCTTCATGTCTGCTGGGACGCCTAAACTGGGCCGACGGCAGTTGCCTCGGCTCGCGACGGATGGGCCAGCCAGGCTCGCGTCAGGCCGCGCCGTAGCCGCCGCCCATGGTCGCAGAGCCGCCCGTCGCGGCGTTAGGCGTGCCGCCGGTGAGCCGGTAGTACATAAGCGTCACCACGACGGCGATGAACGGCGCGACCACGGTTCCAGCGATGACGTCGCTGAGACCATTGCGCCAGGCGACCGGCAGTGCCACGAGCACCAGCCCGATGACGATATACGCGGCGAACATGATCAGGAACACCAGGACCAGGGTGCCGAAAACATTCCAGCCGTTACCGCGCACGAGTTGCTGGCTGCGCCCGAACGCCGCGATGGCGCCTGTCTGCTCGATGACGAGGACCGGCATGATCACTGCCCAGATGGTGATCAGGTACAGGCCCGGCACAATGATCAGCCAGAACCCGATCCAGATCGCGAGGCCCGCCAGGATCGACGTCACCGCGACTGCGCCAAGGTTCGGCAGCACCGACGCCATGGTCTGGCCGACGGAAAGGTCGGCCCGGCCATCCTGCGCGATATCCTGCACGGCCTTCACCAGCGAGGCCTGGAGCAAGAAACCGGCGAACAGCAGCAGGAGAATCCCGAGGAAGAGGCCGAAATTGCCCAGTGCCCAGGCGAGCAGCGCCGTGATGACGGCGGCAGCGAAATAGATAACGAACGCGACCGCCAGGAGATGACCGGCGTGCGCCCGGTACAGCTTCCAGGCGTCGCTAATCACGCCCGATAGTGGGTTCATGGCGGGATCGTACAGTGCACGGCACGGCAGGGCACGGAAAGGCGGATACGCCATGACATGGCCCGTTTGAAGCAGTCACCGGAGGCGGGCCGGGGTTTCCAGGCGAGCCCATCGGCGATGTCCTGGGCGCGAACGGTGCGGAGCGGGTCACGTAAAATCGTCTTTGCCGACCTTAAGGCGCACGAAGGGCTGCCGGACCATGCTGTCGCTGGTGCTACCGAAAGGCTCGCTCGAGCGCGCCACCCTCGACCTGTTCGACGCCGCTGACCTGACGGTGCGGCGCTCGTCGGACCGCGATTATCACGCCACCATCGACGACCCTCGGATCGAACGGGTCCGTTTCCTGCGGCCACAGGAAATCCCCTCCTACGTCGAGCAGGGCCTGTTCGACTTCGGCATCACCGGCCGCGACTGGATCACCGAGACAGGGGCGAACGTAGCCTCCCTCGGCGAGCTGCAGTATTCCAAGGCGACGACTGACCCCGTGCGCGTCGTCCTTGCAGTACCCGCATCGGTGCCCTGGCAGACCGGGTCTGACCTGCCCGACGGCGTACGGATCTCGACCGAGTTCCCGGCGCTGACCCGTAGGTACCTCGATGAACACGGGGTCAAGGCGGTCGTAATCCCGTCCTACGGAGCCACCGAGGCAAAGGTTCCCGACATCGTCGACGCGATCGTGGATCTCACCGAAACCGGCGCCTCGCTGCGCCGCAACGGCCTGCGGATCCTCGACACGCTGCTCACCAGTTACACCGAGCTGGTGGCCAACCATGAGGCGTATGCGGACCCCGATAAGCGCGACGCGATGGAGGATGTGGCGCTGCTGCTGCGCGGCGCGATCAGGGCGCGCGGCAACGTCCTGCTCAAGCTCAACGTGAGCGCGGCCGACCTGGCTGCGGTGACGAGCTTGCTGCCTGCCATGTCCTCACCGACGATCACTTCACTGGCCCGCGGCGACATGCACGCTGTGGAGGCCGTGGTGCCCAAGCGCGGCGTCAACACCCTGATCCCCGCCCTGAAGTCGGCTGGCGGGCGGGACATCCTCGAGATTCCTATCAGCAAGATCGTCGAGTAGCAGCCTCCGTGACCACAGCCAGCGCCTGCGGCCCGGTTAGGGTAGGAGCGTGCTAGCTCGGATCGACCTACGCGGCAAGGCGCCTGGCCGCATGGCCGGAGCTGAGCTATCGGCCATGCTGCCGAGGGCCGCGTTCGATGTCAGCGTTGCGATCGACCAGGTGCGGCCCATCTGCGAGGACATAAGGCTTCGCGGCGCCCCGGCGGTGCGGGAATACACAGCTAAATTCGACGGCGTCGACCTGCCCGGCACCACAGTGCCCTCAGAAGCACTGTCAGCCGCGCTGGCTGGGCTAGACCCCGACGTGCGGGCCGCCCTCACCGAGGCAGCGCGGCGGGCCAGGCTCGTGCACAAGGCCCAGCTGCCGGCTGAGTCCTGGACTGCGGTGGCCGCGGGATCCACTGTCACCGAGCGCTACCTGCCGGTGCGGCGGGCGGGTGTCTACGTGCCGGGCGGCCTGGTCGCCTATCCGTCGTCGGTGCTGATGAACGTCATTCCCGCCCAGGTGGCCGGCGTTAGCGAGATCGTGGTCGCGTCGCCGCCGCAGGCCGCGTACGGCGGCATGCCGCACCCGTCGATCCTGGCAGCGTGCGCGCTGCTGGGCATCACCGAGGTACACGCGGTCGGCGGCGCCCAGGCCATCGCGATGCTCGGTTACGGCACCGCAGACTGCGCGCCGGCCGACGTCGTCACCGGTCCCGGCAATGTCTACGTGGCCGCGGCGAAGCGGCTGCTTCGCGACCGGGTGGCCATCGACGCCGAGGCGGGGCCAACCGAGATCGCCATCGTCGCCGACGACGGCGCGGACGCCCGGTTCATCGCAGCGGACCTCGTGGCCCAGGCAGAGCATGACGAGCTGGCCGCTTGCCTGCTGGTTACCACGAGCGCTGCGCTGGCTGACCGGGTGGAGGCCGAACTTGTGAAAGCGGTACCGGAGGCGCGGCATGCCGATCGGGTCGCCGCCGCACTGGCCGGTCAATCAGCCTGCGTCATCGTGGACGACGCGGACGGTGCGCTGGCCGTGGCTGACGCGTGGGCACCAGAACACCTGGAGATTCAGGCGGCCGATGCCTCGATCCTGGCCCGCCGGGTGCGCAACGCCGGGGCCATCTTCGTCGGCGCATGGGCGCCGGTGTCGCTCGGCGATTACCTGGCCGGATCCAATCACGTGCTGCCCACCGGCGGCACCGCACGGTACAACGGCGGGTTGTCGACTGGCACCTTCCTGCGCTGCGTGCACATAGTCGAGTGCAGTCAGCAGGGGCTGGCCGCGGCCGCGCCGTACATCGACGCGCTTGGTGCAGCTGAAGATCTGGACGCGCACGTGCAGGCGGTCCGGGTCAGGGTCCCGGCCGACGGCGGCCCGCGATGACGTGGCGGCGGATGACGTGGCGGCGGATGACGCGGCGCCAGATGACTAGGCCGCCGATGGCGCGGCCGGCGATGGCAGGGCCGGCGATGGCCTGGCCCGCAATCGCTCGGGGCGGCCGGTGACGGCGCCGGAGCAGGTCCGGCTGCAGCTGCCGATCCGCAGCGACCTGGCCGGGCGGCACCCCTATGGCGCTCCGCAACTCGACGTGCCGGTCCGCCTGAATACCAACGAGAACCCGTACCCGCCGTCGGGTGCGCTGGCCGCCGATATTGCCGCGGCCATGGCCGATGTCGCGGTGGGCCTCAATAGGTACCCAGACCGGGACGCCGTAGCCTTGCGGGCCGCGCTTGCCAGCTACCTCGGGCACGAGCTGACCGCGAGCAATACCTGGGCGGCCAACGGATCGAACGAGATCATCCAGCAGCTGCTGCAAGCTTTCGGCGGCCCTGGCCGCAGCGCGCTCGGCTTCGAGCCGTCTTACTCCATGCACCCGCTGATCGCGCAGACGACAGCGACGCGGTGGATTGCGGCCGTGCGGACGAGCGACTTCAGCCTGGATCCCGGCCACGCCGCCGAGTCGGTGCGGCTCCACCAGCCCGACGTGGTGTTCCTGACTTCGCCGAACAACCCGACCGGCTCGGCGGCGCCGCTTCCGGTCATCGAGGCGGTATGCGAAACGGCGCCCGGCATGGTCGTGGTGGACGAGGCATATGCCGAATTCGCCAGGGCGCAGTCCGCGACCGCGCTCTCGCTGCTGCCCCGGTACCCGCGCCTGGTCGTGGTCAGGACCATGTCCAAGGCGTTCGCGCTGGCAGGGGCGCGGGTCGGCTATCTGGCCGCGGATCCCGCCGTGGTCGAGGCGATGCTGATCGTGAGACTGCCCTACCACTTGTCTGCGATGACCCAGGCAGTGGCGTTGGCGGCGCTGCGGCACTCAGCCGAGTTGCTCTCATCCGTCGCCCTGATCCGGGCCGAGCGCGACCAGCTCGTCGCGGCGCTCCGCGGCTTCGGCCTGACCGCCGCGGACTCCGATGCCAATTTCGTGCTGTTCGGCAGGTTCACCGACCGGCACGCAGTCTGGCAGGAACTGCTCGACCGCGGCGTGCTGATCAGGGAAACGGGTCCGCCCGGCTGGCTGCGCGTCAGCGTCGGCACCAGCGCAGAGATGGCCACGTTCCGCTCTGAAATGGCCCGGGTACTCAGCGCCCGCCCGGAACTGGTGCTGCGGTGACCAGGTCGGCTCGCATCGGCCGGGTGACCGGCGAGACGCAAGTGCTGATCGAGCTGAGCATCGACGGTGCCGGGATCGGCCGGGCCGAGACGGGCGTGCCGTTCTTCGATCACATGCTGCTGCAGCTCAGCAAGCACGGCGGGGTTGACCTGACGGTGCAGACGCGCGGTGACATCGAAATCGACGCGCATCACACCGTGGAGGACACCGCGATCGCGCTCGGGCAGGCGCTGCGCGAGGCGCTCGGGGACAAGGCCGGGATCACCCGGTTCGGCGACGCGCTGGTACCGCTGGACGAGACGCTGGTACGCGCCGCCGTGGACTTGTCCGGCCGCGCGTACGTCGTGCACACCGAGCCGGACGGGATGGCGCCGCTGATCGGGACCTACGACACGACGCTGACCAGGCACTTCTTCGAGTCTCTGGCCCAGGCGGCGGGGATCTGCGTGCACCTGGACGTGCTGCGCGGCCGCAATCCGCACCACATCGTGGAAGCCCAGTTCAAGGCGTTCGCGCGGGCGCTGCGCGCGGCGGCCGCGCCGGATCCGCGCTCAGGCGGCTCAGTACCGAGTACCAAGGGCGTGCTCTGACGCCCACCGCAGCGCAACTCATCAGCACGAAAACTAAGCGTCGCCGACGACTGATTGTTTACGTGCTCATGATCTAGTCTGCCGGACGCTACCAGCGCAGCTGGGCGATCCTGTCGTAGTCGGCAGCGGTGTATCCGGCCAGGCCGTCCGGCAGGGCGAAAATCCACTCCGCGACGCCCAGGGATAGTGCCAACCGGCTGCAGCGTGCGCAAAAGTGAGGGTTCTCCAGCCGGATGGAGTCGTCTTCCTCGAGCCGCACGTAGATCAGCTTCGATCCCTGCAGCAATCTCCATCCATCGCCTTCGCGGGCCAGCGTGATAGCTCGCTGCTCGGCATGGGTGCGGCACTGGTCATGGTCTCCGACCTCGCCGAACTTGCAGTAGCAGTGGTCCTCGCCGGGAAACGGGACGCCGTTGGTACCCCAGGCGAGCAGGCTGCCCTCGCGTATCAGCACGGCGGCGTGGCGTGTCCGGGCACGGGAGTCCCTGGCGAGTTCCGCCGCTCGTTCTGCCATCTGCTGCGCGACATGGCTGTCGTGGCGGTTCAGTGGCCGCTGTTGCGGCGGCTGCTGCTCTGGCTGCACGTCCACCTCCGTTACAGGGTGACCTGTTCTTCGCTGCCAGCTGGCGCCCGGCAAGGCCACCGCCGCCCGCCTGTCAGAGTGGCCACCGCCACGCCCGTGTCTGCGCCGGTCCTGGCGCGTCCTGACAGCCCGCCAGCGAACTCACTGACGGGCCGGCTTGATCAGACATCCACGGCCTGGCGAACCGTGACCGTGTCACCGACGTCAAGTTCCTCGGCCCTCCGCACCCATGTTTTCACCGGCACGATGGACCGCCCGTCCTTCGGGAACAGAGACGTCTTCCACCTGCTGTCCCCCACCTGCGCCGTAACCGGAATCATGCCCCAGCCGTACGTCACGAATGCGGAGACCGTCGATAGTTCCTCGCATTTCTCCTCTGGAACTGTGATGAAGTGCCAAGGAGCGGGGCCCTTCCAGAACCAGATCTCGCCACTGAACTCCAGGTTCATTCGATCAGGATAGGAGCTAGCGGGCTCCTCCAGCCACGATCACTGCTAGGACAAACTGTCCCGCCGCACTTGGTTGGTCGTAGGCCCCGGGCCGCATTGCGGATGTAGAACGTCCGCAATCGGGCCTACGCTAGGTCCATGGCTGACTTCATTGGTGCCGATCTGCGTGGCTCTCGGTTCGAGCGCGCTGACCTCAGGGGCGCGCAGCTGCGTGCCGTCGACCTGGCCGGCGCCCGGTTCCATGCGGTGGATCTGAGCGGTGTCGTCATGCGGGGCGTCGAGCTGGTGGACGTCGACATCCACGGTGAGATAGAGCGCCTGACGGTCAACGGCGTCGACATCGCGCCGCTGGTCAACGCCGAGCTCGACAGGCGATACCCGGACCGGGCTAAGATGCGGCCGGCTGACCCGGCGGGCTTCCGCGAGGCGTGGGACATTCTCGAGCGGCTCTGGCGAGAGACCGTCGAGCGAGCGTGTCGCGTGCAACCTGAACTGCTGCACGAGTCGGTCGACGGCGAGTGGTCGTTTATCGAGACCCTGCGCCACCTGGTATTCGCCACCGACTCCTGGATCAGACGGGCCATACTCGGCGATCCGTCGCCGTGGGACGCCCTGGACCTGCCGTGGGACGAGATGCCTGACACCCCTGGAGTGCCGCGCGACCGCGATGCGCGGCCCTCGCTCGATGCGGTGCTGGCGCTGCGGCACGACCGGGCGTCCACGGTGCGCCAGGTCATCGAGGGTCTGACCGACGCGTCGATCGACGGCTGCACCGAACCGGTCGAGGGGCCGGGCTGGCCGCGGCCGCGCAGCTATCCAGTCCGCGAATGCCTGTTGGTCATCCTCAACGAGGAGTGGGAGCACCGGCTCTACGCCGAGCGAGACCTGGATGCCCTGGAGGCACGCGGCGCGTAGCGGGCGGTTTCCCCCCGATCATGCAGCTTGACGTGACTGCGGCAATCTCGCCTATTGTTCTTGGGACTTAGCCACTTACGTGCTGCGTCCAAGGCCTTGGCTGGGTCATTGACTTCGCTTGAGGACTCAAATGACGCCTGATCCAATGACCAGCGACCCTGACGCCGGGGACTTCTCGCAGGGCAGCCTGGGTGAACTTCTGCCGCTGATTGACCGAGCTGTTGATCTTCCAGAAATAACAGGTGCACTCGACGCGCTCCGCATGTCCAGGGGTGAACTCGAGCGCCAGATCAGGGCGACACTCGACGCGCACGTCGCCGCCATCTGGGAGAGCGCGGAACCCGAACGCCAGGCAGCTCAGCTGGCGGAGAGCAGGATCGCGGTCCGCCTGGCCGAAATCCAAGCCGAAAATGAGACGCTCACCAGGAATTTCCTGGCGAGAAGCGCACGGCGATATGCATTGCCCGTGCTGCTGGCGATAATTCTGGTTGCGCTAGGAGTGGCCGAAAGCCTAAGCGTCTGGGCGCGGACAGGGCTCGGTCTAGCCGGGCTCATTATTCTCGCTGCTGCTGGCATCATAAGTTCCCGCGGCCTGCTGAAACTGCAGCGTCATCTCCGGGCGCAACGCAGCAACTTGACGAGCGAGGTTGAGCTCGCACGCCAGGCATATGACGCAGCTATAATGGAACGTGGTATATTGCCGTACATACGACAGATCATGAATGATCCGGAGATAAGGAAAGCGTACTACGACGTCTCGTTTAACGTACGGAGCGCTCCGGGCCTGGAGGGCGATGACTCGGAGTTCATTATCGAGACAACAGGTACGCGAGCGTTAGTCGATAAACTGAATGCCATGCCCCGTGGCGGAAGCATCGGGGTCGCTGGCCCCCGGGGGTGTGGCAAGACGACCACCCTGACCGCGATCAATTCCGGCCGCATTCATCTTCGCGGCCGCGCCAGATCTTCGCCTCAAACCTTCCGGATCATGGTCACGGCGCCGGTAGAGTTTGTGTCCCGGGAATTCCTGCTGCACTTGTTCGCGACGATCTGCGAGACGTACATCGAGCCATTCACCAATCTCGCAGATCTGCCGGTCGATGATTCTCCGCCGAGGCGTATTCGCCGGACGATGATAAAGCAATCGGGCATCCTCGGAGTGCTGCTCATCATAGCCAGTGCCGTGGCTCTGTTCCTAGCCTTGCCGCCGGCAACAAGATCGCTATTCTGGCATAAGAAAGTGCTACCCTTCATGGCCAAGACCTTGGGCAAGCACTGGCGCGGCACCAGGGCCGACACTGACAGCGTGCTCCATTTCCTTGGCAGGCTGGGGACGCGAGCGGAAGAAATCGGGCTGACGCTGCTCGTGCTGGGTTTAGTTCTGCTTGAGGCATCGCGACGCCGGTGGGTCGCTAACACCCGCAGCAGACGGCGGTCTGAGCTGCGACGCCGTGATCTGGGCGTGCACGCGCAGCGGTTGCTTCGGCGCATTCGATTCCAGCAGAGCTACTCATCTGGCTGGTCGGGCACTTTGACGCTACCCATCCTAGAGGGCGGCGTTACCGAGGCCATGAGCCTGGCCGAGAATCAGATGAGCCTGCCAGATATCGTGGCAAGTATCAAGGACTTCTTGGGCCAAATTGCTGCAAACCGAAAAGTCATCGTTGTGATCGACGAACTCGATAAGATTGACTCGAACGTTAAAGCCTGGCAGTTTCTGAACGACCTGAAGGGCATCTTCGGCGTACCAGATTGCTTCTACCTTGTGTCCATATCTGAGGAAGCCCTGAGCAGTTTTGAGCTACGGGGCCTGCCTTTTCGCGACGCCTTCGATAGCGCCTTCGACGAAGTGGCCCGTATGCGTTACCTGACCTATACGGAGAGCCGAAACCTCTTGCAAAGGCGAGTGATCGGCCTGTCTGCCGCCTATATCGGGCTGTGCCATTGCCTGTCCGCTGGCTTGCCTCGTGACCTGATGCGAGTGGTACGGGATCTATGGGCCCTGCAGAAGAAGCTGACTCCGAATGCTGCCGGCGCGGCGGGGATAAGCTGGCCTGTTCTCGCCGGAGAGAAAGCTAGCCTGGCGGCGGTTGCTGGCTACCTTGTCCGCGATGACCTCCAAGATCGGATCGCCGCGATCGACATTGCCCTCCGGGACGTAGCTGGCTCGCTGGAGTTTCGCGATCTGGCAACGTGGATTGATGGCGTGCGGATGAGGCTGAGCTTAAGCACGAAGATTCTCGCTGCGGATCTGCTGGCGCTGAGCGCGTCATACCTGACTGATGTGAGGCGGGATCCGGCTCGGGCGAAGTTTGGGCAAGTGGAACTGAGGGCCGATCGCCTTGGGCTTGGGCTGCTAGGTTCGCTCTACTACTCGGCCACCCTGCTGGAATTCTTCACTGATCTGCGTGATGAAGCCGAGCTGCGCATATTCGAGGGTGATGGATCAGGTTCTGCTGAGCAACTGGCGCTGGCAAGGCAGGCATTCGGATCGAGCGTCCTGTTGGCATGGCCTCGGATATCAAGCTTTCGAAATGCCTGGCACATGAGCGAGGTGCTCGATCCGCCCATCTAGCTGGATCCGACCAGGCGGGGCCTCGGGCTAGCTAATGTGCCAGGAGGCTGGATCGGTCCCAAGTATCTGGCCTACTTAGGCAACCGTTGTCCGTTCGAACGCCACGTCGATGGCCTCGTCGAAGCTGAGCGCTGCGCCGAGCGCGTACGCACGCCGGAACTGTTCAGTACCGAGGGCTGCTTCCGCCTGGTCGAGGCTCCCCTGGCGGTATCGGGCGTCGGACGCTTCCCACTGATGGCCGGTCTTCTGAAGCAGCTCCTGCGCAGCGCCGTGCAGCTCGGCTGCCCGATGCCAGTCACTAAGATCGGTGGCCAGGCACGCGAGCCCGTGGATTATGAACGCCACCGTTCTCTTGTCGCCGGTCCGGCGGCTGATCCGCAGGGCTTTGTCGAAGGCGGATCTGGCGCTGTCGAGGTCGTGCTCGCCGCGAAGTACTAGTCCCAGGTTCCCCAACGCGGTGGGGCTTGCGAATCCGGTTGCGTCCGCACGTTGTATTGCGGCTTCCAAATGAGCCCGTGCACCCGGCAGGTCACCGATCTCCATGGCTGCAATGCCAGCGTTGTTATGCAGCGCCCCGTTGGTCCCGAGGTCGCCGCAGCGCTCGGTACAGGCGATGGCCTCGGCGTACAGCGGCCAGGCCTCGGCTGGCTCGAGCGATAGCAGATAACTGCGCAGGCTCATGCCCAGCAGCAGGTCGTCGCCCAGTTGGCGGGCTCGCTCGACGGATTCTTGCCCCAGCCGACGCGCTATCTCGATCTTGCCGGACGCGAAATACGCCAGGCACAGCGTGCCGCGCGCGAGGATCAGAAGCCGACTGTCGCCAAGCACCTCCGCTATCTCAGCGTGCCCGGCCAGCTGCACGCCGGTCGCGAGGTCCGCGGTAACAATGGCACGGGCCGCGCTGACCAATGCTTCCGCGAACAACTGGGGATCAAGAGCGGCTTGAGGCCGTCTGAGCACGGGCACGAGCAGGCCAGCCGCCTCCTCGCCCGCGTAACGGACTGCCCAGTAGCGCCAGAGCGCGATGCCAAATCGCAGCATCTGGGCAGTACCGTCGGCCTGTGCGGCTGCGTGCGTCGTAGCGCGACGTAGGTTGGCCTGGTCGGCGTCGAGTCGGGCACGCCACCTGCCCTGGTCTGCGCTGTGCAGATGGGGCGCGGCTTCCTCGGCGACAGCCAGATAGTGCGTGCAGTGCAAGGCGCTGAGTGCGGCGATCTCGTCGCTGCCGGCTTCGGCGAGGCGCTCGGCGGCGAACAGGCGGATGGTCTCCAGCATCCTGTAGCGCACGGTAGGCCCGGCCGACTCGACCGCGACCAGGCTCTTATCCACCAGCGAGCCCAGCAGTGCAAAGACGTCGAGGGCGTCGATGGCCCCGAACCCGCATACTTGCTCGGCGGCCGCCAGGTCGAAGCCGCCGGCGAACACCGCCAGGCGCGCCAGCAGCACCTGCTCAGTGCGCGTGAGGAGGGAGTACGACCAGTCGACTGCCGTTCGCAACGTCTGCTGCCGCTCCGCGACGGTCCGACTGCCCCCGGTGAGCAGCCGGAACCGCTGATCCAGCCGACTTGCGAGGTCGGTCAGCGACATCGATCGCAGCCGCGCCGCCGCCAGCTCGATGGCAAGCGGCAACCCGTCCAGCTTCCGGCACATCGAGACCACCACCGGTACCGTGTCCGCATCTAGGGCGAGGCTGACCCCCTGTGCCTGGGCCCGCGCGGCGAACAACGCGACCGCATCACACGAAGCTACGGTGGCCGGGTCGAGATCATCAGCTTCGGGCAGCGACAGAGACGGCACCCGGTAGATCGTTTCTCCGCCAATGCCCAGCAGTTCCCGGCTGGTCGCGATCACGTGTACCTTCGGGCAGCGTCGCAACAGGGTCTCGGTCGTCTTCGCACAACCGCCGATGACGTGCTCGCAGTTATCCAGGACGATGAGAATGTCCTGCGGCGCTAGCGCATCGGCTACCACCTCCAAGTCGGACCGACCGGGCTGCAGCGGTATCCGCAATGCCTGAGCGATCGCGGCCGCGACCGCGCCGTCATCGCTGACGGCAGCCAGCTCTACGAGCCACACCCCGTCCCCGGACCCGTCGACCAGTTCAGCAGCGACCTGCAAGCCCAACCGGGTCTTTCCGCCGCCGCCGGGCCCTGTCAGGGTCACCAGTCGCGAGCCGTCCATCAGCGCCCGGATCTTTGCCAATTCCCGTTCGCGGCCGATGAACGTAGTCAGCTCGGTCGGCAAGTTGTTCGGCAGCGCCGGACTGCCCAGCGACCGCAGCGGCGGGAACTCTGTCTGCAGGCCAGGCCCGCAGAGCTGAAAGAGCTGCAGTGGCCTGCCCAGGTCCTTGAGCCGGTGCACACCCAGGTCCCGGAGCACCGCGGCCAGTGGCAGCGCGTCACCGACCAGTGCGGCGGTTGTATCCGATACCAGCACCTGCCCGCCGTGCGCGACTGCCGCGATCCGGGCAGCGCGGTGCACGTCCAATCCCACGAACCCGGCGGCCGTCTGCTCCGCCTCCCCGCAGTGCACCCCCATCCGCACCCGGACCGTCTCATTACCCGGCCAGATGCGGGAAGTGAGCGCTTGCTGCATCTCCAGCGCTGCCGCCACGCACGCTCGCGGCGAGGAAAATACAGCGAAGAATCCGTCCCCGGCAGTGTCAATCTCCCTGCCGCCATGCCCGGCCAGAGCCGCGCGGATCACCGCGTGGTGACTGGCAAGTACCTGGCCGTAAGCGCTTTCCCGCACCCGCTGGAGCAGCGCAGTGGAGCCTTCAATGTCGGTGAACAAAAAGGTGAAAGCCTCCACGGGCCCAGCGTAGGAGCGTAGCCTCAGGCTCGTCGCCGACGCGGCGCTGGCCGATGTGACGCGGACCGACATCGTGCTGGTGCCCGGCGGTCCCGGGCAGGCCGCTCAGATGAGCGACGGCCCTGTGCATGAATGGCTGCGACCAGCCGACCAGGCCAGTGCCTGGACCACCTCGGGGTGCACTGGCTCGCTGATCCTCGCCGCGGCCGGGCTGCTCCGCGGGCGCCGCGCTACCTCGCACTGGCTGGCAGCCGACCAGTTGCCTGCGTTCGGGGTCACGCCTGCTCACCGGCGCGTGGTCGTTGACGGCAAATACGTGACGGCGGCTGGAGTCTCGGCGGGCATCGACATGGCACTGGCCCTGGCCGGCCGGATCGCCGGGACAGAAGCGGCCCAAGCCATCCAGCTCGGGCACGAGTGCGACCCGCAGCCCCCATACCACGCGGGCACGCCCGACAAGGCCCCGGCCGAAATCGTCGCCAGGCTTCGCAGCCGCAGCCGCTTCATCCTGCCGGGCAGCGGTGAGCACCGTGCAGTAACTCAGGCAGAGTCGGATGAATCACTGGGCAAGCCGCTTGACCGCCTCGGCGATTCGGATCACGCCGGCCGCCTAGGGCAGCCGGCGCTGTGCGAGCCTTGATCGATGCCGACGCAACCGCTGCCGGGGCTGCTCGAGCACCTGGCGCCGGTGCTCGACCACTACGGCTACCTGGCCGTGGGCGGCTTCATCATGGTCGAGGACTTCGGCATCCCGGTGCCAGGCGAGACGATCCTGCTGGCCGCTTCGGTATACGCCGGCGCCGGCAGGCTCAATATCTTCGCGCTCGCGGCGGTCGCTGTCGCCGCCGCAGTGGTCGGGGACAATATCGGCTACGCGATCGGCTTCTTCGGCGGCCGCCCGCTGGTGCTCCGGTTCGGCAAGTACGTGTTCCTCACCAGCGAACGGCTGGACAAGGCGGAGCGCTTCTTTCACCGTTACGGCGGCGTCGTCGTTACCGGCGCCCGCTTCATCGAAGGGCTGCGGCAGGCCAACGGGATCGTCGCTGGGATCAGCCGGATGGAGTGGCCTCGCTTCCTCGCCTTCAACGCGCTCGGCGCGATTTTGTGGGTCGGCGTCTGGACCTCGATCGGCTACCTTGCCGGCAGCCACATCACGGCGATCTATGACGCCATCACCCGCTATTCGCTGTACGTGCTGAGCGCGCTTGCGGCAGCCGCCGCAGCGCTGATCATCCGTAGCGTGGTCCGCCGCGCCCGCCGCGGCAGCCAATAACGCGTGCCCGGCGGGGTCGCCGTGTTGAACGCTGATCCCGCGGGAGCCGGGCTATCGCTGCGCGAGGAGGTCAGCCAGACCGGCTAGCCTGGTGCCACCGGGGAGCCGCTCACCAGGCACAACGACGATCATGGACGGGAGTTGCAGTGGCCAGCCGCAAGCCGAGTGTCGCGGTGCTGGACTATGGATCAGGCAACCTCCGCTCGGCGCAGCGGGCGCTGCAGCGGGCCGGTGCTGACACCGAGGTAACGACCGACCCTGCTATCGCGCTGGAGGCGGACGGGCTGGTCGTGCCAGGTGTCGGTGCCTTCGCGGCGTGCATGGCCGGCTTGCGGGCTGCGGGTGGTGACCAGATCATCACGAAGCGGCTGGCCGGCGGGCGGCCTGTCCTCGGCATCTGCGTGGGGATGCAGGTGCTGTTCGAGGCCGGCGAGGAGCATGGCATTCGGACGCCTGGATGCGGCTGGTGGCCGGGCGTCGTGCACAAGATCGCGGCCCCGGTGCTTCCGCACATGGGCTGGAACGTGGTCGACCGGCGCCCCCCGGAGTCGCGGCTGCTCGCCGGCATAGCCGCGGACGCGATGTTCTACTTCGTGCACTCCTACGCGGCGACGCAGCCGCTTGTCCGGTCCGGCGACTCGCAACCGCCCGGCATGGGCTGGACCACGCACGGCGAGGACTTCATCTCCCTGGTAGAAGATGGCCCGCTGGCAGCCACCCAGTTCCATCCCGAGAAGTCGTCTGACGCCGGAGCCGCGCTGCTGGCCAACTGGCTGGACATGCTTCGATGACGGCGCCGGAAGTCGGCCGGTCGCAGCCAGGGCTGATGCTGCTGCCTGCCGTCGACGTATCCGGGGGGCAGGCCGTCCGGCTGGTACAGGGCGCGGCTGGCACGGAGACGCGCTATGGCGACCCGGTTGATGCCGCCCTCGCGTGGCAGAATGCGGGCGCTCAATGGATTCACCTGGTCGATCTGGACGCTGCGTTCGGCCGCGGCACCAACGGCCCCCAGCTAGCCCACCTGGTCGGTCGACTCGACGTGCAGGTGGAGCTTTCCGGCGGGATCAGGGACGATGGGGCGCTCGCCGCCGCGCTGGCCACCGGCTGCGCCCGGGTCGTCATCGGCACCGCGGCGCTGGAGAACCCGGACTGGGTCCGCGGGGTGGTAGCCGATTATGGCGAGCGGGTCGCCATCGGCCTGGACGTGCGCGGCACGAGGCTGGCGGCGCGCGGCTGGACTTCTGACGGCGGAGAGCTCATGGAGGTGCTCGGCCGGCTTGAGGAATCTGGCTGCGCCCGGTATGTAGTGACGGACGTGACGAAAGATGGCACGCTGGCCGGGCCCAACCTGGACTTGCTGCGTTCGGTGTGTGAGCGGACTGACCGGCCGGTGGTAGCCAGCGGCGGCGTGTCAAGCCTGGCTGACCTGCGCGCGATCGCCGACCTTGGCCCGCTCGGCGTGGAGGGCGTCATCGTCGGGAAAGCGCTCTACGCGGGGGCGTTTACGCTGCCGGAGGCCCTGGCGGCGGTGGCCCAGTGAGGGCGGCACGGTGATGGCCGGGGCCAGTGAGGGCGGCGCGCTGACGGCCGTGGCCAGTGAGGGCGGCACGTGATGGCGGTGGAGCAGTGACGCGGCGAGTTTCCAGCGGCGCGGTGTGGGAGCCGGTCGTCGGCTACAGCCGCGCAGTAGCGGCGGGCGACTACATCTTCGTCTCAGGCTGCACGTCGATCGACGGCGCTGAGTTCGTGCACCCGGGCGATGCCTACGCGCAGACCAAGCAGGCCATCGCCAACGTGCGGGCGGCACTCGAGGAACTCGGCGCCGGGCTCGCCGACGTGGTCAGGACCCGCGTCTATGTCACCGATATCTCCCGCTGGCAGGAACATGGCCGGGCGCACGGCGAGGCGTTCGCCGGGATCATGCCCGCGACCTCGATGATCCAGATCAGCGGACTGGTCGATCCGCGGATGCTAGTCGAGGTCGAGGCAATCGCCTACCAGCCGGGTGTCGGCGGGTCCAGCGCGACCGCGGGCGAAGCGCTGTGACCGTCGCCGTGCGGGTGATCCCTTGCCTGGATGTCGACGCCGGCCGGGTGGTCAAGGGGGTCAAGTTCGTCAACCTCCGCGACGCCGGCGACCCGGTCGAGCTGGCCGCCGCTTACGACCGCGCGGGCGCCGACGAGCTGACGTTCCTGGACATTACCGCGTCCAGCGATCAGCGCGAGACCATGTACGAGGTGGTCCGGCGGACGGCTGAGCAAGTGTTCATCCCGCTGACCGTCGGCGGGGGAGTGCGCAGCACGCAGGACGTCGACCGGCTGCTGCGAGCGGGCGCGGACAAGGTGGCGCTTAATACCGCTGCGGTGGCGAGGCCGGAGTTGCTGCGCGAGGCCGCGCTCCAGTTCGGCGCCCAGTGCGTGGTGCTCTCCGTCGACGCCCGCCGCTGCGCGCAGACCGAATCCGGCTTCGAGGTCACCACCCACGGCGGCCGCCGAGGCACCGGTATCGACGCTGTCGCCTGGGCTAGCCGGGCGGCGGGCCTCGGCGCCGGGGAAATCCTGCTGAACTCGGTGGACGCCGACGGCACTAAAAGCGGATTCGACCTTCCGCTGATAACGGCGGTACGCCAGGCAGTCCACGTTCCCCTCATAGCCAGTGGCGGAGCGGGCGCGCTGGGCGACTTCGGACCCGCGATCGACGCGGGCGCCGACGCCGTGCTGGCGGCGAGCCTGTTTCATTTCGGCGAGGTGAGCATCGGCGCGGTCAAGGAAGCGCTGGCGACGGCGGGGCACCGGGTGCGGCCGGTCATGGCGAAGGAGGGTTCGGGATGAGGATCACGGCCGCGGAGTCGGGGCTCGACCCGAAGATCGCCGTCCGGCTCAAACGGAACGCGGACGGCCTGGTAGCCGCCATCGCACAGCAACACGACACCGGCGAAGTGCTGATGCTGGGCTGGATGGACGACGAGGCCCTGCACCGCACGCTGACCAGCGGCCGGTGCACTTACTGGTCGCGGAGCCGGCAGCAGTACTGGGTCAAGGGCGAGACTTCCGGGCACGTCCAGCGGGTGGTATCGGTTGCACTGGATTGCGACGGCGATGCCGTCCTGGTCAAGGTGGATCAGACCGACGCGGCCTGCCACACGGGTGACCGGACGTGCTTCGACGCGGGCCTGCTGGAAGCGAGCGGCTGATTCGTCACGCGCGATGCAACCCTAGCCGCCGGGCTAGCCTGCCGCGGACGCGAGCCGGGCCGGGGTGAGGCCGGCCAGGCGGCACTGCGGCCTGGTCAGCCGGGAGACCTTATCCGCGCCCGCGTACGCGCGCTTGCAGGTTGCCCTGGCGTCGGCGCCGCACTGATGGATCAGCGCGCCGCCGGTAGTGCTGGGCAGCGTCACGGTGATACAGCCGTTCCTGGAGCTGCCGTAGCTGCCGGGCCGGTTGGCGGCCCAGACCGCGACAGCCGCCAGCACCAGCACGACCGCGACACCGACGAGCGCGACACGGCGCTTGTCGTGCCAGGTCATCTGCTCGGCGGGCGGCTGGGTCGGGAATGGCATCAGGCGAAGTATAGGTAATCGTGTGCAACGCGGCAGCTGGCCACACGCGAAAGCCGTATTTCGATCTTGCCAAGGTGATATACCTCGGAAGCGGTCAATCTGCGCTCGTGAGCGCGGACCGGTGGCTAACAGTGGGGTCCGGGCTGGACGCGGCGGCCTGGCATACGGCGGGCGGCAGCGGAGGTCACAGTGCGCAGTGGTTGGCTCAGGCGGCGGGCAGCGGTGGCATGCGGGGTCTTTGTGCTGGCGAGCAGCATCGGCCTGGCAGCGGCTGGCGGTGCGGCGTCGGCGGCGTCCGCGCCAGGTCAGCCCGGTTCAGCGGCGCGGCCAGCGGCTGTGGCCCAGTCACGGCTGCTGGCGGCAGCTAGCTCACCGGCGCTGCCAGCAAACGAGCGCGCCGTCTGCGCCCGGCCAGTCGTGCCCGGCCAGATGCAGTGCCAGTCGGTACTGCTGCTGCCAGGCAGGAGCCCCAGCCGGTCGGCGCGGGCGTTTGCCTCGCCTGCCTTCGTGGTTCCTGGTTACGGACCGTCCAGCCTCCACAGCGCCTACGGTCTGACCGCGGCGTCGGCTCGCCGTGGTCGCGGCGAGATCGTCGGGATCGTGGACGCCTATAGCAATCCGGACCTGGCCAGTAACCTGGCCGCTTACCGCAGCCATTTCGGCCTGCCTGCCTGCACGCAGGCGACCGGCTGCCTGAGAATCGTGAACCAGGCCGGCCGCCGCGGGCCGCTGCCCACGGCAGATGCCGGCTGGGGCATCGAGGAGTCCCTCGACCTGGACATGGTGTCGGCGATCTGCCCGCATTGCCGCATCGTGCTGGTGGAAGCCAAGTCGTCGGCGATCGCCAACCTTGCGCCCGCGGAGAACACCGCAGTGGCCAAGGGCGCGCGATTCGTGTCCAACAGCTGGAGCGGCGGCGAGTTCGCCGCACTGGGCGGCTACGACCACTTCTTCAACCACCCGGGTGACGCGATCGTTTTCGCTTCCGGCGACTTCGGTTACGGCGCTCTCTACCCGACCGACACCCAGTACGTCACCGCGGTCGGCGGTACCACGCTGCGGCACCGGCGCTCCGGTGGGCGGGCCTGGACCGAGTCGGTCTGGGGCAGCAGTAGCTCGCCTCATGGCACCGGTTCTGGCTGTTCGTCGTTCGAGGCGAAGCCGTCGTGGCAGCGGCATGACGACGTATCGCCGGCCGGGTGCCTGAACCGGACTGAGAACGACGTCGCGGCGGTCGCTAACCCGGCGACCGGGGTGACGGTCGTCGACACTTACCTGACTGGCGGAATGTGGGGGGTGGTCGGCGGTACCAGCGTCGCGACGCCGATTATCACCGCCGTGTACGCGCTGGCTGGGAAGCCGGCCAAAGGCACGTACCCAGCCTCGTACTTGTATCGCCACGCCGGGGCGTTCAACGACGTGACGGCCGGCGCCAACGGCAAGTGCGAGCCCAGCCGGTCCTACCTGTGCACTGCCAAGCGGGGCTACGACGGCCCAACCGGGCTCGGCACGCCGAAGGGCACCGCCGGTTTCTCCAGCCGCGGCGCTCAGCCGGTCACCGTCCTGGACCCCGGTACCCAGGACGCAGGCGTCAATGCTGGATTCAAGCTGACCGTGCAGGCCGTTGACAGCGACGGCTCGGCCAGATCACTGTCCTATCACGCGACTGGCTTGCCGCCCGGGCTGAAGATCGCCCCGGCGCCGCGGTCGCTCAATGCGATCATTTCCGGCACCCTGGCGGTGACGCCTGGCGGATACCACGTCACTGTCACCGCGAAGGACAGCCGGACCGGCCGCACCGCCGTTACTCGGTTCAGCATCTACGTCATACCGTCGCTGACTGTGTCGGCGCCGTCTTTCGGCAACGTCCTGGTGAACGACGTCGCCGGCTCATGCCTGTCCAGCCAGGGCGAGGCCACCGCGCCGGGCACGCCAGTCCAGATCGGGCCCTGCGACCTGTCCACGGCGTCCAACTGGGCGTACGTAGCCGGTGCCAGGCCGGGCCAGGCGGGCAAGATGGCGATCAGCGGCGGGATATGCCTGGGACTGAGCGGGACGAACGCGGTGTTGCAGACCTGCAACGGCGCCTCCGGCCAGGTCTGGGACTACCAGCTGAGCTACAACCCGAGCAACATTCCGACCAGCTATCTGGTCAACCCGGCTTCCGGCCGGTGCCTCAACGGTCAGACGTATGCCGAGGGCACCCGCGTAGTGGCATCGTCGTGCAGCTCAGCGAACTTCCAGAACTGGGTGCTCCACAACCTGTCGCTGCGATCGAGTCTGCCCGGGCTGTGCGCCTCCTATAGCGGCACGCCCGGCCAGAAGG
This sequence comes from Streptosporangiaceae bacterium, assembly GCA_052143255.1. Taxonomy (GTDB): domain Bacteria; phylum Actinomycetota; class Actinomycetes; order Streptosporangiales; family Streptosporangiaceae; genus JAJYUU01. The sequence goes on along the minus strand of JBKQTJ010000341.1, from coordinate 28,479 downwards.
CTCGGTCTGCCGCGTGCGCCGCGACAACTGACCAGGCGCTCGCCATCTCCGGTGACGCGATCGCGGGCTATGCGGATTCCTGCTTCGACGTGCACAGCAGCCTGGACAATTCGGCGGTCATCCCGGATCTCTGCAATGGATCAGCGACCGGATACAGCCAGCAATGGCTGACGGGCCCAGGCGGCGAGCTGATCAACTCGGACTCCGGCAAGTGCCTGGACGATCCTGGCAGTGGGCAGCCGCTGCTGCAGGAGGACTGCTACGACTTGCCGGGCGAGATCTGGGCGATCAACTAGCCTTATTCTGCTCGGCGGCGATCTGGGTGAAAGCTCCCAGCGCTTCGGCGTCGGAATAGTGCCGCAGGACATACGCGGCAGCCCAGCCTGCCGCATCCCTGTAGCCGCTTGCGCCGATAACGTCGGCTGCTTTGGCCGCGTCGTAGCGAGTGTTCCGGAGCATCACATCCGGGCCGAGCAGCGCCCAGGCGGCGCCCGGCTCGCCGTATGCCATCCCGACGCTGCCAGCATTTATGACCCGGTGGCCGGCCGCGAGCCGGTCAAAGTGCATGTGGGTATGGCCGAGCACGACGGTCGCCTCGGTTACTTGCGCCAGGGCCGCCGCCCACCGCTTGAGCGGGCTGTCTACTAGCAGCATCTCGTCATCACGGCGCGGCGAGGCATGGCAGAACAGCGTCGGGCCGAGTCCCTCAATGTCCATGACCACTGTCAATGGCAGCTGATCCAGGCGGTCGCGATGCGCCCTGCCGATCGCGGCCGCTGTCGCTGCGGCGGAGTTTCCGTTCGGTCCGGGTACCGATCCGCCATCAAACGCAGTGATCAGCTCGCGCTCGCAGTTGCCGTGCACCCAGACGGCCCGGTCGCCAAGCTCGGCGAGCCGATCCAGGGTCTGCGCCGGCATGGGCCCGAGCGCTATGTCACCGAGCAGCACCACGGCGTCCGCGCCTGCCACCTCAACCTCTGCCAGCACGGCGTCGAGAGCCGGCAGGTTCCCATGGATGTCGGCCAGAACGGCGACGCGAGCCGCTTCTCGCAGTTCCATGACACAGCCTTACCCGGCGTTAGGACGCCGCACCCCGGGTTTCGCTGTCGGCGAGTGGGCTCAGCTGCCGAGCGTGGCGCATAGCAGGTACGCGTTCATGGCGATGATGGCGCCTGCTGTACAGGCGGCCGCGAGCGTGGTGAGCCGGCGGTTCACCAGCGGGCCCATGATGTCGGCCCGGCGGGTCAGCGCGACCAGCGGCACGAGCGCGAACGGGATGCCGAACGAGAGTACGACCTGGGAGATCACCAGGCTTGCGGTAGGCGGCAGGCCGATGGCGAGCACGATGAAGGCAGGCAGCATCGTGACGGCGCGCCGGACGAAGACCGGGACGCCCCGATCGATGAAGCCGCGCATGACCACCTGTCCGGCGTAAGTGCCGACGCTCGACGACGACAGCCCGGACGCCAGCAGGGCGATCGCGAACGCGAGCGCAGCGCCGCCGCCGACGAGCCGGGCAAGGTCGGCGTGAGCGGCCTCAATAGGGCCACCGGCCGCTGAGGCGCGCGTGCCGCCGGCCGGCCGGGAGTGCCCGAACAGGGCAGCGGCGACGAATAGCATCGCCAGGTTCACCAGGCCGGCCGCGCCGAGGGCAATCAGCACGTCGACCCGCTGGAAGCGCAGCAGTTCGCGCCGCTCCTCATCGTCCCGGCAGGCCACCCGGGACTTGGTCAGCGCCGAGTGCAGGTACACCACGTGCGGCATGACCGTCGCCCCGACGATGCCGACGGCCAGCAGCAGGCTCGCTGACGTGCCGAGCCTCGGAACCAGGCCGCCAGCCATTCCCGCGGCGCTGGCATGGACCACGGCCAGGTCGTAACCGAACCCGAGCAGAACCAGCCCGAGCAGGCCGATGATGGCCAGCTCGAACCTGCGGTAGCCACGCTGCTCAAGCGCCAGGATGCCGAACGCCACGGCCGCGGTTATCAGGCCGGCGATCAGCAACGGCGTCCGGAACAACAAGTTGAGCCCGATGGCCGCGCCGACGAACTCGGCCACGTCCGTGGCCATCGCGACAAGCTCGGCCTGCACCCATAGCCCGCGCGACACTGCCCGGGGGAACTGCTCGCGGCAGAGTTCGGGCAGGTCCTTGCCGGTTGCGACGCCTACTTTCGCGGACAGGTACTGCACCAGCATGGCGATCAGGTTGGCGACCAGGATGACCCAGGCGAGCAAGTAGCCGAAGGAGGCTCCGGCCGAGAAGTTGGTGGCGAAGTTGCCCGGATCGACATAAGCGATCGCCGCGACGAAGGCGGGACCAAGCAGCGCGGCCAGGCCGCGCAGTGGTCCGCGCGAGCGCACCTGGCGCAGGTCAGCGACTTCTTCGCGGTTGGTTACCTCGGTCCCGGTAATCAGCATTGTGGTCTGAGGATGCCAGCGGGCGGTCCCGGTCGCCAGCCCTGGTTTGCGGCAATCGACGGGCCGGGGCTGGCTGCTAATACGTGGTCCTTGCGGGCTCGACAGTGGCACTGCGCCGAAAGTGGCACTGTGTCAAACCTTGACCCGGCTTCCCGGACCTGGTTGGTTCTACCCATGATCGACGGCGGGGCTGGGATGCGACCCCGGTGATGTGGGCTATCGCGTTCACAGTTGGTGCGGCGCTGTTGTGCATGGCGGCTGTCCTTGGCCTGCTCGGCATTGCCCACGTTCGGCTGTCCGGGTCCGACAGCATCGAGCGCGACGGGCTGGCGGCAGGGACGCGCGCGCCCGCGTGGGTTCTGCCGGACGAGGCCGGGCGGGTGCACACCTCGCCGCCACCAGGACTGCAACTTGTCGTGTTCGCTGACCACTCGCTGAAGTCGTTCCTGTCCGTGGTCGAGGGCCTGCGTGACCTGCTCGCTGGCGATCCGGCCGTCGAGATCGTCTTGCTGCTCCGGCGGCCGAACGCAGTCGCCGGGTCGCTCCTGAGGGAGCTGGGGCTCGGTCGCGTCGCGGTGCTGACCGGATCGCCAGCGCTGTATGCGCGTTATAACGTCCGGGTCGGTCCGTTCCTGATCTTCGTGGACTCCGATGGACTGGTCCGGGCGTCCAGTCTGGCGAACTATTCCTGGCAGGTGGCCAAGCTGCGGCAGATCGCCGGCCTGCCGGTCGCGGCGGCCTGACTGATGGTCGTCGTCACGCTCGGGGCCAAGGCCGCAGTCGCCGTACTGCTCCTGGTGGCGGGCGGCGCCAAGCTCGCCGACGTGGCCGGCTTTGCCGCGGCGATCCAGCTCTTCGTGCCAGCCCGCGTGTCACCGCGCCTCCGGACCCGCCTGCCGGCGGCCAGCGCCGCGCTGGCACTGACGGAACTGCTAACTGGCGCCGCCAGCCTTTGCTTGCCAGCCGACCGCTGGCTGAACTGGCTGGTGCTCGCGCTCGCCTGCGGGTTCGTGGTCGTTGCCACAGTCGGTTACGCGCGCCATCGCGGCCGGCCGTGCCGGTGTTTCGGAGCGCTCACCCGGCGCTCGTTCGGAGTTCGCACGCTCGGGCAGGCACTGCTGATAGCCGTGGTAGCCGGCCTGGCGGTCCGGCCAGTCCGAACCGCACAGCTTGACCTCGGACTCGCTGCTCACCTGCTCCTGCTTGCTGCCGCCAGCTTGGTGACGCTGGCGGCATTCACCGCGGCCCGGGCGCTGGCATCCGGCAACGCCCAGCCGGGAATGGCGGCCTGATGCGTGTACCGGTGTACCTAGAGATAGCCCAGTGGGCCTTGCTGTTCGCCCTGGGACTGCTGGTTGTCGTGCTCTACCGCCAGCTTGGCAGGCTAATGGGCAACGCCGCGAAGACTCCGGACCTCGGCCCGGCGGTGGGTACGATGGCGACCCCGTTCCGCTTTCAGACGCTGCCGGACGGTATGACCGCGCAGTTCCGGCCCGGTGGCGGGCAGTCGTCGCTCGTCGCCTTCGTCGATCCCACCTGCCCGGCGTGCGAGCAACTGGTGACGAACCTCGGCCAGCTGGCGGCCGGCGGCGAACTGGCCGGCGCACGCGTCCTGCTGCTCATCTCGGATCCGCCGAGCTACCTGGCCATCTCGGCCGCGTTCCGGGATACGGCGCTGCAGGTCGGCAGGCCGCTGAGTGCCCAGGAGGTAACGCGTTACCGCGCTTCGGGTACCCCGCTGCTCGTATCGATCGACAGCGAGGGCGTGGTGAGGGCAGCGGGGGTGGCGCGGCTGGTACCGGAGATCCGGTCATTCGCCGCAGCGGCGGCGCGCGGCGCCGCCATGAGCAGGGTCGCGGCTGAAGCGAGCACGAGCATCGAGAGTGAGGCGGTCCGGTGAGCTGGAAGCGGGCAGGCGAGCAGTTCGACGCGCGTGTCGGCGCCATGGCTGAGCGCGTGATTCGGCGGATCAGCAGGCGCGATGCATTGCGCGGAGCGCTGCTGGGCGGGACGGCCGGCCTCGCGTCGCTGGCTATCGGCGAACAGCCAGCCTTGGCGCAAGCGTGCACGTGCGGACCGACCCGTCGTTGCGAGGGGTGCCCCGACGCGGGCTGCCCGGAGGACTATCACTTGTGCAAGGGCTCGTTCACCGGCAACTGCTTTAACAATCAGGGCTACCGCTGCGAGTGGCCGCAGGGAACATGGATCGCCTGCATGGGCATCGGCAAGGGCTACGGTTATAAGGTCTGCTACGACTGCATCTACAAGACTGACTGCGCTGGCTGGTGCACCTGCCTGAGCAAATGCATCTGCTGCAACTGCCTGACGGCACGCGATGTGAAGACCGAGCAGCACAGGATCCAGCAGCAGACGGTTGAGCTGCCCGAGATCCGGCGGGCCGGATCGTCATGATCTCACGGCTGGCTGTCGGCAGCCGGATGACAGACGCTCCCAGCCTGCGGCTGGTGCTGGGGACGGCGGCACTGCTGTCCGGGATGACCGCGGGCTGGCTGTCGGCGGGCAGTTTCGGGGTGCTGGCCGCGATGGCCGTGCTGCTGGCCGCCGGCACGGGATACGGGAAGGCGTACTCGCCCTGAGGGACCAACTCCGCGGCCTCGCTGGCCGCGGCTCTTCCGGTCGGGAGAGCTGCCAGGGTCAGCTTCGTGCTGGCTGCATATGCCGTTCCGGCGGCCATAGTCTGGGCTGGTCTCGGGCTGCTGCTTGGCGCGCTGCCCATCGCTGCTGGAGCACTCGTCGTGGTCACGGTCTACGGCGTCGGCTATGGCGTCATCGAAGCTTCGGGCCGGGCCTGGCCGCGCGCGCCGGGCAGCAACTGGCAGGTCCCGCAGCACGTGCTGATCGGTGCCGGCCCCAGGCGCCGGCTGCTGATCTGGGGGCTCACTCTCGGCCCCGGATTCCTGACCCGCAATCCGTACGCAGGGTTCGGCATGACGGTACTCCTCGTCAGCTGCGCCGGGCGGCCGCTGGCAGGGCTGCTAGTTGCCGTCGCCGTCGGGGTGGCCCATGGGTCCGGCCGGGCGCTGGCCCTCCTCCGCGATGCACGGCTTCGGGGTGGACGGCCTCGGAGTGGACGGCTTCGGGGTGGACGGCTCCGCGATTCCCGGCTCCGGGGTGGACGGCTCGGGGATGGACCACTGCTGGCCGCCGAGCCGTTCGACCTGCTGCTGACCTCGGTGCGTTGGCGCATGTTCGACGGATTCGCGCTGCTCATGGTCGCCGGGGCAGCCGCCGTGAGCTGCGGATTCAGGTTCGGCTAGACCAAGGAGAGCCGTGATGCACACGCATGTCAGGCATGGCAGTGCCGCCGTGCTGACGGTACTGGCCGTGTTAGCGAGCGGGGCTGCTGCCGATCCGGCCGGGGCGGTCGCCGCACAGCCAGTCAGGTCCCCCACTGGCACCGCGCAGCTGGCTGGCACCGCGCAGCTGGCTGGCACCGCGGACACGGCCGCGGAGCTGCATGGGCATGAACAATTCCGGCTGACGACCCATTCGGCGGCCGCCCGCCGCCAGCGGCTGCGTGCGACTGGCGTGCTTAACGCCCGCGGCCATGCCCTGGCCGGCCGCGTCATCGCCGGCCGGGCCCGCAACTGGCTGGTCGTGCCGCACGGTGCCATTCGCCTGATCACCGTCGTGAGCGCGATTAGCGTGACGCAGCCGACGCGCACGTGCCGGTTCACTGAGACCTACAGCGGTACCTACCAGGTCCGCGGCGGCGCCAGGCGGTTCGCCAGCGCCAGGGGCTACGGGACCTACGTGACCAAGATCGCCGGCCGGCTGGCGCGCAGGCATGGCCAGTGCACTTCGACGATCGCGTACTTCGCACAGTCCACCGTTACCTCCGGTTCACTCCGCTGGTAGCGACACCGAGCGCCTGGCAGGATGCGGTCATGACTGATCTGGACGAGCTTTCCGGACGGACGTTCCTGGTGACAGGGGCCAACACTGGTATCGGGCTGGCCACCGCCCGGTCGCTGGCGGCCCGCGGCGCCCGGGTTCATGTCGCCTGCCGGTCGGCGGAGAAGGGCGAGGCCGCCGTCGCGGGCATCACCGCCGTCACCGGCAACTCCGACGTTCGCTTCCTCCGGCTCGACCTGGCCGACCTAGCCGCGGTGCGAGCCAGTGCGCAAACGTTCCTGGCTACCGGCGAGCCGTTGCACGTCCTGATCAACAACGCTGGCATCGGTGGCCAGCGGGGCCTGACCAAGGATGGGTTCGAGCTGATGTTCGGGGTGAACCACCTTGGCCACTTCGCGTTCACCATGGCGCTGCTCGGCTGCCTGACCGACAGCAAGGCCCGGATCGTCAACGTTGCCAGCGACGCGCACTACCAGGCCAAGGGCATCGACTTCGGATTGCTCAGGCGCAGGACCAAAACGATAACCGGCATGCCCGAGTACGCAGTTTCCAAGCTGTGCAACGTGCTGTTCGCACAGGAGCTGGCTCGCCGGCTCGCCGGCAGCGGCGTGACCGCCTACGCCCTGCACCCGGGCGTCGTGGCATCCGATATCTGGCGGCGCGTGCCCTGGCCGGCCCGGCCGATTATCAAAGCGCGGATGCTGACCATCGACCAGGGTGCTCAGACCTCGCTTTACTGCGCAACCTCGGCCGAGGTGGCGGGGGACAGCGGTCTGTATTACGACAAATGCACTGCGGTGGAGCCCAGCCCGGTCGCGACGCCAGAGCTCGGCGAGCAGCTGTGGGTACAAAGCGAGACGTGGATCACCGGGTAGACCGACGTCGCGGGTGGTTCAGCCGCCCTAGGGCAAGGAGGCCGAATGCTTGATCATTTGTCCCTGCAGTGCGCCGACATCAAGGCCAGCGCTGCCTTCTACGATGCGCTGCTGGCGCCCCTGGGCGCCAGCAGGGTGATGGACTTCGGCGAGGTCATCGGCTACGGGATACCGCCCAGGCCAGACTTCTGGATCGGCCAGCAGGTCAACGGAGAGGGATTCCGCGAGTCCCATGTCGCCTTCACCGCAGTTGACCGGGCTGCCGTGCAAGCGTTCTTCGATGCCGCGGTCGCCGCCAAGGCGGAGGTGCTATACGAACCGAGGCTCTGGCCTGAGTACCACCCGACCTACTACGGCGCCTTCGTCCGCGACCCGGACGGCAACAACGTCGAGGCAGTTTGTCATAGCCCGCAGTAGCAGCGCGCGGTCAGCGGCCGGTGGTCAGGCCAGCTTGAACGACTCCCTGACCGGCGGTTGTGCTTGCAACGGTACTACTGGCAGGCCGGCGAACTGGCCGCGGATGCCCGCGATCCACTGCAGGCAGCGGCGCTCCAGCGAGTTATCGTCACCCTGCAGCCGCCCTCGGGTCACCAGCGCGCCCAGGTCGGCACCTTTGTAGCGGAACTCACCCGCGGTGAGAATCCGGAGGAAGAAGGCCTCGGACTCGTCGACGATGCCGTGCCAGTCGGTAGCGTGCCGGCGGAAATCAGCGGTGCCGTCCGGCGCGATCGTGTACACGCCGGTACGCGGGGCTCGGGTCAGCAGGTTCACCTCGCTGGCCGTCTCCTTGATGATCAGCTGGCTCCAGACATCGACGGCGGCTTCGCGCGACCATCGCTCGTTGATCTCCTCGATGTCGACGTCGTAATCAAGATCGAGGTACTCCAGCAGGTGGAATAGGAACAGCGGCATGTCGGCGTAGGCGCCTGCGGTTACGTTGGTCATCGGGCTGATGCCGCTGATCCGCGGATTCAGCTCACCGAGGTACAGCTCGCCCGAGCCGGTATCAACCAGGTAGTCGACCTCGAAGAACCCGAGGTACCCTGCACTGCCTAGCTGGTCGCCCAGCTTGCGGGTTAGTTCCCTGGCCCGGCGCTTCTGGTCGGGGGTCAGCGTAGCGGGATAGTCGTTACCCGCCCAGCCGCCCCGGTAGGGAGTGAGTTCCGGGTGCCCGGTGATGTCATTCATCAGCGGTCCGACCAGAGTGCCGTGCCTGGTCAGCACCGCTTCGACGGCGATGGCCCGGTGCTCGATCCGGCGCATGACCTTGAGTTCCTCAGTTGCCAGCGGCTCCTTGGCCGCGGCGGCTGACCAAGCCTCGGCGTCGGAGATGAAAAAAGTGGTCTTTCCCGAGTCGCCGTAGGGCAGTTGCACAACAAGGTCGGTGCCGAGCCCGGCGGAGGCCGCGAGCGTGACCAGTTCGGCATAGGTCGCGGCCCGGCCGAGCGCGTTCGGGACGCTGGGCACTCCGGCCGCGTTGCCGAGCTGAGTCGTGACGATCTTCGAGTCCAGCCTGCGGCGGAGGGCCGCCGGGGGATGCGCCACCCGCAAGCCGATCTCGGCGGCCAGGGCCTCGGTCTGCTCGTCGAACATCACGAAGGTAACAAGGCCGCCGAGCCCGTGCGAGCGCACGAGACCGCGGACCTCGGTATGGCGCAGCAGGTAGTTGCAGATGTCTTCGATCGACTCGAATTCCGGCGCGCGCCTGTCGGCGGGAACGAACACACTGGGGTGGCCACCGTCGAACGAGTCGTAGTGGCAGACGTAGCGGAAGTTGCGTACCCATCGGTCGATGCCGAGCAGGTTGAACGCGGTCGGCGACACGAAGTAAATCGGCCGCAGGTTAGTCCGGAAGAACTCCCTTAAGTCCGAGACTCCACGCATCCTGGCTGATGTGGTCACATCCTCGGAATACCCGCCCGGGCATGGTCCCGAACCAGCCTCAGATCTGGCCTTCGAGCGTGCTGACCGGCGCGGTGGTGCAGACGTTCGCCGGCTGGTTGTGGGTGATCGTGCAGATGGCGGCGGTGAAGAGGTTCGCCGAGCCGAGCGCCCCCTGCGCCACCTGAGTCGAGGGGTTATGCAGGTCGGCAGCGATCTGCGTCCAGGACAGCCCCTGCAACACTTGCGGGCTGTAGGTGACACCGGCGATGAACCTGTTGCCGATGTCGATGAACGGGTAGGAATTACCGGGAGGTGAGTACTTCTTCCACAATGCCTTCTGCGCCGAGGTCACCGGCACCAGCGTGTTCCTGTTCACATCCTCGTTCTCAACCGGGGTGAAGACCAGGTATCTGCTGGTGTAGGTCGAGTTGTAAAAGGTCAGCGTGGCAGTGTTCGGATAGATGTCGGTCGCGGACGAGTGGATGCCCTTCAGCGGGCTGAAAGTGCCGAACCGGCTGAGCGCGACCGCCATTGCCCATCGCTCGGCGGCGCAGTACGGGCACCACTCAGCGCCGATATAGAGCATCTCCGGCTTACCGCCGGAGGTCAGCGCTGGGCCGGTGACAGGCTTCAGCGCCTGGGTGGCCGAACTGCCGACACCCACAGAGGCCAGCGTGCTGGCCGGGACCGACAAGTTCGACTGAACTGACGCCGGCAGCGCGCCGTTCGAGTTGCCAGACTGAGTCTTCTTGTTCAGCTCGGAAAATACGATGATCGCGACGACGGCCACGATGACGACCGCGATGCCGCCGATGGCGATCAGCCGGCGGCGCCGTTCAGCTTCTTTCGCTGCTCGCTGCTGCGCGGCGATCCGCTCGCGCGCGGACTGGCTCCTGTTGCGCTCAGCCTTGCCCATGCCTAGGTTCGGTCCCTTGATCGGGGCGAGCTTCCCAGGTCAGCGCCGCGCGGTCCGGACCGGTCTGTCGGCCAGTCGGTAGCGGTGCTGCTGCTCGCCGCAAATGAGCGGATTTAGATGATCGCTTCTCGACGCTCCATGATGCCACGGAACGGCTAGCACCCCGACCAGTGCCGGGCTAGCCGCCAGTTCACCACGGCGGCGAGCGCAAGCGGCTCTGGTCAGGCGCGTCCGGAGCCCATCGGCTTTGCCCACGAATAGGTGTATGTGTAATAGAACACCATCAATGCGAAGATCAGGAACGTGGCGACATGCACGCTCGTGCACCACAGGCAGATGAAGCCGATCTGCACAACCTCGGCATAGATGAGGTACAGCACGAAGCCCATGCCGACGATCGCGGAGCCTAGCCGGGCCCAGCTCACGACGGGGTTGGTGAGCCGCCAGGCCCAGGGCGAGTTGATCGCCGCCAGGAACACGTAGAACAGCAGCCCGAGCAGCGCCACCGGGAGGACGCCGAACACCATCGACTGCGGGCTGGTGGTGACCGCCTCGCAGTTGACGAGGCTGTTGGCCGAGCACGCCAGGCTAATGTGGGTGTCATAATGCGTCAGCGTCAGGTAGATGGAGGCGCCCAGGCCGTACAGCGACAAGATCCAGGTGGCCAGGGGCACCCCGCCCATCGAGCCGAGCAGGCCGAACCAGCGGCGCCGGGGCTGCACCGAGTCGCCGGCGCTCGCTTTCCTAGCAGCGCTGGCTGAGCCGGTCGCCGACCGGGCCTTCGCCGCACCGTTGGCGGCGCCGGCTCGCGCCTTCGCACGGCCGGATGCGACGACTTGCCCGCGCTGCGCAGTGCCCGGCTTCTTGTCTGCCTGGGTGCGAGCTGACCTTGCCGCGGTCGGATCGGCCGGGCTCTTGGCGGTGCCGGGCTTCTGGTCAACCGCGGCCCGACCAGGCCTGGCCGTGGCCGGCTTGGCCGTGCCCTTGGTGTTGGCCGTGCCCTGGCGGGAGCGCCCGGACCGCTGCCCGGCGGGCTTCTGGCCGGCCATCAGAGCGACCCTGCCGCGGCCTTGACGCCAGCCGAACTGCACACCGCGGCCGGCGCGTTCTTCGTGATCTTGCAAATCGCCGCGGTGATCGTGTTCGCGGCGCCGCCGATGTCCTTGCCGACCGTGGAGCTGGGGTTCCTGATGCCGGCCGCCACCTGCGCCCAGGTCAGCCCGGCCAGGTCACCGGGTACGTACTGAGAACCGCTCACCACGTACTGGTTGCCGATGTCCACGAATGGGAAGGGCTCGTTGGTGGACGTGATGTACGGCGGTGCGTCGTACTTGGCCATCGCCGCCGCCTGTGTGGCCGTCGGCTTCTGCAGCGTGGCGTAGTTGCCACTGCTCAGCTTGTGAAGGCCGTACAGCTCCACCGGCGTGAAATTCACATACGGACTGGTGTAGCTGGACTTGTAGAAGCTCAGGGTCGGAGTGTTCGGGTAGACATCCGTGCTCGATGAGTGGATGTAGCTGAGATTCGAGAAGCTGCCGAACCGGCTCAGCGCCACGACCATGGCCCATCGCTCGGCCGCGCAGTACGGGCACCACTCAGCGCCCATATAGAGCATCTCCGGCTTGCCGCCGGACGTGAGCGCCGGCTGGCCTTTGGTGGCGATCAGCTTGGCTGCGGAACCCGCCCCGACGGTGTTCAGCGTGCTGGCTGGCACCGTGGTGATCTCCGAGGTCACAGACGCCTGCGCACCGCCCGGGCTCGCGCTGGCGGCGGGGGCCGAAGAGCCGAGACTCTTGACTATGATGATCACCGCGACGATGGCCAGGACGGCGACGACGCTACCGCTCGCCAGCAGCAGCCGCCGCCGGGACTCGGCCCGGCGCGCCGCGGCCTGCTGCGCCGCGACCCTCTCCCTGGCGTTCATCCGCCGGATCCGCTCAGCCTTGCCCATGCCCTGCCTCGCCTTGCTCGTGGGGGTTTGTCACGCCTGGCAGTGCCACGTTCGGTTGCACTCGCGCCGCCGCCGACCGCGCACCCAGTGCGCGCTGTCGCTGGAAACGCGCTGCCGGAACAATGCTAAGACCCGCCAGGCGGTGCGGCCGCCGCTCTTATCCAAGCCATGGCTGCTGAGGATTGGCTGAGGGCTAGCTCTGCCTGGGCTGAGCGGCCGTATCCGGCCGGGCCACTCCAGCGCCATCCGGCCATAAGGCGGCTAGGCCGCCGACTCGGGAACCGTCACGGTGTCCATGTTTCTTGCCATGCGCAATCTACAGTAGCTATCGTTCGGTGGATGACGGCTATCGCGACTCGGCGCGGCGCACGGACGGCCGCGGTTCTTGCCCTTACCTGCATTGGCATTGCCGCCGCTGGCTGCGGCAGCTCCTCGTCCTCTCCGTCCGGCAGCAGCTCCCAGCCGTCCGGAACCGCGAACGTCGCCTATGCGTCCTCGCTCGATTACCTCAATTCCAAAGTGGCCGGCCCGGCCTTCACGACGGCTGAGGGGTACAAGTACTCGGGTACGGCCGGGGCCGCTGGCCAGCTGTCCTCGGAGATCGCCGCCAAGGTGATCTCGCCGAATGTCTTCCAGAGCGTCGGCGGCGACAACATCACGCCGCTGGAACCCAAGTTCACCAAGTGGTACATCTCGTACGCCGGCAACAAGATAGTCGTGGCCTACAACCCCCATAGCACGTACGCTCCGGAGTTCGAGGCCATCGCCAGCGGCAAGAAGCCGCTGAAGGACCTGTTCACGCTGCTGCAGACGCCGGGTCTCAAGCTCGGCAGGACTGACCCCAACATCGACCCTCAGGGCCGGTATTTCATCGAGATGCTCGAGCTGGCGCAGATGCACTACCACCTGCCGGCCGATACCGTCACGAAGATCGTCGGCAGCCCTATCGCGTCGTCGACCTCGTCGCAGATATATGCCGAGTCCGCGCTCGACTCGACGCTGCAATCCGGACAGCTCGACGCCGCCAGCGCCTACTACACCCAGGCGGTCGAGCTGCACCTGCACTACATCGCGCTGCCGGCCGCTATCAACCTCGGCGACGCGGCCCTGGCCGATCAGTACGCCAAGGCTGCGATCACTACAAGTAGTGGCGGCTCGAAATCGGTCCACATGGGCGCGCCGCTGGTACTGTGCATCACGATCATCGGCAAGCCCACGTCGGCGGCGACCGCGTTCGTCAGGTACACCTTGTCCCCGGCTGGCGTGGCCCAGTACAAGCAGGGCGGATTCACCATATTGACGCCGACGCTATACGGACCCAAGAGCGCGGTACCCGCCGCGATAGCTAGTGAGCTGGGCGGCTAGCCCGGCGGCAGCCGCAGGCGGTGCTGTCCGGGGGGCCGAGCCCTCCGGACAGCCCGGCGGGCCTCGCGGGGCCCGGGCGCTGCCGCAGTCCGTCCGGTCGGTGTCAGGCGCTGTCTCGGTCGCCGGGGCCTTGGTGGTCTGGATCGCGCTCATTGGCCCGGTCATCACGCTGCTAACGCACCTGTCCGGCAGCGCGATCGTTAGCTCGCTGACCGCGCCGGGCGCTTTGCAGCCACTCATCACCTCGCTCGAATCAGGGGCCGTCACGCTGGCCGTCCTGTTCCTGCTCTGCACGCCGCTGGCCTGGAAGCTGGCCCGCGGCACGCTGCCGTTCCCGCGGATCTGGGAGGCGGGTGTGCTGTGCACCCTGCTGCTTCCGCCGCTGGTCATCGGCCTGCTGCTGGTTTTCATGGTCGGCCCGTACACCCCGATCGGGCAGCTGATCGGTCACCTGAACCTGTCCGCGACCAACACCTTCCTGGCCCTGGTGATCGCGGAGATCTACGAGTCGGCGCCGTACTACGTGCTCGGCGCGATGGCGGCCTTCAGCGCCGTCGACTACCGGATGGAGCAGCAGGCCGCCCTGCTCGGCGACCGTCCGTCGAGGGTACTGCGCCGGGTGACGCTGCCGCTGGCGGCACCGGGCCTGGCCATGGCCCTAGCGATAGCCTGGGCCAGGGCGATGGGAGCCTTCGGCGCCGTCGTCATCATCGCCTATCACCCCTATGGGCTGCCGCTGCAGATCTGGACCACGCTGCAGGAGACCGGACTGCCGTCCGCGCTGCCGTTTGCCCTGGTCCTGTTGGTAGTGGCGCTGCCGTTGCCACTGGCCGCCTATGTCTGGAGCGCCCGTGCTCGAGGCCGACGTCGAGGTTGACCGCCGGGAGTTCACCCTGCGGGTAGCCGTCGCCGTTAAACCAGGGGAACGGGTCGCACTTTTCGGCCCGTCCGGTGCTGGGAAGACGACGCTGCTGGAGACGATCGCCGGCCTGGTGCGGCCGCGGGCCGGCACCGTGTCGCTGGCCGGCCGGGTGCTGACCCGAACGAGCCAGCCCAGGGTAGACATTCCGCCATGGCAGCGGCGCGTCGGCCTGCTGCGGCAGGACCCGGGCTTGTTCCCGCATCTGTCGGTTCGCGACAACCTCTGTTATGCGCGGAACGCGGACCCTCACGGGGCCGAGCTCACCACTCTCGCGGATGCCCTCGGACTCGGTGATCTCCTCGCCGCGATGCCGGCCCGGCTGTCCGGCGGTCAGCAGCACCGGGCTGCGCTGGCCAGGCTGCTGCTGGCGCATTGTGACGCACTGCTGCTGGACGAGCCGTACTCCGGACTCGACGCGGCGCTCAAGCGGACGCTCACGGCGCTGGTCGTCCGCATGGTGATCGAGCGCGGCGTGCCAGCCGTGCTGGTAGCACATGAGCTGGCGGATGCGCAGGCCTTCGCGACCACGATGGCGGTCATCGACCGCGGCGCCATACTGCAAGTGGCTGACCCGGATCAGGTCGTGCGCAGGCCCGTCTCGCGTCGCGTCGCCGAGCTCGTTGGCTACCTGGGGTTCGTCCCGTTGCCCAGCCACCCTGGCCAGGTGGCGGGAGTGCACCCGGACCGGGTCATACCAGGGCAGGCACCTGACCGGGGGCTGGTTCTGGATGGCTTGATCCTGGCGACCCGGCCATCCGGGGCGGGCTGGGAGACTGACCTGCAGTTGGCTGGCGCGGTCGTGACCGTCAGGCTTGCCGACCGGCCCGGCGCGGTGGGCAGTGTGCAAGCCGTGACGTGCCTCGATCCGCCAATGTTCAGAACCGACGGGTCATGACCGGCAAACCACGAGAGCAGCCTGGCGGCACGCACCGTTCGGCCGCAACGCAGGCGTCGCCCGCCGTGCAAACGCCGGACGGCGCGGCTTCGGACGGCATGCAGCCGCAAGCCGGCGGGGTCAGAACCGGCGCCAGGCTCCGGCTCGCCCGGCAGGCCAGGGGGTATTCGCAGCAGCAGCTGGCCAGGATGGCGGGAGTATCCAGGCAAGCGGTCTCCGCGGTTGAGTCCGGCCTGTCAGATCCGTCGCTGCGGGTGGCGCTGGCGCTCTGCCGGGCCCTCGGGCTCACTGCCGAAGAGCTGTTCGGCCCGGCGTTGCCCGAGCCGGTGGTGCAAGTCAGGCCGCTCGCGCCGCTAGGCCCTGAAGGCGGCCGGGTCTCGCTAGCGGCGGTGGGCGATTCCCTGGTCGCATTGCCCCTGTCCGGTGCCACTGTCGGCAGGGCCGGCTTCGTCCCGGCGGGCGGGCGGGTGCGCGGGGCGGACGAGGTAAGTCCGCTGGGCGCGCAGCGCCCGACGCTCGTGGTGGCGGGATGCGATCCAGCCCTCCCGCTCCTGGAGCTGCCATTGAGCCTGCTGGACCCGCCCGTCTCGTTCATCTGGTGGCCGTGCGCGAGTCACGAGGCGCTGAGGCTGGCGGCGGGGGGCCTGGTGCACGTGGCCGGCGCGCACCTGCGTGGCCCGGCGGGTGACTACAACACCGGGCCGGCCAGCGAGCTGTTGCGAGATGGCGCCGAGGTGATCGGGTTCTGCTCCTGGCGCGAAGGACTGGTGCTAAGGCCAGACCTCGCGGGGCGCATCGCGACACTGGCCGATGTGGCCGCCGCAGGCCTTCGGCTGGTCAACCGGGAACCGGGTGCGGAGGCTCGCCGGGTGCTGGACAGGGAACTGGCCAGCTACGGCATCGGCTCGGATGACCTGCCGGGCTACCGGACTATGGCGACCGGGCACCTGGAAGTGGCGGCCGCGATCGCGGCCGGATTGGCGGACGCCGGAGTCGCCAGCGAACCGGCTGCGCTTGCTTATCAGCTGGCCTTCGTTCCCCTGGCCGAAGAGCGCTTCGATCTGGTGGTGCCTGCCGCGCAGGCTGGCTCGCGGGAGGTGCAGGGCCTGCTCAGGGCGCTGTCCTCGCCCTGGCTGCTGGACCAGCTGGCCAGCCTGCCCGGCTATACGGCTGCCCATGTCGGCGAGCGAGTCGCTAGCCTGCCGCCCGGCTAGCCGGCCTTCCCGGCCAGCACGAGGGTAGTCATGTAGGGGACGAACAGCTGCCCATCGGGGAACTGCCGGGCGAGAATCGCTGCGACCTGGCCGAGTACCGACTCCCGGTGCCCCGGCTCGAGCTCGATGAAGTAGGACTTGCTCCGCTCGTCGGTGATCCAGCGCTCGGCCGTTAGCTCACGAACCCACCGAACCACGGTCACGCTTGCGGGCATGACCAGGCCTCTCGCCCGGACCTGGTCGCTGCTCCAGTCCGGTGCCATCTGCTCGTCGCTGCGATGCTGCCACTGATAGCCGGGGCAGGACGAAGAGACCAGATCCTGGTACTCGTCGAACCATGCCTGACCGCCTGCGTGCGCCCTGTTCCACCACGCTGCCCAGAAGCCGCCAGGCCTGAGTACTCGGGCCACCTCGGCAGTGGCCAGCTGCTGGTCGAACCAGTGCCAGGATTGCGCGAACGTGGTCAGCGCGACACTCGCAGAGCGAACGGGCATCCGGTTCCCGTCGGCAAGGACGCAAGCCGAGCCGGGCCGGCGCGCCAGCGCGCGCCGCAGCATCTGCTCGCCGATGTCAAGCGACACCACCGCGGCGCCCCGCTCGGCAAGCTGGCGGCTGGCGATCCCCGTGCCCGCCCCCCAGTCCAGCACTAGCCGGTCAGCCAGCGATCCGGTCCTGGCCTCCAGTTCGTCGAACAGCGCCGCGGGGTAAGAAGGCCTGGCGGCGTCGTAGTGACTGGCAGCTTCGTCGAAGACTGAGAGGGGCATGAACGACATAATGCCCTGCTCGCCTACGCCGATGACGAACATCCCGGCGGCCTCGCCGTAGCGCGGTCACGATGGCTGGCATGAAGCTGCTGGTGCTAGGCGGTACACACCATGTCGGCCGGGCGGTCGTGGAGGAAGCGCTGGCCCGCGGCGATCAGGTCACCACACTGACCCGCGGGGTAAGCGGCGCATCTGCGCACGGCGCACTGGCACTGCACGCCGACCGCACCGACCCGGCGGCGCTTCGCGCGGCACTTGGTGACGTGAGCTGGGACGCGGTCATCGATACCTGGAGCGGAGCGCCGCGGGTGGTGCTGGACTCGGCGACGCTGCTGGCCGGCCGGGCCGCCCACTACGGCTACGTTTCCAGCCGCTCGGTGTACTCCTGGCCCATCGCCATCGGCTTGGACGAGTCGGGACCTGTCGTGGCCGGCGACCCGGCCAGCGGCGACGGCGACGACTACCCGGCCGCCAAGCGCGGCGGGGAGCTTGCTGCGCTGCAGGGTTTCGGGGACGCCACCGTGCTAGCCAGGGCGGGTCTCATACTCGGGCCGTACGAGCGGGTGGGCCGGATGCCCTGGTGGCTGCGCCGGATTGAGCGCGGCGGCGATGTCCTGGCGCCAGGACCTGCCGACTTGCCGCTGCAGTACATCGACTGCCGTGACCTAGCCCGGTGGCTGCTGCATGCCGCTGACGAAGGCATAACCGGCCCGTTCAACACTGTGAGCCGTCCGGGGCACGCGACCATGGCCGAGCTGCTCCAAGCCGCGGTCGAGGTCACCGGCTCGTCAGCGCGGCTGGTCTGGACCCCGCCCGAGGTGATCGAGGCGGCAGGCATCTCGCCGTGGACAGAGCTGCCGGTGTGGGTGCCGCCGGGCAGCGAGGGTGCCGGGCTGCATGCGGGTGATGTCGCCGCCGCCCACGCTGCCGGGCTTGCCTGCCGGCCGGTGCGCGAAACAGTCGCGGACACCTGGGCGTGGCTCGAGGCGGAGGGCGATCCGCCGTCCGGGCCGCATCGGCCAGGCCTCGATCCCGAGCGGGAACGGCAGGTGCTGGCGGGCCTGCACCGCTGATCCCTGGAGCCGGCCAGCTGGCTGGCCACTAGGGCGCCCGCCATGCACCGGCCGGCCCTGGGCACCTCCGCCCAACCGCCGGCCTGCTGGTCGGGCCAGCGGTCGCCTAGCCGGAGTGGCCGTAGACCGGAACGATCATTGCCCTGGCGATGGTGGCAAAGGTGAGGTTGAAGCCGGCCACTGCGGGTGAGACGTCTGAGTCCACGCCGAGGTGATCTGTGTTGAGGGCATGCACGGCGAAGATGTACCGGTGCGGTTCCCCGGGCGGCGGGGCGGCGCCGCCGAAGTCCTTGGTCCCGTAGTCATTGCGAACCGAGAAGGCCCCGGCTGGCAGTGCGCCCGGGGCGCCGTTGCCCGCGTTCGCGGGCAGCTCGGTCACCGACGCCGGCAGGTCCAGGACGAGCCAGTGCCAGAATCCGGACGCGGTCGGGGCATCCGGGTCGTAGCAGGTCACTGCGAAGCCCTTCGTCTCCGCGGGGAACCCGTGCCAGCGCAGCGAAGGCGAGATGTTCTGACCGGTCATCCCGAAACTGTTATAGACCTGGGCGTCAGACATCTGCTGGCCGTCAGCGACGTCGTCGCTTTCCACCGTGAACGACGGAACTGGCGGCAAGAATTCATACGGAAGGGGGGCTCGACCCGTCATCGGTTCCTCCAGGTATTGGATGGCGTCGGCTGGCAAGCTCACGCTACTGAAAGCGCGCCCCGCTGAGCGCAGGCACTGGCCGATCAGTCTCAGAAGATCGCCAGGCGGCTGCCTGGCTCCGGCGGGAGAGCCCGTTCACGCTGGCGCCGAACAGCCACTACCGTTGGGTGACAGTGATCACCTGAGCGCAGTGGCGCTGAGACACAAGGAGCCTCGGCTGCCGGGAGCGGGATGAAAGGGGTCGAGCAGCGGCGTGAAGGTCGCGCGCGGGCGGGCCGCATGGGCTAGACGGGTTCTGCTGGCCGTTGTCCTCATCGGCGCCGCCGTCATCCCGGGCAGGGCAAGCAGCCAGCTAGGCCATGGCTGCCACGGTGTCCGGTGCAAGACTCCAGGGGCGATCCTGTGGGCTCGCCCATTGCCAGGGTCCTGGCTCGCCCAGCCTGGCGTGGCGGGCACCGTGCCAGCCCAGGGCTCTGCTTACGCCGCTACCGACGGCCACATTGCCGTGCTCGGGTCGGGGCTGCTGGTGTCGGCGTTCCAGGCCGCCACCGGCAAGCCGCGCTGGCAGGCAACGCTCGGGGGACTGCCCCTGGGTTCCCAGATCGTGGGCGTACGGGTTTTTGCCGGCGTCGTGGCGGTCGGAGCTGAGCCGACGGGCAGCCGCTCACCGGCACGGGAAGAGGTGATCTTGTCCGCGGCCACCGGCCAGCGGATCCGGACGTACCCGGCAGCTGCCGACGGAGGAGCGATCGCGGCAGACAAGTACCGCACCGTTGTCGTCGGGGCTCATGCCGTCACCGCTTACGCCAACGGCACTGGCCGGATCCTGTGGAGCCGGGCGACGGGCAGGCCGGCTGAGGCCTGGCGCGTGGCCGGCCAGTACGTCTACGTGACGCGGACGAGCCACGGGTACCTTAGCTCCGCGCCGGTTACCGCGCTGCTCCGGATCGGGCTGCGAACGGGCGCGCAGAAGATCTTGCGTCCCACCGGCTCAGGCTTCCCGGCCGGGACGCTGAGCGGCGCGGTTGTCCCTCCGCCCGGACCGGGCAGGCGGCTCGATGGCGTAGTCCTCTTCAGCAGCGGCGGCGGGGTCTGGGCCTTCAGCGGGGACAACGCGGAGCCGCTCTGGCACCTCGCCCCAGCGGCACTGGAACTGACCGATGCCAGGACCGGAACGGTCTACCTGGCCATCCGCGGTACGCTGACGGCGGTGAGCCCGGCCACGGGCGCGGTACTCAGCGTCGCGGCCGACTCGGTCCTGGCCAGCCTGTACTCGGTAAACGGTGGCGTGGCGCTAGGCCTTGACGAAGGCGCTCTCGGCGATGCATGGGGTTACAGCCCGGTAAGGAAGAAAGTGGTCTGGACATCGAAGGCATTGCCGTGGCCGCACTTCTTCGTCGATTTGTCCGGCCTCGGCGGCAGCGACAGCCCCGCTAACAACATCGTCTTGCTGGCAACGTGCGCTCAGGTAGGCGGGACGTCTGCCGGGACCCCGGCGGCCGCGTGCCTGAAGCCCGAACTGACCGCGGTCCTGGCCTGATGGGCAACGCAGCTCAATGACCGTAAAGACTGTTAAGCGACGTCGTAGGCCTGCAGACGTTGGTCCTCGCGACGCTCTGCGCGGCCGCGGCATACCGGCCTACTGGGGTGCAGCCTGGGCCCGAGTGGGCTGCCAGCACGATGGTTAGGGCAGCCAGCGCTAGCACTAGCGGGAAGAGCAGCACTGCCGGTTGTCTTGGCACCAGCCTTATGTGCGTTCTCGCACTCACAGCAGCCGATATCTGGCCAATCCTGGCCATGGCGCGCCTCGTCCCGTAGCGCACCTGCTCGATTCGCGGCATTTCCTCGTCGCGAGTCAGCCTGGAAAAGATCGCATAAAGAGCCGCAAGTCTTGGGTCTGACCCCCGCAACGTGCTCTCGATGCGCTGAAGCACCCTGCGTTGACGTGCAGGCAGGCCCATCGAACACCTCCGATCTGGCCTCTGGATTTCCCCCGTGGCTCAAACTAACAGGCCGTCTGTAATCAACCTGTGACCGGGTTGATGTGCATGGGTGACATCTGTCATGCCCAGGCCAGGACGGCGTACACAGGCTGGTCAGGCCTTGGCCAGTTAGGGTCGGGAGCAGGCAATGTCCTCCGGGGCGGCGGGCGCGGGGCCCGGCAGCCCTCAGTAACAGGCAGGTGCACGTGGATTCCCGGATCGTGCTCGACCTCGTGATCGGAATCGCCGTCCTCGGGCTGCTTATCTACCGCCAGCTCAACGCCCGGCCGGTGCGCGGGGCGGACCGCGTGATCGTGATCCTCGTCGTCCTCGGATTGATCGAAGCGGTCCAGTATTTCCAGAACCTGCACGCTGGGTCGGTCGCGGTGGTTGCCATGGCGGGAAGCCTCGTCTTGGCCGCGGTCTTCGGCGCCGCGCGCGCGGCCACGGTCCGGGTCTGGATGCAAGGTGGGCAGGCCTGGTCGCAGGGCAGCCTGATTACCGCGGCCCTGTGGGCGGCCGCACTCGCTGCTCATCTTGGGTACGACTACCTGGTAGGCCAGCACAAGGATCTCGGGAACGCCGGGACCGCGACGATTTTGCTGTACCTGGCGGTCAGCCTGGCCGTGCAGCGGCTGGTTGTGGCCGCCCGCGCGCAGCGACTCGCGACTGGAGCCGGTAGCGTCGACCCGTCAGTCTTCTGACGGTCGTCGTGGCGCGCCCCGCGCGAGCCAGCCTGTCCTCTGACACTCGTCGTGGCGCGCGCCGCGCGGCTACTCCGGTAGGGTGCGGCGAATGCGTCGCGCTCTGATCCTCGGCGGCACTGGCCTTATCGGCCGCGCGGCAGCCAGCCGGCTGTTGGCCGCGGGCTGGCAGGTCGACGTGACTGGCCGGGAGCTGCGGCACCTGCCGCCCGAGCTTGCCGCGGCCGGAGCCACGTTCGTCGGGGCGGACCGAACTGATGGCAGGGCGCTGTCCGAAGTTGGCGGCGACGGCGCGGACCTGATCGTCGACTGCGTGTGCTACACGGCGGCGGACGCCGTCCGGCTGCTGCCGCTGGCGCGTGCTGCGGCCTGCACCGTGGTGATCTCGAGCAAGGCCGTTTACGCGGACGCGGCCGGCAACCATCCCAACTCCGACACGCCGCCGCGATTCGACGGCCCGATAACCGAGGAGCAGCAGACCGTAGCGCCATCGGACATCGACTACCGCAGCAGGGAAGGTTACGGCGCCAACAAGGTCGCCGCCGAGCAGGTGCTGCTCGACAGCGGGTCTCCGGTTACCGTGGTACGCCCGTCGAAGGTGCACGGTCCCGGGGCGCAGCGGCCGCGCGAATGGGTATACGTCAGGCGCGTCCTCGACCGCAGGCCTGCGGTGTTCCTGGCCCGCCGCGGGATCGGGACCGACCATACGACCGCCGCAGCCAACGTGGCGGCGCTCATCGAGACGGTTGCCGCGCAGCCTGGCCGCCGGGTGCTAAACAGCGCGGACCCGGATGCGCCAAACGGGCTGCAGATCGCCCGCACTATAGCCGCGGAACTGGATCACCGGTGGGAAGAGGTGCTGCTCGATCCTGGGGTCGAGCCGACGCTCGGGCGCCACCCCTGGGATGCGGAATACCCCATCGTGCTCGACATGACGGCGGCGTGCGCGCTTGGCTACGTGCCTGCTGGCACCTATGCGCAAACCGTTGGCGCCGAAGTGGACTGGCTGGTCGCGGCGGCCGCTGGCGCTGTGCATGGCTCAGCGCTGCCGTGGCCCGATGACGGATACTTCGACGCGATGTTCGACTACGAGGCCGAGGATAGCTACCTGGCCGCCCACTGCGGTGGCTGAGCCTGCTGCGCTTCCTAAGCCCGGCGGGCTTAGCCGCCGGCCATCGCGGCCACGATCAGGTACGGCTCGCTGCCGGTCACAACCTGCTCCGGGAGCGGGCTGTCCGGCTCCTCGTGCGACAGATCCTGCTGGCAGGCAAAGAACCGGATGAACGCCCGTCTGCGACGAGTGTCGTGATCGCGGATCGTGCCTCGCAGCACCGGGTACCGGGCTTCTAGCGCGTCCAGCACCGAACGCTGGGTGATCTGGCCGGGAACGGCTAGTTCGACCTCGCCATCGATATGCGCGAGTGTCCGCAGGTGCGCGGGAAGGATTACCCGGATCATGCCAGTGTCTGGACCTCGACGGACAGCACCGCCGGGAGATCTCGGACGATCGGTGCCCAGGTGTCGCCGGCGTCGGATGAGCCGTACACCTGCCCGCCGGTGGTGCCGAAGTAGATGCCGCAGGAGTCAAGGGAGTCGACAGCCATCGCGTCGCGCAGCACATTGACGTAACAGTGCTCTTGCGGCAGGCCGTTAGTCAGCGGCTCCCACTCGTCCCCGCCGCTGCGGCTGCGGTAGACGCGCAGCTTTCCGTCGGGCGGGAAGTGCAGCGCATCACTGGTAATCGGCACCACATATACGGTCTCGGGCTCATGCGCATGCACGTCGATCGGGAACCCGAAGTCGGTCGGCAGGTTACCGCTGATCTCGCGCCAGGACTCGCCGGCGTTGTCGCTGCGCATCACATCCCAGTGCTTCTGCATATACAGCACCTCCGGGCGGGACGGGTGCATCGCGATCCGGTGAACGCAGTGACCGACCTCCGACTGCGGGTCGGGGATGCCTTCGGAGTGCAGGCCCTGATTGACCGGGCGCCAGGTTTCCCCCGCGTCGTCTGACCGGAACGCGCCCGCGGCGGAGATGGCGGCGAACATCCGCTTTGGCTGGACCGGGTCGATGATGATGGTGTGCAGGCACATCCCGCCAGCTCCTGGCTGCCAGGACGAAGCAGAATCGTGGCAGCGCAAGCCGGGCAGCTCCTGCCATTCATTCCCGCCGTCAGTTGACCGGAACAGGCCAGCGTCCTCCACGCCGGCGTAGACCGTGTCGGGGTCGTCCAGCGACGGCTCCAGATGCCACACTCGCGCGAACTCCCACGGATGCGGGGTGCCGTCGTACCACTGGTGAGTGCCGGGCGTGCCGTCGTAACTGAACTGATTGCCGACCGCGTCCCACGTCTTGCCACCATCGTCGGAGCGCTGGATCACCTGGCCGGACCAGCCGCTGGACTGGGACGCGTACAACCGGTCAGGTTCGGCGGCCGAACCCTTGACGTGGTAGACCTCCCAGCCGCCGAAGTGCGGACCGGTGACCTCCCAGCTGTCTCGCTTTCCGTCCGCCGTCAGCACGAATGCGCCTTTGCGCGTGCCCACGAGAACTCGTACCCCGGTCATCTGGTGCTCCTCTCCATGGCTGCCAGGCTAGGACTCATTGATGCTACGCCGGGGCGCCGACATCGGGTGGCGAGAAGTCCCGGCAATAAGACGACGAACGACCGGGTCCGGAATGGACATCCGCGCGCTCGAGCGCTGTCGGCGCCGTGCCCAGCCTGGAGGCTGGCCCAGGCGCTGGCATGATGACCGGGTGACCAAGTCGGTGGACTTCGCCGCTGTCCCTGAAGAACGGCGTGCAGCGGAGGTAGCGCAACTTTGCGACGCCATGGAGGAGGCAGACAAAGCCGGCTATTACCCCCGGCTGACCGTGGAACGGCCGTGGTCGGCGCACAACCCCATGCTCGAGGGCGAGTTCTCCGCGCCCCATGCGATCCGGTGGTACCTGGAGCGCGAACTCAGCCGCCTGGCTGCCGCGGGCGCCCGGATCTCGGTCAGTCGCGGGCGGCGAGCCCTGAGCCTCCATGACCCAGCGATCGGTCCGGCCGTGGACGAGACTCGCTGGGACTTGCGGCGCAAGAAACTGTTCCTGTTCGGGCCGGAACGGATGGCGCTGTCCATCGACCGGCTGCGGCACTACACCGGGACGCCGGCGGCGGTTTTCCAGCGGTACGTGCTGCTCACCAACTACTCCTGGCACGTAGCCGAGTTCCGCGCCGCGCTGCCCGGCTGCACAGGGCCCGACTCCGACGGACGGCAGATGCCGGCCTGGCACCACGCGCTGCCGGGCCGGGCCGGGCTCACCATGATCAATATTGGCGTCGGCCCTTCCAACGCCAAGACGATCACCGATCACCTCGCCGTGCTCCGCCCGGACCTGGTGCTGATGATCGGGCACTGCGGCGGGCTACGCAATCACCAGGAAATCGGGGACCTGGTCCTGGCGACCGCGTACCTGCGAGACGACCGCGTGCTCGACGACGTGCTTCCGCTGAGCGTGCCGGTCGTCTCCAATCACACGCTCAACACGCTACTGCTCGACGAGCTGACCGCGCGGAGCCTGCGCTGCCGCATGGGGATCGTGTTCACGACTGCGAACCGGAATTGGGAATTCCAGCTCGGCACGGTAGCCGACCGGCTGCGGCTGTCTCGCGCGCTCGCGGTGGACATGGAGTCAGCGACGGTGGCTGCGAACGGGTTCCGCTACCGGATACCAACCGCTACGCTGCTCGCGGTCAGCGACAAGCCCCTGCACGCACGACCCAAGCTGAGTGAGGAAGCGCAGGACTTCTACGCAGCCAGCCGCAAGCAGCACGTGCAGATCGCCATCTCGGTCGCCGAGAGGGCCCGGCAGCTATATCCCGGCGGGCTGCCGACGGCGGATATCCGGTCGGCTGACGAGCCGTTGCTCGGCCTGACCGAGCCCGACCCGGCCCCGCCGGGCATCGTGTTGTAGCGCTGAAGACCGCGGCCCGGCGGAGGCGGGGCGCCCTGGCAGGAGCCGTTCCCGTCATGATCCTGGCCGGCATCCCTGGGCCGTGCGCGACGTGATCGGGTATTCACGAAGGTGACGTCTGTAGCACACTGAGGGCTGAGTGCTGACAGCGCGGCGCCGGAGGTGGTGAGGCCGATGGGATGGACCGAGTCCGGTCAGGCCTGGGGTGAGCGAGCCGCAGACTGGGCGTATCTGGTCGAGCCGTATGCGCGGCGGGCAAACGACGCGCTGTTTGACCGGACCGGCGTGGGCCCGGGGACGCGTTTGGTCGACATCGCTTGCGGTTCCGGATATGCCGCCAGTGTTGCCGCGGGCCGCGGGGCCGAGGTCGCCGGGCTGGATGCATCCGAGGCGCTGATCGCGATCGCGCGGGCGCGCACACCTGACGCGGACTTCCGGGTCGGCGACATGTTCGCGCTGCCGTTCGAGGATGACAGCTTCGATGTGGCGACGAGCTTCAACGGGATCTGGAAGGGATGCGAGGACGCGCTGCGCGAGGCTTGCCGGGTGGTGCGGCCGGGCGGCCTGGTCGGGTTTACCTTCTGGGGATCGCCCAAGCGGCTTGGCCTGTTGCCGTTCTTCGCCATGCTGCTGGAGCTGTCGCCGCCCAGCCACGTCGATGCCACCCTCAATCAGGGTGACACCGGGCGGCCCGGCGTGGCCGAGCAAATGCTCGCCGACACGGGCCTGGAGTTCGTCGACCGGGGAACCGCGCAGGTCGTCAACGAGTGGCCTGGCCTGGACTTTGCGGCCCGGGCGCTCGCCTCTAGCGGCCCGTCCTGGCCGGCCCTGCAGGCGGTTGGCTACGACCGGTTCGCCGAGGCGATCAGCGAGGCCTTCCGCCCGCTCTGCACCGAAGGCCTCGGCGTGCGGATCGTTTCCGAGTTCGGCTGGATCGTCGGCCAAGTCCCCGGCGCTTGATTCACCCGGAAGTGCTCGGTGCTCGCCTCGTGTACGAACGTCCGGCGCTTAATCCACGCCTGAGCCCGGCACGGGTATAGCGTGTGCGCAATCAGGGCGGATTCCGCTAAATGCCGGGCATGCCCGCCGGCCTCTCGGGCCGCGGCAACTGGGATGGGGAGCAGTAGTGGGTTACCAGCCCTATCCCGTCTACGGCGGCACCTGGAAGCCGAACCCACCGCCGCGACCGACGTCGGTCAGCAATGCAGTGAAACTCATGTATGCCGGTGCGGCACTTGCAATCGTCAGCATTATCCTCAACATCGGCCATGTCGGTGCCGTCGCCAACGGGCTAACAGCATGGTTCGGCTACTCCTCCGGCCAGGCCCAGTTCATCGCCAGGTCTTATACCGCGATCTTGGTAGTGCAGCAGCTGATCGCCACCGGCCTATGGCTCTGGATGGCTCGCGCCAACGGCGCGGGCCGAGGCTGGGCGCGGATTGTGGCCACGGTGCTGTTCGTGCTCTGCACCGTGAACGGGTTTCGCATAGTGCTGCCGGGAATCGCGCATAACCGCGCGTTTGGCCCGCTGCTGACCGACGCGCTGAACTTGCTAATCGGGCTCGCCGCCATCATCTGTCTCTGGCAGCCCGATGCCTCGAAGTACTTCGCGTACTTCCGCGACAGGTAAGCCCGCACAGTTTCACCGGCCATGACATGGACCCCGGCGGCGACGCGCGCCACGCTGTTGGTACCAGCACGGCGGATGGCGGAACGTTAGCGACGGGGACGGCGGGCGTGGCGACGCATGGCGCCGACTTTGGCGGCAAATGCCGAGGGCTCGATGATTGGCGTTCCGCGCCAGGGCGACATGGAGAGCAGATCGGTGTCGTTGGATACCACGATCAGGGCTCCCACCTCGGCGGCGAGGTCGAGGATGAGGTTGTCCTCGTGATCCCAACAGTCGTGCACTGTCCTCGGAACGTCGGTCACGACTCCGCCGCCGCCGTGCTCGGCCGCTGACAGCAATGCCGCGAGGTAGGCGTCTGCCTCAGGCGGCTCCCACTTGAGCAGGTCGGTGAGAACCCGCTCGATATTGGCAGTGATATGCGGAGACAGCCACAGCGAGAACTCGGCGGCATCGACGATGATGCCGACGCAGTCGGCCGAGGGGTTGCCCGAGACCGGCGGCGGCGATGGCCAGGACCTGAAGGGACTGTTGCCGCCAGCCGCGGCAGTCACCAGCAGATTGATGTCGTACACGACGGCTGTAGGGACTGCTGCGAGGTGGCTCACTTGCTGCGGTCCTTGGCAGACCCTTTCAGGAATTCTTGGACGTGCGCCGGGACTTCAGCAGGCTCGATGCCAAGCTCGGCGATTCGCTGCTGGCCGTAGGCCTGAGCTTCGCGAAGCTTGTCGGCAATCATGATTGACTTCATGACCTTCAGCGTTGCGCGGAGATACGCGGACCTGTTCCCGGCGCCGAAGTACTCCACCAGCTCATCCAGCACGGCCCGATCCTCCGGCTGGACGGCGAAACCGAGCGTCTGAGCCGTCATACCCTCATAGTATCCATCCTGCATTTCGTCTGCAAGAAGTTGCACTTTGCCACCTGGGCAGTGGCGATCGGCCGGTTCCTGGCAGCCAATCTCGCTCCCGACAGGGGCATGTAGCGGGCAAGCAGCGCAACGGCAGCCCCTCAATGGGAGCCTAATGTCCGGCGAGACACCGTCCGATCTGGCAGTTCCGGCGTGTGGCCTAGAGGGACTCGAACCTCCGGTCGGCCGCTTTCGCCAGTTGCCAACCATGCGCTGCCGGCCGTCTATAGGTCCATTTCGGAGATCGCAGTCAGGTTGCCCCGCATGTCCTGGTACTTGTCCGTACCGAGGGTCTCTCTTATCTGCCGTTCGACCTCAAGCAGCGCGATCCGGCTGGCCTGCGCCGTCTCGCGCCCCTTCTGCGTGAGGTAGATGCGCTTGGCTCGCCTGTCCGATGGGTCCTCGCGCCGGACCAGGTATCCCTTGGAGACCAGGTCGTCGACGATCTCGCCCATCGACTGCGTGGCGATGCCCGCCCGGGCTGCGATATCGGT
>JBKQTJ010000340.1:0-19139 GCA_052143255.1 Streptosporangiaceae bacterium | reverse complement strand
ACCTCGTGCAGCAACTCCGAGCGGGGGTCGACGGTCTTGTAGATCCGGTGGCCGAAGCCCATGAGCTTGTCACCGTCGACGATGGCCCGCCGCAGCCAGGCTTCGGCATTGTCCGGCGAGCCGATGGCGTCCAGCATGTCAAACACCCTGGCTGGCGCCCCGCCGTGGAACGGCCCCGACAGCGCGCCGAGCGCTCCGGTGACGACCGCGCCCAAATCGGCCCCGGAAGACGCGATGACCCGGGAGGTAAAGGTCGAGTTGTTGAAGCCGTGGTCGATGGTCAGCATCAGGTACCGCTCGACCGCGTACCGGCTCCGGTCGTCAGGCTCCTCGCCGGTGATCATGTAGAGGTAGTTGTCGCTGTAACCGAGGTCGGAGCGCGGCTGCACCGGCTGCAGCCCGCTGGCCAGCCGGAACAGCTGCGCCGCGAGCGTTGGCATGACGGCGGCGAACCTGGCGGCCTGCTCAGCGGTTTCCTCAGCGGTCTGGTCTGTCCACGGCTTGCAGCCCATAGCCTGCCCAGTGACCGAGACTGCCGAGCGGAGCGCCTCCAGCGAACCCGGCCGGCTCAGCCGGGCAAGCGCAGGCAGCAGTTGCGCGACGCCGTCGGGCAGTTGGCGCAGTTCTGCCGTTTGCCGGGCGAATGCCTCGCGTTGCGCCGCAGTCGGCAGGTCACAGCGCAGCAGCAGGTGCCAGGCGTCCTCTACCCTGCCCCGCCGGGCGATGTCGACGGCGTTATATCCCCGGTAGTGGTAGAAGCCCTTGCGGCCGAGCACGTCGGACACCT
Organism: Streptosporangiaceae bacterium; assembly: GCA_052143255.1. GTDB lineage: Bacteria > Actinomycetota > Actinomycetes > Streptosporangiales > Streptosporangiaceae > JAJYUU01. The sequence continues at coordinate 18,352 of JBKQTJ010000340.1, read as the reverse complement.
CGGTGCGGGCCACTGACACGCCCGCCAGGCCAGGAGCGGCCTCGAAGGGCTCGGGTGCGGCTACGTCGGCGGTGGCGTCCATGAGTCTCCTTCGGCGGGCGGCGACGATCTGCTTTATTATTGATCGCTACTGCACGGACGTGTCAATGTTGATCATAATCAACCTTAATCTGTGCCAAGTGCACCCGGCGGCGGGCGTTCAGTGAGGTTTTATCCGGTAACGTGGCCGGCTACGCAGCGCGGCCTGCGTTTCTCAGGGCGGGTGGGCGGCGTGGCCGGAGCGGAGGGCGAGTGACCGAGTGGATCGGTGCGGCCGAGGCTGCCGAACGCCTCGGCATCAAGCAGGCGAGCCTGTATGCGTACGTGAGCCGCGGAGTGCTCAGCCGCCGCCGGGACGCCGACGGCCGAGCCAGCATCTTCGACTCCGACGAGGTCAAGGAACTCGCGCGGAAGGGGAGGCCACGGCGTTCCGGCGGCCCGGCCGAGCTGGTCATCGAGACAGCCGTTACCGAGATCCGGGACAGCACCCTGCGTTACCGCGGTCACGACGCCACTGATCTTGCCCTGCGCCGGAGCTTTGAGGATGTTGCCGCGCTCCTGTGGACCGGCGAGCTGCCGGCCGACGGCGGCCCGGAGCGCCTCGCCCCCGGCCGGGCGGCTGGCAGCGACTGGCAGGCTACGGCCGAGGCGCTCGCGGTCGGCCGGGCGGCGCAGGCAGCCTTGCCGGCCGGCACGCTCCCGCTTGAACGGCTCCAGGTGATCGTGCCGGCGCTGGCTGCAACGGACCCGTTCCGGCTCCAGCTGGACCGGCCGGCCGTGGTCGCGGCCGGCCAGGCGCTGATCGCGGGCATGACGGGAGCGCTGCCCGCACCTGGCGGGAGTTCGGAGGGCCGGGCGCCGGATAGCCGGGCGGCGGATGGGCGCGACGCGGATGGGCGCGACGCGGATAGCGGGGATCCGGATGGCGGGTCTCTGGACGGCAGGGAAACCGCGCCGGCGGGTCCGGTCGCGGCGAGGCTGGCCGCCGCGCTGTGCATCCGGCCGGCACCGCTCAGGCTGCTCCGCGTCCTGAACGCGGCCTTGGTCCTGGTGGCCGACCATGAGCTGGCCGCATCCACCCTTGCGGTACGGGTGGCCGCCTCGATGCGTGCTGACCCCTATGCCGTTGTGGCCACCGGGCTCGGCGCGATGGGTGGCGCCCTGCACGGCGGCGCGGCACTGGGCGCCGAGCTCATGCTGGGCTCGGCGAAGGGCCCCGAAGAGGCGTCACGGGTCGTGGGCGACCTGCTGCGCCGGGGCGAACGGTTGCCTGGCTTCGGGCATTTCGTCTACACCAGCGGTGACCCGCGCGCGAACCTGCTGCTCCAGCTCATCGGTGAGTACGCGCCCGGCTCCGCGCAGCTTGCCATCGCCATGGCAGTCACCGACGAGGCCCGGCGGCGCGCCCTGCCCCAGCCGAACATCGAGTTTGCGCTGGCCGTGCTGGCGCAGGTGGCGGGCATGGTTCGTGGCGCCGGCGAAGCGATATTCGCTACCGGACGGACGGCCGGCTGGCTGGCGCACTCGCTTGAGGAGTATGAGCGCAACATCCCTATCCGCCCGCGTGGTGTCTACACTGGCCAGTCAGCGACCTGACGGCACAACGGGGTGTCCGGCCGGCGGCGGATGGGCAGGTGTCTGGCATAGATGATTGAGATATTCGCCATTGACACACCCTCACTGGGCGACCGCGGCTACCTTGCCACGGACGGCAGCATTGCCCTGGTCGTCGATGCACAGCGCGACTTTGACCGGGTACTGGCCGTCGCCGGCGACCACGGCGTCACGATCACGCACGTGTTCGAGACGCACATGCACAATGACTATGTCACCGGCGGGCTGGCTCTGGCCACGGCGGTCGGCGCGCAGTACCTGGTGAACGGCGCCGACCCGGTCTCGTTCCGGCGCACCCCGGTTGCCGACGGGGACCTGGTCAAGGTCGGTGACATGCAAGTCCGCGCGATCGCTACGCCGGGCCACACCTTCACCCATCTTTCTTACGTCCTAGCCGATGGCGATCAGGTCGTTGCCGCTTTTACCGGCGGGTCGCTGCTGAACGGGACCACGGGGCGAACCGATCTGCTGGGCGCAGCGCACAAGCGGGCGCTGGCCGGGGCTCAGTTCGGCTCGGCGCACCGCCTCGCCAGCGAACTCCCGGATGATGCCTCGGTCTGCCCGACGCACGGCTTCGGCAGCTTCTGCTCGGCTACCCCGGCAGTTGGCGGGCCATCCACCATGGGTGACGAGAAGCGATATAACCCGGTTCTTACCAAGAGCGAGGCCGAGTACGTCGACGAGCTGCTCGCGGGCCTGGACGCGTATCCCGCCTACTACGCGCACATGGGCGACGCCAACCGGGGCGGCCCGGCCGCGCCCGACCTGTCGCCGCCCCGGCGCGCGGAGGCTGCGGAGTTGCGGCGCCGCATCGACGCTGGCGAGTGGGTCGTCGACCTGCGATCGCGTTCCGCTTTCGCGGCAGGTCACATGCGCGGTGCGCTCAATTTCGAGGGCGGCGCCAACCTGGCCACCTATCTCGGCTGGCTGATTCCGTGGGGCACGCCGCTAACCCTGATCGGTGACACTGCCGAGGCCGTCGCGGACGCCCAGCGCGAACTGTGCCGGATCGGCATCGACCGGATCGAGTCGGCGGCCGATGGTTCTCCTGAGTTGTGGGCGGCCGGGGAGCAGCTAGCGGGGTTCGCAACCGCCGATTTCGCCACGCTGGCGGCGCGGACCATTGGCGCTGCTGCGTCGGCTCAGGCCGGCCGCCGCGGCCGCGGCCCGCTGGTCTTGCTCGACGTGCGGCGCCTATCCGAATGGCACGCCGGCCACATCGCAGGTGCCCTCCACATCCCGCTGCACGAGCTCTCCGCCCGGCTGGGCGAGATTCCCGGCGGGGAAATCTGGGTCCACTGCCAGGCGGGCTACCGGGCAGCTGTCGCGGCGTCATTGCTGGCGGCAGCCGGCCGCCAGGTGGTTGCGATCAACGACGACTTCAGCTCGGCGCTTCCCGCAGGCGTGCCGATGGTAGCCAGTTAGGCCGCTGCCCGCCGCCGTTCGCAGGGCTCCGGCCAATCCCCCCAAAACAACCCACAATGGCATGCGCGCGGAGTGGTCCACCGGGCTGGCGTGCCAACGGGAGGGAAGAAGCGCGGACGGCTGGGCATTATGGCCAGCAGAACTGCCCGAACGGAGAATCTGATGGCTGTACGCCGACTGAATCACGCTGTCCTCTATGTGCGCGACCTTGCTGCGAGCGTTGACTTCTATACCGGGGCACTCGGCTTCGAGGTCCGCATGGAGATTCCCGGCCGGGCCGCCTTCCTGCGCGCGCCGGACACCGCCAACGATCACGACCTCGGCCTTTTCTCGGTGCCCGACGGCCAGTTGCCGCACGGCTCTTACATCGGCCTGTACCACCTCGCGTGGGAGGTTGGCACGCTCGCGGAGCTGGCAGAAGTGCGGGACCGGCTTTCCGAGCGCAACGCCCTTGTCGGCGCGAGCGACCACCGGGTGTCCAAGTCGCTGTACGCCAAGGATCCAAACGGGATCGAGTTTGAGGTCATGTGGCGTGTTCCGGCCGAGAACTGGGAGCAGGAGATGGCCAGCGGCGCCATGATCGGGCCGTTGGACCTGGAAGGCGAACTCGCCCGGTGGGGTGACCGGGTGACCGGCGCCGCGGCAGGCTCGGTGACCTGATCGGCCTGCTTGCTGCCCGCGGACGCGGCTAGCCTGGCAGCGAGCGGTGGCCAGCTCCGGCGCAGACCTGCGGCCTGGTGCTGACCTCGATCGTTCCTTTGTAGCCGACACCCCGGACGTGCACGACCGGCGCGCCGGCGGGCAGTCGGCTCTCCAGCTCCTCTGCGGCTGACCAGGCCTTGCTTACCCCGAACCCATCGAGTTCTACGCGCACCCCAACCGGCACCAGGACGTCGATGCGTGACTTGTAGGCAACGGCAACCAGCGTGGTCAACGGTGCCGTTAGCTCTGCGACGCGAAGATCGATGTGCCCGCTGCCCTTATAGACCACGGCGGAGAACCGCTCCGGCACTTGCCAGCGACCGCCACGGCGGATCCCGCTCTTGTAGGCGATCGCAAATCTGCCTGGTTTGCGGCCGCGCACAGTGTGCTGCGCCGGCCCGGACGTCAGGCCGCTCCTGTCAGGCAAGTCCTGGGTGAGAACGGCCAGTTCGGCGCCGACCCGGGCGGTCAGGGCCGCCCGCATTCGCTGGTCGAATTCATCGTCGTCCAGCCGGCCCTCGGCGAAGGCCTGCTGCAGCTGGTGAGCAACCGCATCCCGGTCGCGATCGCCGACCCGGACGGCTGACTGAGCCGGGCCGGGCTGGTGGGCTACGTTCTCCGGCTGGCTGACAGCTTCCATGCGCCCCGCTCCCTCCGCGAGTCGAGATGTATCGCAAGATAGCCTACCGGACGGGCAGCCCACAGTTGGGCTGGCGATCGATAACGCCGGCCAGGCGTCAGGAAGCGGATCGGACCAGTTGCCGGTACAACCCTGCCGTCTGGCGGGCTATCCGGTCCCAGCTGAAGTCCGCTTCTGCCCGAACCCGCCCGCGTGCGCCCATGGCAGCGGTCCTGACCGGATCGCGCAGCAGCGTATCGATGGCGGTTGCGAGCGCCGCCTCATCATCTGGTGGCACGAGCAAGCCGGTCTCGCCGTCCGCGACGACTTCAGGTATCCCGCCGACTGCGGAAGCGACGACCGCCGCACCGCACGCCATTGCCTCCAGGTTGACGATGCCGAGTGGCTCGTACAGGGACGGGCAGGCAAAGACCGTGGCGTGACTCAGGAGCTGGATCACCTCGTGCTTGGCCAGCATGCCCGAAATCCAGATCACGCCGGACCGGGTGGCGCGGAGGTGGTTCACCAGCCCGGTCACCTCGGCTTCGAGTTCTGGCGTGTCGGCCTGGCCAGCGCACAGCACAAGCTGCGCCGCCGGATCGAGGTGCTCGGCCGCACGCAGCAGCACCGGGAGGCCTTTCTGCCTGGTGACGCGCCCGACGAACGCCACCGACGGCCGGGCCGGGTCGATGCCGAGCGAGTCGAGCACATCGCGCCCGTGATCTGGGCGGTACTGCTCGGCATCGATGCCGTTATAGATCACGTGCACGCGGTCAGCGGGAACCGCCGGATACGTCACCCGGATGTCGGCCGCCATGCCTTGCGACACTGCGATGACGGCATCAGCGGACTCAATTGCGGTTCGTTCGCACCAGCTGGAGATGGCGTATCCGCCGCCGAGCTGCTCCGCCTTCCATGGCCGCAACGGCTCAAGTGAGTGCGCGGTCATGACGTGCGGCACGCCGTGCAGCAGGCTGCTCAGATAACCCGCCAGGTTGGCGTACCAGGTATGCGAGTGCACCAGGCCTGCCCCGGCCGCTGCTGCGGTCATCGACAGGTCGGTCGAGATGACCTGCAGCGCCGAACTCGTGCCGGCCAGGTGCTCCCATGGCCGGTGCGCGATGGCCCCGGAGCGGTCCTCACCCTGGCAGTGCACCGTCAGGTCAACCAGGTTGGCGAGCGCCCGGGTCAGGTACTCCACGTGCACGCCGGCGCCGCCGTAAACGTCGGGAGGAAATTCGCGAGTCAGCATCGCCACGCGCAACTCGCCGGCGGATGGAGGCTGGGTCACTGGGGTACTTTCTGGCCCTTGCCTACTACGGTTACCCCGCCGTCGGAAACAACGAATCCCCTGGCCCGGTCATGTTCCTTGTCGACGCCGATGACCGCTCCCTCCGGCACCTCCACGTTCTTGTCGATGATCGCGTTCTCGATGACGGCGTGCCGCCCGACCTTGGTGTTGTGCAGTACGACGGAACGCTCGACCCGGGCCCAGCTGTTCACCCGGACACCCGGCGACAGGACGGCATCGCGCACCAGCCCGCCGGATACGATCACGCCGTTGCTGACGACGCTGTTGATAGCGCGGCCGACCCGGTCGCCATCGTCGTGGACGAACTTGGCAGGCGGCTGCGACGGCACGTGCGTCAGGATCGGCCATTTGTCGTTGTAGAGGTTGAAGACCGGATGCAGCGCGCACAGGTCCATCTGGGCCTCGAAGTAGGAGTCGAGCGTCCCGACGTCGCGCCAGTACCCGGCATCCCGGGGCTCGGCTCCCGGCACCTTGTTGTCGAGGAAGTCGTACACCTGCGCCATGCGCTGGCGGACAAGGAGGGGAACGATGTCGCCACCCATGTCATGCCGGCTGCCATCGTCCGCGGCATCCTGGCGCAATGCGTCGACAAGGACGTCAGCGCTGAATACGTAGATGCCCATGGATGCGTATGCCATCTCCGGCTGGCCCGGCATGCCAGGCGGATCCGCTGGCTTCTCCAGGAAGGCCTCGATGGTACGGCCGTCCGAGGCCGCCCTGATCACGCCGAAAGCCGTGGCTTCGTCCCTAGGCACCGGGATGGCCGCCACGGTCACGCCGGCGCCGTGCGCGATGTGCTGCTCGATCATCTGCTGCGGATCCATCCGGAAGACATGGTCAGCTCCGAAGACGGCGACGATGTCCGGCTGGTCGTCGAAGATGAGGTTCAACGACTGGTAGATCGCATCCGCTGAGCCGGTGTACCAATGCGGCCCGAGTCGCTGTTGCGCGGGTACCGGCGTCACGTAATTGCCGAGCAGGCTGCTGAGCCGCCACGTGGTCGTGATGTGCCGGTCCAGGCTGTGGCTCTTGTACTGGGTCAGTACGCATATCCGCCGCATGCCGGAATTGACGAGATTGGACAGGGCGAAATCGACGAGCCGGTAGAGGCCGCCGAATGGTACCGCTGGCTTCGCCCGGTCGGCGGTCAGCGGTGCCAGCCGCTTGCCGGCACCGCCGGCGAGCACCATGCCGAGCACCCTGTCAGTCGTCACTTGCCCACCTCCAGGACCAGCCTGCCCGGCAGCCGTCGTGGTTACCAGTGTGGTTCGTGAACGCGGAGAATGGTATCTGTGATCGGCGATGTCCGGCTTCGGCCTGGAGCGGCCTGGGGCAGCACTAAGCCGGCGGCCCGTCCCCGTCCTTGGCACGGCGCATGGTTGCCCGCATCGCCAGCATGCGGGCTGTGCTCACCGTGGCGCCCAGTACGATCCCCCAGATCAGCGCCTCGCGCAAGGCGACTTGCGGGTCCTCCGGGTGCTCAGGGGGTTCCTTGCCGGTCAGCTTCTTCCAGCCGAAGGTGATCAGCTTGCGCGCCCCGAAGGCGGCGGCGGCTCCGGTCAGCGCGTTGACTGCGCGGCTGCTGCCGCCCTGCTTGCCTGCCATCTGCCGTCCTCCCGGCTAATCGTTACCGCGCTACTTGGTCGGGCGAGTCTTCCGACTGTAGGCGTCCCCGACTGTGATCATCCCACGGACATGCCACCCTGGCTGACCATGGGTCGCGAACTCTGGATGGCAGCCGCCAGTTCTGCCGGGTGCCTGGTCCCGACGAGCCAGTACGGGGCGGCCACATCGTCCGCCGATACCTTGATGAATACCGCGCGGTACAGATACGGGCGGATCAGCAGGTAGGCCCTCGGGTCGGCGCGCGGTCCCCGCAGCGCCCTGGCCTGCGTCTCGTCTAGCGCCCTGACCTCGCCGACGGCAGTCAGCGGGAGGGATTCCTGGCCGGCCGTCAGCACTCCGTCCGACACCTCGATGGTGGCCCGGCCCCAGTTGAGCAGGAACGCGGCGAGTATCCCGAACAGGGCCGCAAACACCGCGACGGTGACCGCCAGGTCGAACCCGGTCCAGACGATAGCCCCGAACATGAACATGGTGACCCCGCCGGCCAGCCACCAGGTAAGCGGCGCGCGCAGGCGCTCACGGTAGGAGTGCATGGCACCACCGTAGTTGGTTACATGTACTGCATGACAGGCCGACGGAGTCCAGGTACCAGCGAGCAGTCGGCCGGGAGCACGGACATGCGAGCCGGGGAGAGCGAGCAGCCCATCGGGTTGCGGCCAGCGCTGCGTTGGCTGCTGGGTCGCGGTCGGCCGGCGCCGGAGACTCAGCCGGCCGCCACGGAAGGCGCTGGGGACGGCTCCGAGGAGGCCGGCGCGGCGCCGGAGCTGGTCGCGCCGGAGGCACAGGTAGCCAGGCTGTTGCGGCAGACCGCGGCCTGGTCCTGGTGCCTGCTGCTGACCGGCCTGACCGTTTACCTGACCTTCCGGCTGCTCGAGGTACTCCGGCTGGTAGTGCTGCCGTTGATTGCCGCCTTGCTGCTGACGGCCCTGCTGCAGCCGACTACTGCCGGGATGCGCCGCCGCGGCATGCCTGGACTGCTGGCCACCTGGTGCACGTTCCTGGGCGCCGTCCTGGTAATCGCCGGTGCGATCGCGCTGTTCGCCAACCGGGTCAGTGCCGACTACCCGGCGCTGTTCGCCGAAGTCAAGCGGACCGCGACCGAGGTGGAGCACTCGCTTTCGGGTGCGCCGTTCCACCTGAGCTCCGCCCGCATCACGCAGTACAGCAACGACTTCGTCAAGTTCATCTCGCAGCACAAGTCCGAGGTCGCGGGCACAGTCCTTACGACCGGCAAGTACGCCATCGAATTCCTTGCGGGCATGGTGCTGACGCTGTTCATCACCTTCTTCTTCCTCAAGGACGGCGCTGCCATTTTCGGCTGGGTGATCAGCGGGCTGCGCGGGGACGCGCACAAGCGGGTTGCCCGAGCTGGTTATGCTGCGTGGCGGGCGCTCGTCAGCTACCTGCGGGGCACGACGCTGGTGGCCGCGATCCACGCCCTGTTCATCGGCCTGGCACTCTGGCTGCTTGGTGTGCCGCTCCTCGTTCCCTTCATCGTGCTGATCTTCCTGGCGGCCTTCGTGCCGATCATCGGCATCCTGGTGGTGGGCGCGCTGGCGATCCTGGTGACGCTGGCGACCAAGGGATGGGTGGCGGCGGTGATCCTGCTCGCGGTCTTCGTGCTCGAGAACCAGATTGAGAGCCACCTGCTGCAGCCGCTGGTGGTCGGCCGCATCATTAAGCTGCACCCGCTGTCAATTATTCTCGTGCTCGCCGTCGGCGGCATCATCGCCGGAATCCCGGGCGCTATCGTGGCGGTGCCGTTCGCGGCAGTCATCAGCTACGCGTGGCCTGCGTTTCGATCGAGCCCGCCGAACCCACCCCCCGACTAACCTGCAGCGGTCACCTGTCAGCGAAGCTGGAGCTATCGACCAGAGGAAGTTGCGATGACCTGCGCCTGCTCCGAGCCGGGGTCTGTCGAGGTGCTGATCCGGCGCCTCGACCCCGGGCTGCCGTTGCCGCAGCGCGCGCATCCCGGAGATGCTGGCAGCGACCTGTTCACGGCCTCCGACGTTGACCTGGCCCCAGGTCAGCGCGCCATCGTTGGCACCGGCGTGAGCATCGCGCTGCCGGACGGGTACGCCGCCTTTGTGCATCCTCGGTCCGGCTTGGCGGCCCGGCATGGCGTCACCGTTGTCAACGCGCCTGGCACCGTGGATGCCGGGTACCGTGGCGAGATCAAGGTGATCCTGCTGAACACCGATGCCGAGCATCCGGTGAGCTTCCGGCGAGGTGACCGGATAGCTCAGCTTGTTATCCAGCGAGTAGAACGCCCGATTTTTCGGGAAGTCGAGACCCTGCCTGGATCGCACCGCGGTGCCGGAGGCCACGGCTCAACCGGGGGCCACGTGCTGACGACCGATCCTTCGGAAGGTAACGAGATCCTGACGGGGCGCTAGTCCGGTCAGGAGGTTAGGAGCGTGCGGGGTGTTCCGACGACGTAGTCGTGCTGGCCAGGACGCGGCTAGCCGCGGGTCGGCCGACCCTGCGGCCCAGGATGAGCAGGACTTTGCCGGGGACGACGAGTCCGGCGATGACGACCTCAAGTATGAGGACGGCTTCGAGGACGCCAGCCTGGCCGATGAGGAGCAGTTCGAGGACGAGTTCGAGGACGAGGACGAGTTCGAGGACGAGGACGAGTTCGAGGACGAGGAGCTGGACGAGGCTGAGGCCGCCGAGGCTGAACCGGGCGGCAGGCCCGGGTCTCCGCGGGCGGACCTCGGGGACCCCGCGACCTGGACCCGGCTGCGTGATTCCGCTCTGCTCGGCGCCCTCGTGGAGCGCTCGGCGGGACCATGGGATAGCGAGGGCGGTTATCCCGATCGCGAGCGCATCGACTTCGGCAGCCTGCTGGTCCCGGTCCGCGAGGGTTATGACGTTCAGGTCTTCATGTCCGAGGAAGAAGGCATCTCCATAGCCGTGGTGCACGGTGAGAGCGGAATACAGCTGCAGCCGTTCGCCGCGCCGCGAAGCTCAGGGCTCTGGAGTGAGGTCCTGCCGGAGATCGCCGATGAGGTCGCGAAGGCAGGCGGGCAGAGCGACGAGCAGGAGGGTCCGTTCGGGCCCGAGCTGGCGGCCACCGTCACCCCGCAGGGCGCGGATGCCCGAGTGCCACCGCAGCCACTCAGGTTCCTGGGCGTCGACGGCCCCAGGTGGTTCTTGCGGGGCCTGATCAGCGGCCCGGCCGCGACCGACCCGCAGCTGGCGCAGCCGTTCGAGGAGATCTTCGGCGATGTCGTCGTAGTACGCGGTGAGCATGCCGAGCCGCCCCGAAAGCCACTGGATGTCCGGCTGCCAGATGAGGCCCGCCAGGTCCTTGAGGAACAGCTAGAGCAAGACGATGACCCGCTGAACCCGTTCGAGCGCGGCCCGGAGATCACCGAGACGAGATAACCGGAGCAAGCGCCGCGGCCCGAGCTGGCTCAGTGCCCCGAGGCGAGCAGGCGGGCCAGGTCATGTTCGAAGTTCTGCAGGGTAACGAATAGCAATTCATCGCCGCCCTCGAGCGGGTCCTCGGCGCCTGGCACGATCACGCGGCCGTCGCGCAGGATAGCGACCAGCGCTGTGTCAGCCGGCCACTCGATCTCGCCGACCCGCTGACCGGCCAGCGGCGCGTCGGCTGGCATGGTGAGTTCCACCAGGCTGGCCTCACTCTGCCGGAACGTCATCAACCGGACCAGGTCGCCCACGCTCACCGCCTCCTCGACCAGTGCCGACAGCAGCCGCGGAGTGGACACCGCCACGTCGATGCCCCACGACTCGTTGAACAGCCACTCGTTGTTGGGGTGATTGATCCGGGCCACCACGCGCGGCACGCCGTACTCGGTCTTGGCCAGCAGGGAGACGACAAGGTTCGCCTTGTCGTCTCCGGTGGCCGCGATGACCACGTTGCAGCGCTCGAGCGCGGCATCGTCCAGCGCGCTGATCTCGCAGGCGTCGGCGAGCAGCCACTCGGCCTTCGGCACGCTGTGTACCTTGATCGAGCTCGGATCCTTGTCGATGAGCAGGACATCGTGCCCGTTCTCCAGCAGCTCCTTGGCTATCGAGCGGCCAACCGCGCCGGCCCCGGCGATCGCGACGCGCATCAATGCCCTCCCTTTCCGGGATCATTGCCGAGCACGCGCACGATGTCCTCCAGGCGGCGGTCCTCAGCGATGACGTGCACCACGTCGTCTTCCTGCAGCACCAGGCTCGCGGTGGGAATGACCGCCTCGCCAAGCCGTGCGATGTAGGCGATCCGGGTGCGCGCGGCCAGCTCCAGGTCGCAGACCCGCTGCCCCAGCCAGCCGTCGGAGTAGGCGACCTCGGCCAGCACGACGGCTCCGGTCGGATCACGCCACTGCGACTCCGCTCCTTCCGGCACGAGCCGGCGCATCATCTGGTCGGCAGTCCAGGCCACTGTGGCCACGGTTGGTATGCCCAGCCGCTGGTAGACCTCGGCGCGACGCGGGTCGTAGATGCGCGCTACCACCCGCTGCACGCCAAACGACTCCCTGGCCACCCGTGCCGCGATGACGTTGGAGTTGTCGCCGCTGCTGACGGCCGCGAACGCGCCTGCCCGCTCGATGCCCGCCTCGGTCAGCACATCGCGGTCGAATCCGATGCCAGTCACCTTGGTGCCTTTGAAGCCCGAGCGCAGTTTCCTGAAAGATTCCGGATCCTGGTCGATGATCGCGACCGAGTGATCCTGATCCTCCAGGATGTGGGCAATGGTGGACCCCACCCGGCCGCATCCCATGATCACGATGTGCACGTGCTTCCTTCCAGCCAGAGCGGTGCCGTCCAAAGTATTCCCCGGCGCACCGCCACTAGCCAGACGGTACCCAGGCCGGCGCCGCCGCCGCTGCCGGGGGCACCATGGAGCGCGTGACCACCGAGCACGCGCCCGTGCCGCAGACCGGCGATGTCCTGGAGCTCACAATTGGCGAGGCAGTGCACGGCGGGTGGTGCATTTCAAGGCTGGCTGGCACGAGCTGGGTGGTATTCGTGCGCCATGCCCTGCCCGGGGAGCGGGTCCGGGCTGTCGTCACGCAGAGCACGTCCAGGTTCGCCCGGGCAGATGCTGTTCAGGTGCTGCAGTCGTCCCCGGACCGGGTCGAGGCGCCCTGCCCGTACGCGACTCCCGGCGGCTGCGGCGGCTGTGACTGGCAGCACGCCAGCATCGCCGCGCAACGGCAGCTGAAAGCCGGGGTGATACGCCAGCAGCTCAGCCGGATGGCCGGGCTTGATCTCGAGGTCGCAGTGGACGCACTGGACGGGGATGACGTTGGGCTGGGCTGGCGGACCGTCGTCACGTTCGCGGTGGCCGGGAACGGCAGGGCAGGCCTGCGCCGGCACCGTTCCCACGACATCATTGAGATCGATCGGTGCCTGATCGCTCATCCGCTGGTCACCAGCGTCGGCGTGACCGGGAAGCGATGGCCGCCGGGCGCGTCCGTACAGGTTTGCGTCGCGCCGGCTAGCGGGGACCGGGGAGTGCTTGTCGGCGGGGCCAAGCGCGCCCCGGCCGCGGGCTGGCCGGCTATCGAGGCTGACTCGCTGCAGTTGGCCGGGCGTAACGGCGCCAGGACGCCGGTCCGCGGCCGCGGCTACCTCATCCACCGGGCGGCAGGCCGGGACTGGCGGGTCAGCCTGGGCGGGTTCTGGCAGGTGCATCCTGGTGCTGCCGACGCGCTCGCCAGTGCGGTTGTGGCGGCGCTCGACCCCCGGCCGGGGGACCAGGCGCTGGACCTGTACTGCGGGGCGGGCTTGTTCGCCGGAGTGCTCGCGCAAGCGGTGGGGCCTGAGGGTGGCGTCACCGCCATCGAGCAGGACGCGGCAGCGGTCCGGGACGCGCGGCACAACCTCCGGGATTGGCCGTGGGCACGAGTGCACCGCGGCGACGTCGCCGCGGTGCTGAGCCGGAGCGGGGCTGGTACGGCGTCGATCGCGGTCCTCGACCCGCCCCGGACCGGCGCGGCCAGGCCGGTCATCGACGCTTTGTGCGGCACCGAGCCAGCCAGCGATACGCACGGCAGTGAACGACCTGGTGACCGGCGCCGCTCATGGCCCGGGATCCACACCCCGGCAGCACTACGCAGACTGGCCTACGTCTCCTGCGACCCGGCAACCCTGGCCAGGGACCTGCGGCTGCTGATTGACGGCGGCTGGCAGCTGACGGGGGTTCAGGGGTTTGACGCCTTTCCCATGACCCATCACGTCGAGTGCCTGGCCACGCTGAGCCGGTAGCGTTGAGCCGCACGCTGCCGGGCGCCACCGAACTGGCCCACGCCGTAGAGCCGGACCGATTCCACACGCAATTCACGGAAAATGCTTGACTTAAGATGATCTAGCCCGGCACCTTCCTGGTCAGCCACGGTCATGTCAGGACCCTGCCACTGCCAACCGGATTGACCTGGGTAAGCGGAGGCTGAACCTCGGCTGGCCGAAAGCTCGGCCGCTTGACCCGATCCAGGCCCTTGCAGCCGCGCTCGACGGCCGGGCACGCGAAGATGGGCTTATGCAACTTCGAATCTTTACCGAGCCGCAGCAAGGCGCTAGTTACGACACACTGCTCCGGGTGGCCAAGGCAACCGAGGACCTTGGCTTCGATGCGTTCTTCCGCTCCGACCACTACCTGAAGATGGGCAACGTGAGCGGCCTGCCCGGCCCGACGGACGCGTGGATCACTCTCGCGGGTCTGGCGCGCGAGACTTCGCGGATCAGGCTCGGCACGCTGATGAGCCCGGCCACATTCCGGTTCCCCGGCCCGCTGGCAATCTCGGTCGCACAGGTCGACCAGATGAGCGGCGGGCGGGTTGAGTTCGGCTTCGGGGCCGGGTGGTTCGATGCCGAGCACGCGGCCTACGCGATCCCGTTCCCGCCGTTGAAGGAACGGTTCGATCGGTACGCCGAGCAGCTTGCGATCATCACCGGCCTGTGGCAAACCCCGGAGGGGGAGACGTTCGAGTTCGCGGGCGAGTTCTACACGGTGACGAACTCACCGGCGCTGCCCAAGCCGGCCCAGACGCCGCGGCCGCCGGTGCTGATCGGCGGGTCTGGCCAGAAGCGCACGCCGAGGCTCGCCGCGCGCTATGCCGACGAGTACAACGTGCCGTTCAGCAGCCTTGCCGACACTGAGGCCGCGTTCGGGCGGGTCAGGGAGGCCTGCGCGTCGGCCGGGCGGGCCGAGGGATCGATGATCTACTCGGCCGCGCAGGTAGTTTGCGGCGCGCGCACGGATGCGGAGCTAGAGAAGCGGGCCGCCGCCATCGGCAGGCAGCCTGACGAGCTACGCCAGAACGGCCTGGCCGGCACTCCGGCCGACATCGCGGCCAAGATCGCCGAGTACGCCGGCATCGGCGCGACGCGCATGTACCTGCAGGTTCTCGACCTCGATGACCTCGATCACCTGGAGTTGCTGGCGGAGCTCGTTCCGGCCGTGGGCTAGCCGCCGGCTGGCGGCCTGCCTCCTCCCGGCCGTTCAGCAGGAACTCAGCGGAAAGGCTGAGCATTCGCTGAGTACGGGCTGCCAGTGTTGGCGAGTCACATCAGGTTCAGCGCCCCCGCATACTGCGCTCGGGCGAGACAGGGAGACCCGTCATGGCACGACTGCGGCCCCGGCGGCTGGGCATCTGGGTCCTGGGCGGCGTGGCCGTGCTCGCGCTTGTCGTGGTTGGCGGCACGTGGCTGTACATCCACGTGATCGAGGGCCCGGCGCCTGCGCCGCTCAGCCTGAAGTCCGCGGCGAGCACGGCGCCGAGCGAGTCGGCCAGCCCGAGCGCCGGGACTACAAGCGGCACGGCGGCAAGCGCGTCGGCGACGGGCAGCTGGACGGTGGCGTCGGGGTCGATCGTCGGCTACCGCGTCAACGAGGTGCTGGCCGGCCAGGACAACGTCGCCGTTGGCCGGACCCGCGACATCCGCGGCAGCATGACGATCCGCGGCGGCAGCGTCACGGCGGCCGCTTTTACGGTGCAGATGGCAACCATCAAGAGTGATCAAAGCCAGCGGGACGCGCAGTTCAACGGACGCATCATGGATACGTCCGCCTACCCGACGGGAACGCTGACGCTGTCGTCGCCGATCGTGCTCGGATCACTGCCGGCTGATGGCGTCATCCGGACCTACCACGCCACCGCGAACCTGACGCTGCACGGTCACACCAGGCCGGTGACGTTCGCGTTGCAGGCCGAGCGGACCAGCTCCGGTATCGAGGTGTCGGGGTCGATCCCGGTCGTATTCGCCGACTGGGGCATCTCCAACCCCAGCTTCGCCGGCTTCGTGACAACGCAGAACCATGGCCTGCTGGAGTTCCTTATCAAATTCAGCAAGTGAGGCGCATAGGTCCGGGGTTACCTGGACATAGGCCAGGCAACCCGGCACCCATCAGTGCCGGTGATCGGGAGCGCAGCCGGTTAGCGGTCTGCCGCGCCCCACGGGTCGTAGTCAACCTCCAGCGGCTCCTGCGCTGGCCGCTGGCTTTCGGGCACGTGCTGCAAGTTCAGCCGGATCCTGGTCCAGGTCGATGACCGGCCGCGCATCGAATCCACCAGGATGTCGGCTGGCTGCAGCAGGGTGGCGACATCCGGGTGGCGCTCCTTCCATCGGTCAAGCCCCGTCATCGCCTCGGCCTTGCTGGCGGCCCGGGCAATCTCGATGAGCGGCATCGAGGTGCGGCGGCGGCCGGTCGGGCCCGCGGATTTCCCCGGCGCAGGCGGCGGGACATCCGGCCGGCGCTTGGACGGCTGCACCCGCGGAGCCTCGCCTGCCTGCTTCTCGAAATGCGGCGGCCACGGCGCATCCGGCAGCCCGGCAGCCACGTCGGCCTCGGCGAGCTGAAGCAACTCCTCCAGCGAGCCGACCGCGTCGTCGATGCCCGCGCCGGGGTCGCCCATGGCCGCGTACCGCCCCGGCACGGTGTCGATCGTGAACGCCGCCGGGTCACACCCCGGCACCTCCTCCCAGCGCAGCGGCGTGGAGACCCTGGCGTCCGGAGTCGGCCGGACCGAGTAGGCCGAGGCAACGGTCCGGTCCTTGGCATTCTGGTTGTAGTCGACGAAGACGCCGTGCCGCTCCTCCTTCCACCACCGCGACGTCGCCTCGTGTGGCGCCCGCCGTTCGATCTCCCTGGCAAGCGCGACAGCAGCGCGCCGGACCTCCGTGAACGTCCAGCGCGGCTCGATCCGGGCATAGACGTGCATGCCGCGAGAACCCGAGGTCTTCGGCCACCCGCTGAGGCCGAAATCCGCCAGAACCTCGCGCGCGACCAGCGCGACGCTGACGATCTGCGCCCAGCCAATGCCGGGAACGGGATCCAGATCAACGCGCAGTTCGTCGGGATGCTCGAGGTCGTCCGCGCGGATCGGATGCGGGTTCAGGTCAATGCAGCCGAGGTTGACCACCCAGGCCAGGCCCGCGGCGTCGGAGATAACGATCTCCTCGGCGGTGCGGCCGGAAGGGAAACTGAGCACGACGGTCTCGAGCCAATCCGGCCGCGAGGCCGGAGCGCGTTTCTGGAAGAAGGCCTCGCCGTCAGCGCCGTTGACGAAGCGCTTGAGCACCATCGGCCGGTCCGCTGCCCCGCGCAACGCGCCGTCGGCGACGCTGAGGTAATACCGGACCAAGGCCATCTTGGTATGACCGGTTCGCGGGAAGTAGACCTTGTCCGGGTTGGAGATAGTCACCGAGCGGCCCGCGACCTCAATGGTCTCCTTGCGGTCAGGCATGCCTGTCACGATAACCCGGCGCTCATCCGCTCGCCCGGCACGGCGCATCGGCGGGCCGGGCCAGTCATGGCTAGCCGGGCAACCCTAGCTGGTGCCAGTCATGGTGTCCCAGAACTTCTGGACGTCCGGGTAGATCAGCTCGTGATCACGGGACAGCGAGGCTTTCACGAACCGCGATCGCTCGTCGGCGAGCACCTCCACCTGGCCATCCTCGACGGCATCGAATGCCTGCCGGGCGACCGATTCCGGGCTGACCTTCGGCGCATCGATCCCGGCCGCCATGTCGGTGTCGATGAAGCTCGCGTGAACGGCTACGACCAGGGTGCCCTGATGAGGCAGTTCGACGCGGACCCCGTTGGTCAAAGACCAGGCGGCTGCCTTCGACGCGCCATACGAGGCATCGAGGGGATTGGTATAGAAGCTGGTGACCGAGAGCATGTTGACGATGGCGCCGCCGCCGTTCGCCGCGAGCGCAGGCGCGAAAGCGCGGCACATGCTCAGCGTGCCGAAATAGTTGGTTTCCATCTCCAGCCGGGCCGGGTCCATGGTGGGTGTGCCGATGAACGAGCTGGCCTTCATCACCCCGGCGTTGTTCACCAGCAGGCTGACGTCCGGGGACTCTGCCGCTACCTGCGCAACCCGATCGGGATCGGTGATATCGAGCGCGACGGGAGCCACGCCCGGCTCGGTGACGGCGGCCGCGTTCCGGGCGGCCCCGTAGACCTTGGCGGCGCCCCGGCTGACCAGCTCGCGGGCGAATACCTGGCCAAGCCCGCGATCAGCGCCGGTGACGAGCGCAACAGATCCGGCGATCTTCATATGCCCTCCCGCTGCCATCTCACTTCGGCTGCCTGGCTGCCTCAGTCCTCGTAGTGGTAGCGGCACTGGGCAATGCGGATCTCGTCGTCTATCACCTTGCAGATTAAGCGGTGCTCGTCGGTGATCCGCCGCGACCAGTAGCCCTGAAATCCGTATTTCAGTGACTCAGGACTGCCCGCCTCCTCCACGAACAAGAAGTTGCACGTTGGTTTGCGCGCGCTGGCAAGTTTGGCGCGGCCGCTCGTTAGGGTGCGCCGCCTAGCCCAATAGCTCGTCCGCAGCTTCGGCGAAGAGCTGGGTGTGAGCGTCAGCGTCGGCGAGCGAGGTCTGCGGGCACATCAGCGCCATGTTGTGGAACGGGGTCAGCAAGATGCCCCGGTTGACCAGGTAGAGATGCAGGTACTCGTCGAGATCGGCATCTGCCGCGGCTGCGGACTCGCCGCCGTTGCGAGGCGGCTGCGGGCAGAACCGGTACTCGGCGCGCGCGCC
>JBKQTJ010000339.1:0-6287 GCA_052143255.1 Streptosporangiaceae bacterium | reverse complement strand
CCTGGCCGTCGCCCACCTGGCCGTCCGCGAGATGCCCGGCTCCGGCACCCCCGCCGAGCTCCTCGGCGCCTCCGGCATCGACGCCGCCCACATCGCCGAAGCCGCCCGTCGCCTCCTCCTCGCTGACGCCTGAGCCGGGCATCCCGGTAGGGCTTCCCCCCCGCCCCCGACGGGGCAACCGGTACCATTCGAGGTGAACTGAACACGCGGGAGCTCGGGCTGCACCGGGCTGAGAGGGTGGCTGGCCGCGCCACCGACCGTCCGAACCTGTCCGGGTAATGCCGGCGTAGGGAGGCTGCCGTGGCCGCCACGACCACCGACCAGAAAGACACCTTCGTCACCGTCCCTGGTGACCGCCACTCCGAGGTCGCGCGGACCCTGGCCGAGCCGGTGCCGCAGGCGCTGAGCCTGCTCGACCAGTTCGGCCTGTGGGGCAACCTCGGGGTGAGCCTGCTCGGCTTCACCGGCGCCATTTTCGTGCTCCAGCCCGGCGGCGCGGGCACCCCGAAGCTCTCCCTGGCCGCCGCGCTGACCGCGATCGTGGCCGGCACCGTGCTCGGCACGGCGGCCCTGGCGCTGGCCGGGCTGCCCGGCGCGCGGACCGGCGCCCCGGCCATGGTCCTGCTCCGCGGGCTGTTCGGGGCCCGGCTGTCGTACCTGCCCACGGCCCTGAACATCCTGCAGTGCCTCGGCTGGGCGGTGTTCGAGCTGGTGACGATCGCGACGGCCGCGCACACGGTGACGCCCGCCCTGCCCAAGTGGGGATACGTCCTGATCGCCGGGCTGGCCACCGCGCTGCTGACCATCCGGCCGCTGGGCGCCATCCGGGTCCTGCGCCGGTACGCGGCCGGCGCCGTGCTGGTCGTCATGTGCTACCTGTTCGTGCAGCTCATCCGGCACCCGCTGCCGGAGTTCACGCACGGCACCTGGTCCGGCTACTGGGCGGCCACCGATACGGTCGTGGCGGTGGCCATCTCGTTCGCGCCGCTGGCGGCCGACTACACGCGGCACTCCCGCACCCCCCGGGCCGCTTTCGCCGGGACCATGGCCGGCTACTCCGCCACCCAGGTGCTCTGCTACGTCATCGGGCTGCTCGCCCTGGTCACCGTGGCGCACGGCCACTCGCAGGACATCTACGGCGCGTTCATCGCGCTGCCCGCGGGCGCGCTGGGCTTCGCCATCTTGGCCACCCGCGAGCTGGACCAGTCGTTCGCCGACGTCTACTCCACCGCGGTCTCGATGCAGAACATGCGCCCGCTGTGGGACCGGCGGATCCTGGCGGGCACGATCGCCGCGCTGGCCACGGCGGGCGCGCTCTGGCTCAACATCGCCGACTACGAGAACTTCCTGGTCCTGATCGGCTCGCTGTTCGTGCCGCTGTCGGCGGTCCTGATCACGGACTACTTCGTCACCTCGCGCGGCCGCTGGGACCTGTCCGCGGCGGCGCGCGCCCGCTGGCCCATGCTGCTGCCCTGGGCCGCCGGGTTCGTCACCTACCAGCTCATCAATCCCGGCTACGTGTCCTGGTGGGCCGCGGCCTGGACCTCGTTCGGCCACGACCTCGGCTTCACCCCGGCCAGCTGGATGTCGGCCTCGATCCTGTCCTTCGCCGTGGCCGCCGCGATCACCCTTCCGGCCGGCTGGCTGGCCGGCCAGCGCGCCCGCGCGACCTAGGCCGAGTGCGCGCGGCTAGCGGGCTCGCGGTGATCCCCCCTACCGGACCGAACTGCTCAGGCCTGAGCCCCCGCGCCCCGGGTTCGTCAGCCTGGTCAATATGGTTGGCGGAGTCGGATTGCCGTTTCGCCCGTACCGCGGACTGACCGGGGATTGCTCGATGGAACCTACCGCCGCCACGCCCGCTGCGCCCATGCGCACGGTCGAGCACGAGTCGGTGGCCGTGCGGACCCGCCGCCTGGCCGCCGCGCGCCGGCGGGCCACCGCGGTGCTCGGCGGGGTCACCATCTTGTTCATCGCCGTGTCCGTGGCCGGCGCGCACGGGACCTTCCTCGGCTACGTGCAGGCCGGCGCGGAGGCGTCCATGGTCGGCGGCGTGGCCGACTGGTTCGCGGTCACCGCCCTGTTCCGCCGTCCCCTGGGCCTGCCGATCCCGTACACCGCGCTGATCGTCGAGCGCAAGGACCAGTTCGCCGCCACCTTGGGCCAGTTCGTGCAGGAGAACTTCCTCAACGCCGACGTGCTGGCCGACCGGATCCGCGCCGCGGGCCTGGTGCCCCGGCTGGCCGCCTGGCTGTCCGACCAGGCCAACGCCGCCCGCTTCGCCGGGTACGCCGCCGACCTGGTCGTCACGGTGGCCGAGGCGCTGCGCGACGAGGACGTCCAGCGCATGCTCACCGCCGAGCTGACCCGCGTCGTGGACTCCGTCGAGCTGGCCCCGCTGGCCGGACGGGCGCTGCGGCTCGTCATCGCCGAGGGCGAGCACACCGAGCTGTTCAACGTCATCCTGGCCGCCGCGGACCGCTATCTGGGCGACCACTCCGCCGAGCTTCGCGAGGTGTTCGAGGGCGAGGCCCCGCGCTGGATCCCCGATACGGTGTACCGGCGGGTCTTCGACCGGCTCTACAGGCGCCTGCGCCAGCGGCTGGCGGCGATGGCCGCCGACCCGGACGACCAGTCCCGGCGGCAGTTCGACGCGTGGATCGCCGGGCTCCCCGACCGCCTGGAAACCTCCCCGGACCTGCGTGAGCGCGGCGAGCGCATCAAGCGCGACGTACTGCGCAGCGCCGGGCTGCGGGACTGGTCATCCTCGCTGTGGCAGAAGGCCAAGGAGGCCCTGCGGACCCAGGCCGCCGACCCGGACTCCGAGCTGCGCCGCCGGATGGCCGGCCTGCTGGTGGCGGCCGGCCAGCGCCTCGGGTCCGACCAGCGCCTCCAGGACGGCCTCGAGCGGATGGTCGAGTCCGGCGCCCGGGCCCTGGCCGACCAGTTCCGCGACGAGCTGGCCGGCCTGGTCACCGGGACCATCGAGCGGTGGGACGCCACCGAGACCTCGAGCCAGCTGGAACTGCTCCTGGGGCGCGACCTGCAGTACATCCGCATCAACGGCACGGTGGTCGGCGCCGGCGTGGGGCTGATCCTGCACGCCATCGTGCTGGCCCTGGCCTGACCCCGGCCCGCCCGCGGTCAGCCGGCCCGTGGTCAGCCGGCCCGCGGCTCGAAGGCGGCGGAAAACAGGTAGCTGGTGGCCAAGCTGCGATAGGGCCGCCATTTCTCGGCGATGGCCAGCACCTCGTCCTGGCTGGGCCGGTGGTCGAGCCCGTACGCGGCCTGGACCGCCTTGCGCAGCGCCAGGTCGCCCGGCAGCACGACGTCTTCCCGCTTCAGCGCGACGAGCAGGGCGCCCTGCACGGTCCAGGGGCCGATCCCCGGGATCGCGGTCAGCTCGGTCATCAGCTCTTCGTCGGGCAGGCTGTTCAGGACGTCGGCGTCCAGCCGGCCATCGGACAGCCGCTCGGCCAGGTCACGAAGCGTGCTGACCTTCCGCCACGACAGCCCGGCCTCCCGCAGCCGGCCGGGATCGAGACTCAGCAGCTCGGCGGGCGCGGGCAGATGGCCGCCGAACAACCCCTCGATCCGCCCCAGGATCCGGCGGGTCGCCGCGACGGACAGCTGCTGCCCGGCGATCTGGAATAGCAGGGCACCGTACAGGTCCATGGCCGGCAGCTGTGCCATCCAGGCCTGCGGGTCGAAATCCGGCCGCTCGTCGATCAGCCGCGCCAGCACGGGATCAGCGTTGCGCAGGTAGAGGCGCGCTTGCCGCAGCCACGCGGCGCGGCCGGCATCCTCGGTCACGGAGCTCGCTCCCTTCACTCGCGATTATCCTGGCTGACCTCGATCAGGTCGAGGCCGAGCGCCTCTACGCCCGCACCGTTCCGGAACGTTACCGCTTGGCGCTAGGTTGCCTGGTGTGGTGACTGATGAGCTTCCTGTGCCGGGCACGCTGCCTGCGGTCATCGGCGTGCGCGGGGCCCGGCACAACAACCTGCGGGACATCGACGTCGACGTGCCGCTGTGGCGGATGGTCGCGGTGGTCGGCGTGTCCGGATCGGGTAAGACGTCGCTGGCCATGGGCACGCTGTACGCCGAGGGCATGCAACGGTTCCTGGACAGCCTGAGCACTTACAGCCGCCGGCGGCTGAGCCAGGCCCAGCGGCCAGACGTGGACCGGATCGAGCACCTGCCGGCCGCGCTGGCCCTGCGGCAGCGCCCGCCGGTACCGGGGCCGCGCAGCACGGTCGGCACCATGTCCGAGGTGCTCAACGTGCTGCGCCTGATGATGTCCCGGCTGGGCTCGCACCTGTGCCCGAACGGCCACCGCGTCGCGCCGTCGATCGCCACGCTCCGCGAGGAGATCGTCTGCCCGGTGTGCGGCGCGCATTTCGAGCACCCCAGCGCCGAATCCTTCGCCTTCAACTCCTACGGCGCGTGCCCCGCCTGCCAGGGCCTGGGCGTACGGTCCGAGGTCGACGTCAGCACCCTAGTTCCCGATCCGGACAAGACGATCGAAGAGGGCGCGGTGCTGCCGTGGAACTCCGGCGGGCGGCGGCTGTCGATGTACGCCGCGGGCGAGCTCGGGGTCCGGCTCGACGTGCCCTACCGGTCTCTGACCGATCAGGAGCGCGACATCGTGCTGCACGGTGAACCGGTGCGACAACAGGTGACGCTGCACTCGGGCCGGAACGCGCGGACCGTGCAACTGTCGGTCAACTACGACAACGCGGTCGCCGCGGTCGAACGCTCCCTGCGCAGCAACAACGAGCGCACCCGCCGCCTGGTGCAGCGCTTCCTCGTCACCCGCGTCTGCTCGGTGTGCCACGGCACCCGGCTGCGGCCCGAGGCGCTGGCTTCGCAGCTCGGCGGGCGCAACCTGGCCGAGATCAGCGCGCTCAGCCTAGGCGAGCTTCGCGGGTTCACGGCCGGCCTGCCGCCGGGGCTGCCCGCTGAGCTCAGCCGGATGACGACCGGCCTGCTCGCCGAGCTGGACGGCAGGCTCACGCCGCTGCTCGACGTCGGGCTGGGCTACCTGACCCTCGACCGGGCCGGCGCCTCGCTGTCGACGGGAGAGCGGCAGCGGATCGAGCTCACCTCGACGGTGCGCGCCAGCACCACGGGCATGCTGTACGTGCTGGACGAGCCGTCGGTCGGGCTGCACCCGGCCAACGTCGCCGGACTGCGCAAGACGCTCACGGCCCTGGCCGGGAACGGCAATACCGTGGTCGTGGTCGAGCACGAGCGGGAGGTCGTCCGTGCTGCGGGCTGGGTCATCGAACTCGGCCCCGCGGCCGGCGCCAAGGGCGGCACGGTGATCGCCCAGGGCACCCCCGGCCAGCTGGAAACCGACCCCCGCTCGATCATCGGCCCGTTCCTGGCCGGGGCCGCGGCCGTGACTGGTGACCGTCCGGCGCGGCCCGGTCCCGGCGGGCAGATCGTCCTGGACGTCGGCGACCTGTACAACCTGCACGACGTTACCGCCGCCTTCCCGCTGCACCGGCTGACCGCGCTGGCCGGGCCATCCGGGGCCGGGAAGACCGCCCTGGTCCTGGACAGCCTCATCCCGGCCGCGCGGGCGCTGCTGAGCGCCTCCGCGCTGCCCGGGCATGTCCGCCGCCTGGACCTCGGCGGCATCCGCCAGGTCGTCCAGGTCGACGCCTCGCCGATCGGCCAGAACGCGCGGTCGACCCCCGCGACCTACTCCGGGGCGTTCGACCAGATCCGCCGCGTGTTCGCCGAGTCCGCGTACGCCGGGCGGCGGCGCTGGAAGCCCGGGCATTTCTCGTTCAACACCCGCGAGGGGCAATGCCCGACCTGCCGCGGGCTCGGCGACATCGACCTCGACGTCCAGTACCTGCCCGACATCACCGTCCAGTGTCCGACCTGCCACGGCGCCCGCTTCAACGACGCCACCCTGGCCGTCCGGGTCGACGGCCTGACCATCGCCGACGTGCTCGGCCTGACCGTGGACGACGCCCTGGAACGGTTCGCCGGCCGGGCCCCGGTGGCCGCGGCGCTCCGGCCCGTCAGCGAGGTCGGCCTGGGTTACCTGCGGCTCGGCGAGCCCACCCCGTCCCTGTCCGGCGGCGAGTCGCAGCGGCTGCGGATCGCCTCCCGGCTGCGCGCAAGCCAGCGCGGTGCGCTGTACGTGTTCGACGAGCCGTCCACCGGCCTGCACCCGCTCGACGTGGCCACGCTGGTCGGCGTGTTCGACCGGCTGCTGGAGGCCGGCGCCACGATCATCGTCATCGACCACGACCTCGACCTGCTCGCCGCCG
>JBKQTJ010000338.1:0-3673 GCA_052143255.1 Streptosporangiaceae bacterium | reverse complement strand
TCGGCCCTGGGACCGCGGACCTTGCCGACGAGCCCGGCGAGCACGATGATCGTGACGATGTACGGGGTCATCAGCAGCAGGTTCGACTGGATCGGCGTGTTGAGGGTGGACAGGATCGACTGCAGTTGCGTCGTGAACCCGAACAGCAGGGCCGCCGCGACCGCGCCGAACGGCGTGTACCGCCCGAAGATCATGGCGGCGAGCGCGATGTAGCCCTCGCCGGAGGAAATGTCCTTGCCAAAGGCGCCGACCGAGCCGATCGTGAAATAGGCGCCGCCGATGCCAGCGATCAGGCCCGCCGCGATGACGTTGCGATACCTCATCGCGATCACCCGGATGCCTACGGTGTCGGCTGCGACCGGATGCTCGCCGATGGCCCTGGTGCGCAGTCCCCACCGGGTGGAGAACAGGCCCACCTGGACGCCGGCCAGCGCGACGTAGGTGAGATACAGGAAGATCGTCGAGTCAAAGAAGACCGGGCCGAGGATCGGGATGTCGCCGAGCAGGGGGAGCTTGATCGCGGAGAACGTCGCCGGCGAGTTCAGCGTGTTCTGGTAGGGCACGAGGAGGTCGTCGTACAGGTATCCGGTGAGGCCGAGGATCAGCGTGTTGATCACCACGCCGAGGACGACCTGGTCCACCAGGTAGCCGATGGCGAAGACGGCGAGCAGCACCCCGACCAGCGAGCCAGCCAGCGCCCCGCACACCAGTCCCAGCCACAGCGAGCCGGTGCCGCTGGCTACGATCGCGGCGGTGAACGCGCCGAGCAGCAGCTGGCCCTCGATGGCGATGTTGATGACCCCGGACCTGGAGCACACCACGCCGGTCAGGGCGCCGAGCATGATGGGGATCGACCCGCTCAAGGTACCCTGCAGCAGGTTCACCACGTTGACCCCGGTGGTCAGCCCCGCGTCGGCCCAGCACATCAACGAGACGATGAGCAGGAACGTGACCAGCGCTATGGCCACTCGCCGCAGCGCCTTGTTCAACGGCACGAACGCGCGCACGGCAGCCACCGCGATCGACACCCCGCCGCACACGTAACAGGTCACGGCGGCGGGCAGGGTGAGGTTCGGCACCGTTACCTTGGCGAACGGCTGGGAGAACGCGAAGGTCGCGTCCCCCTGGTGCGAATTCAACCCGAAGACAAAGATATCGATGAGCCCGAAGACCAGGAAGGTCACGGGCGCCAGCCACCGGCGGAAGGAACTGCCGGGAGCGGCGCTGGCGGCTAGTACGGTGGGGACGCGTTCGGTGATGGTCATGCGTTCCACCCTTTGGACAGCGACAGGCCGACGCCGCCGGCCTTGGCCGCCCGCAGCCGGTAGATGGACCGGATCAGCGGTGGTGCCGCGACGAACAGGACGATGATCGCCTCGAGCATTTGCACCATTTCTACGGGGGTACCGGTAGCGGCCTGCATGAGCGGCGCCCCGGCGTGCAGGGCCCCGAAGAGCAGGCCGGCCAGCACGACGCCGCCCGGTCTGCCCCGGCCAAGCAGCGCGACCGTGATCGCGTCGATGCCGTACGTTCCGAAGCTCTGGTCGTTGAGGGTGAAGTCGGTACCCTGGATGACCCCCGAGCCGGCCAGCCCGGCCAGCCCGCCGGCGATCAGCATCACCAGCACCCAGGTGTGTTCCACCTTCATGCCCGCCACTCGCGCCGCGTTCTGGTTCTTGCCGACGCTGCGGAACTCGAAGCCCGTCGTGGTGCGGTACAGCAGCCACCAGACGCCCCCCGCGCAGGCCAGCGCGATCAGGAAGCCTGCGTTGATGCGCAGGTGCGAGCCGAACAGCAGCGGCAGGTGCGCGTTCCCGGCGATGGGCGGGCTGACCGGGTTGGTGGTGCCCGGCGCCTGCATCAGGTAGTGGTAGGAGAGCAGGTAAGCCAGCAGGTAGGCCATGATGTAGTTGAGCATGATCGTGACGATCACCTCGTGCGCACCGGTCCGGGCCTTGAGCTCGCCGACGATCCAGCCGATCGCCGCGCCGCCGACGAAACCGCCGATCACGCACACGATCACGTGGATGCCGGGCGGCATGCTAACCCCGTAGCCGAGGTAGGTGGCAAGGATCGCGCCGCCGATGAACTGGCCCTGGCCGCCGATGTTGAACATACCCGCCTGGTACGGCAGCGCGACCGCGAGCCCGGCCAGAATCAGCGGCGTGGCCTGTACGCAGGTCTCGGACAGCGGGTTGAACACCGCGCTGAGGTAACCGTTGTGGATCGCAGTGCCGATCGACGCCTGCTGGAACAGCGCCGCGACCGTGTGCGGGTTGAAGATCGAGCCCTGGAACAGCGCCACGTAGGCGCCCACCGCGGTGACCCAGGCCTGTGCGAGCGCGTTGCCTGGAGCCGAGAACAGGTTGCCCCAGGCGTGCAGCACCTTGGTATTGGTGAACGCGTTCAGCAGGCCGCCCACCACCAGCGCGGTGAAGATGGCCAGGACCGTGACGGTGAAGGAACTGCCTTCAAGGATCGCATCGCGCAGGCTCTGGCCGAACGAGCCGCGCGGCGCCTGCTCGTCCTCGGTTTTCGGCTGCTCGGTCGTGGGCTCGCTCATGGTGTTCCTGTCCCCGGGGCCGGCACCGGCGGATCCGGCTCTGGCTCCGGCCCGGGGGGCTCCGGCTCCGGCCCGGCGACCTCGTCGGTTCCTCCGGCCATCAGCCGCCCGAGTTCTTCGGCCGGCACGGTCGGCGGCCGGATACCGGTGATCTTGCCTTCGTACATGACAGCAATCCGGTCCGCGAGCGCGTAGATCTCGTCGAGTTCGGAGGAGACGATGAGCACGGCGACGCCGTGGTCGCGCTGCTCCACAATGCGGCGGTGGACGAACTCGATCGAGCCCACGTCGAGCCCGCGAGTGGGCTGGCTGGCGATGAGGACCTTGTGCTCGCGCCCGAGTTCCCTGGCCAGGATGACCTTCTGCTGGTTGCCGCCGGACAGCGTGCCGACCGGCACCTGCGCCGAGGGGGTGCGGACGTCGAATTCCCGTACGCGTTCGGCTGCGTTGCTGGCGATCGCGCCAAGGTTGAGGTTGATGCCGGAGGCGAATGGCGGCTGGTCATACACGTCGAGCACCATGTTGTCGGCCACCGGGAAGTCGCTGACCAGCCCGTCTTCTTGCCGATCCTCGGGGACGTAGGCGATGCCCGCGCGCAGCCGCTGTTTCGGCGTGGTGTGGGTGAGGTCCTGGCCGTTGAGCAGGACCTGGCCCGCGACCGTGGGCCGCAGGCCCATCAGCGCCTCGCACAACTCGGTCTGCCCGTTGCCCTGCACTCCGGCCACGCCCAGGATCTCGCCCGCCCGGACCTGCAACGAGGTTCCGTTCACCCAGACCCGGCCGGTCTCGTCGGCGACGGTCAGCCCGTTCACGTCGAGCACCGCGTCGCCGGGCTTGGCCGGCTGCTTGCTCACCCGCAACTGCACGTTCCGGCCCACCATCAGCGAGGCCAGTTCGTCCTCGCTGGCGGACGGCGGCCTCTCGCCGACGACCGCCCCCCGACGCAGGACAGTGATCGTGTCCGCGATGGCCTGGACTTCCTTGAGCTTGTGCGAGATGAAGACGACGGATGTGCCGCCGGCCTTCAGTTGCCTGATGATGCGGAACAGGTCTTCGGTCTCGGCCGGGGTCAGCACCGAGGTCGGCTCGTCGAGGATCAGCACGGTCGCC
>JBKQTJ010000337.1:0-6793 GCA_052143255.1 Streptosporangiaceae bacterium | reverse complement strand
GCGCTGGCGATGGGGATGCGGCAGCAGGACGAGCAGGACGAAGGCCGCCGCAGCAGCGGTTAGGCCGCGCCGCCCTGGAGCAGCCTCAGATCCGGCCGTTGCATATCGGATGCCAGCACTGCGGGTGCCTGCTTGCCGGCCGCCTCGAATGCAGCCGTGATCCCGGCCTCAAGGGCTGCGATGCGCTCGTCCGTGGCGTCGGCGCGATCCTCAACATCGGCGAGGCGGTCGGTGAGGAGGTCCTGCTGCCGGTAGGCGCGGAACTCGGCGATTTTCCCGGCCTCCAGCAGCTCCGAGCGCTCGCTGATCGAGCGCCGCATTCGTTCCCGCTCTTCGGGCGTCCGTGCTGCCATGCCAGCGGATTCTACGCCTGCCGCCGCGCTGCCGCGCTGCTCCTGACTAGTCACGCGCCACCGTTCTTTCCCTGAGCCTGCCGCCAGGAGGGCAGCGGCAGGAGACGGTGGCCAGGATTCGCGGGACTGATCTTGCGCAAGCGGGTAGAGACAAGACGCACAAGGTCCGGTTCCGGTTCACCCGTTGCGAGGTTCCGGTTACTGCTTTACCTTATCGTGACCTTAGCCTGCGGATATCCGCCGCCGGCATGACAAGCCGCCCCGGCACCGCACTTGCCCGCATTTCCTGGCCACAGGATATTCAGGCGTTTACTGCCACGGTGCCGGGGCGGGTCCCTGGGGGGAACGCCAGCCACATTCCCCCTCATGACTGCCGATGTCAATGCAAGTCACGACTCGCAGTTATGTCGCAGCAGCCGGCGCCGTTCCCCGAACTCGAGCCAGGCGAGGATCACGTTCAGCAGCGACACGCTCGCGGTCATCTGCGTCTTCCGCCCGTCACGGTCAGCGCGGATCATCCCGCCGCCCATCATCGTGATCTCCCATTGCGGGTATCTCTCCCGCAGCCGGGTCAGGCCGGGTGCCCTCACCGCAGGTCGCCGAGGGCGGTGAGGGCCGCATCGAGGCCCCGGGCGGTCGCGTGCCAGACCCTGAACTGCGCTATCGCCGGCTCGTCGGCGGCGCCCTCGTCGATCCACCGCCTGGCCTGGTAGCCGTCCATCACGTCCTCGATGAGCCACCGGGCGCCGTGCCGGGCCTCAAGTTCAGCCAGGTCCGCCGGGAAGGAGGCCGCAGTCATCGCGGGCGCGGGGGGGACCGCGGCCTCCGCCCGTCTCCGGCCGGGAGCCTGGGGGCTGAGCATGCGGGAAGGATGATGTTCCGGATGTGCGCCCATAACCACACCATAGCCTCACACGCAGCGGAACGTATCGGAACGCAGCGATCTGTATCCCGATGGTAAGCGGCGGCGCGGCACGTCGCAGACTGAGTTATGGGCGCAGGGCAGGTTCCGCTGATCGACTACGACGCGCCGGATCCGCCGCACCGCCAGATCGCGGCGTGGCTGCGGGACGAGATCGCGTCGGGCCGGATAGAACCTGGGCGGAAGATCCCGTCGGAGGCATGGCTGATGCAGGCGTTCGGGGTGGCCAGGACGACGGTCAGGCGGTCGGTCGCTGTCCTACGCGAGCAGGGATTGATCACGACCGTGCAGGGGCGCGGCAGTTACGCGGCCAGGTAAGGCTAGCGCGGCGCTGCGTGCCGCATGCGCTGCGGCGGCAGGTGCTTATAGTCCGAGTGCGTAGTGAAATCGGGCGCGCCTACCCAGTTCCCGCATTCGGGGCAGCGGACCTCGCCCAGCCGCCGGTAACGGCGCTTAGCCTGCCACAGGAACATGGCCATCGAGTAGGTGGCGCCCGCCAGGAGGCCGACGATCCCCTCAAGCAGCAGGAAGAACACGATCTGTCCGACGGTCATGTGCCGTCCTCTCCGAATACGTGGCGCTCCAGCCGCTCGAGCCGCTGGGTGATGGTCAGCGGCGCGGGCCCGGGAGTCCTCAGGACTTCTGCTCCCGCCACGCCCTGGGCTGTCTCGATGAGCCCTTCGCCGCGCAGCACCGCGAGCGCCGACTTGACCGTGTTCTGCGCGGCGCTGTAGGCCTCGGCCAGTTCCTGCTGCGTCGGCAGCGTGCTGCCGGGAGGGTACTCGCCCCTGCCGATGCGTGCCCGCAGATTGCTGGCAATCCGCTGGTACTTCGGCACCGACATGGGCAAAGCGTAAAGGCTACAGGCCGCCAGTGACAGTTTCGCGCTGAGCATAGTTGACGTAGGTCATCTAGGTTGCTTTACTGTCCGCATGACCGCAGAGGCCGTGCTTACCGCTGATGCCGCCACCGGAGTGAAGGTCCTCGAGGCTGCCCCGCTGCTCCGGATCGCCCCGCGCACGCTGCGCCGCTGGTGCGCCAGCGGCCTGCTCGCGGGTCATGCCAGGAAGCGCGGCCGGGTGTGGTTCCTCAACCCCGAGTGGGTCAGCGCCCAGGTCACCTGGCCATCAGCCGGGAGGGACGTCGCGTGAGTACGGGCACCCAGTCGCGCGTCCTGCTGGCCGACCAGGCCGGGCCTGCTCACTGGTCAGACTTCGCCCTCTGCGCGGAAGTCGACCCGGAACTGTTCTTCCCGGAGAAAGGCGGCACGTCCGCGCTGGCTAAGCGCGTCTGCCGGGCCTGTCCCGTGCGTACCGAGTGCCTAGAGGACGCGCTGGGTCGCAACGAGAAATTCGGCATCCGTGGCGGCCTTTCCGAGCGTGAGCGTTCGGTCATCAGGCGCCGCCGGATACGGGAGGAGGCAGCATGAGGTACTACCTGCGGGCCCGGATCAGGGCGCTCCTTCTGGCGAAACGGCGGTCCCGTCATGCTTAGGCACATCATCGGACTCGGCGGCCTGGCCGCCTTCTGGTTCCTGTTCCTGACCTGGCTGGCTGACATATCCGGCAACGGCGCGCAAGGACCGGCTCACGCCGTCGCTCACCTTGTGATGGTGCTCGCGTATGTCGTCGTCGCGACTGCCGTCTCAGCGGTGGCGCTGTTCCTGTTCCGCAAGCGCCTGCGCCGCCTCATCCCGGCCAGCCTGACAGTCAGGTGGCGCAACCTGATTGTCATGACCGGCGCCGAGGAACTGGGCCGCGTCCGGCCTGCCCGGAAGGCGCTCCGCAAGTGAACTGGATCACCAACCTCGCCGGGTCCGGGGCGGGCGTCATCGCCATCGCCGCGGGACTGCTGATCCTGCGCTACCTGTCCCGCGCGCCGCAGATCGTTCACCCGTGGCTGCACCGGTTCGTCATCGTGCTGATGTACGCAGGCGGCGCTGCCCTGGCCGTCACGACCATCGGCAGTCTCGCCGACAAGGGCGTCGTCCTGCTCGCCGGATGGTTCGGCGGCCTGAACTACGGGCTGGTGCACGCCATCCTCGTTATCGCGGTCATGGTGCTGCTGGCCGGCACCGTCATGGCGCTGATCTGGGACCCGGACGCCCCTGCGGCCATCGTTGCGGTGTTCCTGCCGGTGCTCCTGGCGCTGCCCTTCGGCGGCCTGATCCATCAGGTCTACGCCACGCTGAACGCCCCGGCCCTGAGTCTGGCGGCTGGCCTCAACCATCTCCTGGCCGGGTGACCCCGTGCAGTTCATCGGTGCTCTTTTCGCGCTGGCCGCTCTCATCGGGGCGGCCGGGTTCACCGCCCGCATGGTGAGCAACCTGCCCCGCACGCCGCCCCGGATCCGTAAGGCCGCGGGCAGGACCGCGACGGCCGTCCGCCATCCGGTCAGGGCGTCGCGGCAGGCCGGCAGCCGCGCGCCGGAGATCTGGGCGCAGGCCCGGGCGCAGAACTGGCTGGAGCGCCAGCAGGCCAGGCGGGCCGCCAGGGCACTGCATCCGGCTTCTGAGCGCCGCACTGTGCTCGGTCGGCTCACCGTCCCGAAGGGCTCGGGATTCCGGCCGGTGAACGGCAGCGCAGCCCCTGCGCCTGCTAAGTCCCCGCCGCCCGCTGGCATGAAACCCGCGGCCAGGCCGTCCCTGCGCGCCGTGCCCCCGCTCACCAGTGAAAGGACTTCCCCAGTGACGACCGGAACGTCAGTGAACGGCCTCGGTGCCGGCGCCGACATGCTCACCTCCGTCCAGCACCTGGTCACCCACGTCCTGTCCGGCGGCATCCAGGGCAAGCAGCGCGGCGCGCTGACGGCATCAGAGTCGCTCTCGTACATGGCCGACCAGTTCACCACGATGGCCCACCGGATGGCCGAGCCAGACCAGGGCTACCCGGCGTCGGTGTGGGAACCGTGGCTTGTCGTAGCCTCGCACCTGCAGGCCGCGTCGATCGCCGCAGGCGAGTCCGGCAGTTTCGTCGGCGCCATCCGGGCGATGACGGTCGGCGAGCTCGCCGGGTCTTCTGTCAGGGCCCCGCATCACGACGAGCTGAACAAGGGCGCCTGATGACGCCCGGGCCGCCGCACCCGCCGCCGGTGTTCAGCGGCGATCTGCCCCGCCCCCCCCGCGTCCCGGCGCTGGACTGGGTGGTCCGCAACCGCCATTTCACCGCGCCGCCGCTGATCCTTCCCGCGGTGCTGCTCGCCGGCTTCATCCTCGCGTGGCGCCGGGTCACTGAGGCGACCGTGATCGCATCGGCGGTGACCGTGGTCCTGTTCTGGGCCGGCGCGCACCTGAAATGGGACCGGCCGGCCGAGCAGTGGTACGCCCGGCTGTCGGTGCTGGCGCTCGGCGGCTGGCTGTCGGCGGCCGCGTTCACGGGGGTGTCCTGGCTGATGCTGTATATCGCCGCCGGGCTGATCGCGGTGTGGGGCGGTTTCTGGTTCTGGCACAAGCGCCCCCGGGCCAAGCGCGGCGATGCCGCACTGACCGCCGAGTGGGATGCCTGGTGGGGCGCTCACGCCGCCAGCTGGGGCTTGCACGGCTCCCGGGTGACCGGCGTGCTGAGCAAAAGCGGCATGGAAACCGTCGACATCGCGCTGTGGAAAGGACGGCAGCACATCGGCCACGTCCGCGACGTGATGCACCTGATCGCCTCCGGGCTGGGCGGGTACGTCAGGCCGGGCAACGTGCGCGTGGACGAGCACCCTGACGACCCGTCGCATGTGCTGCTGCGCCTCAAGCGCGCCGACCCGCTGCGCCATCCGCGGTCCTGGCATCTCGGGCTGGCGATCCAGTCCGTCACCGAGAAGGCGGCCATCGGGTTTACCGAACTTGGCGAGGACATCCTTGTCAGCCTGCTGAGCAACTGGTTCGTCATAGGCCGCAGCCGCAGCGGCAAGTCCAACGAGCTCAGTAACTTCCTGGCTGCCATCACCGGCTGCGACGACGCCCTGGTGTGGCTCGTCGACCGCAAGGGCGGCCGCGCGGCCCGGCCGTGGATGGCGGCCATGGACTGGTGCGCTGTCGAACTGGACGAGATCCGCGTCATGTTCGGGGTCGTGCTGGCCGAGATCAAGGCCCGCGCCCGTGACGCCTACACCGGCGAGGAGCAGATCACCCCGACCATGGAGTGCCCGGCGATCTTCCTGTGCATCGACGAGACCTACGAGGTCACCGGCCCGGCCGGCGAGGCGAGGCTGGCGACCCTGCTGGCGTCGATCACGTCGCAGGGCATGGGCGTGGCCGTCTACGTGGTGGTGCTGACCCAGTACGGCGCGCTGGAGGAATCGGTGCGTACCGAGCAGACCCGCAGCAACCTGATCAGCCGGCTGCTGTTCCACGTTACCGATGCCCGGCACGGCGCGTTCGCCATCCCTGAGTACGACAAGCTCGACGCCTCGAAACTGAGGCAGCAGGGCGCTTTCCTCATGAAACTCGGCCCTGACGCGGCGCCGGCTCCCGGCCGGGGTTTCGAGTTCGGCCACCCGCTGGCGCGGGAGGTCGCCAGGCGCAACGGCGCCATGCCCCATCGCCGGCTGATGCTGTACGCCAGCGAGCACCAGGGCGTCTATGACACGCGGTGGTCCAGGCTGCCGCAGCCGTTCTGGCGGGACGCGCCGCAGACGCAGGGCCTGGCCTTCGCCGGGCCCTCTTCCCCTATCCCGCTGAGGACGGAGACTCCCGTGGACCACTCCCCCGAGGTCCTGGCCATGGCCGCGCAGATCGAGGAGGAGGTCGGCGACGGCCCGGTCATCCGCGAGCCGGCGATCACGATGCCGTCCGACGCTGACCTGCGGTCGGCCTTCGAGCGGAACCGGGCCCGGCTCGCCCGCGCCCTGCAGTCGGCCCCCCCCGAGGGCATCAGCCCGAAGCAGCTGACCATGGCGACCGGCCTGTCCCGTTCCTGGGTGATGGCCACCCTCAAGGCCCTGACCGAGCGGAATGCCCTGCTCAAGCCGGGGGAGGGGCTCTACCTCGCCGCACCCGGCACGGACATCTGGGACGAAATGGAAGCAATCCGGCAGGCTAACAGCCGCCTGCTGGAGGATGCCAGGTCGGCATGATCCCGCCGGGCTGTCCGTCAAGATTTCCCGGGCCGGCGCGCTCTAACGCGCGCAGGCGCGTCGCGCGCGCGCGAACGGACAGTGCGCAGGTGTCCGCACGGACACCGTCGGCAGGCTTCGCGGACACAGGGGAGCGCGCCATGGACAGTTGCCGTGGACAGGCAGGGGGCGATGACGTGAGCCGCTTCGCCGGGCTGACGTCGTGGCGGGTCCTGATCACCGGCGGACTGCTGCTCGCGGGCGGATGGTGGCTGCTGTACGCGATAGACCAGTCCGCCGGGCTGATCGTGGCGGGCACTATCTGCGGCCTCGGGCTGCTGGCTACGGTGCTGATCGCCACGCGCTCCAGGCTGCGCGCAACCACGTTCATCGACTACGCGGCGCCTGCCGCAGTCCAGGCCGAGCGCGCTGCCAGGCAGCCCGCTCCCGGCCCTACTTACGTGACGGTGAACAACAC
>JBKQTJ010000336.1:0-22427 GCA_052143255.1 Streptosporangiaceae bacterium | reverse complement strand
CGGCGACGTGGTTCCGCTGCACAGCTACGCCAAGGGCAGTTGGGGACCCAAGGAGGCAGACAGCCTGCTGCCGGAAGGCATTCCCTGGCACGACCCAGCGTAGCTAAGCCGACATCGCAGACGGGGGCGGGACATGAATGATCACGACACGCCCGCACGGGTAGTTATCGTCGGCGGCGGATTCGCCGGGCTGTTCGCGGCTCGTGCGCTGCGCGGCGGCCCCTTCTCGGTCACGCTGATCGACCGCACCGCCCAGCACGTGTTCCAGCCGCTGCTGTACCAGTGCGCGACGGGCATCCTGTCCGAGGGCCAGATCACTGCGCCGCTGCGCCGCGTGCTCAGGAAGCATCACAACCTGAGAACCATCACGGCCGAGGCGGTCGGCGTTGACGTCACCGGCCAGCAGGTCATCTGCCGCCGACCGCTCGGCGAGCAGATCGACGTCCCCTATGACTACCTCATCGTCGCCGCCGGGGTCCGGCAGTCATATTTCGGGCATGACGAATTCGCTGCTTGGGCGCCCGGCATGAAAACGATCTCCGATGCGCTCACGATCAGGCGGCGCGTGTTCGGCGCGTTCGAGATGGCCGAGACTGCGACGGATCCGGCAGAGCGCAGTCGCTTGCTGACGTTCGCTCTGGTCGGCGCCGGACCCACCGGCGTCGAGCTCGCGGGCCAGATCCGCGAGCTCGCCACTAACACCCTCCGCTCCGAATTCCGGCAGATCGAGCCTGAGGACGCCAAGGTCCTGCTGTTCGACGGCGGGTCAGCGCCACTCGCCGTATTCGGCGACAAGCTGTCCCGCAAGGCCGCCGGGGAACTGCACGCCCTCGGCGTGGAGATGCACATGGGCTCGATCGTGACCAACGTGGACGGCAGCGGACTGGTCGCCCGCGACCACGACGGCAACGAGACGCACTACGACGCTGCCACCGTGCTGTGGACAGCCGGGATCGAGGCCCCGCCGATAGCCGAGGCTCTCGCCGAGGCAACCGGCGCCGAACGCGATCGATCCGGCCGCATCATGGTCCAGGACGACCTCACCATCAGCGGCCATCCGGAGATCTCGGTGGTCGGCGACATGATGAGCCTGGGCAAGCTCCCCGGCGTCGCTGAAGTAGCCATGCAGTCGGGCCTGTACGCGGGCCACCGGGTCAGGCGAGAGCTAACAGGGGAGGGCCCGTCCCGGCCGTTCAAGTACCGCGACCTCGGCTCGGCCGCCTATATATCCCGCGGCCGCGCCGTCGTCTCGGCCGGGCCCATCCAGCTAAGCGGACTCCCTGGCTGGGTGGTCTGGCTGTTCATCCATATCGCGTTCCTCACCGGATTCCGCAACCGCTTCGGCGCGATCCTGACCTGGTGGCTCGCCTTCTCCCGTGACATCCGCCGCGAACGCGCCTTCACGACGCACAGTGTCGGCGTGCTAGACGACATATACCGGCCCGATGCCAGCCAGGCCACGGCCGCCGGGGTTCAGCCTCCGCAGCCGCGCAGCGCAGCCGAATCCTCCGCTGAATCGTCCGCCGCGCCCCGCCGGGTGACCTGACCAAGTACCCGGAACGGCACGCGGGAGGCTAAGCCTGTCCGCCAACGAGATCCTGACCGGGGTAGCCCTGATCGTCGTGCTGGCGGTCGGCTCGCAGATACTCGCAAGCCGGATCAGGGTCCCTGCGCTGATCGTGCTGCTGCCAGCCGGCTTCATCGCCGGGACGCTGACCAGCGATGTTAATCCGGAGCGGCTGCTGGGTCCGGCTTTCCAGCCGCTGGTGTCACTGTCGGTTGCCGTGATCCTCTACGACGCCGGCCTGGCCCTGGACCTGCGGAAGCTGACCGGGCACACCCGCCGGGTCGTCATCAGGCTCATCGCGACAGGAGTACCGGTCACCTGGCTAGTCGCCGCCGCGTACGCGGCTCCGCTGCTCGGCATGTCGCACGGCGCGGCCCTGGAAACCGGGGCCATCCTGGTGGTCTCCGGGCCACCGTGGTTGGCCCGCTGCTGGCCTTCGTCCGTCCGGTGGAGCGGCTGCAACGGGTGCTGGCCTGGGAGGGATCGCTGATCGATCCCGTCGGCGGCATCCTGGGCGCCGTCGTCTTTCACTTTGTGTCCGCCGGCCCGCACCGGCATTTCGGCAGCCAGGCCGGCCAGTTCCTGGCCAGCGTCGGCACCGGCCTAGCCGGCGGCATCATCGGCACAGCCGTGCTCTGGGTACTGTTGCGCAGGCTCCGGCTCGGCGAGGTCCTCGGCACCAGCGCCCAGCTTGCCGCCGTCGTCGGCGCGGCCGCGGCCTGCGACATCGTCCGCGACGACTCCGGGCTCATAGCCGCGATCGTGATGGGCCTGGCCGTGGCCAACATGCGGGGGTTCGATATCCCCGCCCGGCGCCCGTTCTTCGAGACACTCGTGCAGCTGATTATCGGGCTGCTGTTCGTGTCCATCTCAGCTACCGTCACTCCGCAGTCGCTGCACCACCTGGTGCTCCCGACACTCGGGCTCGTGGCTGTGCTCGTGCTTGTCGTCAGGCCGCTGGTCGCGGCAATGTCGACTGCTGGCACCAACCTGAGCAAGGGCGAGCGGCGCTTCGTCGGCTGGATGGCGCCCCGCGGCATCGTGGCCGCCGCCACAGCCACGACGTTCTCCGCCGCGCTGGCGGCTGAGCACATCGGCGGCGCGGCGAAGATCCTTCCGGTCACGTTCATGGTGATCGTCGCGACGGTGGCACTGTACGGGCTGACGGCCGCTCCCGTCGCCAGGCTCGTCGGCGTCTTGAAGCCGCCGCGCAGCAGGCCGCTGCTCGTCGGCGGGGATCCCTGGGTCGTGGAGCTGGCTCGGACGCTGCAGTCGGCCGGGCTTGAGGTGCTGATGTGGGCGGGAGCCGAGCAGGAGCGAGCGCAGATCAAGCAGGCCGGGCTGGAGCTGGCGCCCGGCGAGCTGCTGGCCTCGGCCACCGGCTGCGGCGCGCAGCTGGAAGGCGTTACCTCAGTGCTCCTGCTCACCAGCGAAGATGACTTCAACGCGCTCGCCTCGGCGATCCTGCAAGGCAGCGGCCAGGCCAGCGTGTACCGGCTCGGGCCGGCGCTGCGCAGCCAGGGCGTCGTCGCGCCATTCACCGGCGCGGAAGTCCTGTTCGGAGCGGGCCTGACAAGGTCGGAACTGCTCCGCCGGTTCCAGCACGGGGCCCGGATCATCGCTCGGCAGGCGGACGGGAACCTGCCAGGCGGATACGAGCTGCTGGGCCTGATCCACCAGGACGGCAAGCTCGAGCCAGTCACCGAAACCGCCCAGCCCAGCCCGCAGCCCGGCGACACCGCTGTCCTGCTCGGCTCGACCGGACAGTGAGCAGATCACCCGGAACGGATGACACGCAACGGCGTGCGCGCGGGCACAGTCACGACACGACACGAACCTGTCGCTCAGAACCGGGCCGGGCCGCGCGGGCGCCTGGCAGGAGGTTAGATGCGGGAAGACCTTGCCAGGTGGCAGTTCGCGTTCACGTCGGTCAATCACTTCCTGTTCGTCCCGGTCACCATCGGGCTCGCGTTCCTGACCGCGCTGCTGCAGACCGCGTGGTACCGCCGCCAGCAGCCTGAGTACCTGCGGCTGACTAGGTTCTTCGGCACCCTGCTCGTGATCAACGTCGCGATCGGCGTGGTGACCGGGCTGGTGCAGGAGTTCGAGTTCGGCATGAACTGGTCGTCCTACTCGCGGCTGGTTGGCAATATCTTCGGCGCGCCGCTGGCGATGGAGGGACTGGCCGCGTTCTTCCTGGAGTCCACCTTCCTCGGGCTGTGGCTGTTCGGCTGGGACAAGCTGTCCCGCCGTGTGCACCTGGCCACGATCTGGCTGGTCGCGATCGGCAGCATGCTGTCGGCGTTGTTCATCATCGCGGCGAACTCGTGGATGCAGCATCCCGTCGGTTACCAGATGGTCCACGGGAAGCCGCAGCTGAACGACATCTGGGCGCTATTCACCAACCCGGTGTTCCTCTGGGGCTACACCAAGGTTATTTTCGTGGCCCTCACTACGGGCGCGGCGGTGATGCTCGCGGTGTCGGCCTGGCAGCTGCGCAAGGGCGGGGACCGCGCGGTCTTCGGCAAGTCGGCGCGGCTGTCCCTGGTCGTCCTGGTCCCGGCGATCCTGCTGGCCATGCTGGTCGGCGATGAACTCGGCGTGATCGAGGCCAGGTACCAGCCGATGAAGATCGCGGCCGCTGAGGCCCAGTGGACGACCTGCCAGCCGTGCTCGTTCTCGCTGTTCCAGATCGGCGGCGGGAACGACGACCACACGCCCACCCAGATCCTGGAAATTCCGCACTTGCTGTCGCTGCTGGCCACCAATCACTGGAACGGCAAGGTCATCGGGCTGACCCCGCTCCAGAACCAGTACGCCGCCAAATACGGGCCAGGCAACTACGTGCC
Organism: Streptosporangiaceae bacterium; assembly: GCA_052143255.1. Lineage (GTDB taxonomy): Bacteria > Actinomycetota > Actinomycetes > Streptosporangiales > Streptosporangiaceae > JAJYUU01. The sequence goes on along the minus strand of JBKQTJ010000336.1, from coordinate 18,011 downwards.
AAATGTCTTCATCCAGTACTGGTCGATGCGGGTGATGGCCTACCTCGCCCTCATTGTCACCCTGGTCGGCCTCTGGGGGCTGGTGCTAAGCCGGCGGAGGAAACTCGCGACATCCAGGCGCTTCCTGTGGGCCGCGCAATGGATGGTGATACTCCCGTTCCTGATGAACACGGCAGGCTGGTTCCTGACCGAGAGCGGCCGGCAGCCCTGGATCGTGCAGGGCATCATGCTCACCAAGAACGGGCTGTCGCCGTCGGTGAGCACCACCTACCTCGTGATCAGCCTGACGATTTTCGTGCTGATCTACGGCACCCTGGGCACTGTCGACCTGCTGCTGATGCTGCGTTATTCGCGCAGGGAACTGCCTGCCGTGCCCACGCCGGCCGCCGCAGACCAGCCTGTACCCGCGATGGAGTACTGAGACCACCATGGCATTCGTACCGTTCTGGTTCATCCTCATTACGATCTTGTGGACCGGGTTCTTCGTCCTCGAGGGCTTCGACATGGGCGTCGGCATGCTGCACGGCGTCGTCGGCCGGGACGAGCCTGGCCGTCGGGCCGTGATCAATACGATAGGGCCGCTATGGGACGGGAACGAGGTCTGGCTGATCGTGGCGGGCGCGGCCATGTTCGCCGCGTTCCCCGGCTGGTACGCGACCATGTTCTCCGGCTTCTACCTTGCCCTGGTGCTGCTGTTGTGCGCGCTCATGGTGCGCGGAGTCTCGTTCGAGTACCGAGGCAAACGCGATGCGGTTCGCTGGCGCCGCACCTGGGATGTCTTGCTGACCACAGGCAGCCTGCTTGCGCCGCTGCTAATCGGCATAGCGCTCGGGGACCTGCTGCACGGCCTGCCCATCGGCGCCAACCATGAGTACACCGGCAATTTCTGGAACCTGCTCCAGCCCTACGGCATCTTTGTCGGCATCGCGCTGGTCTCGCTCTGCGTCCTGCACGGCGCCACCTTCATCGCCCTGAAAACCACCGGTGACCTCCGGGACCGGGCCCGCCGGCTTGCCCGCCGGGTAGCACCGGCAACCGCGCTGCTCGTGCTCGCCTTCGTCGCCTGGACCCACGTCGAAGCCGGGGGCGGGGCGTTCCTTAACCCGGTTGAGTTTCTCGCCATCCTGGCCGTGCTGGCCGCGTGGGCGCTGGTCAACGGGCACGAGGGATGGGCATTCACCGCCACGACCGTAGCGATCGGGTTGTCCATCATCACCCTCTTCGTCGATCTCTACCCGAACGTCATGGTGTCCAGCACCAGCCCGGCCTACAACCTGACCGTGCACAACAGTGCCTCGCCGCCGTATTCCCTGAAGGTGACGACCGTCGTCGCGCTCGTACTGCTGCCGATCGTGCTGGCCTACCAGGCCTGGACCTACTACGTGTTCCGCCGCCGGATCAGCGACAAGGACTTCCGCCCGGCATTGGCGACAACCCCGCGGCCTGCGGTCTCCGCGACGGTGGCGATGGCCACGCCAGCCGACTCTGCCACCGCCACCGCCGGAGTGCGACGCAGGCGGTGGGGCCTGCACAGGCGCGGCCACGAGTGACCTCAGCGCCGATTACCGGGCGCCGCGGCGGGCGCATGTCGCCGTTCGACGCCCGGCTGGTGCGGCACGCCCGGGCGGCCCGCGGTTACCTCATCTGCACCGTTGGCGTGGGCCTGGTTACCACGGCGCTGGTGCTCGCCCAGGCGGGCCTGCTGGCGCGCGTCCTCGCCGGAGCAGCCCGCGGCGCCGGGCTGGGGGCGCTGGCCGGCGCACTGCTCTCGCTGCTGATCGTGGTCCTCTGCCGGGCGGCGGCGGCGTTCGGCAGCGAGGCAGCGTCGCTTCATGCTGCCGCGGTCGTAAAGTCACAGCTGCGCACTAAGCTCACCGCGCACGCGCTGCGCCTCGGCCCGGCCTGGCTGGGCGGGCAGCAGGCGGGCGAGATCACCATGCTCGCGACCAAGGGCCTGGATGCGCTCGACGCCTACTTCGCCAGGTATCTGCCCCAGCTGGTGCTCGGCTGCCTGGTCCCGATCGCCGTGCTCATCAGGGTCACCGCCGCCGACTGGATCTCTGGCCTGGTCATCGCCGCGACGCTGCCGTTGATCCCGGTATTCGGCGTGCTTGTCGGCCTGCACGCGAAGGCGCGTACCCAGGAGCAGTGGGGAGCGCTGGCGCGCCTTGGCGGCCACTTCCTGGACGTGGTCGAGGGGCTGCCGACGCTGAAGGTCTTCGGCCGCGCCAAGGCGCAGGCGGCGGAGATCCGCAGGGCAACCGGCGAATACCGGACGGCGACCATGTCGGCGCTGCGGATCGCGTTCCTGTCCGCGCTCGTGCTCGAGCTTGCTGCCGCGCTCGCCACCGCGCTGGTCGCGGTGGAGGTAGGCCTGCGGCTGCTGGCCGGCCACATCGGATACGAGACCGCGCTGCTCGTCCTGCTGCTTACGCCCGAGGCGTACCTGCCGCTGCGCAACATCGGTGCTCAGTTTCATGCCAGCGTAGAAGGCACGACCGCGGCCGGGCGGGTCTTCGAGATACTGGACAGCCCGCTGCCGGGCGGCTCGCCGGGCCGCCCGCATGCGGCCAGTGCGCCGGACAAGGCAACCGTCCCGGACCTGTCGGTCGCGACGATCGAGCTGCGTACCGTCACGCTTGCTTACCCCGGTCGGCCGGAGCCGGCATTGCGCGATGTCACCGCCACGATCAGTCCGGGTGAGCGCCTCGTGCTCTGCGGGCCGAGCGGCGCCGGCAAGAGCTCGCTGCTCGGCCTGCTGCTGCGATTCTCCGAGCCGACGTCAGGCCACATCGAGGCGGCCGGCACCGATCTGGCCGCAATCCCGGCGGACCGATGGCGGCGCCAGATCGCCTGGGTTCCGCAGCGCCCGTACCTGTTCGCCGGCACCATCGCCGAGAACATCGCGCTCGGCGATCCGGCGGCCACGCCGGCCGCCATCAGCCGCGCGGCCAGGCTGGCCGGAGCCGAATCGTTCATCCTGTCGCTGACCAGCGGGTTCGGCACCAGGCTGAGTGAGCGAGGGCTTACCCTGTCGGCTGGCCAGCGGCAACGGATAGCACTGGCCAGGGCTTTCTTGCGGGACGCGCCGCTGGTGCTGCTGGACGAGCCCGCTGCGCACCTGGACCCGGCGACGGCCAGCCAGATCATGGTGACCATCGAGGCCCTGACCGCTGGCCGGACGGTGGTGCTCATCAGCCACGGCGAACGGGCACCCGAATGGGCTGACCGGGTGCTGCGCCTTGACCAGGGCCGCCTCGACCGGGGCCGCGCCCAAAAGGCCCGGCTCGACAACCTTCGTCTCGACCAGGGCCGCCCCGACAAGGGGCAGCCGGCCGCCGGGCTTAGCGCGGAAACCGTTCCGACGGCGACGCCATGACAATCCGCCAGCCAGCCGCCGATCCCCTGCTGCGCCTGCTGCGGCTCGCCCGGCCGTTGCGCGGCCAGCTCGCGCTGGCCGTGGCGGCCGGCGCCGCGGCCACCGGCTGTGGTGTAGCGCTGCTGGCGACCTCGGGTTTCCTGCTGGCGCGGGCGTCTGAGCATCCGAACATCGTCGCGATCACCGGCGCGGTGGTGGCAGTCCGCGCGTTCAGTGTCGGCCGCGGCGTCTTCCGTTACGGTGAGCGGCTAGGTACCCACGACGCGGCTTTCCGGGTCCTGGCTGACCTGCGGGTGGCGATCTACCAGCGGCTCGAGCGGCTAGCGCCGGCCGGGCTGGCGGAGTTCCGCTCCGGCGACCTGCTCGCCCGGCTCATCAGCGATGTGGACGCAGCCCAGGACCTGTTCATCCGCGGCATCGCGCCGCCGCTGACGGCTGCGCTGACCGGGGCCGGCGTGGTCGCTGCCTGCCTGCTGATCCTGGTCCCGGCAGCCGGGGTGCTGGCGGCCGGGCTGCTGATCGGCGCCGTCGCGGTCCCGTTGACAGCCGCGGCGGCCGACCGGCAGGCGCGGCGCCGGACCGCGCCGGCCCGCGGCGAGCTAGCCGGGACGGTGGCAAACCTGCTCGCAGGCGCGGCGGACTTGCACGCCTTCGGCGCCGAGGAGGCCGGCCTGGCCCGCGTCATGGCAGCAGACCGCGAGCTGACCGCGCTGGCCCGCCGGACGTCCGCGGCGACCGGCATCGGTTCCGGCCTAGGGTCGGTCACGGCCGGGCTAGCCCTGTGGGGCGTGCTGGTGCTCGGCGTCGCCGCGGTCGGAAACGGCACCCTGAGCCGGGTGCCGCTGGCTGTCCTCACCCTCACGGCCCTGGCCGCGTTCGAGGCCGTCAGCAGCCTGCCCGCCGCGGCGATCCAGCTTGGCCAGGCCCGGACGTCAGCCCGGCGCATCTGCGCCGTGCTCGACGCGCCGGAGCCGGTCGCCGAACCCGGGAACCCGCGACCCAGGCCGGACGGGCCGGTGACCGTTAGCTTGCGCGGAGCCTGCGTGCGGTACCAGCCAGGTGGCCCGCTCGCCCTGGACGGCCTGGACCTGGACCTGCGACCAGGCCGGCGGGTAGCCCTGATCGGCCCGAACGGGGCCGGCAAGTCGACCGTTGCCGCCGTGCTGCTGCGGTTCTGCGACCTGTCGGCCGGGCGAGCCACGTTGTGCGGCCATGACCTGGCTGAGTACGCCGCCGACGACGTGCGCAACCTGATCGGCGGATGTCCGCAGGACCCGCACATCTTCGACAACACCATCGCGGCTAACTTGCGGCTGGCGCGGCCCGCGGCCAGCGACGAGGACCTGTCCGCGGCCGCCGCGCAGGCCCGGCTGCTGCCCTGGATCAGCTCGCTTCCGCTTGGCCTGCAGACACGGGTCGGCCCGCGGGGCGCGGCCATGTCGGGCGGCGAGCGGCAGCGGCTGGCCCTGGCCAGGGCGCTGCTCGCCGACCCGCAGATCCTGATTCTGGACGAGCCGGGCGCGAGCCTCGAACCAGACGCCCGCCGGGCCCTGTTGGCGGACCTCCTCGCGGTTACCGCGGGCCGGTCGATGCTGCTGATCACTCACGAGCCGGACGGGCTCGACCAGATGGATGAGGTCGTGCTGCTGCACGGCGGCAGGGTAGCCGGACGCGTTACCGGACCGGACGCGCAGCGGCTAATCACCCGCAGGGTATGAGGGCTGCCGCGGCATCGCGGGAAGGGTAGGGAACGCCCACAACGCCAGGAAGGATGACATGAAACACAGTCCGAGTTCCTCATCGAGCGGCTTCCAGCTCAATGGCACGCCGATGATCGTCGGCGCTGCCCTGATTGGCGCTGGCGCCATCATCGGCTTCACGGGCGTGCTCGTCGGGGCCAGTGCGATGGTGTCTGCCACTCGGCAGTGGCTCCGTGACCTGGAAATGCCGCCGAGCGAGGTCGTTAAGCAGAAGCTCAGCGCGACCAAGGCCGCGACCACTGCGGGCGCCAGCGCCTGGCAGCAGTCTCACCACAACGGCGTACAGCGCGCGCACGCCTAGTTAGGCAACACCGCGCCGGGCGGCTCCGCGGGGGGTCGCCCGGCGTACAGTTATACCCGTGCGGGGACGGGCAGTACTGCTGCTTGAGGCGCTCATGGTCGCCTCAGCGGAGGTTGCCGCCTGCTGGCACTTCGCGTCCCAGTTTCTGACTGCCCAGGCCCTGACAACACCGTCCGGCCTGCTGGCTGCCGGTGCCATTGCGCTGGCCGGCATCGTCATCGCGGTTATCGCCCAGTCGGGCTGGCTCGCCAGCCCGATGCGGGCCGGCGAGCCGGTGCGCCGGGCGGCCGCGCTTCGCCGAAAGTCCTGGGCTGCGGCTTACCAGCGCCAGCTCAATCCGGACGCGGCCGGTCATGCCCGGCCCAGGGCGCCAGGCGGCGTCCGGGCGGCCGCCTGACAAGCTGCGTTCCAGGGGAATAGCCCTGAGCATCCCGGTCTATTCGGTTGCGCGACTATGTCACGCCGCCGCCTCCAGCTGATCCCGGAATCTCCCGAACCCGCTGGAGGGTATTCATCATGTCCGGATTCCTTGGCGCCCCGACGGGCGCGGCTTATCACGTCGTCTTCGCGATCGCGCAGTTCCTCGCCCCGCTGCCGGCCGGCCTGGCCACCGCGGCGGCGATTGTCATCTTCACCGTCGCAGTCCGGCTGCTTCTGTTCCCGCTTAGCTACCACGCGTTCCGCGGCCAGGCGACCATGACCGCCGTCGGCGTTCGGGCCCAGGAGCTGCGCTCGCGTCACGTCAGCCAGCCCGACCGGCTGCAGCGCGAGCTCGCCGACCTGTACCGCCAGGAGGGCACCGGCCTGCTGGCCGGCTGCCTGCCGCTGCTGCTCCAACTGCCGTTCTTCAGCATCATGTACCGGCTGTTCCTGTCCAGGACGGTGGCCGGGCGCCCGAACGGGCTGCTGGCCAGGGAGCTGCTCGGCACCCCGCTGGGCAGCCACTGGCTGACCGGAGCCGGCCCAGCCAGCGCGCAGGGCATCCTGTTCCTCGGCTTGTTCGCGCTGCTGGCGGCAGTCGCGTTCCTGACTGCCCGGGCCGCTCGTGCGGCGGCACCTGCGCAGGCGCCGGCCAGCCAGCCCCCGGCAGTTACCGCGCTCAGCCGGGTAGCCCCCTACGGCACGCTGATCGTTGCCGCGTTCGTACCGCTGGCGGCCGGTGTGTACCTGCTGACCACGACCGGCTGGACCGTCGGCGAGCGCGTGTTTTGGCGCCGGCGGCTGGGGCAGACCGGGTCGCCGACCAGTCTCGGCGCCGGACCCCCGGCAGGCTCTGCTCGCGCAGGCGTTACCCGGCGGCGAGGCGGCGGAGCAGCGCCGACCGCGGTCACCGGTCGTAGTGCGTCGGCGGGAAACCGTCCGGCTCTCCCTCGATCTGCAACTCGTCCTGGTCGAACTCGCGGCGGATCTCGGCCCGTTCCTCCTGGTATTCCTCGGTCTGGGTGACATCCCACGGCTGCGGCTCGTCGGTCGCCGGTGGCACCTCGTCCGGGTCGTAATCGTCGATTCCGGCCGCTACCCGTTCCTCCTCAGTCAGGCGGGCAAGCTGATCGTCATCGACACGCTGCGCGCTGCCGCCGTGCTCACGCCGGTCACGGTGAAACTGATCGGCTTGCAGGTCTGAGTCATCTTGTGCCATCTCGCCTCCAGGGGTTGCGGCATGGCCGTGATGCAGGCTGATGTACCACGCTACGCCTCCCGGGCGTGCCGCTTGCCGTCACTACCTCACGACGGCCGTAGGCCGCATGACACCGCTCCCCGATCGCCAATCCGGACCATCTTGGGTTCGGCGCCAGTGCTACGCGCGTGCTTGCCTGGCCGCTTATGGAGCGGCCCGGCCCTGGCCAGGATCGCCCGCGAGTATGGGTACAGGCTGGCCGATGGCAGCACTAGCGGAAGTGGGTGATCAGCAATGCCCGGATTCGTGCTGGGGCCGCGCGAGGGCCCTGCCTATGGCTTCCACGGCGCACGCATCGTGATCAAGGCATCTGGTGAGCACACGAGCGGCCAGCTTGGGGTGATGGAGTCCACCTATCCGCCAGGCCTGTCAGTACACACGCACGTGCATGCTGGCGAGGACGAAATGTTTTACGTCCTCGCTGGCGAGCTCACCGGCTCTTGCGGGGAGAAGACCTGGACGGCCGGGCCCGGCAGCTTCGTCTTCGTGCCGCGCGATCATCCGCACAGCTTCGTGGTCACAAGCACCGGGCCAGCTACCGCACTCGTGATCACCGCGCCGTCCCAGCTCGACCGCCAGGTTGCAGAACGCGGCGAAAGCGCCCCTGTCATAGAACAATGACATCGTCCCGACGCGGCGACCGGGTGCATGCGCACGCGACCGGGGGGGGCCCGCGGAGACGGGCACCCGCGGGCCGGTGTCAGGCAGGCCTGCAGGCAGGGCGCTAGCGGCCCCGGGATGACAAGGAGTAGCTATGGCCCAGTTCGATTCTGCGCCGGGTGTCAGCCTGGCCTATGACGTTGCTGGCACCGGCGACCCGCCGATGATCTTCGTTCACGGCTGGTGCTGCGACCGTTCATACTTCGCGCCGCAGGTCAGGCACTTCTCCGCGGCCCATGCCGTGGTAGCCGTGGATCTGCGGGGGCATGGCCAAAGCAGTGCCCCCGATCCCGTCCCAGGCGCCTATGACATCGCCATGCTGGCTGATGATGTGCTGGCGGTGGCCAGGGCGGCCAGGCTCTCGCGGCCGGTGCTGGTAGGGCACAGCCTGGGCGCGCTGATCGGCCTGGCGTGCGCTGCCAGGCCCGGCGCGATCCGCGCCCTGGTGATGGCGGACCCGGCGCCGATCACGAACGAGCCGGCCAAGGCATTCTTCCGTGAATCCGTTGACGTCGTCCGCGCCGACCACGACCGGTCGTGGCGGACGGCGTTCGTGAAGGGCATGTTCTTGCCCACCGATGTGACCCGCAGGCAAGCCATCATTGACGGATTCCCCGCAGTCGCGCCGGGGATCGCCGCCGCTGTCCTGCAGGCCATGGGCGAGTTCGATGGGGCCAGCGTGCTGGGCAACGCCACCGTGCCAGTGTTGTCGATCGGCTCGGCCGTTCCGGCTAACTCGGCTGCTGACCTGCGCAGCGCCTGCCCTGCGATCACGATCGGCCAGACAGTCGGGGCGGGTCACTTCATCCAGCTCGAAGTCCCAGATCAGGTCAATGCCATGATCGAACGATTCGTGATGATCACTGACATGTCCGCAGGCTGGTAACCGGCTCCCAGCGCAATCTGCATCCACCGGAATCCCCAAATACCAGCCAGCGGCCAGATCCCTGGGTATAGGCGAAGCGCCTGCTTGACTGGCCTGCGGCCGGGGAACAACAAGATGCACACTTTCCGCAGGCGAGGGGGCGCCAGCATGACGACATACGTGTCCTTGATCAACTGGACCGAGCAGGGCATCAAGAACTTCCGCGACACCGCGCAGCGCGCTGAGGAGTTCTCCCGGCTCGTCGAAGGTTCCGGCGGCAGGGTCCGGGAACTGCTGTGGACCGTCGGCGAGTACGACATCGTCTGCATCGCGGACTTCCCAGACGACGAGGCCGGCGTCGCCGCCCTGCTCCGGGTCGGCTCGGCTGGCAACATCCGGAGCAACACGCTGCGCGCGTTCAACGCGGAAGAGATGGCAGGAATAATCGGCCGCACTGGCTGAGCTGTCCTGAGCATCGACCGCCGGCACCGCGTCCAGCGGCTCTGTGCTGCGCATCTCCGCCCGCGGCGGATCGGCAGGAGACGCCCGCCGCGGTCCGTGCGTCGCGGGCGGAGTGACGCGCCAGACTTTAGTCTGGGTGTCACGTCTTCGCGCCGCACCGGTCGGTGAGGTGCGCGGCAAGCAGCCATGGAGATCGCCGTGGACGCTCGTGTGGACTCTGACGGCAACGTCGCGGCAAAGTTCGCGAAGTACCTCAACTCGGCCGTCGCGTCGGCGACGGGGACCACTCGGTTTGAGGCTAACGGTCAGGGCAGTGCCGGATCGGCGTGGTCGGCCAGGAAGCGGGCGGCCACGTCGTCGTCGATAAGAGAATTATCAGTGAGCCATTCAACCGCGCGGCGCTGCGCGCGGGTGTCGCGGAAGGCATACCACGCCGGCAGCAGGTGCGGATAGTCCTCGTGCAGCTCGTCCCTGAACCGGCGGAAGGCGCCCTTTCCCTGGATGGCACGAGCCAGCCTATGGCTGGCGCGGTCGTCGGTGATTCCGGCGGCGAAGTCGGCCATGTCCTGGTACCACACCCACGAGGGCAGCGGGTCGATGCAGACGATGTCCAGCTCATCTAGGTCGACGGGGGTCTGACCGTCTATGCCAGTTTCAGCGGTCCAGAACGCGATCTCCCCAGTGTCGGGGCTGATCAGCCACCGATGCTCGTAGCCGGTCTGGTCGGACAGAGCGACGGCAATCTCCCCCAGGTCTAGCCGGTCCAGGTCAAGCACCCGGCCAGGATAGAACGAAGATCCGTGAATCGGCGGAGCGACGGCAAGAGCGGTCGCCAGGGTGTCACTGGTTCAAGGTGCTGGCCGCAGTACTTCGATGTGGCAGCGGGGGCCCGAAACCCTTGCGAGCCGTCCGCCACCGGTGAGCAGGGTCACGTCCAGTGCCTCGCCCAGCGCGACGTAGGAGGCATCGTAGACGGTCAGGTTGTCGCGCAGCTCCCAGCAGCGGCCCAGCAGCTGGCGGTGCGCTGCCCGCCGGAGCGGCAGGGCTGCAAGGTCGGCCAGCGCCAGGCCCGCCCGTCGGGCCTGAAGGGCGCCGGCCCGGATTTGTCGCCGCCAGACCGAGATGACCTCGAGATCGACGAGCTCAGGTGCGGTCAGACGCTCTCCGCGCAGGCCGGCACGGGCGTGGTCGCCGTCCGGCACGTCGTCGGCGAGGGCGCTAGGAGCGCCAGTTCGCAACCGCACCGCCATCGGCTGATTCGCGCGAAGCCGGCGCAATGTTGCCGAGCCGCTAGTCGCTGCCGGCCGGCCGCTTTCGCAGCGAAGGCGCGTCCGCGTCGCGCTTTTGGGTTGGACCTGGGGAAGGCCCACGGATCGAGACCGCACGAAACCCAGCCTTGACAGTCAGCTCGAGCCGGGCGACGATCCAGTCAAGGCACCGGCCGTGAGCGCACATCCACTGGGCCAGGACGACCGCCTAGCGACCTCAGAACGTCCGGCCGGTGCCCCCAAGACCAGGTGCCGGTCGCCGGACGGCGCCCCCGCTGGCTACAGGTGGCCGGGTCCCGCCGGTATGCCGTAAGGATCACCCGTCTATTAAGCGATCTGCCCAATCATTGAGCTGTGAGAACGCCAGCCCTCGCGGATCGTCATATGGAATAACTATGTCGGCCCACACGCATAGCCATGCAGGGCTCGAACTAACCCTTCTCCCAGTTGCGCTCAGGACTATGCGGCGGGCGGGGCGATCTGGACGAGGAGGTCGGCGTGCAGACTCAGCCGGGTTTGTGAGGGGTAAAGCGAACTGGCAGGCTGCCCATCGTGTAGATCCCGGTCGGCGTGCCGAAGACAGGCTCGCCGTCGGGCTCCAGGTGGCGCATGCGGGGGGCCAGGAACGCCAGCGCTTCGATGATCTCGGCCCTTGCCAGGTTCGCGCCGGCGCAGAAGTGCGCGCCGAAGCCGAAGGTAACCACCTGCGCGCCGCCCCGATCGGCCATGATGTCGAAACGGCCCGGATCCGCGTACGTCAGCGGGTCACGGTTAGCGGTCGCCGCGCAGACAAAGAGGACTGTCCCCACCGGGAAGACGATCCCCGCGAGTTCGATCTCCTCCCGCACCAGCCTGGCCGTGAACGGCACGATCGGCTCGAAACGCAGCACCTCCTGGCAGGCCTGCTCCGCAAGAGCCGGGTCGTCTCCAAACCGATCCCACTGGTCGGGATGGTCGGCGAACAGCCGCAGGCCGTGTGCCAGCTGCGACTCGGTAGTATCGGTGCCGCCAGCGATCACCGAGCTCGCCAGGGTGACGATCTCGTCATCACTGAGCCGGTCACCATTTTGCTCGTGATGGACCAGCGCTGACACAAGGTCCTCGCCTGGCTGCTGCCGCCGCCTGGCCACAAGGTCGAGCACGTAGTCCCGGACGTCCTGGCTGGCGGTCTCGATCTCAGCGCGCTTGGCAGTCATATCCATGTCGAACACTGCTTGCAGGCTGGCCGACCACCGGGCCAGCAGCACGGCATCGCCGGGGACGCCGAGCAGCTCGGCGATGGCCATCGAGGGCAGCGGCCGGGCCAGGGCCGTGACGACCTCACACCTGCCCGTCTGGGCGATGTCCTGCCACAGGCCAGCCAGGTATGCGCGCAGGCGAGGGCGCAGCCGCTCGACCTGGCGCGGCGTGAAAGCCGCGCTCACCAGCCGGCGCAGGCGGGCGTGCGGCTGGCCGGACTGTGCCATCAGGCCCTTAATCGTGCCGTCGTAGATGATCCCGCCGGTCAGCTCCTGCAGCTCCAGCAACTCGACCGCGGGGAACGACAGCCGCCGGTCCTTGAGCAGCGCCATGCCCGGCTCGCGGCCGAGCACCAGGTAGCCCAGGTCCGAGCGGGCCAGCCAGCTGCGGCTGGCGAGGTCATCGAGGACCTCGTGGAACCGTGCGCCTGCAAAGGCCGGGTCATCGTGGGCGAGCAGCGGCAGATCCGCGTCCTCGACACGCATCGCAGCGATCCTCAGCCCCGTTCGTGCGCAGATCGGCTCGCACATGGCGTGGCCGGCTCCGCGCGGACCTGAACTGAGAACTCCCGCCCGCTACGCCGCTCTTGCACGATAAGCCTCCCGTGGACTAGTGATGAACCAGTATGCAGGTGACCGCTAACACAGCATCGCTTACCCTTGGCCGCCGGCTGACAAGGTGAGCGGCACAGGCTTACTCAGGCTGAGTGGCTGCTTCCTGGTGACTGACTTCGATGCTGCCCGGTTCATGACGGAGATCGTCGGCATCTGGACCGCGGCCGACGTGGATGCCCGGCGCGCCGTCATCCGATCCCACTTCGACGAAGCCGTGTGGTTCCACGATCCTGACGGCGAGTCCGTGGGTCACGCCGGGCTGGAAGCTTTCAGCGACTCGCTCCAGAGCCGATTCCCCGGAGCGAAGTTCACGCTCGCAGCAGCTCCCCGGAAACTCAGTAACGCCATCCGCGCCTTCTGGCACTTCGGGCCATCGGACAACCCGCTGGCCGTCAGCGGCACGGATTTCATCATCTTGACCAGCGCAAGGGTTGCCAGCACGCCTTCGTCGACGACCCGGGTAGCGGCGACCAGCCGCCAGGCTGACGACGCTCGAAGCGCGGCATAGCGGATCTCTACAGGGTGGCGTATCTGGTGTCAGCCCGTAGTTAGGCCGAACAGGCAGCGGCATGCCTCGAAGCCGCTGATGTGGATGTCGGCTGCGGCGCCGCTGGCCAGCCAGTTGGCACGCTGCAGGCGCATGTGCACCATGACGTCAGCGCTGTCACCGCGCGCTTGCAGCGACTCGCCGTTGGGCTGGTAGCCCAGCGCCCGGGATACGCCGAGGGAGGCGGCGTTGTCGTGCCATGCGGAGGTGATGGCCGCCTGCGCGCCCATCGGGCCGAACGCTAGGGCGAGCACTGCCCGCCGCATCTGCTTGCCGAAGCCGCGGCCACGCGCCGAGGCGACGAGGAAGGAGGCGGTGTCGACCGTGCGCAGGACGGGGAAGTCGTTGCCCTCAAGTTCCTGGGCGCCGAGGATCTGGCCGGCTGCGGACACGACGAAGCTGACCCGCCAGGCCTCGGGCCGCCACGTCCCGTAGGCCTTCCAGTACGACTGGTGCACGATCATGCCGCGAGCGACGCGCTCGTCCCCGGTCGCGTGCCAGGCGGCCGCCGGGTCCAGTTCCACGTCATCGGGCAGCAGGTCGGCGATGGCGGGCTGGTCGGCCTCGGTCATCGGGCGAAGGGTGAGATCGGCTGAGTCAATCCGCAGATCAAACAACGGCCAGTAACGGTGCGCCATCACGCCACGCTACGGCTGTCGGCAGCCGGCACAACACTGATGAGGCCGAAACCGCTTCGCGGATGTTCGGACGGTATCAGAAGCCGGGAGACTGGCGGGATTGCTGCGCCAGGCGAGCCGCCGATGAGCCGGCCTCCCTCCTCTGCGCGAGCGCAGCGCGCCGCTTCGGCGGCGTGTTCAAGATCCCAGCTGGGAACCTCGTGGTGGCTGGGTACCTAGGCCGCAGGCTTGATGAGGGGCGCGTCCCGCGTGAACTCCCGGAACCCGACGCCGTAATACAGCCCGCGCGCGCTCGGATGCCCTGGTGCACCCAGGAAGGCGACCGTCATGTGAGTGGCCCCGGCCGCTCGCGCGAGATGCATCCCGTGCAGCAGCATTGCGGTGCCGAGGCCCAGGCGCCAGTAGCCGGGATGCGTCCCGACAGGCTCGAACTCGGCGGTCTTGTTGGCCTCGTCCAGCCACATGATCGTCGATGCGGCCATGGTCCCGCCCGGCGCCTCCACCAGGAGGTGGAGGTCGCCGCGGTAGGAAGCCGTCTTCCGGACGCCCTGGTAGCCCTCGGCTGAGTAGGTCGAGGGAGCCCAGGCGTCCACGTGCGCCTGGACCGCGGCCTCCGGCCCGGCCTCGTCGGCGGTGCGGAACCGGAACCTGTCCGGTAGCACGGGATCGGGCACCTCGATGAGGTCCCGCTCGTTGAGCTGAGTCCAGGACCCGGTGCCGCCCACCGAAGCCGGGTCGGCCTGGTATCGGTGTGCCGCCGTTTCAGCCCGAACTCGTCGGCAGCCTGCGGTGTCACCGTGCGGTCAAGGCCGGCCGCCACAGCGTCATACCAGCCGATCACCTCATCCACCAGCGCGGCGTGGTCGGGGTGTACCTGATATCCCAGATAGGCGCCAGTGACGTCCTGCACCGACCCATCGCTCCGCCTCACCTGGTGCGGCAGATAGGCCCAGCCCCACGCCACCAGCGCGCCGCCGGAGAACCACAGCCGGCGTGGCCAGGTCCCGCCGTCGCAGGCGTGTCCTTTTCCCCAGATCCAGGCCAGCTCCCCGAATGTGGGGTTGCTGTTCACCAGGTCTGGACGGACCGCGGTGATGCGCTGCGCCAGGTCCTGCATGAGCTGCACGTCCGCGGCAGTCACCAGATCGAACTCACTCACGACGCGTCACTGTGCCAGAATCGCGCACAGCCGTCGAACGGCTTATGCAGCCACTCGCCGACCCCGATATCAGTCGATTGCTCACCGGCGACAACAACGCGTTACCAGCTGGACGAAGCTGGCACTCGATCGCCTTGCACTTGTCGCGGCATAGAGTGCGTGGTAGTCGGCTGAGCCCGAACTCGCGCGTATATCTCTCGATATTCAGCTGAGATATACTGGCGGAGGCGGAAAGGGGGTCGTGATGGCTAAGACCTTGATCGACGTGGACGAGGAGCAGCTCGCGGCCGCGCAGAAGGTGCTGAAGACGGAAACGAAGAAGGACACGGTCAACGCCGCCCTGCGCCAGGTCACCGCATTGGCCGCGCGGCGCCGGGATCTGCAGCGGCTCATCTCCGGCGGGCTATCCGACCTGGCAGACGAAGAGGTGATGCGCGCCGCATGGCAGCGGTAGCTAGTCATCTGGCTGATACCAGCGCGCTGGCCCGGCTGCACCGGCCCCCGATAGCGGCAGTGTTAGGCCCGCTGATCGAGGCCGGGCTGGTCGCGACCTGCGGTGTCATTGAATTTGAGCTGGGCTGGGCAACCCGCACCAGCGCAGAGCTTGGCCGGGTCAGAGCTGACCGGGACGAAGGCTACGAGTGGCTGGCTACCCATGATGAGGACTGGCATCGCGTGCTTGAGGTTCAGGCCGTGCTGTGGCGCGGCGGCCGAGTTCGGGCAGTCGGCTTCCCGGATCTGCTGATCGCGGCTGTTGCGGAGCGGGAGCAGGTCACGCTCCTGCACTACGACGGTGATTACGACCTCATCGCCGAAGTCACCAAACAGCCAATGCACTGGGTCGTGCCTCGGGGAACCGTGCCCTGACGCCTCACGCCGGCGACGCGCCCCCGGTGCAGCACGGCAGCGCGTTCGCCGTTCGGGAGACCGTGACGTCGGGCCCGCCAGGGATCGCGCTCACGCACATGAATCTGCCGTCGTGGCGCAAAAGGCCTGCCAGGCGGCGCAGTCCGATGAGGTCGGCAGGCCTGGCCAATCTTCGTGCGACGTCGTCGGCAGCCGTGCGGACTATTGCGCCGAACAGTGAGGCCATGCAGAAGCTAGTCGCGGATCATGTGCTCCCGGGGCTGGCTGTCGCCGGCCTGGACTAACAGCCGGGTGACTGGCCGGGCACGGGCTACCGGCGGGAGCAGGCTAGCCGCCGCGCCCAGGCGGCGGCACGGATTCTGCTGATCTCCCGCAGCAAGATGAGCCACTTTGCTGGGTGCTTCCACAAGGGTGATCACGAGGACTACAGCGGATGGGCCGAGCTCGATACCTCACAGGCGTGGCAGCGACTATGCAACGGCGAGCGTCTGCCGGCAGCTGGCGGCATGCGCCCCGAGAGGGCGGCGAGTAGGCACGTGGGCCGCCGTGTTCTGCGTTACCTGGCTTGAAGCGGGAATTATCACGCGGTGGCAGCATCTGCTGTGAGACTGGCGGAAAGGAACTAGGCCGGTGGATGAGGATGAGCGCAGCACATCGGGCCTGGTTCCCGGCTTGGTCCGGGGATTCATCGCTCAGCTCCGCGGGATAACCGATGAGCTGGAGGGCCTGGCCAGATTCCGCGAGCATCGCCCGCCGGTGCACGGCGGGATTCCCCTGCCTGGCGCCCTTTCGGCAGCGGAACTGACAGCTATCGCCGACAGCATCGCCGCGCAGCGGCGCAGCATCGATGCGCTGCAAGCGCAGCTGTCCTCGTTCGACGAGCAGCTTGCGGTGCTGGAAGAACGGCTGCTGAATCTGGGCCGCGGGGCGACGGCCGAAGACCGGGAGCCGGATTCCTGACCAGAAGCGGGCGGCGCAGACCCAGCGGTGTCAGCCGCCGAAGGTCACGTTCTGGCCGCCGACAAGCACCAGTACCCCCTGGCCGGTGACGGTGACACCCTGGATGGTTAACCCGGGCGGCAGCGCAGGCAGCGGCACGGTGATGTCACGCAGCGAGCCGAGCGCGGCCAGCGGCAGGCTGCCAGCGGAGATCACCGCGATGCGGATACTGCCCGACCCTGCACGGGTCACCCGCGCGGTGGCGGTCCCGGCGACCCGGCCCAGACTGACCGTGATCTTCACCCGATCTGAACCGTCGGCGGCGATAGTCAGGCCCCCAGTGCCGGCCATCCCGGCAAGGCCCGTGAAGCCGACCAGGGCGGTGCCGCACACTGAGGCGGCCGCGGCGGCGCCGCGGAAGCTGACCCCTATCCCGTGCAGGGTGATGTCGAGGCGCTTGACCTCTACCGGCCCTCGTTTCTGGCCCGCTGCGCTGATCACTACCCGGGTCAGACGCCCGGCCGCCAGCTGGGTCAGGAACGGGAAGCCCGCGATTCGCACGTGCGGCTTGGCGGCATAGCCTCGGTCCCTGATCCGCGCGGCCACGCGATCCTGCGCGCAGATCACCGCGACCCGATCGGCAACCAGCACGAAAGCCAGCACTGCCACCACTATCGCCGCGACGATCACACCTCACTATGGCCCGGCATGCGGGAGGTTTGCGATGAGTCAAATCGTTCGCGGCGGCTGCCAAGCCGATCGGGCGCCGCGCATTCCGCTGCTCGACACCAGGCCAGCTCTACCTCTTCTGGACCGGCTCGGACCGGAACCCAAACACTCGCCGAGACCTCAGCGCTCGGCCCGGAAGGGAGAGGAGGTTCCCGCGGGAACGCCAAGGCGACGCCGAACTCGGTGTCGCGACTGGCGGCAGACGCGCGCGTTGGCTACATGTCCGGCGTCCTCACCCGCCAGTGGGCTCCTACTTCATGCAGACGCAGAACCGGTCTTGCAGCTCGTCAAGGGCGGCCAGGCGCCCTTGCTCGAACGACTCGTCCCAGAGCTTACCGAGTACGTCCTCTGTGACTGCGCCGTGGAGGCCGAGGAGGTGCCTCATGGCCACCAGTCCTGAACACGGGTGTGACGGGAACAACCCGGCTAAGGCCAGCTGGCCTGGTATAGCGGTCTGACCCGCCAGGCCTACGAGCTGGACCTGCGCCAGTACGCCAGCTGGTGCCACACCCGTCACCTGCCTCTGTTCGGTGCCAGGCGCGCGGACATTGAGTGCTTCGTTCGTGACTGCTGGATCACTCCCCGGCCGTCCACGTCCGCCGGCCAAGACTTGACTACGAGTCGCACGCGACGGCGCTGGATCGCAATGAGCTCGGTGCCCCGCTCGTCGCCGCCGGTCTCGGGTCCCCTGCTGAGCACGCGCTGATCTCCCTGCTGGCCCTCAACGGGCTGCGTGTGTCTGAGGCCACGGGCACCGACATCGAGGCCATGGGCATCGAGCGCGGCCACCGCACCGCTAGTGATCACGCGCAAGGGCGGGCAATGTCCTCACCATCCCGCTCGCGCCGCGCACCGCGCGGGCCGTCGACCTGGCCATCGGTGAGCGCTGCGAAGGGCCGGTCTTCC
>JBKQTJ010000335.1:0-5956 GCA_052143255.1 Streptosporangiaceae bacterium | reverse complement strand
TACTCGCTCATGTCGATCCGGACCATCGCGCGCTCATCGTCAAACAAGAACTCAGCCAGCGCCTTGGCAAGCTCGGTCTTGCCAACACCCGTGGGACCGAGGAACAGGAATGAGCCGGATGGCCGGTCCGGGTCGGAGATCCCGGCCCTGGCCCTGCGGACTGCATCAGACACCGCCTGCACAGCGGCCTGCTGGCCGATCAGGCGACGGCCTAGCTCAGATTCCATCCGCAGTAGCTTGCCGGTCTCGCCCTCCATCAGCCTGCCCGCGGGAATGCCGGTCCAGGATGACACCACATCGGCCACGTCGTCCGGGCCGACCTCCTCCTTCACCATCGGCGCCGCGGCCGTCGGCGAGCCTGATCCGTCCGCGCCGCTGCCCGCGACCCCAGCAGTCCCTTCGGAACCAGGTACCTGGCCAGCCGCTGCCTTGGCCGCCTCTAGTTCTTGATCAACTGCAGGGATCTCGGCGTGCTTCAGGCGTGAGGCGGTCTCGAGATCGTGATCCCGCTCCGCGCGCTCAAGCTGCCCCTCCAGGTCGTCGCGCCGCTTCTTGAGCTCGCCAACCTTGTTGAGGCTGGCCTTCTCCTGGTCCCACCGGGCTACCAGCGCAGTCAGCTGTTCCTGCTTATCGGCCAAGTCGGCCCGCAGCCGCTCCAGCCGCTCCTTGCTGGCCACGTCGGCCTCCTTGGCCAGGGCCATCTCCTCCATCTTCATCCGGTCGACGGCGCGCTGCAGCTCGTCGATCTCGACGGGCCGGGAGTCGATCTCCATCCGGAGCCGGGAGGCCGCCTCGTCGATCAGGTCGATCGCCTTGTCAGGCAGGAACCGCGCGGTGATGTAGCGATCAGAAAGCGTCGCCGCGGCTACCAGGGCCGCGTCGGAGATCTGCACCTGGTGGTGCGCCTCGTACCTGCCCTTGAGGCCGCGCAGGATCGCAATGGTGTCCTCGGCGGACGGTTCACCGATGAAGACCTGCTGGAACCGCCGCTCAAGCGCGGCATCTTTCTCGATCCGCTGGCGGAACTCATCGAGGGTGGTCGCCCCGACCATGCGCAGCTCGCCGCGAGCCAGCATCGGCTTGAGCATGTTCCCGGCGTCCATCGCGCCCTCGGCCGCACCCGCTCCAACGACCGTATGCAGCTCGTCGATGAAGGTGATGATCTCGCCGTCGCTCTGCCTGATCTCGTTCAGGACAGCCTTCAGCCGTTCCTCAAACTCGCCGCGGTACTTGGCGCCCGCGACCATCGCGCCCAGGTCCAGCGCTACGACACGCTTGCCCCGCAGCGACTCGGGCACATCTCCGGCGACGATCCGCTGCGCGAGCCCTTCCACCACCGCGGTCTTCCCGACACCGGGCTCGCCGATCAGCACCGGGTTGTTCTTGGTGCGGCGTGACAATACCTGAATGACCCTGCGGATCTCGGCATCCCGGCCGATGACGGGGTCGAGCTTGCCTTCCCTGGCGCTTCGGGTGAGGTCGATGCCGTACTTCTCCAGCGCCTGATAGGTACCTTCTGGATCCTCCGACGTGACGCGCGCATGCCCGCGTACCTGCTCGAAGGCTTCGGTAAGCCGCTTGGCGTCAGCACCAGCCCGCCGGAGCACGGCCGCCGCCTGGCCGCCGTCGGCAGCCAGCCCGACGAGCAGGTGCTCGGTGGACACGTAATCATCGGACATGTCGGCAGCCAGCTTGCCGGCCGTGGCACGGGCCGCAAGCAGCTGACGCGAGGCGTCGGGCGCGCTCACGGTGGCGCCGGCCGCCTGCGGCATTTTCGCCAGCTGGTCTCTGACGGTTGCCAGCACACGGGCGGGATCGGCGCCAATGGCACGTAGCAGCGGGGCGGCCGTGCCGCCGTCCTGCTGGACTAGCGCAGCCAGCAGGTGCAGGCCGTCCACGTTGGGGTTACCCGCCGCTGCGGCCATCTGCGCGGCCTCGGACAAGGCCTCCCGGCTTTTCCTGGTCAGCTTCTCTTCCACAGTCTGTCTTCTCTCACGTACTTGCTTCTCTCACGTACTTGATTTGTCGATCGCCTCGCGCTAGCAGCACGGCAGCTGCGCGGGCCGGCTGGAATCAGCCGGAACTGGCCGGCTTACCGGCTGGCCGAGGAGCAACCTCGGCGGCGGCAGCGACCGCCTGGCCTGGATCGGCGGCGGTTCGGCCAGGACCGGCCGGAGGATGGACCCGGCCCGTACCGTGTACCGGCACGAGGGCGGCGCTGTCACTCCTGCTGCGGAGCAAGGCCGACAGCCGGGCCGCTACGGCTCGGGTTGACTCGAGCTCGGCGCGCAGCTGGCTCACTTCCGCCTGCATTTCGGCGAGCAAGAGCCTGCTTCGGCGCTCGGCCAGCTCCAGCTCGAGAATGCGCTTGATCCCGGAGAGATTGATGCCCTCTTCCTGGGAGAGCCGCTGCACCTCGCGCAGGATCAAGATGTCGCGCAGCGAATACCGTCGGCCACGCCCGGCCGCCCGGCCGGGCGAGACCAGGCCGAGCCGGTCATAAGCGCGAAGCGTCTGCGGGTGCAGGCCGGATAGCTGGGCAGCCACCGAGATGACATAGACAGGCGTGTCATCCGAGAGCTCGAACTGGCTGGTCATGTCATCTCCTTTGCACTATCGGTATGGCTGAGTCAGCCGTTGGCCTGGCGCAGTACCTCGGCCCGCGGGTCAGGCCCGGCGGTGGCGTCCCGGAACGCCTCCAGCGCGTCCCTGGCCTTGTCCGCCAGCTCGTGGGGGATTTGCACTGCCACGGTGACCAGCAGGTCACCCGAGGTGCCATCCTTGCGGCGCACTCCCTTACCCCGGACCCGGAAAGTACGGCCGCTCGGCGTGCCAGCGGGGATTCGCAGGCTTACCGGCATGCCGCGGTGCGACGGCACCTTAATCTCCGCGCCGAGCGCAGCCTCAGGGAAGGTAACCGGAACGGTGATCGTGAGGTTCGAGCCGGACCGGCCGAAGGTTCCGTGCGGATGCGGCTCGACGTGGACGCGCACGTACAGGTCTCCGGGGGGGCCGCCGCGCTCGCCGGATGCGCCCTTGCCCGGAATCTTGATCCGCTGGCCGTCACCCACGCCGGCCGGG
Source organism: Streptosporangiaceae bacterium (assembly GCA_052143255.1). Taxonomy (GTDB): domain Bacteria; phylum Actinomycetota; class Actinomycetes; order Streptosporangiales; family Streptosporangiaceae; genus JAJYUU01. The sequence goes on along the minus strand of JBKQTJ010000335.1, from coordinate 2,875 downwards.
ATCCTCGCCTGGATCGTCCGGGTGCTCATCGCATGTCCGCTGCCGGAGCAGGTCGGGCACGGGTCGTCCACGACCAAGCCCCGGCCGCGGCACGTCTTGCACGGCTCGGAGAACGCGAAGCTACCGAGGTTCCTGCTGCCCTGCCCGGTCCCCTCGCAGGTCGGGCACACCCTGGGCACGGTGCCGGCCTTGGCGCCGGTGCCTCTGCACACCTTGCACGGGCCTTCGCCGGTGAGCCGCAGCGAAACCGTGGAGCCTTCGATCGCGTCACTGAACGACAGCGTTGTCTCGGTCTCCACGTCTGCGCCGCGGCGGGGCCGGGCCTGCTGACTGCCCGTTCCGCCGCGCGAGCCGAAGACGCCGCCGAGCAGGTCGCCCAGCCGCCCGCCGGAGCCGCCGGCCGAGCCGCCGAACAGGTCGCCAAGGTCGAACCCGTAGCTGCCGCCCGCGGATCCTGGCATCCGCACGCCACCGCCACCGAACAACGAGCGGGACTCGTCGTACTCCTTGCGCCGCTTGTCATCGGACAGGACGGTGTAAGCCTCGGAGATCTCCTTAAAGCGCGCCTCCGCCTTCGCGTCGCCCTCGTTGGCATCCGGGTGGTACTTGCGGGCCAGCTTTCGGTACGACTTCTTGATCTCGTCTGCGGTCGCGCCCTTGGTCACCCCGAGGGTCTTGTAATAGTCCTTCTCCAGGTAATCCTTGGTGCTCAACGGGCCTCTCTCGGGAGCTATCTAGTCGCCGGCGTCGTCGGGCCCGGCCTGCCCGGGCTCGCCGGCACCGGCCGCTTCCGCCGCTTCCGCGCCAGGCGCCCCGGCGCTGGCCTGCGCCGCACTGGCTGATTCTGGGTCGGCAGAATCTGGCCCGGCGGAATCTGCGCTACTGGATTGCGTGCTAGCGGAGTCGGGGCTGACTGATCCCGGTCCGGCCGGCTCAGCGCTGGCTGAATCTGGGTCGGCGGCCTCGTCGGCAAGTTCCTCGCCAGGCTCGGCCACGGCCACCCTGGCCGGGCGGATGATCCGCTCGCCCACCCGGTAGCCAGGCTGCAGTATCTGGACGCACGTCGGCTCGGTGACGTCGGCGGAATACGAGTGCATCAGTGCCTCATGCAACATCGGGTCGAACGGGTCGCCGTTCTCCCCGTAGGCAGTCAGGCCGAGCTTCACCACGATGCCCTCAAGTGACTCAGCCACTGACTTGAAGCCGCCCGTCAGCTCACCGTGCTCGCGAGCCCTGCCAATGTCGTCGAGGACAGGCAGCAGTCCGTGCAGCACGTTGGTTAGCGCCTGCTCTCGCACTGCCAGCCGGTCGCGCTCAACTCGCTTGCGGTAATTGGCGTATTCCGCCTGTAGCCGCTGCAAGTCCGCGGTCCGCTCCGCCAGCTTGACCCCCATCTGGTCGGGCCCGCTGGCCAAGGGGCCGGACGCAGTGGCCCCACCTTGATCGGATCCCGTTCCGGTTCCGGCACCGCCTGGCTTGGACACTGAGTGCTTGCCGGGCTTCGGCTGACCGCCAGCCGGGCCCGGCCCGCGCTGCGGGCCAGGCTGTCCGGTCTCGCGTACCTCGCCAGTGGCCGGGTCAATCCGCCTGCGATCGCGGATGACCGGGCCCTGGCTCTCGTTGTCGGGCATCATCAGGCGGCGCCGCCCTCCCGGTCGGCCGGCTTCTCGTCCTCGACGATCTCGGCCTCGACGACATCGTCGTCCTGGCCGCCGGCCTCCTCGCCCGTGTCGCCGGACTGCGCGTTCGCAGCCTGCGACTGGGCGTAGATGGCAGTGCCCATCTTCTGGCTGACCTGGGCCGCGTGCTCGCTGGCCGTCTTGATCGCCTCGGTGTCGGTGCCGTCAAGCGCCTTCTTCAGGTCGGCAATCGCCGACTCGACCTCGGACTTGACGTCGCCGGGAACCTTGTCGGCATTCTCGGAGAGGAACTTCTCCGTGGTGTAGGCGAGGGACTCGGCGCGGTTGCGCACCTCGGCCTCCTCGCGGCGCTGCCGGTCCTCCTCGGCGTACTTCTCAGCGTCGGCCATCATCCGCTCGATGTCGTCCTTGCCCAGCGCGGACCCGCCAGAGATCGTCACGGACTGCTGCTTGCCGGTGCCAAGGTCCTTGGCCGATACGTTCACGATGCCGTTGGCGTCGATGTCGAACGTGACCTCGATCTGCGGGATGCCGCGCGGGGCGGGAGCCAGGCCGGCCAGCTCGAACATGCCGAGCTTCTTGTTATAGGCCGCGATCTCACGCTCGCCCTGGAAGACCTGGATCTGCACCGAGGGCTGGTTGTCGTCAGCGGTAGTGAAGATCTCCGAGCGCTTCGTCGGGATCGTCGTGTTGCGCTCGATCAGCTTGGTGAAGATGCCACCCTTGGTCTCGATGCCGAGCGACAGCGGCGTCACGTCAAGCAGCAGAACGTCCTTGACCTCGCCCTTCAGCACGCCGGCCTGCAAGCAGGCGCCAACTGCTACGACCTCGTCGGGGTTAACGCCCTTGTTCGGCTCCTTGCCGGTCGCCTTGTCCTGGGCCGACACGTGGGCGATCCCGTTGGCGTCGATGTCGAACGTGACCTCGATCTGGGGCACGCCGCGCGGCGCCGGCGGCAGGTCGACCAGCTGGAACTTGCCCAGCGTCTTGTTGTACATGGCCATCTCGCGCTCGCCCTGGAGCACGTGGATCTCCACCGACGGCTGATTGTCCTCGGCCGTCGTGAAGACCTCCGACCGCTTGGTCGGGATGGTGGTGTTGCGCTCGATGAGGCGGTGCATGACCTGTCCCTTGGTCTCGATGCCCAAGGAGAGCGGCGTGACGTCGAGCAACAGGACGTCCTTCACCTCGCCCTTGAGCACGCCTGCCTGCACGGCGGCGCCGATGGCCACGAC
>JBKQTJ010000334.1:0-11357 GCA_052143255.1 Streptosporangiaceae bacterium | reverse complement strand
CTTGGTGGCTCCAGCTCTCAAGCATCCGAGCTTCACAGAAGAGCGGGAGTGGCGTCTGGTATTTCCAGAAACTTCATTCGCGCAAGACAATGACAAACTGCGATTTCGCGAAGGTCGGCTCGCTCGGGCTGATGACGAGCGTGCTGATGACGCCGGACGGCAAGACTGTCGAGGCGGAGGCCGCGCACGGCACGGTGACCCGGCACTACCGCCAGCACCAGCAGGGCAAGCCGACATCGACGAACCCGATCGCCTCGATCTTCGCCTGGACCAGGGCCCTGGCGCATCGCGGCAAGCTCGATGGCACCCCCAAGGTCACCGAGTTCGCCGAAACGCTGGAGCGAGTGTGCGTGGAGACCGTGCTGTCCGGCAAGATGACCAAGGACCTCGCACTCCTGGTCGGCGCGGGCACTCCCTTCCTGACCACGGAGGAGTTCCTGTCCGCCCTGGATGAGAACCTGCGCGCGGCGGTGGCGGCGTCCTGACTGCATGACATCGTGGCCGTGATCGGCGCAGGACAAATCGCTGCGTGTCAATGACGGCAGCGCAGCTGGATAAGGAGATCACGGGATATGGCCCGCACAGGTAAGGTAACGGTCGTCGGTGCCGGGTTCTACGGCTCGACAACGGCGCAGCGCCTGGCTGAGTACGACATATTTGACGAGGTCGTGCTCACCGACATCGTCGAAGGCAAGCCCGAGGGCCTTGCCCTGGATATGAACCAGTCGCGCCCGGTTGAGGGCTTTGAGACGAAGGTGACCGGTCAGACGACCGGGCCGGCCGGCGAAGGCTACGAAGCAATCGCGGGCTCCGGCATGGTGGTCATCACAGCCGGCCTGCCGCGCAAGCCGGGCATGAGCCGGATGGACCTGATCGGCGTCAACGCCAAGATCGTCCGCAGTGTCACCGAGCAGGTCGTCAAGCACGCGCCTGATGCGGTGCTCATCGTGGTGTCGAATCCGCTAGACGAGATGACCGCGCTCGCGGCGAAGGTTTCGGGCTTCCCCGCGCACCGCGTGGTCGGCCAGGCCGGCATGCTGGATACCGCGCGGTTCAGCTATTTCGTGGCCGAGCGCCTTGACGTGCCGGTCGGCTCGGTCACCACGCTCACGCTCGGGTCGCACGGCGACACGATGGTGCCGGTGCCGTCGGCGTGCTCGGTCGGTGGCAAGCCGCTGGCCGACATGCTGCCCGCTGCGGAGATCGAGCAGTTGGTCGAGCGCACCCGCAACGGCGGCGCGGAGATCGTGGCGCTGCTGAAGACCGGCTCTGCCTACTACGCGCCGTCGGCCGCCGCCGCCAGGATGGCTCGCGCGGTAGCAGAGGACTCCGGCGCCGTCATGCCGGTCTGCGCCTGGGTGGATGGCCAGTACGGCATCTCCGGCGTCTACCTCGGCGTCGAAGCCGAGCTAGGCGCCGCCGGAGTTAATCGGGTCGTCGAGCGCGACCTCACCGAGACCGAGCTCGCCTCGCTCCGCGAGGCGGCCGAGGCCGTCCGCGCCAAGCAAGCCGACGTCGCCAGCCTCTAGGCAGGAGTCAGCCGGATCCGCCGACCGGTGATAGCTGTGATTTACCGACTGCGCCAGATCGTCCGCCGGGTTGTCAGCCCGAAGCGAGGCGGCGCAGTGCTAGCTCGGCATACAGCGCCGTCCCGGCCGGCAGCACGGCGTCATCGAACACGGCCTCGGCCGAGTGATTGAACGGTGCCGTGCTCACATCGGCATCGGCCGGGCAGGCGCCGAGCATCAAGAACGCGCCTGGAACCTGATCGAGCACGTACGAGAAGTCCTCCGAGCCGGTCAAGGGGTCAGGCGCGGCGACGTACCTGCCGTCTCCGAGCACCTCGGCGACCGTGTGCTCAGCAAACGCCAGCTCGGCCGCGTCGTTCACGGTCACCGGATACCCGTCCACGAACTCGGCAGTCGCGGTCAGTCCGTGCGCCGTCGCGATGTCGCGCGCCAGCCTCGGGCCTGCCAGCGCGAACGCAGCCCGCGCCTGCGGCGAGAACGATCGGATTGTCGCCACGAAGTGCGCGTCGGCCGGGATCACGTTGTCGGCGGTGCCTGCATGGAAGGTGCCTACTGTCACCACAACCGGGTCAAACACGTCGAACTGGCGCGTCACCATCGTCTGCAGCGCCAGTACGATCTCACAGGCGGCCGGCACTGGGTCGGCGGCACGATGCGGCTGCGAGCCGTGCCCCCCGCGCCCATGCACCGTCACATGCAACGTGTCTGCCGCGGCCATGATCGTGCCAGCCCGGCTGGCAACCAGACCGAAGGGCAGCAGGCCGGAGGCAACGTGCAAGGCGTAAGCGGCCACCGGCCGCTCGTCGGCCGCGTCCAGGAGGCCTTCTGCCAGCATGATGCGGGCGCCGCCGGGGCCTTCCTCGCCTGGCTGGAACATGAAGATGACGTTCCCGGCCAGCTCGTCCTGCCGGGCCGACAGGAGCTTCGCCGCCCCGGCCAGCATCGCCGTGTGCAGGTCGTGCCCGCATGCGTGCATAGCGCCGGGCACCATCGACGCGTAGGGCACGCCAGACCTTTCGGTGACGGGCAGCGCGTCCATGTCACCTCGCAGCAGCACGGTCTTGCCAGGCTTGCCGCCGCGCAGCACCGCAGTGACGGAACTCAGGTCCTGGCCGAGGCTGACGTCCAGCGGCAGCCCCGCGAGTGCGTCCAGCACCTTGCGCTGCGTACGCGGCAGCTCAAGACCGATCTCCGGGTCGGCGTGAATCGACCTGCGTAGTTCGGTCAGTTCTGCGGAGATCGCGACGGCCTCGTCGTATATCCCGGCCACTGCCCACCTGCCCCTTCGTTCCCGTGTATTAACTGCGCTTCACGCTAGATATCATGTGATTACGGATAAAGAAGCTATTTGCCAGCAGACCGCGCCTGGCGGGCGGCAGGGTGAGCGAGTACGGTCCGCCATCGCGGGCAGACTGCTTAGACTATTGCAAACTACCGCGCAGCCGGGGTCCGGCTGGTGCCGGAACGCGGGGACTGCAGCGCTCGCGAAGCCGAATGGACGAGGGTCGGGGATCCGGACGTGAATGGCGTCGGCTGGGACATTCTCCTCGTCCTGGCCGTAGTGCTAATCGGCGGTTTCTTCGCCGCCGCGGAGATGGCGCTGGTCTCGCTCCGCGAAGGCCAGGTACGCGCGCTCAGTAAGCGAGGCAAGCGCGGCCAGCGAACCGCCCGGCTGGCCCAGGATCCGAACCGGTTCTTGTCCTCCGTCCAGATCGGCGTGACGCTCGCGACGCTGCTGTCGGGCGCGTTCGGGGCGGCGCTGCTGTCGGACCGGCTCGGCAACAAACTCACCAAGGCAGGGCTGCCGCACGACGTCGCTGTGCCGCTGGCGCTGATAGCCGTGACCCTGGCGATCGCCTTCTTCACCCTCGTCTTCGGGGAACTCGCGCCGAAACGGCTCGCCCTGCAGCGAGCGGAGCGGGTCGCGTACTTTGCTGGGCCGGTCGTGGACCGGCTGGCCACGCTAGCCCGGCCGCTGGTCTGGCTGCTGTCGAGATCTACCAACCTCGTGGTGCAACTGCTCGGCGGAGACCCGGCGGTCGGCCGCGGGGTGATGACGGACGAGGAGCTACGCGACCTGGTCGCCGGGCACCAGGCGCTGAGCCCGGACGAACGGCACATCGTCAGTGAGGTCTTCGATGCCGGAAAACGACAGGTTCGCGAAGTGCTCGTGCCGCGCACGGAGGTCGAGTTCCTGCCGGCGACAATGCCGTTGGCTCAGGCGGCCGAGGTTGCCGAGCACGCTCGTTACTCCCGCTTCCCGGTCTATCAGGAGTCCTACGACGACGTGATCGGCTTCGTGCACTCTCGTGATCTGCTGGATAACCGGGCCGAGGCGGATTCCCGCAAGGTTGGCGAGGTCTGCCGGCCGGTCAAGTTCCTGCCGATCAGCAAGATGGTGCTGTCGGCGCTCTCGGAAATGCGCAAGGACCGGGCGCATCTGGCGATCGTGGTAGACGAGTACGGCGGTACTGCCGGGATCGTCACCCTGGAAGATCTGGTCGAGGAACTGATCGGGGATATCCAGGACGAGTACGACGAGGAAGCGTCTCATCCGCGGCAGCTGCACGGTGGCGAGCTTGAGGTGGATGGTCTGCTGAACCTGGACGAGTTCGCCGAGCAGACCGGTCTGGAACTGCCGGAGGGCCCGTATGAAACGGTCGCCGGCTACATGCTGGCCGCGCTCGGCCACCTGCCCGACAATGGCGAGCACGTCCAGGTAGCCGGGCGCACGCTGACCGTCACCCAGCTCGACGGGCGCCGTATCTCCAGGGTGAGGGTCAGCCCGGTGGCGCTGCCCGCGCAGGCGCAGGACACGGCCGGACAGGCCGGGTAGCGGTCAGCCAGCTAGCGCCGGACCGCCGACTAGAATGCCGGGATGGCGGATGGCGCTGCGAACGGCTCGGCTGCCCTGGCGTCCGGGCCCGTCCTGGTGGTGGACTTCGGCGCGCAGTACGCCCAGCTAATCGCCCGCCGCGTGCGCGAGTGCCATGTGTACTCGCGAGTCGTGCCGAGTACGATGCCCGCTCAGGAGCTTCTGGCCCTGCGCCCATCGGCCGTCATTCTGTCCGGCGGACCTTCGTCGGTCTACGCGCCCGGCGCCCCGCCCGCCCCGGCCGGCCTGCTCACGGCCGGGGTGCCGGTTCTCGGCATCTGCTACGGCTTTCAGCTGATGGTGCGCGATCTCGGCGGCGAGGTTTTGCATACCGGAACGGGTGAGTACGGGGCCACTCCGCTGCAGTCGGCCGGGGCCGCGGGCGTGCTCCTGGCCGGCCAGCCACCGGCGCAGCGGGTCTGGATGTCGCACGGCGATACGTGCGCGGCAGCGCCGCCCGGATTCGCGGTCACGGCCACGACCGCAGGCACTCCGGTAGCGGCGGCCGAGGCGCCCGACCGCCAGCTCTACGGCATGCAGTTCCACCCGGAAGTACTGCACACCGAGTACGGCATGGCGATGCTGCGCAACTTCCTGGCAGCGGCGGGATGTGATCCGACCTGGACCATGCGCGGGGTCATCGAGGAGCAGACAGAGCGGATCGCCGCGCAGGTGGGTGACGGCCGCGCGATCTGCGGGCTGAGCGGCGGGGTGGACTCGGCGGTCGCAGCCGCGCTCGTGCAGCGGGCCATCGGCTCCCGGCTGACCTGCGTCTTCGTCGATCATGGCCTGCTGCGCTCAGGTGAGGCCGAGCAGGTCGAGAAGGACTTCGTCGCGGCAACCGGGGTCGAGCTCAAGGTCGTCGGTGCAGCCAGTGACTTCCTCAGCGCGCTGGCCGGCGTTACCGACCCTGAACAGAAGCGCAAGATCATCGGGCGGGAGTTCATCAGGGCCTTCGAGCAGGCGGCGCGCGAGATCGCAGGCGAGCACGGGGACGAGGCGGCATTCCTGGTCCAGGGCACGCTTTATCCCGACGTGGTCGAGTCTGGCGGCGGAACCGGGACCGCGAATATCAAGTCTCACCACAACGTTGGCGGCTTGCCCGACGATCTGAAGTTCGAGCTGATCGAGCCGCTGCGGGACTTGTTCAAAGATGAGGTCCGCCAGGTCGGTGCCGAGCTCGGCCTGCCAGACGAGATTGTCTGGCGCCAGCCGTTCCCCGGTCCGGGGCTGGCGATCAGGATCATCGGCGAGGTGACAGCCGACCGGTTGCGCGTCGCCAAAGCGGCGGATGCGATCGTGCGGTCGGAACTGTCGTCGGCGGGCCTGGACCGCGAGATCTGGCAGTGCCCGGTAGTGCTGCTTGCCGACGTCCGCTCGGTCGGCGTCCAGGGCGACGAGCGGAGCTACGGCTACCCGGTCGTGCTGCGGCCGGTGACCAGCGAGGACGCCATGACCGCCGACTGGGCCCGGCTGCCGGATTCGGTGCTTGCGACGATATCGACGCGGATCACCAACGAGGTGCCGGAGGTCAACCGGGTCGTGCTGGATATTACGAGCAAGCCGCCGGCGACTATTGAGTGGGAGTAACCCGGACAGGCGACCACCCAGGGCCGGTATGAAGCGGCCAGTGCAGAGAAATGGCCGCTTCACACCCGCCCCGCGTCGCCTGCCCTGTCAAGCTGACCAGCACTGGCCTTCGACCCGATCCGCGCGACCCGGTTACATCGTGAAGCGCAGGTTTCTTGCTGCGCGGTCGCCGATTACCGGATCCCCCGTCCAGGTGATTTTGCCTTCGTCGATCTGGGCTTGGGGGTCTACGCGGCCGCAGGCTAGTTGCATGAACGTGAGGGTGTCTGTGGTGAGTTCGACGTCGGGGCTGGGGACGCTGTCTACGAGTCTGGCGCGACCGTCTACTTGGACGGCAAGGTCGCGTTTGAGGGGGCCGGTTAGGTGGAAGATGATGCTGGCTTTGTCGGGGAGGCCGATCCGCTTGCCGACGATGTAGCCGAGCGAGCCTTCGACTTCGGCCAGGGCGATCTCGGCGCGGGGGCCGGTGTCATCGGTCGGCCAGCCAAGCGGAGTGGTGATGTCGCGCTCGTGCACCCAGAAGTCGAATATCCGGATCTCCAGGAACCGGCCGTAGGTCTTGACGCCGACCGGCGTCCAGCATGGCTGGCTGAGGTCCCCGGCCCGCAGCGTGGCCAGGTCGGCTCGGCGGTCGGCGAAGATTTCCGCGATGCGGGCCGCGAACGCTGCGTCACCGAGAGCGTTGACCTGCTCGTTGTACGGCCCGACCCGGTCGAATGGCGGGACTTCCGCGGCGCTGCCGGGCAGCCAGCCCGTCATGACCCGCTCCATCATGCCCAGGTGGCTGACCACGCCGCGGGCGTCCCAGTCCGGGCACAGCGACTGCGTCCGCCAGTGCGGTTCATCCAGCCGCGCGCAAAGCGACTCGATGGCGTCGTAGCACTGCCCGAGCGAGTCCCGGAGCGTAGCGAGGTCGGTCACGGTGTCTCCTTCTGGATGGTGACCCAGTCCCGTGCCTCCAGATAGGGACGGAACGTGGTGGCGATGGACTCGAGGTCTGCGTGCTGCTTCGGGCGCTGCATCTCATACAGGTTCGGGAACTCGAGCCAGCCGGTCATCAGCTGCCATAGCCGGACCGCGGCATCGCCCGCGGGCGGGTCGATGAGCACTGGGCCGAACAACGCCGTGTCGTCGGCGAACACCAGCGTCGGCACGCCCCAGCCCCCGAGGCTGGTGACCCGGTCGTGATCGGCCCGCACCTCCTCGTTAGTAGCTGGATCGCTGATCGCCTGGCCTACGAGCGCCGGGTCGAGGCCAAGCTGGCTGACTAGCTCTTCGGCCACCTCCCGGCGATGCGGCTTGCGGCCGTGCACGTGCAGCGCAGAGCCCGCCGCGTAGTACCAGCGATCGAGCAGCACTGGATCCAGCCGGCGCAGCAGGGCGCCGACCCTCATCATCGACCAGCCGTAGGACCATTCGCGCTCCCACGGGTGCTTCTTGCCCTCGGCCCGGTTGATCTCCTCCAGGCTGAAGAATCGCCACCGCACGTCCAGATCGAGCTGATCGCGAACGTCGCGCATCCAGATCGATGCCTGGTAGGCCCATGGGCACATGATGTCGAAATGGAAGTCCACGGCAGCAATCGGCTCGGCCATAACGCGACCCAGTTTCCTTTCACGGTGCGCTGGGCTAATGACGTGCACGCTACCGGTCGAAGGTCAGGTAACGCCGGTCGGCATCGTGGTGATAGCGGCGTAGGACTTATTCGCGGCGATGTCGCGCAGCCGCTCCATTGCGTCAAAGACCTCGGTGAAGCTGGTGGTGATGGCGGCCGGGCCAAGCCTGACCCGGTCAGGTACCCGGTAGTCGCCGATCACGCCGGCGTCGATCAGGGCCTGGCTTATCTGCCAGGCGTGCTCGTGCCGGAGGCTGATGTGCGCGCCGCGACGGCCGGGGTCCCGCGGCGAGGCGAGCGTGAAGCCGTGCGGCATGAGCCAGTTGTCGGCGAGCCCGACCAGGTAGCTGGTCAGCGCGACGCTCTTATCCCGCAGCCTGGCCAGGCCGGCTTCGCCGAGCAGCCGCGCGCCTTCCTCGACCGCGACGGCGCCGATGATGTCCGGCGTCCCGGTGAGGAAGGCGGCCATCCCGTCCGCTGGCTCATAACGCGGCCCCATGCCGAACTGGTCGCGCTGGCTGAACCAGCCCCAGATCGGCTGGCGCAGACCGGCCTGCAAGTCCTGGCGCACATACAGGAATCCGGGCGCCCCGGGCCCGGCGTTGACGTACTTGTAGGTGCAGCCGACGGCCATGTCGGCACCGCAGGCGTCCAGTTCCACCGGCACCGCGCCGACCGAGTGGCATAGGTCCCACAGCATGAGCGCGCCGGCCGAGTGGACGAGCCCGGTCAGTCTTTGCATGTCGGCCAGTGCCCCGCTGCGGTAGGCCACGTGCGACAGGCTGACGACAGCAGTGCGATCGTCCAGGGCGTCGGCCAGGGCATGCTCGGTTATCCCGGCGTCCATGTCGGTATGGATAACCCTTAGCTCGCAGCCGCGCTGCGCGGCGACGCCCTCCAGCACGTACCGGTCAGTGGGGAAATTGTCGTCGTCGGTGATGATGACGTCCCGCCGTGGCCGCGCATCCAGCGCAGCGCAGGCCAGCTTGTAGAGGTTGATGGTTACCGAGTCGCAGACCAGTACTTGCCCGGCGGCCGCGCCGACGAGATGCTCGCCGACCATGTCGCCAGCTTCCGCGGGCAGGCCGATCCACTTATCCCAGGACCGGACCAGGCCGACGCCCCACTCCTGGTCAACAACCTCGGCGATCCGCGCTTGCGTGCGCACCGGCAACGGGCCCAGCGAGTTCCCGTCCAAGTAGATGATGTCTCGGTCCTGATGCACGAACCGGTCGCGAAATGACGCCAGCTGGTCGGCAGCGTCCATGGATTCTGCATATGACCGATCTGCCGAGAAAGTCGTCACAGCTACCACCCTAAGCCGAGCCTGTCTGCGCTGACCGCCTACCCGGCTGCGGTGAGGGCGACACTAGCCTGGCGTGGACGTTACGCCTGTGCGCCGCGGGCGCGGCCAGATGGCTACCTCGGCCCGGGAACGTGGGCGCCCGTAGGATCGAGGCGTGCCTGACGAAGCTGCGCCGCCACCAGATATCCGCCGCGTACTGGTGATCACTGCTCATCCCGACGATGTCGACTTCGGCGCGGCCGGGACGATCGCAACGTGGACCGATGCGGGGCTGGAGGTCAGCTACTGCATCGTGACCAACGGCGACGCTGGCGGCAGCGACCTGTCGGTGCCCAGGTCGGAGATAGTCGCCATCAGGCAGGCCGAGCAGACCGCCGCGGCCAAGCAGGTCGGCGTGCACGATGTCCATTTCCTCGGCTATCCCGACGGCCAGGTTGAGCCGACGCTCGCCTTGCGCCGGGACCTGGCCAGGGTAATCAGGCTATTGCGCCCCGATCGGGTGGTATGCCCCTCGCCCGAGCGTAATTACGTCCGGATGGGCGTGAGCCATCCCGACCACAGGGCCGTCGGGTCCGCCGCGCTTGACGCTGTTTATCCAGATTCGCGCAACCCGTTCGCGTTCCCCGAGCTGCTCACTGAGGAGAAGCTTGAGCCGTGGACGGTGCGCGAGGTGTGGATCACCGGCACACCGTCGCCGACAAATTACGTCGACATCACCGAGACCTTCGGCCGCAAGCTGGCGGCGCTGCGCTCGCACGTCAGCCAGATCTCCGACCCGGCTGGGCTTGAGCAGTTCCTGCGCGGGTGGCTCAGCCGGGCCGCCGAACAGGGCGGGCTGCCTCACGGCCACCTGGCGGAAGGTTTCCAGGTAATCCAGAGCGGCTGACGCGCTGCCAACCCGCTGACGGGGCCGCAGGCGGCCCAGCGGCAGGTGATGTTGTTATCGATCGCGGTTTTCCAGGATTTTATCGCGGGAAACAGCGATCAATCAGGCGCGCTGCACGAATGCCCGGGAGCACCGCAGTGCCGTGCCGGCGTTGCGTGGACTGGCCCAGCCGCGGACGTAAGCCCTGCTTTACCTAGTGACTTAACCGACATATTACATGAGGCGGCCTGACAAGGCCTTGTATTTTGATAGGAATTAGAGACTAATCTCTGAGGGGCCAACGCAGCGCGGTGAGCGCGGCGTTCCTATCTCAGCTACGAGCAGGAGGACGTGTGCGCTCGTTCAAGAGCCTGAGTCTCATCGCGGTCTGGGCCATGCTGGCCGCGGGGTCGGCGCTGGTCGCCGGTCCGGCCATCGCCGCCCCGATCGCCAACCATGGCGGCAAGGCGATCTCGCCGAAGCCCTACGACATCGTGGGTCGGCTCCGACACCGATGACTCGCTGTTTGACCAGCTGACCTACGACTACGACGCGGCCCACAAGGTGCACAACAAGACCCACCCTTACATCTACAGCTGGGATGCGACTCCGCCTAACAACCCGCTGAATCTCACCAGCAAGATCGTTCCGAAGAGCGGCTGCGCAAAGATCGCCCGGCCGGACGGCAGCGGGGCAGGGATCTCCCAGTTCCAGGCGCCCGGTTACACGACCGCCGGCCACCTGTGCATCGACTTCGCCCGCTCGGCCAGCTACCGCCCATCGTCCGACCATGACAACTACGGTCAGGACCTCTACGTTGCGATTGCCGAGGATGCCGAGACCTCCACAGTGACCGCGGGCGGCAGCGCGCCGACCAACCTCACGCTGGCTGACCTGGTCGGCATCTACAACTGCACGTACACCAACTGGGATCAGATCAGCGGGAAGAATGCCCTGATCGAGGCGCTGCTGCCGCCGTCATCGGCTGGCGTGACCAAGTTCTGGCTCGCGGCGCTCGGCCTGCAGACGGCCGCCGCCTGCATCAACAAGAACAATACGCTGGTCGTACAGCAGAACGAGGGCATCGACACCTCGATCTTCGGTACCAAGTCGGCCCCGAACCCGAATGTCATCGTGCCGTACTCGGTCGGCAAGTACATCGCGCAGCGGTACCACTCCGCCGCGGTCGGCAAGAACCCGACCGCGAAGCAGAACAAGTTCGGCCGCGACGAGCATGGAGATCTCGTTCTGGGTTCGATCGGCGGCATCGCGCCGACGAGCGGCACCGGAACCGCTACGAAGATCAACATCAACATTCGCAACGCCGGGAACTTCACCAGGCCGCTCTTCGACGTCGTCTGGTACGCCGCGAAAAGCACGAACGGTGACCACATCCCGAACTACCTGGAGCCGTTCTTCGCGGCGGCGACCGGCGTGAAGATCAAGGGCTGGTTCTGCGCTAACCAGCAAGCTAAACAGGCCATCGAGAACTATGGCTTCCTGACCACCAGGGAGTGCGGCTTCGGAACCTGACGGGGTAGCTGGGCCGCGGGGGGGGGGGCCCCCCCCCCCGCCCC